>JAPLFL010000052.1 GCA_026390695.1 Candidatus Kapaibacterium sp. | reverse complement strand
TACCGGAATACCTCGGTTATTCAAAATTGGAACAAGATCACCTCTAACAAGAGATTCCATTAATCGCCCCCATTGACTTGTAAACAGATCTTCAAGTTTATTTAGCTTCTTGTCCGATTTCTTCATCTGACGGTCGGTTTCCTGAAATTTTGAATCAAGTAAATTCATTGTTTCTTGAAATTTCCTGTCTGACTCCTTCATCTGTCGATCGGTTTCTTGAAATTTTGAATCAAGCAACTGACGCGCTTCCTGAAATTTTGAATCAAGTAAATTTCTTGTTTCCATAAGAGCCAGCCACACTTTATCGAAGTTGAGCGGTTCAGTATTTTGTAGTATTTCTTGCATGATAGAAAGTCAATAACTTATAAAAAACAATAGACGAATAATTTCTACGTTTATTTTATGTAGAAGAAGCAATGATGAATTCTAACTGGAGGAATGTTTATTTGTCTTTGATACATCGAATGGAGAGACCACATGATTTTGGAGGACTTCCTTCACTTATAAAAGAATTAAACCGGGTAAAGCCGGAACCTCTGCAACAAAATATCCTGTTTCGTCTTGTTCAATATTGTTTTGGAAAGTCATATAATAATTCCTGATATGATACTTCAATAATTTATTGTTAATAATTTGAAGATTAACGAATTTTTATATTTTACCTTCTGTTTTTTTTTCCATAAGATAAGACGGATAATAAGCTGTTTTATGTTTGTAAATAATACAATCTGCATCTGAGATTTCTCTGTTTTATTAGAAAATGAAAGTGAGTCAATATCAGAGTGATTAAACTGCTTAGAACTTCCATTCCCTGAAAAGTATCCAACCGAATCGGAAAATAAATATTTTTCTCAATTTGTAACTTTTTTCTGTTTTAATTGTCTTTATATTCGTAGTTTTGTATAAGTGGATATTTTAATTATTTATTCGGTGCGTTATGAAATTTATAAAAACTCTAATTTTATCGGCTTTTTTAATATTCCCTTGCTTATTAAGCTCATTGGATAAAGCTAATAACCTTGCTCCTGAAGCTAATTATGAGCTACTTCTGCCGGAACAGACAAATCAATCGGCATTTACTCCATTTATACAAAATAATTTGAAAAATACCGACCAATGGTCAGCATTTGAGGCTGAAAACGGCGACTGGACGGTATTTTTTGATGAATATACAAAGACTCCTGTTCGTGCTTTCGGCAAAGCCATTAAGATTGAGGGTTTTGATAAAATTTCACCTGATAATATTGAGAGAGCCGCACGTAGTTTTTTAGATAAATATGAAGCGATGTTGAATATTGAGACCAGCAATATAAAACTTGTTCGCACTGATTTTGTAAATCACCGCTATTATCTTAGTTTTCGTCAGTCATACAAAGAGCTTGATGTTTTAATGTCCGAAGTTGAGTTAAGGATTTTTGAAAATGGAAATTTAATGTCTTTTGGCATAAAATATTTTAACAATATAAATATTGATGTTAAACCTGAAATATCGGTCGATGCTGCTCGTCAGGCTGCCTGCAAAGGAATTCCGCAGTCGTCTGCTTCAGCAAATATTCAGACTATGCCAAAATCATATATTCTTCCGATCAAGGGAGCTACCGGTATTGATTATCGTTTGGTTTATGAAGTTGAGGTAGGTGCAGGCTCGAATTTGTATAATGCATACATTGATGCACATACAGGAGAGTTAGTTTGGCGCTATGTTAAAACTTATAATGCGAATGTCAATTTTCAAATTAAAGCCGATGTTGTTCTTTCTAATCCGGGAGATTCTACAAAGATTATATCTATGCCAAATGAATGGGTGAAAGTTGCAGGAAATAATCAAACAAGTGATATTGATGGTAAATTTACTTTTGCTGTTAGTGATTCAGCTAAAGTAGTTTCAACTTTTGAAGGAATATATGCAAAAGTTGTGAATGTTGGGAAACCATCTGCCACATTTTTTGGGCAAGTCAAATCAACCGATAATCCATATAATCTTGCTTGGGCTAATGCCAATTCTCATCTTTATGAAAGAAATCTTTATTATTATATAAATTATGCTCATGATTATATCAAAGCACTCGATCCTTCTCTAAGTTGTATGGATAGAAAAATATTTGCACAGATTTATTGGATAAGTCATCCTAATTATGGAAATTCTCCAAATGCTTTTTCTAAAGATGATTCGATTACTTTTATTGGAGTTGTTCAAGATACTGCACGTATGGCCGGTGGACCCGGTGTTTATTATCATGAATACGGGCATAGTATTAATAATTTATTCTTTAAATCAAAGGGTGTAACTCAAGGAATGATCAACGGAGCCTGTCACGAAGGAACCGCAGATGTTCACGCTGCAATGATGATGGATGAACCACGTATAGGGGTTGGCGTTTTTACAAAAAGACCTTTAGTTTATATTAGGAATTGTAGTAATAAATGTATTTATCCTGATAGTTTGGCAGCCGATACACATGTTAGCGGAGAAATTCTAAGCGGTGCTTTTTGGGATCTCCGCCTTCAAACTTCTCTTGCAATTACCCGTAATCTTGCGCATTATGCCCGTTATGGATTGCCAGATGATCCAAATACTGGAGTTGCTTTTTATGAATGGCTGGTCGAAACTCTTGTTGCTGACGATGACGATGGGGATATTTCCAACGGCACTCCCCATTCCAAAGAAATTATTAACGCATTTAATTTACATCATATTAGTTTGATTGACAATGCAAGTCAGAACTTTTCGCATGAGGCTTATCCTGATACTGTTTCGGGCATTTTACAATATGATCTGGAATGTAAAATCGGTTCGATTGTCCAATTATTAGTTGTTAAACCATATTTATTTTATCAGGTTGATAACTCTAAAGGAAAAAGCCAATTTATGCAATTAGATACAAAATTCGACGGAATTGCAAAAAAATATTCGGTCTCAATTCCCGGTCAGGAAAAAGGAGCATTAATTTCTTATTATTTTGCTCTATATGATTCATCAAATAAAAAATTTACTAAAATAGCGTCTAAAGATAACGGTTCAGGTATTTTTAACTTTAGTATCGGGTACAAGACAAAATCACTTGAAGAATTTGAAAGCTCCCCCGCCTGGGTTATGGGTTTAACAAGTGATGATGCAAAAGTTGGAAAGTGGGCTATCGGCAAACCAACAAAGTTAGATATAAAAGGATATGGCATCATTAAACCGGATTCAGGATACATCGGTACGGGGAAAAAATGTCTCGCTACTGGATTGACTTCCCCGTCCGGGACTTTACAAATGGATATGTCTGGTAACTCAACATTATTAAATTATCTTACAAATGGCATAACAACCGCAACTTCAGCAGCTTTCGCACTCGACACAATTCAAAATCCTTTACTTCAATATTATCAATATTTCTATCAATTTACAAATCCCTTCTTTTCAGGTTTATCACTCCCTCCATTTATCGTACAGGTTTCTAATGATGGTGGCAATAATTGGATCAATGTTGCATTAGATACAGTAGGAAATCAGGTTTGGAGAAAAATTAATATTAAATTTTCTAATTATGCAACGCCCACGAATAACTGTAAAATCCGATTTATTTATAAAATAATCGGGCCAACAACATTTGGACTGCCTAATTACATAGGATCTATCGCAATTGATAATTTTAGAATAATGATGACCGATATTAAGGCAGAAATTATTGATCAATCCAAAAAGGATAAAATCAGCCTTGAATATTTTCCTAACACGGCCGGAGGAACAGGCGAAGTCCTCGTAAATTTGAAAGAAAGTCAATATATAAATCTAAAATTATATAATTCTTTCGGTATTGTAGTTGCCAATATTGAAAATAATGTATTAAATACGGGGAACCATCAATATTTTATAAATTTAGATAAAATGGCAAGTGGCGTTTATTTTATTAATTTAAAAACACAATTAGCTTCAATCACAAAAGAGATTATTATATTCAAGTAAAAATGAATTTCATTCTCCTGTCAGGTAGAACAGCTGCCATGCGAAAAATTCAATGAATAATCTGAGTTAAATAATGTACTTCCCATTTTGAAATGTTATAAATAATAAATATTATTCAATAAAAATAAACAACTAACTTTATGAACTTTCAACTTCGAATTATTTAAGTTCATTTATAAAATATATTGATTTTTACAGTATTTGCGCTTTTGAACAAGTACGCTACACTTTCGAACGAGTACGTTACACTTTCGAACGAGTACGTTACACTTTCGAACGAGTACGTTACACTTTCGAACGAGTACGCTACACTTTCGAACGAGTACGTTACACTTTCGAACGAGTACGTTACACTTTTGTTGTTATTCAAAAGCGCATCCAAAGACTTCAAAAGCTCAACCAAAGCATTCAAAAGTGTAGCTAAGGGATTTTATAGCGTTTTTAAGTGTTTTTTTTGTTAAATTTAACCTAAATTTTAATTTTATTATTTTACCAGAAGTATCAACATTATATTTTTAAGCAAAGATAATAGTAATCATTGAATACTAAAAATCAATATTATTGTACATGTATCAGAAGAAATTCTAATTCTTTCTTGTTTATTTAAGATTTTTACAATTCTTTAAATTATCATTCGTTTATACATTATATTTTGATGAAATAGGAATGAAAATGAAAATAGCTTATTTAAGTAATAATTATGATACCTCAAATATTAATTTTAAACATGGATGGGCTTATTATTTAACCCGGAGTTTTAAAGATATCGGGGTGGAACTCGTCATTGTCCCTGCATACGAACCTTTTTACCTTAAATTATTGAAAATTAAACAGAGACTTCTTAAAATTATTTTTGGAAAAAATAATCCTTGGAGCAGAATCACTTACCTTCAAAAATACGAAGCCAAAAAGCGCGCCAAGTTCTTAAAATCAATTGATTATGATGCTTGCTTTACATTTGGTTCCATTTCAACGGCTTATCTAAAAATAGACAAACCTTTATATTTTTATACGGACGCAGTTTTTGCTTCACTTCTTGATAAATACGAAAATTTTTCAAATATGAGCACATCTTATATCCGTCAAGCAAATCTCTCAGAAAAAATGGCATTTGATAACGCCAGAAGAGTATTTTTATCCAGTAACTGGGCAGCTAAGGAAGCAGCAGTTATATATGGTGTTGATCCAAAAAAAATGGTCATTGCCGAATTTGGCGCAAATTTAGAAAAAATACTTCCGCATGACGAAATAATTAGCAATATCGAACAAAAGAGCCTCGATATTATAAATTTTGTTTTCATTGGTTGGGACTGGAAAAGAAAAGGAGCTTTGCAAGCAATTGAAATTGTGAATGAATTGAGAAGCAGAGGGATAAATGTAAAATTAACATTTGTTGGCTGTGAACCGGAATATAGTAAAGAAAAGTATGACTTTGTTGAAGTTACCGGATATTTAAAGAAGGACAGTGAAGAGGGCGCCCTGCGTTTTAATTCGATACTACTCAAATCGCATTTTTTCATTATGTTATCAAAATATGAAACATTCGGACAAGTTTATTGCGAGGCTAATGCATTTGGAATTCCGTGTATAGGAGCAGATGTGTTAGGGGTTTCTACGGTAATAAAAGATGGTGTAAATGGGCTATTAATTAATCCGGACGATGAGATTGAAAAAATTGTAGAGAGAATATTTGAATTAATCATTGATAAAGAGAAATATATTACTCTTTGTAAAAGTTCGCTCAATAAATATGAAACCCGATTAAACTGGAATACTTGTGCCCAAACCATTTATAGAACAATAATTGAAACAAAAGATGAGGCTTAATAAAAAAAATTATAGATATTTTTCATGAATTTAAAGAAAATAATTTATTAGCTATTGACTTTTAATAAAATATGTTGTAAATTGCATTTATGATGAAAAGGCAAATTAAATATTTATTTTTCTTTTTAATGCTTCTTCTGGTAGCAGCCATAGGAGCATGTCAGGAAATTGCCCAACCAAATATTTCAAATCCAATTCCAGTTTTGAAAAGGATTTCTATTTGGAAATGTGACTTAAAAAATCTTGATAAAATTTATGTTTCATGTCTGAAAAGCTATGACCAGAGCGGTAATTTGAAGGAAGTAATTCAATATTCTGAAAAGGGTAAAAGTGCTGTTGTTTCTAAATATTCATATTCACAAAATGTATGCAAAGAAACCAAAACCTGCATTGGGACTAATGGACATGATGATTCAGTAATTGTTTTTATTAGTAACTACACCACGAACGGCCAGATAAGCTCGGTTTCAACTATCAACAATGATGGAGTCACCATTAAAAAAGATAATTATACTTATGATAATAATGGAAATATTACCAAAGTTGTAAGTATAGATTCAACCGGCACAATTACCTCGAATACCAATTATGCTTATACTTATGATAATGGTAAAATAACCGCCAGAACAGTAAACCCTGGAGCAAATGGAACTTTTGTAGCCGTTGATAGCATGATTTACAACCCATCAAATAACAAAATTGATATTATCTCTTATGACGCTATTGGCGTAAAAAAAACAACACATTCATTTATTTATAATAATAACGGTTTTCTCGTATCCGACACGGAAATAAATTATTTAGGAGAAACAATCAATTATTTTATTTATGAGTATTGGTATTGGTAAGTGTAATATTGAATCTCAATCAGCAATTCAGCATTAAAGCAAAAGTAATTCTTAGATTTATCACTCTGAGCAAAGCAAAGAATCTCTCTTATAGCTACTTTTGGAGAGATTCTTAACTTCGTTCATAATAAAAAAATATTTCTGTTTTCAAGCAATATCTCTTACCTTGGAGCAAGAAATAATTTCCTACAATTCTATTCTTCTTCCAACAATTTCTGAATATTTGTCAGAAGACATTTGCAATATTCATCATATTCAACCGGAAATGATTGATTTACCATTATTTTTTGCAAATCTATACCTTCTGGAAGAAAACAATCGAATACATTAACTTTAGTTCCAATTTTATCAAGATTTGCTTTTACTCCTTTAATATCATTTAAGTAAAATTTGGATTCCTTTGTCAGGTAGAAATCACGAATAATTTTGGCCTTATTCATAAAAATAGAAATTTTAGATTGAGAAAGTGACTTTATTCTTCTTACCAATCCATCGATAAACAGATTTAATGCTTTATTTGCCAAAACATCAGGATTTACTGGTACCAAAACCATATCGACCGCGGAAAGTACAGAATAAGATAAGTCATTGAAATTAGCAGGGCAATCAAAAAATACGTAATCATATTTCAAGTTCGATTGATTTAATTTTATCAAAAAGTTTTTTATACTATTTTTTACCTTTTCACGGTCATAAACATCAAATTCGAGCCAGTACATGTCCACATCCGCAGGAACAAGATGAAGATTCGGGCTTATTTTAAAAATATAATTTGAAGGAGAAAAATTAAATTGATCTCCTTTCACTTTTTCATAATTTTCAATCAAATGCGCAAACGATTTCTGATTACTTTGATGAGCTTCGCTCCAGTTTTCAAAATCCTTATTAAGTTGTCCTTTATTTTCTTCCATTTCAATAGCGAGAGTCAGATTCATCTGTGAATCAAAATCCACAAGAAGAACCTTTTTATTCATTCTGATTGCAGCATACTTCGCTAATAGCAAAGTTGCAGTAGTTTTACCTGCACCACCTTTAAAATTTACCAGAGCTATGGATTTCATAGTTAACTCCTTGTTAATGTTGTTATAAAGTTAAAAGTTATAAAGTTGAAAGTGAAGAACTCTTAACTTCAATAAAAATTAGGGCTGATAATTAGGTCAGCCCCAATGATCTTATATTTAACTTTTTATTCTAAAACAAATATATTCTTTTCTGCGCAAATACGCTTTAATTCATTTGGCCAAACCGTGACAGTAACTTCACCGATATGAGCCTTACGTAATAAGAACATCTGAATTCTGCCCTGCCCTATTCCACCACCGATACTCAAAGGTATCTGATCATTCATTATAGATTTATGATATGGTAGATCAAGATAATGAGACAGACCGGCTATTTCTAACTGTTTGACGAGAGTGTCTTTTGTAACCCGAATTCCCATGGAAGTAAGTTCATGGCGGCGTTTGGTAAGATTATTCCAAACAAGAATATCTCCGTTTAAACCATAAGTTTCTTTACCCGACTCTGTTGAAGTATTTGTCACCCAATCATCATAATCAGCGGCTCTCATTTCATGAGGATAGCCGTCCTTTAATACCGAACCGATTCCAATAATAAATACAGCGGGATATTTCTGTAGTATTGCTGTTTCTCTTTGTTTACGAGGTAGATCGGGAAACATTTCTAAAATTTCTTCGGCATGCAGAAATACTAATTCATCTGGTAGGTTTGGAAATCTCGGATCCTTTAATTGAGGATAAATTTCCTGAACGCAATCTTCAGCGCCTTTAATAACTTTCCATATTTTTTTTACAATATCTTTTAAAAATCCAAGGTTCCGTTGCTCATAACTCATAACCCTTTCCCAATCCCATTGATCGACATAAGAACTATGGTCATGGTCAAGAAAATAATCTTTACGTACTGCCCGCATATCGGTACAAATTCCCTCTCCAAGCTCACACTCAAATTGTTTCAAGGCCGGTCTCTTCCACTTTGTTGCGGCCTGCACAACTTGCGCATTAAGCCGAGGATCAATTCCAAGTCCGCATGGAAAATCAACCGGAGTCCGAGAACCATCCCGATCGAGATTGTCATTCAAGCCGCTTTCTTTAGTAACGATAAGAGGAACTTGCACCATCATCAGATTTAACTCTTTGCATAAGTTCTTCTCAATGTAGTCTTTGACTAAATAAATCGCTTTTTGCGTTTCTTTTTTGTTTAATATTGAATTATAACCGGCTGGAAGTATTTTTTCAACTTCCGGGTAGGAACTGATTCCAGGTCCTGCCAAATCAGCTTTTTTGTCTGACATAAAAACCTCCGTTAAGAAAAATAAATAAATAAATCCAACTTAAATTCGCAATTACGAATCTAAGAATTATACATGTGAGAGGAGCTTACTCCTAACACAAGTTAATTGTAAGCAATTACTTACATGGAAATTCATCACGTTATTTATCTTATAAAAGTTCATATTTCAAATTCAAACTAATCAACATAAGCAAATTAACATTTTTAAACGATATATGCAAGAAAAAAATTCAAATGTTTAAGAAATATTATAATATCATTTCCTTAATGAATTAAGAATTATTGTCATTCCCGCGCATGAGACTGTGTGAAAACACGAAATAATCACGTATCTGTCATTCCCGCGAATGCGGGAATCCCCTTCCATGGCGCAATTGGGGATTCCTGCATACACAGGAATGACAGCCTTCAAGTAGGAAACGATATAATTTGTATAAAACCATTATTTTTAAAATGAGATGGAAATTCCTTATAGAAGAATATCAACCTACTTATAGTAATTGTAGCTAACTTTAAACAGAAATAGCAGCAGTTCAAATAATCATATTTTTTATTGTTTGTGTGGTTGACTTACCCTCCACCAGTGGGATTGTCAGCACTTCCCCACCTTTGGATCTAACAAAATCCGCACCCACGATAGTATCAAAGGAGTAATCTCCTCCCTTAACCAGAAAATCAGGACTAATATCGCAAATAATATTAATTGGTGTGTCTTCCTCAAAAATTACAACATAATCCACAGCTTTCAAATTACCCAAAACTATTTCTCTGTCAATTTCATTATTAACAGGACGAGAAGCACCTTTAAGCCTGCGAACAGATTCATCGCTATTAAGCCCGACCATTAGAATATCGGCTAACTTCTTTGCTTCATTTAGATAAATTACATGACCACTATGGATTATATCAAAGCATCCATTTGTGAAAGCAATTTTTACTCCTTTATCATGCAATTGTTTAGCAAAAGCTTTGAGATTATTCCGTTCTATAAGCATATTCTAATCCGATATATTTTCTAAAAGTTCAGATATACTGATCGGAACAACACCGGGTACCTCACAAACAATACCGGATGCAATATTTGCCAATTTAATAGCTTCCTTAATATTGGCTCCACCGCATATCATTGCTGTAAGAGTGGCTATAGCAGTATCTCCAGCTCCTGATACGTCTGCAACTTTTCGTGCGTGAGTAGGAATTGAGGAAATATTTCCATCTGCTTCAAAAAGCATCATACCTCGCTCACCCAAGGTAAGCATTAAATTCTGACAGCCAAGCTTTTCAATTAATAGTTTACCTGCTGAAATAATTTCTGCTTCCGTATCCATTGGAACTCCGAGAGCACGGCTTGCTTCCTTTTTATTTGGCTTAAATACTGTAATACCTTTATAATCAAAGAAGTTATCGAATTTTGGATCGACAAGCACAGGAAGCGAACGGTTTTTGGCAATGTCCAATACCTTAGTAATTAGAGTTTTACTAATTACACCTTTATTATAATCTTCAAAAATTATTGCGGATAATTCTTCTGTATTTTTGATAATATTTGTGAAAAAATCTTCTGCTACCATCCGAACATTAGCCTTTGTCTCTTTGTCAAGTCGAGCAATTTGTTGATTATTGCCGATAATTCTTGTCTTAACAGTGGTTGGTCGTTTATCATCAATAAAAAGGCCACATAAATTTAGACCGAGCGATTCCGCTATAGATTTAAATTGATAACCAGAATCATCAATACCGATAATACCACAAACTAAAGGATCAACACCAAGCCGTTTTAAATTATTCGCAACATTTGCAGAACCTCCAAGATGATAAGATTCCCTTTCGAGATCAATTACAGGCACAGGTGCTTCAGGTGAGATTCTCGAAACAGAACCCCAATAAAAACGATCAAGCATTACATCCCCAATAACGGCAACTTTTTTCCCATTACAATTGTTTAAAATTTCTAAAGCACGAGTTTTATTAATATCTGTCATTATAAATATATTATATTAAAAGTTAAAACACAGTAAGTTTGAATTTAAGAGCCTCAAGCGAGGATCTCAAATTGAAAAATTTAATATTCAAATCTGTTTCTGATTTTAGAGTCACCAATCCACCTTTTGCAGGTCTTTGAGCTTTTTGTATTAAGTTTTCAGGTTTATCAGCTAATATATGTTCAACATTTCCACCAAAAACATCCGCAATAAGTAGAGCAATCTCATAGCGATTTAACCAATCAGTACCTGCCACATTATAAATACCATATCTTTTCTTTTGAATCAGCTTACTGACAGCACGAGCAAGATCAACAGTATATGTGGGATTGCACCATTGCCCGCTTATTACCTTAAATTCTTTATCTTCTTCAAGTTTTCCAGCAACCCATCGAATGAAATCATTTTTATCGTAATTCGATTTCCCGAAAACTACATTTGTTCTTATAATGGATAATTTATCCCATGTTGCTCGGCACATATTTTCACCGGCTAACTTGGATTTGCCATAATGGGAAAGTGGATTTGGAAGTGCCTCTTCCGTATAAGGACCATTTTTACCATCAAAGATATAATCGGTTGAAAATGTTATAAAATGAGCGCCTATAATTTTAGAAACTCGTGCAAGATGATCTGGGATGTGAGCATTTAATTCAAAAGCTAACATTTTATCAGTTTCACACCTATCCACATCTGTCATTGCTGCACAATTTACAATAACGTGCGGTCTTTCGTCAAGTGCAATTCTCTTTATTCCTTGTTTATCGGTAACTGGAATAACGAAAGATTTTATTCTTGGATTTTCTTTAAGCTTTAAAATAACAGAAGACGTTAGAATTAAATTATCAAGACTTTCTGCCAAAAAGAAATCTATCAATGCCTCTGCAGTTTTGGAAGAGGCTCCACAAATCATAATTTTATTTTGTTCCATAAGTTGTTTTTATATGTTCCACGTGAAACATTATCTTAAAAATAGTGCGATTACAGATATGTCAGATGAAGTTACTCCTGATATGCGAGATGCTTGCCCTAATGATTCAGGTTTTATCTTCATTAGCTTCTCGCGTGCCTCATTTGATAAAGATGATAAGCTATTATATTCAAAATTTACTGGGATTCTCTTTTCTTCATTATGTAAAAATCTTTCAATTTCCTTCTTTTGTCTGTTAATGTAGCCTTCGTATTTTATTTCTATGTTTAATATATTTAACAATTCCTTATTTTTTATTATAGAAGACAATGACTTTGGTTTTGCATTAGTCATATTTATTAAATGCTCTAAAGACACACCCGGACGTTTGGATAGAGTATTAATATCCGTAGAATCAATTAAAGTTGTCTCCCCAATTTGTATAAAATAGGAATTAATATCATCAGCTTTTATTTTAATATTCTTAGTTTCAAAAAGTGACTCTTCTATTATATTTTGTTCAGATTTTAATTGATTATACCTTTCTTTCGGTATTAATTTATATTTCATTGCATAATCACAAAGTCTATACTTAGCGTTATCCTGTCGTAATAATAAGCGATATTCAGCAGATGAAGTAAAAATACGATAAGGTTCTTCCGTACTTTTGTTTACAAGGTCATCTATTAATACACCGATATAAGCATCAGAACGCTTCAAAACTAAGTCATCAAGTTTCTTGATCTTTGCTGCAGCATTAATTCCGGCTATTAAGCCCTGACAAGCAGCTTCTTCATATCCTGAAGTACCGTTAATTTGTCCGGCAAAGTAAAGATTTGGCAGAATCTTACTTTCTAAGGTATATTTTAATTGATAAGGATAAAAGAAATCATATTCAATAGCATATCCATAACGTAAAATTTCACATTTTTTTAACCCTCTTATTTTTCTTAGCGCATTAATTTGCACTTCTTTTGGTAAGCTTGTTGAAAAACCATTTACATAAACAGAGTTAGTGTTTAAACCTTCGGGTTCCAAAATTATTTTATGGCCATCACGATCAGCAAAGCGATTTATTTTATCTTCAATGGAAGGACAATACCTTGGGCCAATACCCTTTATTATCCCATTAAACATAGGAGAATCACCAAAACCCTTCCTTAATTCAGTGTGAACATCTTCATTTGTTTCTGTCTGAAAACAAAGAACTTTATTCTCAACTTTATTGGATAGATATGAGAATGGCGCTGGATTCATATCGCCTGCCTGTATATCAAGCCTTCCATAATCAATAGACTCAGCAGATATTCTAGGAGGTGTCCCAGTTTTTAATCGTCCCCTTTTTATACCATAATTTTCCAAAAGATCAGATAAATTCTCGGAACTTTGTTCCCCAAATCTTCCACCAACACTAACATCTCTACCAGTAAACATCTTACCATTAAGGAAAGTACCTGAACAGATAATCAATGATTTTGCCGTTAGCTCAGTCCCATTATTACAAATAATAGAATATATTTTCTTTTTGATTAACTTAACTTCTTTAACAAGTCCTTCAACTAAATCTAAATACTTTAACGACTGAAGATATTTCAGAGCAACTTGCGGATACAAATCTTTATCAATCTGGCACCGTGGGGACCATATTGCTGGCCCTTTTGAAATATTAAGCATTTTAAAGTGAATCCCAGCCTGATCAGCTAAAAAGCCCATCGCACCACCCAGAGCATCAATCTCTTTCACTAAGTGGCCTTTTGCAGTTCCCCCAATTGAAGGATTGCATGATGGCACACCAATAGTTTTAAAGTCCATAGTTAGCAATGCAGTTTTACATTTCATTTTAGCAGCAATTGCAGCAGCCTCAATTCCTGCGTGACCACCACCAATAACAACTATATCGTATTTATTATCTTTATTCATTTTATTTTATTATGTTCCACGTGGAACAATTTACTTTCCAATACAAAATTTAGAAAATATATTATTAAGAACTTCTTCGTTCCATGCTTGCCCTGTCATTTCTCCGAAATAACGTGCGGCATCGTGAAGTTCTATGGCTATTATTTCATTCGGAGATAAATAATCCAATTCACTAATAGCTCGTCTTATGGCTTCTGCTGCGCCTTTTAACAATATTAGATGCCTTTCATTTATTAAAATATCATTTATATTAGCTTTGTTTTTCTCAATTTCTGTTCTTATGATATTGAATAAGTCTGGCAGACCCTCCCCGTATTTCGCGCTTATGTAAGCATTTTTATTGATCTCGGGTAGTGAAGGAAGTCTATCGACCTTGTTTTGAATTAAATATACTTTCTGCGCCAAATAGTCTTCTTGTATTTTTTTATATAAAGAATCCGAGTGTTCTTCTGAAATGGATATATCATTTAGGACAAAAATGATATTTGCTTGGCTTAATACTGAATGAGAAAAATTAATTCCCTCAATTTCGATAGCGTCTTCGGTTTCTCTTAATCCGGCGGTGTCGAATAATTTTACCGCTACACCGGAGACAAGAATTGATTCTTCAAGATAGTCACGTGTTGTTCCGGGTGTTTGACTAACTATTGCTCTATTTCTTCCAAGAAGAGAATTAAAAAGTGTCGATTTCCCAGAATTTGGAAAACCGGCAATTGCAACATAAAAGCCACTACGGAATATTTTTGCAGAATTAAATGATTCAATTAAACTTGTGCAAAAATTTAAAACTTCTTCGGCTTTTTCTTTTAAATCTTTTCTATTAATAATTTCAATATCCTCATCGGAAAAGTCAGAATCAAGTTCTACCAAAGAGCAGGCGTCAAGCAATATTTGTCTGAATTTTTTAATTTTTGTTGAAATACCGCTATGTAACTGCCTTGCTGAAATTATTGATCCGCTGACAGATACTGAATGTATCATATCAGAAACAGCTTCAGCTTGTAATAAATCAAGTTTTCCATTAATAAAGGCACGTTTTGTAAATTCTCCGGGTTCTGCCTGCCTTGCACCTTGACTTATAAGTTCATCAATAATTAGAGAATATGTTGTGTTGCCGCCATGGCAGCTTATTTCAATTGTATCCTCACCCGTATAAGAGTGTGGATTTCTGAATACACTTACTAAAACTGAATCCATAAGATAATTCTTTGAATATATTTTACCAAAATGAATTGTATTCCTTTCTGCTTCCATAAGTGGAGCAGAGCCACGAAAGCAGTTAGAGACAATCTTTACTGCATCGTCTCCGGACATTCGGATGACGGCAATCCCTGAAATTCCCGGTACGGTTGCAAGAGCAGTTATGGTGTCGTTAATTATCAATTTCGTAAATTTGTACTTGAAAATTAAGTATAGAATGATTTAAGCTAATTTTATTGTTTTTTTTATGGATTATGACGTTCTTATAGTTGGTGCAGGAGTAGTCGGATTATCATGTTCCGCAATTCTCAGTTCAGCAGGACTTTCTGTTTTATGTGTTGAACGCCACACATCCTTTGGCAGTGAGACGAGTTCGCGGAATAGTGAAGTTATTCATGCAGGAATTTATTACCCTCAGAATTCACTGAAAGCCTTGCTTTGTGTTGCCGGAAATCGTAGTCTTTATGATTGGTGTAATAAATACCAAGTTCCGCACAGGCGATTGGGAAAGTACATAGTAGCAAGCACAGAGGATGAATTAAGTAAATTAGAAAGCATCTATTCAAACTCTCAAAAAAACGATGTACCAGATATTTCCAGAATTACCCAATCTGAGATAAACCGGATGGAGCCAAATGTACGGGCTATGGAGGCGCTTTTCTCGGCTTCTACCGGGATAATAGATTCACATAAATTAATGGAAAGTTTTGAGTATGTTGCTCGTGAAAATGGCTGTGACTTTGCTTATAATCATAAATTAGTTTCAATTGAAAAATTAAATGTTTGTTTTAAAAGCACTCTTATTTTGCCTGATAATAATAAATTTGATGTAAAAACAAATTTTATTATTAATTCTGCAGGTCTTGAAAGTGATAATATTGCTGCTATGGCTGGAATTGATATTGAAAAAGAAAATTATCGATTACATTTCTGCCGGGGTCATTATTTCAGGATTAAGAGTTCAAAGAAACATTTAGCTACACATTTGATTTACCCGATTCCTCCGTCTCATGGTCTGGGCATTCATTTAACAATTGATATGAACTCGGAACTCAAACTGGGCCCTGATACTGATTTTTTAGAAAACAACATTTACAATTATACAGTATCTGAAGAGCTGAAGGATAAGTTCTATTCAGCTGCGTCATTGTATTTGAAAGGTCTCGAAAGAGAAGATATTTACCCTGATCAAGCAGGCATACGACCAAAGCTCAGAGCCACAGGAGATGAATTCAGAGATTTTATTATTCAAGATGAATCAGACAAAGGATTGCCAAAATTAATAAATTTAATTGGAATAGAATCACCTGGACTGACTTGCTCAATCGAAATAGGGAAGATGGTGAAGAATATGGTAATGGGATGAAGATTTGAGCTTGTAAGAAAGTTACTAAAACAGTAAGTAATCAGAAATATTATTTAGACTTGTAATATCATTTCCTTTATACACATCTTTTAAATATTCACAGAGAAATGGATCAAAAACCTTATTAGCTTATTATCATTGAAAAAACAAATAATTTATTCAATTTTTAATAAGGTAATAAGGTTTTTAAATATTTCTTGTTCATTCCTACTAAGGTTTTTGTCATAAATTAAAGTTTTACAGTGCTTCATCAATAAAATTCTATTTTAGTCAATATTTTTATATAATTGTTAGCCGGTGGAGAGGGGCAGGGGGTGAGGTTTCCAAAGGATTCTATATTACAAATTGATTAATCTGGGATAAAATAATATTCTAGAATTCACATTATATTTAATAATATAAAAGTGGCATGATAAACACTGTAGAAGCGGGTTTTCATTTAATATTCTATTATTATACTTTACAGACCTGAAACTACTAAAGCTCTCTCCTTAGTCTTGCGACCGGTATTTTCAGCTGCTCGCGGTATTTGGCAACAGTACGACGAGCCACGTTATACCCTTTTTTCTTTAATTCTTCACTTATTTTATCATCACTAAATGGTTTGTCCTTTTCTTCTTCTAAAATTATATCTTTGATAATCTGCTTAATCACAGTTGTCGAAACATCATCCCCTTCATCATTTTGTAATGATTCACTAAAAAAGAATTTTAATTCATAAGTACCATACTCCGTTTGAACATATTTACCATTTACGATTCGACAAATTGTGGCAATATCGAGGCTTGTTTCATCAGAAATATTCTTGTATATTAAGGGACGTAATGCTACCGGGCCATTATAGAAAAATTCCTTCTGGAGTTGAGCGATTGCTGTCATAACCTTAAGTAAAGTGCTTTTACGCTGTCTGATGGCTTTTAATAGAAATTTTGCATCATCGTATTTACCTTTTATCCATTCTTTTGTTTCTTTATTAAAAGAACGCTGCCGAGATTCTTTACGCAATTTTTCATAAGCCACATTTAGCTTTAATGTTGGCAATCGGCTATCATTCACGGTTATTAATAATTCATCCGTTTCCTCATCCTTTTCGATTATAAAGTCAGGTATAACGGAATTTATACCGGTTTGCAGGTCTCCCCCACCTGGTTTAGGATTCAATTTCCTGATAAAATCAATAGCTTCTTTTAAATTTTCTTCAGTTACATCCAATAATTTAGTAATATGAGCATAATGTTTTTTTGCAAATGATTCATACGATTGCTCAAGTATATCCAAAGCTAATAATTGCGCCGGATTAGGATCTTGAATATTTTTTACTTGAGAAATTAGACATTCTTTTATCGTTCTGGACCCAATACCAGGTGGATCTAAGTTCTGAATTATTTTTAAAATTGTTTCAGCTACCTGGTATTCCATTTTATTTAATAAATTATTCACTTTGACAAATTCTTCGTATCCACCGGTAGCTGAATTATACATTTCAAATCGCTTTAGAACATCCAAACTATCCTGAGACAAAGCAAATCTACGTGCTGGGTTGTCTATCTGACTTGATGATCCGTTATTTGATTTTTTAGATTTATCTTTAAGTCTTTGTATATTTATTTCATAGATTAGATTATTAGCTTCATCAAGTATTTCACTAAGGTCACGTCGCAAGTATCCGTCCATGTCAATATTTCCGATAATCTGTTCAGCAAGAATCATTTCTTCTTCCGATAAATCCAGAAGTTTAATTTGTGCAATCAATTCTTCAACGAATGAAATTTCACCCTTCATCTGAAAAGGTTCAAAATCGTCATCTTCAGATTCCCCTGATTTCGGACCCCCTTCACCATCATTGTCATCCTGCCATGCTAACTGATAAAACTCAAAGGGGTCGTCCTGACTCTTAGAATAATCAGTTTCAAACTCTAAAGTCGAATCAGGGCTATCAGAATACTCATAATCCTCTTGATGAGGTTCAAATATTTCGGGTTCTCTAAAAACAGCAATCTCGCCGGGGCCCTGGATTTCTTCGTTTTCCTCCGGTTCCGCGCTTGCAATTTCGAGTAAAGGATTTTGTTCGATTTCCTGCATTATATGCTGCTCCATCTGGATTAGAGGCAGTTGCAGGAGTTTGAGGTACTGTATCTGTTGTGGCGTCAGAGTTTGAGAGAGTGACGCACGAATATCAAGTGAAAGTTTCATAGTTATTTAGTACAAAATTCATATAAGATTACAAACTTCTTCAAAAAAGGATTTACCGTATTTTTTTTCTAAGGGGGTTTTAAGAAAGTCTATTAATTTGACATTTTCCTTTTCGCCCTTGTCCACAGCAGGCTTGCATTCTTTAATTTTTTCATAATATAAATAACGACCACCATAATATGTTGCCCTTATCGGGAACAAATGGCAGGAAATCGGTTTTCGGAACTCCGTTTCACCATTGAAATATGCTTTTTCTATCGCACATTTTGCAATGTCTCCATCATAGAAAACAAAAACGCAATCGCAGCCATCAATCACATTGGTAGTGTAGCTGCCAGTTTCGCCTTGTAAATAACTATGATTTGAGATATAATTTTTAGAATTCTCAGTGAGGTACTTTTTAGCCGGTTCAACAGCCAAATCGAGACTTACTATCTCGTCATCAGCCACAGGAGCGCCGTAGTCTCCCGGGAAAGTACAACAAGCGCCTTTGCACTTATCTAAATCGCAGGCAAATTTTGCTTTGAGTAATTCTTTTTCTAATCCTATTTCCTCTATTATGACCATATTCAAAAAACTTTTTTTGTGCAAGTAAATATCATGCCAATACCCCCATGCCAAATTACAATATTTTTGCTAATTAACAAAGAAAAAAAAATAAACATGAGCTTTTAATCTAAAGAGCAAGTAAAGGATTGAGAAAAATGCATGCAACATAAATTTAAAGGTACATTATTCATATACATTTTCACTTTTTTTAAAATAAATATAATTAATTGTGATTTGGGATTTTTAGAATTGTTGGTGGAAGATTATGTTTGATTAGTGGCGTGATATTTGCTGTTAATTAAACAAAACAATAATAAATTTAATAGCAATAGGTGTGCCTTATGGTTAAATAAAAATAAAGGGTATGCTTGTGATTGTTTAATTGAGAATATAAATATTTATTTGGAAGAAATTTGAAAGAATCTTTTTATGGCAGCTCAGAACTTTTTTCTTATGTTAAGGTTTTATTTTTTGGGACTCTTTGAAAGGAATATTTATCGGTGGAAAATCCATAGACATACAACTACCCGATTCCCATCTGAGTAATGATGGATTTAAAACTGTATATTCATCAAATTCGGGTGGATATTATTTTTATCTTACTTCAATTTCCTATTTTGACTCAATTAATATCTGGTTATGCGGTAATAATTGCAATATTTTTAATGGCTATAAATATGAGGACACTACTTATATTTTGAACAGGAAAAAGTTAAATATGCCTTATTCCTTCACAATAATTCTCTTTTCCATCAAATTAAGCGCTTTAGTTGCAAGAGATTGAATTGTAATGAAAACAAGCAAACAAGGACAGGACTGGATAAATCCACAAACTTCTTCTGATTCAAGTATATCAAATCATGATATGTTTTTTATTAATAATAAAACAGGATGGCTTGCTTGTGAAAACAGCCTTAATCATTCAGATTCATCTATAAAACAACTGATACAGGTGTAAACTGGTATCAGCAAAGCATTATTGACAAAGACTTCTTTATGGGAGGTTTACTTCGTCGATGAAACCATGGATGGGCTTATAGCGCTGATGGAGTTCTTTATTATACTGATAGTGGTGGTGAATGTACAAATAGTGTAGAAGAACAAAATAATCAACTTTTAATCACTCCAAATCCTGTAATAGATAAACTTTTAATATATGGCTCTGACTGCACATCTTTAAAAATATTCTCTTGAAGGAGAAAAATTGATTAATATAAATTCTACTAATACCGAATCTGTACAAATAGATGTTTCTGCGCTCTCAGCCGGGGTTTATTTTATCAAAGTGGGACAGCAAGTTCGGAAGTTTATTAAGTATTAAGAAAAAATCCGCTAATGGCATCAATAGCGGATTTTTATAATTTTTTATTATATAATATCAAATAAATATTTACAACAAAACAGACGAGGACGTCTGTTCTACTGCAAAGTAGGTTATACGTCCTCGTCTGACAAAATTGTAATTAATTATTAGACTTAATATAAATTATATTTCTATTTTTTATTCTTTAATAAAAGCTTCTTGATTGATTCAATGCTTTTCTTCTCGTCTTCCTGATATTTATCAGCCGGACTGTCAGAGCTGCTTGCAGAAGCAGTTTGGCTGGGACTGTTATCATCAAATACGCTGGTAGAATATTCAACAGGCTTTTCATAACTCGTATAAGTCTGTGTTTCTGCAAGATGATCTTCATCATTATAAGGTACAGATTCACCGCGGGAAATCATTTCAAGTTCGTCTCTACCGATAACATTAGCTAATTTATCAAACACAGTCATTCTGGTAAAAGGTTTTGATATATAGCCAGCAGCGCCACTTTTGACGGATAACCCTAAATTTTCAACATCAGATAGAGCAGAAACCATAAGAACAGGTATATTCTTAGTTTTATTTATCGATTTTAATACTCTTAGTGTAAGATGTCCATTAAGATCAGGCATAAGGATATCGCAAATAATGATTGACGGTACGTGTTCAACAGCAAGAGCAATTCCATCAAATCCGTTTGATGCAAGCAAAGTGCGTTTAAATCCAAACCCTTCGAGAGTTTTGGATAAAATTCTCTGCATCCAGATATCGTCATCAATTATTAGTACTGAAAAGTCTTTCATATATATCTCACATTAAATTGTTTTAGTATCCTTTTTGCTCTTTTTATTAAGCACATTTCCGAGCTTAACACTTGGAGCAATTATTTCAGGCTCATTTTTTTTCATAAAGCTCATTCCTGTTTTTGACATTGCCAGTTTTAAAGCTGCAAGTTCTGTTTTAGCGGCATTTCTATTCATTTCAATAATCTTATCATGCACTTCTTTTCTATGAACGGGGATTGATTTTGGCGCTTCTATACCGAGTCTGACAACCCCTCTATCAAAACTTAAAATTGTAATTTTAACTTGAGTCCCTACTGTGATAACTTCGCCTATTTTCCTTGATAGAACTAACATAAAATCCCTTCCATGGTTTTATTTATTTTGCTGCTGAGTAGTTTGCGCAATGATGTGAGTTGGAGAAAATTTATCCGATGGTAAAATTACCTGATGACCTTCCTGTTTATCAATATCAAAAATCAATGGTGCTTTAAAATTAGCAGTCATAGAGCCATTGGTATTTTCAAGAGTAACTACCACAAATAAGGCTTGAGTTTTTACATTAAAAATATCACCGGGATCATAAGCTAAATCAATATGCCACGGTGACAATAGTGGAAATCCGATTTCAGGCTCTGCCAGGGAGAGCAGCCATTTAAAAGGTTCGGTTTCTTCCTCATTTATTAATATAAATTCGTGCAAGTCATCGAATCCGAGCAAACCGTTAGGGAAGAAAAATATATATTCGGGGTGAACTTCCAGTTCCCCGAATTGAGAATTTTTTATTGTCCTAACCTTATCAGTTGCCTCAGCACTCATATTTTCTTTCAATGTTTTATTTTTATAAGAACCTAAATTTTAAATCCATTAATACCAAACTACAAAAATAATTAATTTATTTCAAACATAAAAAACTATTTATTTAATTGTGAACTTTTTGATGAATCTTCCTTAGCATAACCCTGAGCAGATGGTGCATTTGAGGGAAGTTGACTAATATTCATTTCAACTCTTCTGTTTTTTGCCTTTCCATCAAGAGTTGAATTATCGGATACCGGCCTCTGGTCGGAGTAACCTGAGATTTTCATACTTGATTCCTGAACCCCCTTTTTAATTAAAAAATAACCTACATTAGCTGCCCTCATTGTGGATAGATGCCAGTTTGAAGGAAACAGTGCATTTGAAATCGGATCGGAATCTGTATGGCCGTCGATTGAGATAAGAAATGTAATTCCAGCTAAGATTTTACTTAATGAATCAAGGACATCCAGACCAGCTTTTTGAATATCGGCTTTTCCGGAATGAAATAATAATTTTTCTGGGAAGGTAATTAATAAACCATTAGAAGTCAATTTTATTTCTAATAATTTCTTTTCTATTAAAGTACTGAATTTTTCACTTGATTCTTTGGCAATATCTTCCAATGATTTACCTGATGGTGGTGCAATAGGCTCTGGGACACTATTCTTGAAGCCAGGCAATGTTCCGTTATGACTATTAAATGCGGGTTTATCTTTATTCTTAAATGCCGAGCTGAAAGCCTCCGATACTTTTGAATATTTTGATTCATCAATTTTTGAAATGGCATACAAAATTACAAAAAGTCCAAGAAGTAATGTAATTAAATCAGAATAAGTAATCAAGTACCTATCCGGTGATCCATCTTCATTATGTTCTTGATTTTTCTTAAATAACATAGTTTTACCGAATAATTTCTATCTTTTCATTATTAACTTTTTTTCCGTCCACTGTTAAAATCACATTATACACTCCAGCACTAATTGTATTGGTTTTTACACTAACAAAGAGCGGACTTAACTCATCTAAATATTTATCAAAAAACGTACCAATAATCTCTCCGTATATATCGGCTATTTCTATTTTATATTGACCTTTTAAATAAACTTTTTCAATGGAAAAGTTAAAATAATCGCTGGCAGGATTAGGATAGATATTAGCAAGAATGTCTTTAGCTGCCGAATTAGGAGTGGCTGGTTCTTCAACTTCAACCACAGTATTAAATCCGGCAATTTTGAAAATATTTCCTCCAAAATCTGTAATCCAGAAATCTTTAGTTTCCGGGTCAACATCAATACCACGTGCATTAATTATTCCATAAGGGCCATCAAGGGTCATCCTATCGTATTCTACATTTGGTGTGGATTTGTTCATCCTAAGCATTAATGATTCTGCAAGTGGAGATCCAGTTGCCGGAAAATAAGTGCAAACCTGATAAATGTATTGGCTTCCGTCATATCCTAAGCCACGAGGGCCATAGTTCAATTGATAAGGATTGTTGCAATTTGACAATTCAGCACCGGTTTTCGGATCAAGTTTATAAATTTTCTGTACTCCGTCACGATCTGCAGCATAAAGAAACCCATCAATATACTCAAGACCGATTGGATATACTTTTGCTGGGCTTGCAAATTGATTAATAAGTTTCCCGTTTGTATCCAGAGTTAAAATTTTTCCTCCTGCACCACCCGGAGGATCTTGTCTGTGAACATATAGAATACCATTATCTCTATCCATAGCTATATCAGTAAATAGACTATCTCCTGGTAGGGTAATAGTTTTTTCAGTAAAGAAAGTACTTGTATTTAATTTACGTAATTCGTTACTATAAAAACTTGTTGTCCAGAGACTATTTTTTCTGTCAAAGGCTATTCCATAAGGAACGAAAGAAACGCCACCATTGGCAATGATTGATCCTTTAGATTTTCTTTTTATCGTGAAATAATTTGATAATTTTTCCTGTGTATTATCTACCGCAGAGCGGAACCTCATTTTTGCAGTTTCACAACTTGTATTAGCAACAATCCAATCAAAGGAGTTTCCAGAGCAACCATTGCAAACAGAGCGCCAACTGGCTCCGTTATCGGTTGTATAATCAATAAGTACAGGAGTTGTAAATCCATACCATTTTATTTGCTGAGTTGTTGAACTAACCATAACTTCTCCACCTGAAGGAACAATTATTGCAGGTTCGCTTGGTGCATCATTAGGCACGTCTATTTCCCACATTGACCGACCGAAAGTTGCTGCTCTTAAAACTAATTGAGGCAGAACTGTCCTGTTTGTATGAAATGCAACCTCTCGTACTGGTGAGTTTGGCAAACTTCTTCCGAAAGGACACCATGTTTGTCCATCGTTAAATGAGATATAAACTCCAATATCGGTCGCAATTGTAATTACCCCCTCTTTTTCAGGATGCAGAGCTATTGAATTAACCGGAACATCCGGCAAGCCATAACTTAAGTTTGACCAACTTGTGCCTAAATCAGTTGATTTGAATATATGTGGAGAACCATATCCTGAAAATCCTACATAGACAGTTTTTGCATTTCTTATTGAAAATGCAATTGAATTAACATAACGGCTTACTAAGCCATTTCCGGCTATCTGTGACCATGTATCACCGGCATCAGTCGAAAGAACAATATTTCCAATTGCATTCCCTGCCATAACAAATTCAGGAGATACTTTTGAAAAGTCTATTGCAGTATAGGTCGAATTCTTTTTCGTTCCTTTACAAATCGTCCAACTTGATCCACTATTTTGTGAGCGATACATATTGTGTCTTCCGTGGTACATATAACCGTATTCTCCATCATAAGCAAACGGGGCACACCACTCTCCGCCATCAGTAGATGGAATACCGGATGTGATGGATGTTACCGAACCTTTTGCCATATCAACCCTGAATAAAGCACCATTGGGGTTTTCTCCAAATAAAATATTCGGATTTTTCGGATGTACAAGAACTTTAAATCCATCTCCGCCTACAACGCCACTCCACTGCAAGCTATTATTTAACGAACCACTCGTTCCGTTATCCTGCGAACCTCCGAAAGTAAGGTCCTGTTTAGTATTATCAATAGCAAGTCCGTAATATTGAGTAATAGCAAGATTATTATTTATTCTATACCACTGGCCACCGGCGTTATCGCTTTTGAAAACACCACCGTCGTTTCCGAGATATACTCTGTCAGGATTTGATGGTGCAAAGCAGGCACAATGTTGGTCCGGGTGATTATAGCCGCCACTGGAGTAAGAGTTTGTTACATTTCCCCAAGAGTTACCTGCATCAGTACTCTGCCAGGTATCAATTCCACCAATTAATACATAATTTTCATTTGTCGGATGTACACATAAATAATTATCGTAAAATGCTTGACTCTGACTGGCTACATAAAATATTCCCTGTCCGAAATCTCTCATCAGATACCAGTTATTGCCTTTGTCTGTTGTTTTGTAAATAACTCCGTTACCACCGATTTCAGATAGCATATAATAAATATTTGGCTTTGATCCTGCCATCTGAACTGATACTCTTCCCGGATCACCGGAAATACCGGTATTTTTTAATGTCCATGTCTCTCCAACGTCATTTGAAAAATAAACACCTTTTCCTTCAACACCAATAATAAATTCGTTCGGATCATTAGGATTAATCGATACATCCGAAACATTACTTGTGAAAGTCCGCTTCCAAGTTAGCCCTGCGTCAGTTGATTTCCAAAAACCGGCACTACTTGTTATTGCTCCAAGAACTATCAAGTTTGAATTTTTCGGATGAACAAATATTTTCGATACCGCACCAACAGATGATAAACCTAATAAAGACCAGTTATTGCCTCCATCAATGGATTTATAAACTCCAGAGCCTAAATAAATAGTATTTCCACCGCCATTGACGGCTTCTCCGCTGCCAGCGTATATTATATTAGGATTATTTGGATCAATGGATAAACCGCCAAATGCAATAGAGCTCTCAAAATCAAATATCGGAGACCAATTACTACCTGCATCTGAAGAACGCCAAATTCCTCCTGCAGCCGCGGCAGCATAGACTAAATCGGGATTTTTAGGATGTACTGCAAGAGATTTAACTCTTCCGCCTATATTATCAGGGCCAATACATCGCCACTCATTTTGTTGTGCTGCTTGCAGAGCACGACTATTTTTATTGGAATACATAGCTTGAGACTGTGCTATGGCTTTTTGCCGAACATTTGGAGCTAATTCGGTGAAAGGAAAAAGCCTCGGCTTCATAAACGCCTGATCACGTAAAAGTGGCATAGGGGCGTCTAATCCCGGATATGCATCGTGATCATAATTAGGTATTTCTGCTCTCAGAGCGATTGCCGAGAGAAAAATTGCGACGAGAATATTAAATTTTAAGTTCATGGCTATATAAACAATTATTAAAAAAATGATGACCGAATATTTATTATTATTATTGTATAAATATATCTATTAACGAAACTTTTTACCAAAATAGTTTGTTCATTATTTTTCAAAATATTCTGTAAAATTTTTTTAATGTCGTTTATGAGTTGTTTGTGAGTGCTTTACTTTACATGAATCTCTACTCTACTTAATTTTGTATTGTAATTTTGTTCAATTATTAAAAAGAGGTAAAAATGTGGATAGAAGTGTTTAAAACAGGAGTTCATACCGATAAACATGGATATACTGAAAATTTTGATGCAAGTAAGCTAAATCTTATTGCTGAAAAATATAATTCAAAGATCAGTGGTTCGGATAATATGCTTGCCCCGCTTGTGAAAGGTCATCCTACCGATAGTGACCCTGCTTATGGCTGGGTTGAGCGTCTGGCAGTTCGAGGGAAAAAACTATATGCCAAAATAAAGGATTTATCGGTTGATTTATGGGGTGATATTCAGAAAGGTGCGTATAAGCAAGTTTCGATTTCACTTTATCCTGATAGTATGCTTCGACATATTGGAGTGCTGGGAGCCGTCCGTCCGGCTGTTAAAGAACTGAATGACTTATCAGCAGCAGTTTTTGAGGAAAACAAAAATGAAAAGATTTTTGAGTTTACATCAACTGAAGTTGATTTTCAAGTTGATGAATGCTTAATCAGTAATGAAGAAATTATACCGGATAATGAAACAGAAAAAAACAAAGATAAAGAAGAATTTTCAGAAACTAATTGCAAAAGTGAAACTATGGAACAAGCAACAAACGACTTTGATGAAACTAAACAAAAACTGATTGAGTTTGCCGAAGCAAATATCAGATTGGAAACACAAAATCAGATTATATTAAACAAATTGAATTTAACTGAAAAAGAGGCTCGATTGAAGAATTTTCGTGAATTTGCAAATTCATTAATCGAAAATCCAGATGGTGCAATCATCACTCCGGCTTCGGCAGATAAATTAATAGATATATTAGAACATTCACATATTTTAACAGAAATAAATAAAAAAGTGGCAAACTTCAGCGAGGAGTACCCTATTGTTGAACAAATAGAAAACTTCCTCTTATCATTAAAACCGGCATTTTTTCCTAAAGAATTTGCCGTAAAAACTAAAACAAATGAAAAACAAAAGAGATTTGAATTCAAATCCAAAAACGTATCACCTGAAAGATTAAAAATTCATGAAAAGGCACTTGAAATCCAGTCAATCACACCCGGTCTATCGTATGAAGAAGCCACATGCACAGCAAGCCGCGAGCTTGAGTATTTTATCTGATAAGTTCAATGAAATAGTTAGTCAAGTAATGTCGTTCAGTTGATTAATAAAGAACACATTCGAATTATTGAACTTGATATTTTTTTTCAAAATCTAAGGAGATTTATGTCAACATCAAGAATTGACAATCTGAGAATGGTCGATCCTGTACTGAGCACTTTGGTACAAGGATATTCAAATGGCGCTATGGTTGCCGACCTTTTATTTCCAGTTGTACAAGTATCTAAATTAAAAGGGAAAATCCCTGTTTTCGGTCGCGAAGCATTTGTTGTTCGCGACACATTCCGCGCAATACGCGCAGACTCTAACCGTATTCCACCCGCAGACGTTCAACTAATCAGCTTTGAAACCAAGGAGCGTGATATTGAAATTGCAGTAGATTATATCGAAGAAGAAGAAACTCCTGAATTTTTACGTTATGAACAACGTCTGTCAAAAGAGTTGATGGATATTCTTTTGCTTGGCAGGGAGAAGGAAATTGCTGATCTTGTTCAAAATACAGCAAATTTTGCAAGCGATATGAGAATTGCTTTAACCAGCGATACAGCCTTTAACAATTATACTGGCCTTAGTGATCCGGTAGCAATCATCCGTGAAGGAGCCGCCGCTGTACGCAATAAAATTTCTAAATATCCTAATACAATGATTATCGGTGATGCAAGTTATCAGGCATTGCTTCAGCATCCGAAAATACTTGAAAGAATCAAGTATGCAGGAATTTCTAAAGTTACTACTGATATACTCGCCCAGTTGCTTGATATTCCTGATATTCATGTCGGACTTGGTGTTTATAGCAATGACGGTGTCAATTTCAGTGATGTCTGGAGCGATAATGTTGTATTAGCTTATGTGGACAAGAGCTCAACTGATGTACGTAGTGAATTTAATCCTGGATTCGGATATACTTTGCAGCGTGAAGGAAATCCACAAGTTGATTCTTATTACGAAAATGGCGGTAAAATCAAAGTTATTCGCTGCACTAATAATTACGGCGTTCAGATAACTTGCCAGGATGCAGCGTATCTGATTTCAGGAACTAATGATGAAAATTTAATTCAATAAAGGAATAAAAATGGCTTTAAACAATAAAACTTATGATCCGGTGCAAGTTATAACAAAAACTGCGGCCGAAGATTTACCGGCGTTCAGATTTGTATCACATTTAGGATCACTTTGTGCATCTGATACTAAGGCAATAGGTGTAACAGAAACAAACTGGCTCGCAAATGAAAAGGCAGCCCTTGTTACTTTGGGAACGATTGCAGTTGAATCTTCGACTGTTATAAATATGGGAGATAATATTACTGCAGATTCATCCGGTAAAGCCAAACCTGCCGGTAACGATTCAAAAATAAATGGTCGAGCTCTCGAATCGGCTGTGAGCGGCGGCTTTACAAAAATTCTTCTTGTACCATAAATAATAAAAATAAAATGGCAGAAACACCATCAAATGGATATTCCTCTTATGAGGACTTGTGCGTAGAATTAACCACGACGGAACTTGCCAGATTAACCGGCGATCCGACGGGACAGATCGTCAATGCAGATAAAATTCTTTATGCTATTAAACAAGCAAAAAATATTATCGATTCGTTTCTCTACGGAAGATATACCTTGCCATTGCCAGACGCAACCGATCCTGAGATTCAGAAAATATCAATTGATTTATCATTGGTACAATTACATGAAATGGCATATAGGACTGCTCTGATTCCACAAACCGTTATTCAAAGGAAAATAGCAGCAATATCGAAACTTAAAGATATACAAGATGGAAAACTTGTTCTATCGTTCGCGAAAGCAGCGACGAATGCTCCACCGGTGATTGTAACTAATAAAACAGTGGCAAACAGAATTTTTGATGACCGAACATTAGATAATTTTTTTGGGAAAGGATAAGGAAATAGAATGGAATTTATCAAAAGACATTTATCATGGATATTGCTTGGCTTGGTAAGTTTGGTTGCTTTAACTCCGGGGATTGCTGAATTAAAAACTCTGCTTCTGATTGGAGTAGTGGAAAGCCTTGCAATTGCACTTTCGGGATTATCGGCTTATGCTTATACAAAAATTGACTTTACAGATCCTAATCTTCAGGCTAACGTGCATAACAATCTTGGATTTATATTCTTAGGTGTGCATATTTGCGTAGGCTTAAGTGTGCTGGGGGTGTATATAGCACAGTTTGCAAATTAAGATAACCTCTCCCCTATCCACTCTCCAATGGGAGAGGTGGTAAGAGGCAGATCTACCCTATCTCCTTTGGAGAGGGTTGGGGTGAAGTTCTTCATACTCGTTCTTTGACAATTGAAAAATAATTCACAGCACTACTCCCTTGAGACTATCTCAAAAAATCAAGCAGAAGGATATAAAAAAATACTCACTTTCGATTGCAGTTATATAAAATTTTACAATATTTCAAAATAATTAATATATTAAATCGCTTTATACATTTTAAAACATGAAAGATCTTTATGCAATCATTAGTAGTTCCGATTAGTATTAATAGCAAAGGTATGGTTTTCATACCAAACGAATATTTGATTATGCTCCCTAAAGAAAAACTTCTGAAAGCAACAGTTGAGATTCCAGAATATAATAATGAATTAGAAAATTTGAAAAAAATGAGTACTCAAGAGTTTTTTAGTGGTTATAGTGACAAGGACGATATTTATGACGAACTATAAAACAGGAGATATTTTTCTTCTGGAATTTCCTTTTTCAGACACCCTAAATATTAAAAAACGTCCCGCTTTTGTTATTCTTGATACAGGAGATGAAGATATTATATGTGCAAGAATAACTGCTCAAATATATGAAACAAATTTTGATGTAAATATTATCAAATGGCAAGAATCAAATTTATTAGTACCATCAGTAATACGTTATCATAAAATCGCTACATTAGATAAAAATTTGGTATTAAAAAAATTAGGATCTCTACTATCAAATGATAACGTTAATTTTAAACACACAATTAAGAGTATATTTTCTTTAAATTTCTAATTCTTTATCTTAAAAAATCACCTTACCACCACAAACTTAGCCGTAATCTTCTCTGTTCCGGCTTGTAGAGTGCAAAAATACATGCCTGAGGGAAGAGAGGAAATATCAATCATACTTGTTTCTTCCGTTTTCTTTATAAAAACTAATTCTCCATATTCATTATAAATTCGTAATTCAATTATTTTTAAATAGTTATTGGTTAATACTATATAGTTTGATTCTGGATAATTTGAAATAATAAATCCAACTTTTACTGATGATTCGACGGATTTAGTACGAAGCAGAGATACACTAATAATTGAATCTGAATTAATATTAATCTCTTGAGAATAGTCCTGATAATTTTTTTCCGAAACGAAAAGTTGTCTCATCCCCTGAGGAACTTTATTGAAAATTGCAATACCTGATTGATCACTAATTTTATTTAATGTGTCCAGGCGTACGATTGCATTCGAAACGGGTGCTCCGTTATACATTACTTCTACTGTTATTAAATACTCAATTTTTATAATTTGAGATAGTTCAAAATTTAACAAAGTATCGGAAATGATTGTTATCTGGTTATCAATTGAAGAATATCCTGATTTTGATACCGAGATTTTAACTGCCTGTGTTACTAACGGGTAAAATGTGCAAGAACCCTGCTGATCAGTATAATTTGATAAAGTGTTTGCAATCACATAAGCACCTTGTATGTGAAGCCCCGATGACATAATCCGAACTACAAGTGAAAAATCCTTTTTCTTAAATATAGCCGTAATAGATAGATTTTTATTGGGCATAATTAATGTTGGATTTGTGCTCATAGAATCATTTAGAAAACCTGTATCTCCTGACCAATGATCAAAAGTATAATGAATAGGAGCTGGATTTGCTATTATATTTACTTTTTCACCCTCATTATACAAGCCGCTACCTGAACCTGAATTAATAGTTAGTGTATATTTCTGTGGATTAACGGTACTGCATATATTATCAAGAAGCGCCTGATATTTCGGAGCTTTTAATTTATAAGGCATTTGCAAATAAACACTTTCAAGACTTCCGAAGCTTCCAAGCTGATTATTTTTTCTATCAGAAACTAAATTGAAATGCATAAATAATTTAGCTTCGGTACTATCTCGCAAATATGTTATTAATTCATTGTAAATGTTATACATAGCAGTATCAATCTGTGCATCAAACATTGCATTGTTATATGGATGATCCTGTCCGTTTTGAGGAACAAGGCTCTGTCCACCTTCGTAAATTATCAAAGGTAATTTATAAGTCTGTGCAGTTGCTTTATTCTGTCGCCAGAGCATTTTCATATCCTCAAAGTCTTTACGAGCTATTCTTATTACATCAGTTACTTTAATATTAGCACCAAGTGTATTTAATGAATCATAATAAATTGGTCGTAAATCAATATATCCATCTATAGCAAGAGCATCAGCTCCACCATTTGCCGAGAGATAAGTCATAACCTGCTGACCAATCCATGGATTTCCTTTTTGTGCCGCTGCCACTCGAATAATTCGACTTGATGCCTGACCTCCGAATGCTTTTATCCAAATATCAAACGTTCTTTTAGCAAAATAAGCATATCTTTGAGGTAAATTCGGAAGATTCTGCGGACCATTTGTATTCACCCAGTTATATTCTGTCCACATGATTGGATTCCAGACCTCATTACTGTATTCAAGATAAATTTTCAAATTCGGATCAAGATTATCTCGGAACATTTCTGCCATCATACGTATATAATTTGTATCTGCCTGTGTAGGAACATTAATCCATGGATTTTTCTTAACTTGATTACATAGTGCAATTACATATTCATAAGCAACTCCGATACAGGGTCTTGCGTCAGCATAATTCGCCTGATTATAATAACTTGTTTTCCTCCGATTTTGCCACTGAACATTTTCATTTCCGTTTGTAAAAGTCCACCAAACGAATCTAAGTGTTTTAAAAGGAGAAATTTTCTCTAAGAAAGCATCATTGAATGGTTGTGATTGATAAGTTACTTCTTTATCAGGCATGATGATACGTATATTCCTGACATGATTCAACGTTGATGAAGAAAGTATCTTCAAAATAATTCCGGCATTGGTCGTATTTGGTATGTTAAGAAGAATTCTGCCCGGTGCAGAACTTGCAATACTTGCATCTCCGCTGAATGCGAAAGTCCCATCTCCGTCATAAAGCATGGTATAAACACCTTTGGGATAGTCGCCGTTGATATTGAAGAGCATTTGAGTAGAAACAACCTGAGGCTGAGACTGGCCACTGACAGTAACCGGCAAAGATAAAGGATAGCCATCGCCATCAAGAGGAATTTGACTAATTTGGTTTGTGTTCACAGGGGTTGTGTTATTCACATTCTGGGTGTACCAATAGAGCGAAGATTTCATTACATCGACAAAGGCTTGTTCATATTCCCGCCACCATAGATTGATTCCGCGGAGATTCATGCCGATTTCAATTTTGCAGCTATCAACAGCATTGCAGAAATTTGAGTACATTATTACTAATAAAACGGGTAACAGGATTTTTCTCATTTAATCATCACAAAATTTACAAATATAATAATTTATAATGAATATATCGTGAATATTGTTACATAATTTAAAAAATATTAGAGAGTTTATTTTACCCCCACCCTCAGGATCTAATAAATATCAAATTTATTTAATTCAAAAAAAGATCTATTTACTGCATTTCATTTATTTTTTTCGATCCCAAAAGTTATTGGTCTGACCTTTTACTTAATTACCACAAACTTACTTGTCAGCTTCCCTGTTCCCGCTTGGAGAGTGCAGAAATAAATGCCGGATGGAAGAGATGAAATATCTATTCTTGAGACATCCGAAGTCTCCAAGACTTCGGATGTCTTTGACAGGACAAGCTCACCAAAGGTATTGTAAATGCAGATTTTAGAGACTTCCGAAGTCTTCAAGACTTCGGAAGTCTTATTAATCTCAATATAATTTGATGAAGGATTGGGGGAGATTGTAATTTGATATAATTCTTTATTATGAATATCTTGAACATCGGAAATTTTTTGATATATATAATCGACAATACCGTATTTATAACCTGTATAACTTGGTACCCACGAAGAAGTTTTATCGAAATAACTCAATCTTTCTTTTACTAATAAATCATTTTGATAATAATAATTATCAAATGTTGTATCAATCTTGTAAACATCATCAATATAAAAATGACAGAAGATTGTTTGGTCTAAAAGCTTATTTTTATATGAATAATATGTCGTATCATAAATATCGGCAGATGGCAGTGATGATATTTCACGCTCTAACAGACAATCCGAATAATAGTCGTAATGTGCAAAATAAACAGGATTTTTACTCCCTGAACGGTAATCGGATATCAAATCACATTTTTGATCATAAGAATATACTGAAGTGTTGGAATTACTCTGTTCAAACAGTAATTGTCCAGTTGATGAATATATTTTTTTAATGAAACCATTTGAATCATCCGCCCATGTACCATTTTTAAATAATTTCGTCATTATATTCACTTCATTAGACGATGGATATGAATATACTATTTTAAAGTCCAGCAATGGATTAATAGAATCACAGCAGTAATTTAGGATTTCGGTGATTTTCTTATCATTTCCATAATTATATACGGTTTTTTCATATTTATAGGTTTTATCCGTCAATGAGAAAGAAAAAGTTGAAAGCTCCTTGATTGTATCATTGAGATATAGATATTTAACTATTTTCAGAGTTTTTTCTGAAGTTCCCTGATTAATCAGAGAATGTTGTTCAATGACCCGATTTGTGAAATCATAATAAAAAGTATCAGTGAAATTTTTAATATACAGATTGCCTTTTTTATTATAAACAAATGTATCCTTCGAGATAATATCCCATTTTATACTGTCCTTTGACTTTCTTAAAGTTTTGGACAATAACAAACTAACGCTATCAGAAGCAAGCAAATGATTTTTAGCAGAGAACCCATTTTTAAATTTGGTCCCGTTTGAATGAAGAGATATTGCAGATACAATCAGAGCTACTGCGATCAAAGAGATTATTTTCATTTTTTTAGCTTCACTTCGTTCTTTTTTAAAATACTAAAATAAGCAAAATATATAGATGATGCAATATAATTTATTATTTTGGGGTTAATTCATGCCAAAACATCACCGAAATGAACATAGATTAATTTTGATTTTATTTAAATAGGAGTATTAAGTTTTTATAGATTCCTGATAATTGCACGGCTATTCTGCTTAAAGTGCAAAATTGCTATTATTCTTATTCCTTTCATTGATTCATTAGAAAATAATATATGCCATAAGGGAAATCTTTTAATATTGCTCTATGAATGTGCTTGTAAAATATTGGGAATGAATTTGGAAAATCAAGAATGATTTTAATTTTGTTCCGAATAGAATTAATAAATTTGAGCCCTAAATCTGCTCCTTGAAGTTCATACCAAGCAAAAATCAAGTCTAAATCTCGTTCAGCATCTTCAGAGACTATAATTTCAAATTCTCTCATCAATTATATTTGTCTAATACTTCAGAAATTTTTTTGAATTGAACTTCACCTTTTTCAATTCTTGATAAACGTTCCTTGATTATTTCAAGATGCTCTTCGTCCGAATCAAAATTTAATTCGGCTCCTGCAATATTCTCCCAAAGCATTTGGCTCAACATGATTTTGTCATCAATTGGTAAAGTGTTAATCTCATTAATTAAAGCATTATTAAGCATAAATATTTCCTATATTAAAATTGTATTGACGAGAACAAAAATTTCTTATTTTACTTATTTTTGCAATATCCGAATATATATCCTGAAGATTTTCCTTTAATTCCTCAAGAGTTTCACCCTAAGTGACGTATTCGGGATAATCATTAATGTATCCCAGCCAAAATTTTTCGTTTTTCCAGTAAGTGATTTGATGCTTTTTCATTTTTACCTCTAAAATTGTAAAAGATTATTGACGAAATACGATTGAATATATTTTTTGACTTATTGAAAATATTGATAAATAAAACTTATCTGCATATTTTTTTCACACCCCCTAACCCCCTCTTTTTAGAGGGTGCATAAGAATCAGAGCGCCATTCCAGTTCCCCCTCTAATAAGAGGGGGTTAGGGGGTGTGTTTCCAAAAAAGAATTATTGTAAAATTTATTCACCTATATAGGACAACTTTATGAAAAACCTCCTCTTCTTCCTCCTCTTAGCCGCTACTATTGCTGCTAATGCTCAAATTAAATATACTCTTCCCTGCAATTCCGCGCTGCTGAAGCGTTCAGGCGAAATAGCAATCGCTCAAATTGGTACTCAAGAACGAACAGGTCATAATGACGGATATAATAATATTACCAATAAATATCAACATCATTAAAAAAATTTGGTGAATAAATATTTTTTTCTTAATTTGCATTGTGAATTATCGTTAATAGGAAATGTATATGAACCAACTCATTCTCGGCGACAATCTCGAAATCATGCGAAAAATGGACTCCGAATCCATCGACCTAATCTATCTTGATCCACCTTTCTTTTCTAATCGGAACTACGAAGTTATTTGGGGAGACAAAGGAGAAGTCCGTTCCTTCGAAGACCGCTGGAGTGGCGGCGTTGACCATTATATTGCTTGGCTAAAAGAACGTGTTGCCGAAATGCACCGCCTGCTTAAGCCCACCGGCTCAATTTATTTACATTGCGACTGGCACGCTGATGCATATATTAGAGTGTTTATTTTAGATAAGATTTTTGGTGAGAGTAATTTTAATTCAAGTATTATTTGGGAAAGAACAACTAATTCAGGAAGTAGTAAAGGAATTGCAAAAAAATTCCCTAACGACCACGACACAATATATTTCTATTCAAAAGATTTAAATAAAACATTCTTTAAACCTCAATTTAAAGGATATTCTGAAGATTATATAAAACATTATTATATTTATGACGATAAAGATGGAAAAGGTCGTTACCAAGTTCAAGCATTAAAAACATATTCTGAAGAAAGACTTGAAAAATTAAAAAGTGAAAATAGGATTGTACCCGGAAAAGGAAAACTTTTAAGATTTAAAGATTATTTAAATGACAAAAAAGGTGTTCCTATAAATACAATTTGGGCAGATATAGAACCTGTTAATCCAATTGCACATGAACGTATCGGCTACCCAACCCAAAAACCTGAAAAATTACTTGAAAGAATAATTAATGCAAGTTCCAATGAAGGCGATACAGTTTTTGATCCTTTCGTTGGAGGAGGTACTACGGTAGTTGTGGCAGATAAATTGAAGAGAAATTGGATAGGAATTGATCAATCTGTTCAGGCTGTGAAGGTTTCGGAGATGCGTTTGAATAACGGCCAAAATTTATTTTCCGCTCCATTTTCGGTTACGCTCCACAAATATGATTATGACACCCTTCGTTATAAGGATGCGTTTGAATTTGAAAAATTTATTGTAGAGCAATTTGGTGGTCTTGCAAATATAAAGCAGCGTTCCGACCTTGGGCTTGATGGTCGCACCCGCGAAGGTTCGCCTATACAGGTAAAGCGTTCGGATAATATCGGCAGAAATGTAATTGATAATTTCCATTCAGCCGTTATGAGATATGACAAAGCGCTTTACGAGAAAAATAAAGCTGCTGACTTAGCTGTTGGTTATATTATAGCCTTCACTTTTGGAAAAGGAGCAATTCAGGAAGTAGCTCGTTTGAAAAATGAAGAAAATGTAGAAATTAAATTGGTAACGGTCGAAGAAATTATTCCGATAGCCAAGAAACCGAAATTGAGTGTAAAGATAAATGATTTAGGAGTACCACCCCTTAATCCCCTCCTTAGCAAGGAGGGGAAAGAATCTGAGCGTAGCGAAGATTCAGGGGTGGTTGAGAAGGCGGATTCTAAGAAAGTGGCGCTTCGTGAAATAGAATTTATTGCAATCGGAGAAAGCGACGCAGGAGTTGAGTTCTATTCTTGGGATTTTGAATACAACGAAGAAGAAAAGAAGTTCAAAGCATCAATAATGCTTGACAAAGAAGGTCGCCAACAACACAAATTTAAACCCGGAACCCACAGCATAGCCGTAAAAGCAGTTGACAACGAAGGATTAGAAGCTATCGAAGTAGTAAAAGTCAAGGTTAATGGAGTGGTGGAGAGAGGATAAATTATAAAAGGATATATTATGAAAGAAGAACAATCATATAATGGATATTGGTGGTTACCCGAAAGTCCAGATGACAAAATTCCAGGAATTATTACTATTAAAAATGATAATTGGTCAAAACTTGAATTATTTGGTGCTTTTTCAATTGATAAGGATAAATTATTTAAAAGAATAAAACATTCAATTATTTTAGGTATATTCTCACAAACTGAATATCTTACCTTAGTTAATAGTGATGGATTAGTAAATATTATTTATGATAATAATTATGATCTTAAATTTTACAAATCAAATTTTGAATGTATTTATACTATTAAAAATTCGCATTTCAACGATTTTGATAAAATAAAATTTGATAAATTTACTTTATATTTTGATTGCCTTAATGATTGGGTAAATATTGAACATCCAATATCTCATGAATTTAATAAAAATCAGATGAGTTTTATAAACAATAAAACAGAACCAATTATTATTGATATTAATGAGAGTCTTAAAATGTCGTTCGAATTTGTAGATATTGTCATTGGTCCTTTGATCCATGAACATATGGAGGGCTATAAAAAAGAAACATCCATTCAATTTACATCATTAATTCCACTGACTTTAAATGATTGTGAGATATTATTAAGAAGGATACAAGATTTTTTATCATTTGCGATTCAAAAACCAGTTTATCATTCAGAATTATATGCTATATCTATTATAGACCAATCAATTTTACCAAGATTTAATAAATTTAGTACTGTAAAATTATTTATTAGAGCAAGAGGTGAAAATTTTGAATATAAGAAAAAATTCCCAAGTAATATGATGTTTACCTTTAATTGCATTAATGAAGTTAAGGAAATATTTTTTCAAAATTGGATTAATAATATTGATAAATTTGATCTTGCTTATCATTTATATTTTGCTGTTCAATTTAATAGTTCTAATTATTTAGAAAGTAAGTTTTTAAGTTATATTCAAGCAATTGAAGGATTTCATAGACGATTATTTAATGATTTTTATATTCAAGATGAAAATGATTTCAAAAATAATGTTTTCGAAATTATGAAGTCTGCGATTCCTCAAAGTTTAGATATTGATTTACAAAATAAATTAATAGATACCTTAAAACATTCAAATGAATTTAGTTTAAGAAAAAGGCTTAAGGGAATATTATCAGGAATATCAACTAATTTTAAAAAGAATTTGATAATTAATTATGATAATGAAAAGGAATTTATAGATAAAGTAGTTTATATTAGAAATTATTTTAGTCATATATTAGATGATACTATTAATTTTGAAGATCCAAAATATGATTTATATGAGATTAGTAGAAGATTAAAAGTAATTTTAGAATATTGTCTTTTAAAAGCATTAAAATTAGATCAAGAAAAGATAGAGGAACTTCTTAACACAAGTTTATCTTTTGATTAATACATGTATATTTTTAATATAAATTTATAAATTTAAACCATCGTCTTAGAAAAACATGGCAACGAAAGATAAATATAAAGTTTTCTACAATAAAATTAAATATAAAATGTCTATAATGCAATATTTTTAGAACAGAGGGGAATAGATTTGAAACAGGTTGCTATATATTTTGAATAGGTTGCTGTATATTTTGAATAGGTTGCTGTATTTTTGAAACAGGTTGCTGTATTTTTGAAACAGGTTGCTGTATTTTTGAAACGAGATGCTATAATTATGGAACAGATTGCTGTATATTTGAAACGCGAGGTAATGATTATGATAAATAATTATCAATATAAATCAATAGATTACGTTTATTTATTATTTTAATTGTCGTTTTATTTAATAATCTAAAGGTATTTTTATGTCAACGGACTATATCCCTAAACCAGACCCCAATTTTCAGGATTGGTTAGGGAATTTCATCACCGTCGCTAATGCAAATTTGGTTGCATTAGGCTTATTGTCCACCGAAATGACGCAATTGTCCACCGATAAGAGTGATTTCGATACCGCGATCACTGATAATGAAACAAAACGGGCAGCAGCAAAAGCCGCTACCGAAAGGAAAAAAGTTGTGCGTGGCACAGCCGAAACCTACGCTCGTGCATTGGTGAAGCGGATTCAAGCAAAAGTTGGTGTGCCCACCGAATTAAAAGCGCAGTTGCAGATAACTGTTCCGGGAAGTACGCCGCCCACGCCTCCGATTCCATTCCCACCAATGGATTTGGTTGCAAATGTTGTTGGAAGTGGCACTTATGAATTAACATGGAAGCGGAATGGCAATTCGACTAACACATTATTTGCCATAGAGGCAATAATCGGCGGTTCGCATGACTGGGTGGGAGTTATAACGACATCGAAAACATCCTATATTCATCAGGGGAATATACCGGGCGTAAAAATAATATATCAGGTTCGCGCCCAAAAGGGTACGACTTTTGGCCCGCCTTCAAATATTGCCGTAGTGAATGATTCGACGGTTCCGGTGAGTCCGGTGTAAATTAGAATTTGACATTGAAATAAGCCCTCCATAATAAGATTGTTATGGAGGGCTTCGTTTTTGGGTGAGCTTTATGGAAAAATATGGAATGCCTATTCTTTTGGGACAATATACACGCGGAGTAACACAGGATGAATCACAGAAATTAGCCGAAGAACTTGCCTCGATGACAGAAGATTCAGTTATTGTAACGCCCTCGGACATAAATCTGAGTCTGCATGAAGCTCAGAAAACGAGTTCTGTGGATTTATACGAGCGGCTGATGAATTATTGCAATAGTGAAATATCGAAGGCAATTCTTTCCCAAACATTGACAACCGAAATTGGTTCGGGTTCATTAGCTGCGGCGGCTGTACATTATAAAGTGCGTCAGGAAGTAGTTATGGCAGATATTAATATTGTTGAGGAAGCAATAAATCGACTGATACACTGGTTTGTGGATTTGAATTTCGGTAGCGGAACATATCCCGAATTTCATATTAGGACGGATCAGTCAGATAATTTGCAGCAGATTGAGCGCGATTTCAAAATATCTCAGACTGGAAATACCCGGCTGACAAAGCAATATTGGATGCGCACTTATGGTTTGAAGGAAGATGAAGTGGCGGAGATCAGTTAATTATTAATGGTAAGAATCTGGAGATTGTATTCACTCATCCGAGGTGGTTTGTAATCATCTCGGATGAGTATTTTTGATTTATATTTTAAAATCTGTAATGATTAATTGCTTATTTGTCTTTGATACATCTAATTGATAATCCTTCAACATCATAGTGGACATCCAGATAGTGCGGATAATAAGCCGCTTTCGTTTGAAAATAAAAAATCTGCATCTGAGATTTCTCTGCTTTATTTAAAATTGAAAGCGAATCATTCTCCGTCAGATTATACTGCTTTGATGAGCCATCTGCGAGATAAATTTTCATAATCGGCGCCGGCGATTGCAGATTTATTGCCGACAGCAGGAGAAGCGTGTAGAATAATTTGGCTTTCATGTGATATATCTTTTATTTTGTTTCACTCATTCCATGATTATAGATTCCCTAAACTGTCCCGTCCACAACCTCAGTCCATGCCTCATCGCTAAAATCACTCGTCGTAGAGCCTGATTTTGCTTTTATTTTGTAATAATTGCGTTTATTCACCGTAAAAGGTACTCCCGATGGCGAAGAAGGCATGTCAATCAGAAATACATAAGTTCCCGAAGGCATCCCAAAATTAACCGGCGAGTGATAAATATCATATGAATCCGCCCCGGATACAATATCCCATGTCAGATTAACTAACGGATCACCCGAAGTCCAATTTGCAATCAAATTTTGAGGTTTTGAAAGCCCCGAACTGCTTCCGCCGTAAATTATATAATCATTATACTTAGCCTCACTTACGTCCTCCCAGATAATTTTACCAATCTCACAATACCGCGAAACATAAGAATATATCTCATTACCCTTATCAGCTCTCTCCTGAGCTTTAATATCCCTATTAGCCTGCGCCGTAGCAATATCATTCATAGTATCCTCCAATTGCTGGGCAGTTGCCTCCAAATCATCAATCATCGCATCGGTCAGACCAATAGATGTAAGATCGGAAAGATAATCCGTAGCAATACGAACAGCCATGCGGCATGTCACAAGGAATTTTTTATCATCCTGACGGGTCATATCACCCGCATCAAAACGCCTCACCTGCGGTGAACCCGATCCCCACTTAATCTTAACATATCCCAAAATACTACGAAGTTTAATCGTACAAGAATCACGCAAAGCAGTCTTATTCTCAGCAGCTTCCATAATATCTGCAAGATAATAAACATCATTCGGAAGTACTTCAAAAGCATTCCCAAGAGTTTCCAACGCCGTTACCATAGTGCTCGTAATGCCACGAGCAGTAAATTCTGTCTGGTCACGAGTCATTGTAACCACAAGATTGGAGGTAAACATACACAAATCAGCATCTGTCATGCTGTAATTTCTTTTCGATGAGTTCATAAATAAAATCTCCTAATAAAAAAAACAAGTTTATAAAAACAAAAATAGTTCTGAATAATAGATAATCTAAATTGAATAATTCAGATTTTGAATGGAATGCGTCCGACGAGCGTTTGAATGCGTCCGATGAGCGTTTGAAATGTCCTGATTGTATTTTGAACTATTTCAAAACATCTTCTGGCGCATTCAAAACATAATCGGAAGCATTCTGAACAATTTCTGAATCATATTTTTAATAATTTGTACTGTATTTTTCAAAGAACGAATGATTCTTACAAAATTAAGAAATATATTTTATATAATCATAATAATATTTTTCATTAAACTTGTCATTCCTGCGCATGCAGGAAACCACATCTATTTCTTTTAGGGGATTCCCGAATGCGCGGGAATGACAAATTATGTCCTTTAGGGGATTCCCGCATGCGCGGGAATGACAAACTATGTCCTTTAGGGGATTCCCGTATTCGTGGGAATGATAATAATAAAGAGTTTTCACATAATTTCGCATATAGGATAGCTCCAAAGTGTTATTGGAAGGAGATTCCTGCATGTGCAGGAATGACAGCTATAATTCTTGTCTATACTACTATTCATATAAGCTCTTCATTTTTTATTTAATTATATATATTCCATATATTTTATTATTAAATTTCAATAAATAATTGCCGCTGACTAAATATTCAGTGTTCATAATTATTTTGCCCTGTGTAAAATCATTATTTAAATCATTTAATATATGATCTATGGGTAAATTAATTCTTTCTCCTAAAATATTTCTAATTTCTATATTGTTCAATAAATCATCGAAAGGGATTTTTTTGGAAATGTAATCTATATTAATTAGATTGGAAGCAGGATTTGGATAAGGTGAAGTAGAAATGAGGGATTTTATTTCGGATATTTTTATTATATTTATATTAAAATATAGATCACAATTAGTTTTCCCATTTATTTGATCATATTCCGAAACGGCTATTAGTGGAATTTTAGTGGGGCACAGGCTATTTACAAGTAATGTATCATAAAATATACCTTGTAATAGAGGATTGAAGCTTACTGTTAAATTTATTTGTTCTCCATTAGCAATGGGAAGAGGAAATTGATATGGCGGAACAGAGAATAGAAGGTTCTTTTGAAGATATGCGTCGTAAATTGTGTCATTAATCTTGCTGCTATTGTTAAATTTTAGATATTTGTAAACTATTTTGGGATAATGGCAGGTATCGAAACTAAATTGTCCGTCTTTATTTAATGAAGAAATTAATTCTATAGAATATTTATTGCTATCAATATTAATCGAAAGAGTGTCGGAGACTGATTTGCAGCCGTTTGAGTTTGTCGAAACTAAATAGTATTTACCGGACTGATTGGCGGAACATATCGAATCAGTGCCAATAGAAACGCTGTTTTCATAATACCAATGATAAGAGGAATATTTATTAGTAGAATGAATAATCATAGAATCGGTCTGGCAGGCGCGAGGGATATTTTTTATTTCCAGTGTTGGCTTTTCTGGATAATCAACTTTAATATTGATTGTTGAGCTATTCAAACAAGAATTCATGTCTATTGCGGTGATAACATAGCTTGCGGAGCTATCAATTTTAACCCATGGATTAGCACTATTAGGGTCGGAAAGACCGGCTGATGGGCTCCATTGATACTTATAAGGCGATTTTCCATTTATTGTAGTAGTTTTTATTTGAACGCTATCGCCGGAACAAATATATTGAATGGAATCGGACAAAATATTAGGTTTTTGATAAATTTCTATATCATATCCATTGTCAGCACCGGTGATCGAAGTATCGGAGGAACAAATCCGGATTCGATAATTGGTGCCGGGGACAGTATTATCAGGGATATTTACAAGAATTGAATCTTTCAGATTGGTAGAATTATTGGATCCGATAATTTCAGGAGCAGTAAAACTGCCGTCTGAATCAGACAACTGAGCAAAAAAAGTGTTCCCAAGCTTAAAATTACCATTTGCGATATAATTGAGATAAAACGAGCCACCGGCGCAAGCAGAGCCTTTATATTTTGATTTAATAAAAAATTCGGGCTCAAAGGTAAGACATACGATAATACCGTCATTAGATCCATTGGAACTATTGTAACTTGTATCTAAAGCGCCCGCGCTGACAAGAAAGTTATATGACCAGGAATATCCGGCACAAAATATAGATTTATTCTGATATTTTATTTGATTGAAAGATTCGGCGACGATTCCACCCATCCACATAGAATAATCAAGAGCAGATAAATCAGGATTGAATTTACTTATAATTGCATCACCACCACCGGCTAAGTTTTTTTGAAATGATTTTGTACTAATGGGATAATCCGGGGACCAGCTAACACCTGAAATAAGGATATTTTTATCATCATCAAAATCAATGGAACTGGCATATTCTGAATTTATACCCCCGATATATGAGGAAGCCAATAATGAGCCGCTATTACAATTGAATGAACTGACAAATATATCATACAAACCTCCTTTAAAACTCTTCTGATAGGCTCCGGCAGCAGATGGGAAGTTATTTGAATAAGTATAACCGCAAATATACGGATTCGTATTAAAATTTATTGAATTGCCATATTCATCATTGTTACCGCCAATAAAAGTGGAATAGATAAGGCTTGATCCGCTATTATTCAGCTCGGTTAAAAAGCAATCCCTGCCTGTATTTTTTGTTTTAGAAAAGGCATTGAAAGTAGTTGGATAATTAGCGGAACTTGCAAAACCAGTAAAATAGAAATTCCCGGAAGAATCAGAGGCTAACGAATTCATAGCGTCAGAGCTAAAACCGCCAATGAAAGTAGAAAAAATGAGATTGGACATAGAATTATTCATTTTAGTAATAAAGCAATTGGCCCAACCATAATTATTTACCTGATAAGCACCGGGTTTAGTAGGGAAATCAGAAGAATAAGTCCATCCACCATAAGTTAAATTAGTAATTGAATCAATCACTAAGCCTAAAGCAGCGTCATCCTCCTTAGCACCTAAAAAACTTGAGGCAATTAAATTAGATCCATCCGGAAATAAAGATAACACAACAGCATCACCACCAGTTCCAGTGATTTTTCGAGAATAAGCAGATGCAGAAGTAGGAAAATCACTTGAATCAGCCTGCCCGCAAATATAAATGTTAGATGATTTATCTAATTTAATATTCAAAGCATTATCATTGCCTTTACTCCCAATATAAGTGCTGAACAGCAGGGATTTACCATCAGAACTTATTTTTGAAACAAACATATCGTAATTTTTAATATAAGAATTAGAATAGCAACCGGAACTGGTAGGAAAGTTATCGGAAGTAGTCTGACCGCAAATATACACATCCTGAATGTCATTTAAAGATAATCCACGAATAAATTCAAAATTATTACCTCCAAAAAACGTTGACCAAACAATGCGGGCACTATCCTGAGCATCCATATTATAAATATTTGCAAAAACTATAATGGTTATTATGTATTTAATCATCTTCAAATATTGCTTCCCGACCTATAAAAATTTTCTATAAACCTAAGATGCAAAATACAAAAAAAAATTTGATTGATTATTATGGTATGTTATTTGTTATGTAAAAAGAGTAATTTTTTTGTATTTTTGGTATTTTATAATGGACAGAAGAAAATTTATTGGACTCACATTCGGAGCAACAGTAGCAGCGCAAAAGCTGAGTTCCGCACCGTTTAAGACGATGAAAACAGCAAATCTCGTCCAGCAGGCATTATTACCACCTTTTAAATTGGAAGGCTCTCTATTGGCTAATGGTCTTACTGAAGGATCAGTCGTCGCGATTACAGCACCGGCAAGTCCCACAACATTAGGAGAAATAAAAAGCTGTATAAATTTTTACAAGAAATTCGGTTGCAAAGTAGAAATAGGCAGTACAATCACAAATACGCGCTGGGAATACCGCTATTTCTCTGCACCGGACGATGACAGAGCAAATGAATTTAATTCACTTATCGCCCGCACAGATGTTGATGCAATAATTTGCGCCCGTGGCGGTTATGGAACAATGCGCATCCTTCCATTGCTTGATTTCTCTCCGTTATTAATAAAACCAAAAATAATCATGGGTTTCAGCGATATTACTGCACTTCTGATTGCTATTAATAAAAAAACAAATTTGACATGCTTTCACGGACCTGTAGGTATTTCAAATTACGACCAGTTTACTACAGATTATCTAAAAAAACTTATTCTAAATAATAAAGAATTTACACCTATAAAAATCAAACATCCTTCTATTCAGGTAATGAATAAAGGAAAAGCTACCGGCCGACTAATCGGAGGAAATTTATCTATGTTGGTCAGCACATTGGGCACAGCTTTTGAGATAGATACCAAAGATTCTATTTTATTTATTGAAGAAGTATCAGAGCATCCATATAAAATAGATCGTATGCTGACTCAGCTTTGGTTGGCGGGTAAATTTGATAGTTGTTGTGCAATTATTTTCGGACAATTTGCTTCTCTTGATTCTAAAAAACCTTTTCAATATTCAGGGTCATTCACTTTGCGTCAGGTATTTGAATACAGAGTAAAAGAACTTGGCATTCCAGCTATAATAGGTCTTCCTATCGGACATGAGAAGAGCCAGATTCCACTACCAATCGGAACTTTGGCAGAACTTGATACAAATACTAAAACTTTAACAATTTTAGAATCTTCTGTAACAGAAAAAACAATAAAAGTATAATTTTTTCGTCAAACACTTCAGTTCTTTGATTTGGATTTATAATAGTGAAGAGAGAGTTTTATATACTTTGTATTTATAGTAAAGGCTGTGGATATGTTGATAATTAAATAAGGCTTCACTAAAATCCTTTTAAATTATAATCATTATCTTTTTGTTTTGATGTTGATAATTTTTGTAAAAGTTTAATTTTATCAACATCATTAGATAAAAACTAATGAAAAAACAATATTTTTTAAATTTACTAACAAAGTCAAAAGATATTAAGATACTTTTAACAAGTAAAAAGTCAAAATGTTGATAATTAATAAAGGCTACTATTTAACTTTTAATTTATTAAATTCATTAGTTATTAATTACTAAGTAAATATAGTTAAATGCAAATCTAAATAGCAATGTTGATAATTTTTTGAATAGAAACACTAAGGCGAAAAAATGAAAATAGCTTTCGGTTCAGATCATGCAGGATTCAAATATAAGAAATTATTAATTGAATTTCTTCGTAATCAGCATTCACAGCAAATTCTTGATTTTGGATGTTTCTCCGAAGAATCGGTAGATTATCCTGATTATGCTTTACCTGTTTCCGAATGTGTTGCTTCAGGAGTTGCTGATATTGGAATACTTGTTTGTGGTACAGGTATAGGTATGGCGATTTTAGCAAACAAAGTAATGGGAATACGTGCTGCAAATTGCTGTAGTGCAGATGCTGCAAAACTTTCCAAAGAACATAATAACGCAAATATTTTAACGATTGGAGCCAGACTCGTTTCTATTGAAGAAGCAAAAGAAATAGCAGAAGCATTTTTATATGGAGAATTTCTTGGAAACCGCCATATGATCAGAGTTGAAAAAATCCATGAACTTACCGGTTGGTAACTTTATTTAATTACTAATGATGAATCAGATTAAAATTTACGATAAAAATAAACTTATAATTTTATTAACTTTTAACTTATATAATATACTATATTCTTGCTAAAATTCCTTAATTTTGTAGTTGCAATAATGAAACTAAATTTTTTACATATATATTGGTGATTTATGTTTACGAAAATTCAAGAACTATTGGGCAATCAGAGCGAAAATCTATTAGGATTTAATTCTCCTAAAATTTCAAAGAATCAATTACATCTACCATCGCCGGATTTCGTCGATAATGTATTTATGAACAGCGATAGAAATAATCGTGTTCTTGGTAACTTAGAGTGGCTCTTCAAAAGCGGGCGTTTGTCCGGTTCAGGTTATGTATCTATTTTACCTGTCGATCAAGGAATTGAACATGCAGCTGGAGCCAGTTTTGCAAAGAATCCTATTTATTTCGATCCTGAAAATATTATTAAACTTGCGATTGAAGGCGGCTGCAATGCAGTTGCTTCAACTTTTGGAGTATTAGGATTTTTAGCTCGTAAATATGCACATAAAATTCCTTTTATTGTAAAAATAAATCATAACGAGCTTTTGACTATGCCGAATAAATTCGACCAGATCATGTTCGGTCGTATTGATCAATGTTATAATATGGGTGCTGCTGCTGTGGGAGCAACAATTTATTTCGGTTCCGATGAATCTGGTCGCCAGCTTCAGGAAGTAGCCGATGCTTTTGCTTATGCTCACGAGTTAGGATTAGCTACAATTCTGTGGTGCTATTTGCGTAATCCGGAATTTAAAAAGGATAAAGATTATCATGTTTCGGCTGATCTGACCGGTCAGGCAAATCATCTTGGCGTTACCATACAAGCCGATATTATTAAACAAAAATTACCCGAAAATAATGGTGGCTTTCAGGCACTTAACATGGGTAGTTCAAGTTATGGAAAGTTTGATAAACGTATCTATACCGAACTTGCAAGCGATCACCCAATCGATTTATGTCGTTATCAGGTAGCAAACTGCTATATGGGGCGTGCCGGATTAATCAACAGTGGTGGTGCATCGGGAGCAAATGATTTCGCTGAAGCTACAGCAACTGCCGTTATCAACAAGCGTGCCGGTGGAATGGGCTTGATCTCCGGGCGTAAAGCTTTTCAGCGTCCGATGGAAGAAGGCGCCAAGCTGCTCAATACAATTCAGGATGTTTATTTGTGTGATGAAGTCACAATAGCTTAATAGTTATGAGTTATGAGATTTTAGACAGCTTGGTAGGGAGCTTTTTATAGAATTTTATATAGTAAAGTGGACTTCTGTAAAGTAAAATAATTTAATATTTATGATTTATTATCTTCAAAAAATACGTGGAATGATTAGGATTTTTAATAATTGTTATTTGAATGGGATGATATCAAATCGGATGGAAATCTGAAAAAACATTTAGTAAGTTTCGATGAAGCTAAAACAGTTTTCAATGATCCATTCGCAAGAATTTCCGAAGATAAAGTACACTCTTTTTTAGAAAACAGATGGCATATTATAGGATTATCGAATAAAAACAGATTAATAATCACTGCTTTTACTGAAAGAAATGATAGAATAAGAATTATTTCAGCACGTAAAGCCGATTCTGCCGAAAGAAAAAATTATGAAAAATACAAAAATTGACCCAGTTGCTGAAGATTTCGATATTGGCCCTTTTGATTTCGAAAATTCGTTACCCAATAAATATGCACAATTATATTCTGAAGATAATAAGACAATTATTATTAAGTCTGATCAAGTTAAAACTATAGTTTTAGATTCGGATATTGCATCATATTTCCCTGATTCAAAGAGTGTAAATTTCGCTTTGAGGTCAATTATTAAGGCAATCCCTAAAAAAAGTAACAGTAGGAAATTAGTGCAATTTTAACCTATTTCGTTTTATTATTTATTTTTATTGTTTAAATTTATTCTGGATTTTTTATGCGTTATTTACTGTTTCTTTCTTTGCTTTTGCTCAATTGTCAGGCTTTTTCCGCTGCGAAATGGTCCAAATCCGATTGGAATTCCATTTGCTCCGATGCTAAAAAAAATAATCAATATATTTTTGTCGATGCTTTCACTGATTGGTGCGGTTGGTGCAAGACTATGGATAAAGAAACTTTCTCCGACAGCACTGTCGGCGAATTTATGAATAGCAAATTTATCTCCCTCAAGTTAGATATGGAAGAAGGATTTGGGATTAAAATGGCCCTTAAATACCGCGTATCAAGTTTCCCAACTTTTTTAGTCTTCAATCCCGACGGTGCTTTGGTTTACCGGATCCCCGGCTTTCACAAACCCGCCGAATTCCTCGGTTTACTAAATACCGCTCTCATTCCTGCTAATCAAATCAAAGCTAAAGGAATTTCAAATAAAGTTGATTTGGATTTCCCCGATTTCCTTATCAATTCGATGAAAAAGAAATCTGATAAAAAAGCCCCCGATTCTGCCGCTATCTTCGGCTATTTGGACAAGCAAAAGGATTTATTTAATGAAGTTGCTTGGACTGTCATGGCGAAATTCAATCTTAACAAAAAATACATGGATTTCTTTATCAATAATGCTCAAAAATATATAGAATTATTTGGTATTGACGAAGTGAAAACCAAACTTTATGGTTATATCGATAGCAAAATTCAAGAATCTTTCAAAGATAAAGATGAATCTAAGCTCAATAGTAGTTTGGAGTTGATCGAAAAGTATTATTTGGAGGAAAATAAGGTTTTTCTCGTTCCATATATCAAAGCGACCTTTTATCAACTTTCAAAAAATTGGTCCAAATTAAAAGATCCGCTGGCCGATTATATTAAAAAATCTAATATGCAGGATCATAAAATGGTCAACGGCTTTTGCTCCTTTATTGCTGACAATTGCACCGATCAGGATTTGCTAAAATCTGCTACCGATTGGATGGCTGCCCTTGTCAAAATTGATAAAGAGCCTGCATTTGCCCTCTGTCATGCCAATTTACTCTATAAAAGAAAGTTTTATAAAGAAGCCGAAGCCGAAGCTCAAAGAACTATTGAACTTTATAAAGCCGCCGACCAGTCCGATCATCAGGCGCGTGAGCTATTAAGCAGAATTAATCTGGAAAAATAGCCTCTGAATGGTTAATTATTAATGGTGAATGATTAATTATTCGTTATAAATACATTATTGATACGATAATCATGTTCAGTTTAACCTAAAACTAACTGAGATTGAGTTATATATTACTATAGAACTAATATTTAATATCATTTCCTATTTCAGAATAATAAAAATCAAGCTCAGACGAGGACGGCTAAGCTACTATAAACCCAAATATTTCATTAAGATTTAACGGAATTGAAATATTATACGTTAATAAAGAGCTTTTTTAAATCTCCCCTACCCCTCTTTTGCAAAGAGGGGAATTTAGTTAAATCCCCCTTTGAAAAAGGGGGTAGGGGGATTTTCTCTTGCCTAATGAAATATTTGGGATAAATCAAAGTAGAACAGACGTCCTCGTCTGTTTTATCGATTAATTGCAAATAGGAAAAGATATAATATATAAATAATAATATTTATAATTAAGATATTAAGAAATCTCCTTTAAATCTAACTCAGATTAGATATAATCAACTTCCGACATCTGAAAAAGAGTATCTGAATTTATAATAAATAGCTTAGAATGCGCGAGAAGATGTTTTGAATGCGTCCGATGGTGTTTTGAATGCATCCGATGATGTTTTGAATTTGTCATATTAATAATTGCATGCGTTCAAATATAATTTGATAGCGTCATATAATAAATTGAATGCTTAAGAAAATGTTTTGAAGAACAACAAAAGATGTTCTGAAGGATTCAAAAGAAGTTTATAAGGATTCAAAAGTACTTCTGAGGGATTCAAAGGATATTTATAAGAATTTAGAATATTTTCGATTGTTATCAATAATATTTTAATAGTTTATAATTGCATTTTATAATGTTTCGAGAATATATTATATATAATATTTTATGTAATTATATCATTTCCTATTTGATATTAATCGATAAATCAGACGAAGACGTCTGTTCTACTTTGATTTATAGTAGTTTAAACGTCCTCGTCAGAGCTTGATTTTATTTTTCTGAAATAGGAAATGATATTATATATAATATTTTAATGATTATAATATATAAAATCAATATTATAATTAATCACATCATCTTTTTACAATATTTTATTTCAAACAGCTTTCTTTCCTTTCTTTGCCGGCTCATTATTATAAGCATCTTTAAGGCGCTGAATTTCATCTCGTAGCTCGGCAGCACGTTCAAAATCAAGATCCTTAGCTGCTCGTTTCATCTCGGTATAAAGTTGATTAATCAAATCTGTTCTTTGCTGCTCGGTCATATAAACGGACAGAGGCTCGGCTATTCTTTTCTTGCGATCGGCTTCGGCATCGGTTCCGCGTTTGACATGTGAAGCCTGAATATCGGCAACGGAAGTGGAACTGAGAATTTCTTCAAGGGATTTATATATTGTTCGGGGATCAATATTATTTTCTATATTATACGCCTGTTGTAAAATACGGCGGCGATTGGTTTCATCAATCAAAAATTGCATAGATTTGGTGATTTTATCAGCATATAAGATCACTAAACCTTCAACATTCCTTGCGCAACGTCCTGCAATCTGAAGCAAGGAGCGTTCGGACCTCAGAAAACCTTCTTTATCAGCATCCAATACGGCAACAAGTGAAACTTCTGGCAAATCTAAGCCTTCGCGCAATAAATTGACGCCTACGAGGACGTCAAACTCGCCGGTTCTGAGATTTCTGATGATATCGACTCTTTCGAGGGTGACTACGTCGGAGTGAATATAGGCAACTTTTATACCGAGATTCTGGAAATATTCTGATAAATCCTCGGCCATTCGTTTTGTAAGTGTAGTAACGAGAATTCGTTCCTTTTTTGCAACTCTTAATCTGATTTCATGGAGTAAATTATCGATTTGGTTTTTTATTGGGCGAACATTTATTTCGGGATCAAGTAATCCGGTTGGTCGAATTACCTGTTCAACGATAACGCCTTCGCATTTTTCGAGTTCATAGCTTCCGGGTGTAGCGCTAACATAGACGACATTTTTAACAATTGATTCAAATTCGGTGAATTGGAGGGGGCGGTTTTCTAAAGCGGAGGGCAATCGGAAGCCATGATCGACGAGTGTGGATTTTCGGGAGCGATCACCGTTGTACATGGCACGGAGTTGGGGGACGGACACGTGGGATTCATCGATAATGAGGAGGTAATCGTCGGGAAAGAAGTCGAAAATACAGTGTGGGCGTTCGCCAAAATCACGGCCGGAGATGTGCATTGAGTAATTTTCGATACCGGAGCAATAACCAACTTCTTTCATCATTTCGAGATCAAAGAGAGTGCGTTGTTCTAAGCGTTGGGCTTCGAGAAGTTTTTCCTGCGAGCGTAGTTGGGCTAATCTTTCATAGAGTTCATCTCGGATTAAAGTCATTCCGCGAGCAAGTTGCGATTCGGAAGTAACGAATAATTTTGCTGGAAATATTACGACGGAATCAATGGCTTCAACAATTTTTCCGGTAAATGCTTCAATATAACTTAGCCGCTCGATTTCTTCTCCGAAAAGCTCGATTCTGACTCCAACTTGATTTTCATAAGCTGGAATAATATCGATTACATCGCCGCGAACCCGGAAAGTACCGCGTTGAAATTCATAATCATTGCGAGTGAAATATAAATTTGTGAGTCCGTAGATGAGAACCTGACGGGAAATCAACTGCCCAACACGTAATGTGAGCAAACTTTCGATAAAATCTTCTTTTCGTCCGATTGAATAGATGCAGGAAACGGATGCAACAACAATCACATCGCGTCTGTTATCGACAAGAGAGCTTGTAGCACGCAAGCGCAGGCGGTCAATTTCATCATTTATAGAAAAATCTTTCTCAATATAAGTATCCGTCGAGGGCATGTAAGCTTCGGGCTGATAATAATCATAATAGGAGACAAAATATTCAACAGCATTATTAGGGAAAAAAGCTTTAAATTCGCTATAGAGCTGTGCCGCAAGTGTTTTATTAGGAGAAATTACCAAAGTTGGTTTCTGTACCTTTTCGATTACATTAGAGATAGTAAAAGTTTTTCCACTGCCTGTAACGCCTAATAAAGTTTGATGTTTATCTCCGCGGTTCAGCCCTTCGGTTAATTCTCTGATGGCTTCGGGTTGATCTCCGGCAGGTTTATAATTAGAAACTAATTCGAATTTTTTCATGTATTTTTTTAATATATTTTTATTTAACATGGAATAAACGAAGCAAAAAGATAATTATTGAGAAATATCTTTGTTAATCTTCAATTTTTCCATAATTTTGTAAATGTTTAAAATACAAAAATGAAAAATTGAATATGCAAAGTAAAATTAAAACATGGCTCAAATTATCAAGACTTCCTTTTCACACCGTTGGTCTTGCACCTGTTCTGGCTGCTTCATTTTGGGCGTCATATACTGGCTTTCCTGTTAATTGGTTTCTGGTATTCGTAGCTTCGCTGGGTGTAATAACAATAATGCTGAGCACATATTTTGCCGGTGAATACTTTGATCAAAAAGAAGATCACCTATCAAGTAAATATTGGATTAGTGAATTTGCGGGCGGCTCAAAAGCTCTTGCCGGCAGCAATATTAATCCTAAAAGTGTACTCAAGGCAGCAAATATTTGTGCAGTAATATCGATCCTAATTGGTATATTTATACAATTTTACTTTAAAACCGGTTTCTGGACTTTACCATTAGGAGCAATAGGATTATTTTCCGGTTATTTTTATTCGGTTCCACCGCTTCGTTGGGTAAAGCGGGGCATAGGCGAGTTATTAATTAGTATTTGTTATGGCTTTTTACCTGTATTCACGATTTTCTATTTATTAACCGGACAATTTGATTACAGATTATTTTATTTGGCCAGTCCAATGGCTTTGTCAATATTCTTGGTAATTTTTATAAATGAATTTCCTGATAATCAAGCCGATACTGAAGTTAATAAGAAGAACCTTGTTGTTCGCTTTGGTTTAAAGAAAAGCCGCCTGATTTATATTATTTTTCAGGCTAAATATATTTTTACAATAGTTATGCTTATGTATCTAAATGTTTTGCCGGGGAAACTTCTACTTTTTATTCCTATTGGTTTAAGCGTTCTGTTAGCAACTTTTCTTATATTTAATTTTCATAAAAAACCAAAAACACTTGAACCTGTTTGTGCATTGACAATTGTTCAGAATCTACTGTCAAGTCTGGTTATTATCGCATATACTATTTGATATGAATAAAGTTAAGCATTATCTAAATCCGCCTGCATTAGCATTCAAACAGGCGGGCTCTTTCGTTTTATATTCTTCATTAATCGGTTGGAATAAATCTTTACAATGGCTTATCAGGCATGGATTTTCAACCCTTCCGGTTTCTGCCGGTGCAATTGGAATGGGATGTATCGGTTTTCCTAACCATCCTGTTTGGGAAATTACAACCGCCTGTAATGAACGTTGCCTGCATTGTCATGCAAACGGAGGCAAACCACAAAAAGATGAACTCAACACCGCTGAAGGCTTTCGATTAATCGAGGATATTGCTAAGTGTGAAGAATTCCGTATGCTGGTTTATACCGGCGGCGAACCATTGGTGCGCAAGGATCTTTTTGATTTGTTGGCATATAGTCAAAAGATTGGTTTTAAAAATGTGATTGCCACAAATGCTATTGATATTGATGATGCCATGGCCAAAGAATTGAAGAAATTAGGTGTTTATGGTCTGGCAATCAGCTTGGATCATATCGACCCGGAAGTGCATAATCATATCCGTCAGCGAAAAGATGCTTTTGAACTTGCACTTCGAGGTATCGAAGCGTGCAGGAAAAATGGTATTATCTTGCAGATTAATATAACTGCAATGGAATATAATATAAATAAAATTCAGGAAATCTTGCAGTTTGCCGACAAGGCAGATGCAGCAATTGTTCTTAATTATCAATTAGTCAGTGTCGGCAGGGCAGCAAATATAGAAGAGAAGGTTATTTCAATTGAAAAAAACCGCTCTCTTATGAATAATTTATTGAAATGGCAAAAAGATATTACTCCCATTATTGAACCTGTTGCATCGCCACAATACTGGCCAAATATGCTGATTAAAAAAGGTAAATTTCAGGATTATCATATAAAAATTGCTAAAAACTTTTTTCATGGCTGTACGGCAGGTATAGGTTTGGCATATATAAAGCCGAACGGAGATATATGGCCATGCCCTTTTGTTGAAGTTTCCGCCGGAAATGTTCGTGAAAAGCCGTTTAATGAAATATGGAGGAATTCCGAATATCTTCAGAAGCTGCGAAACCGCGACAATCTTGGCGGCAGTTGCGGAAATTGCAGATTTAATGTATTATGCGGCGGCTGCCGTGGCAAAGCCTGGGCAGCTTCGGGAGATAGTTTTGCCGAAGACCCGACTTGTTTTATACCTGATGATATAAAATTGAAAAAGTAATCATATTCCGTTATCCCAAATATTTCATTAGGCAATAGAAAATCCCCCTACCCCCTTTTTCAAAGGTGGATTTAACTAAATTCCCCTCTTTGCTAAAGAGGGGTAGGGGAGATTTAAAAAAGCTCTTTATTAACGTATAATATTTCAATTACGTTAAATCTTAATGAAATATTTGGGTTTATTTAAATATTTTACAAGGTTGATTATTCCTCAATCCGCTAACGGATTTTGTGGATTCACCACAACATACTGTCGCAAATATCAGCATTCAAATAATTCTTGAATCTGTATAAATTACATGAATCAAAAATAAATTTATTTTTTTTATCCAATACAATAAAATAAATAAATAATAAATGAGTCTTATACAATATATTTGAATATAGTGCAGGTAGCGAAAGAAAAAGTATAAACAACGTAAGAAATAATGCCGGCAACAGAAGAGAAAATACCGGCAACGAAAGAGAAAATACCGGTGAAAATTGCAAGAGTGCCGGTATAAATTGCAAGAGTGCCGGTATAAATTGCAAGAATGCCGGTATAAATTGCAAGAATGCCGGTATAAATTGCAAGAGTGCCGGTAAAAACTGCAAGAGTGCCGGTAAAAACTGCAAGAGTGCCGGTAAAAACTGCAAGAGTGCCGGTAAAAATTGCAAGAGTGCCGGTAAAAATTGAGTTTACCAAATGATTTAAACAGAGGATTATATCCTAATATATACTAATTAACTGTTTATTCAAAAAAATGAGGTCTATTATGTCAGGACGGGATTATATCCCTAAAAGGGACACAGACTTACAGTTGTGGATGGAACCGTTTTCATCCATAATGGGCACTAATTTAACTACATTAGGTTTACTTTCGGGAGATTATACGGCAATCTCTACTCTTAAATCTAATTTCGATGCCGCAATGACTGATTTCGAGATGAAGCGCGATGCAGCCTCTGCCGCAACTCAGGCAAAAGATGCAGCAAGAGCATCATTGGTGGCAAAAGCAAGGGAATTGGCTCAAAAGATTCAGAAAAATGTTTCCGTGAGCGAATCATTAAAAGCGAGTATGGGCTTGACTGTTGCAGGTTCGCACCCGCCACCGGCAGCGGTTCCGTTTCCGCCGATTGATTTGGTGTATGATGTTCTGCAACCGGGCGCTTATCAGTTGAAATGGAAGGCTAACGGTAATGCTTCGGGAACTTTATATTCATTGGAGGCGAGATATGGGACTGCCACAACGTTTGTTTCGGTTGTGACAATCACTAAGACTAAATTTATACACGATAATCAGCCACCGAATCAGAAGGTAGCATATCGTGTGAGGGCACAGCACGGGACATTATTCTCACTGCCGTCAAATATTGTGATAATAAATGACGCAGTAGGAGCAGCAAGTCCGGTATAGTAACTGGAATATGATAATCAATTTATATTTATTTTAAAATTATGGATATGGAAGGTCGGGGAATAAAAGTTTTGTATAATGGAAAATTGAAAAAAGGAAATAATATAGCTACATTTTATAGTGATGGCATTGTAAATGGTTCTTATGTATGCTTACTTTCTTTGGATGGTAATGTAATTTCAATGCAGAAGATCATTTTAAATAGATAATAATTTTTAAACTTTGGACCTGTATAGTGCTGATATTAATTGCATGATACAGGTTCTTTTATATTTGGAGTTGAAATGATGAAAATTATTATTTTATTGACTATACTACAGTCTTATGCTTTTTCAAAGGAAAATTTTTGGGATTTGTTATATTTTCAAAAAGATTCAACACAAGAAATTGAATCAATAACATTTGATAAAAATGGGAATATATATTTTGCAGCTTTTACTTATGGTTCAATATATAAATCAACTAATCATGGGAAATCATGGGAAATAATTTTTGATAGAATACCACAATGTCTTTTTGTTTCAAGTAATAATTATTTATTTTCTTCAACGAATTATTATTGTCCTTGTCTATATCGCTCAAAGGATGGAGGTAAAACTTGGGATACAACAAAGTTAGCAACTGTTTTTGGAACAATCTATCAAGATTATAATGGGATGCGAGTAACAAATTTTATCGAATTAGGTGATGGAACTATATTAGCAGGTCATCATGATTTTTCATGGTATTATTTTACAAGCGATCAAGGGGACTCTTGGTACGATATCTATATGGGTGATAAGGCTTCAGACTGTCAGGGAATAGCAGTAAATAATCTTGGCGAACTATTCTGCCTCAGCAGCCAAGATTACGCCATCCAAAAAAGCATTGACACTGGAAAAACATGGAAATATGTTAGGAAACCAATTGATTGCACAACTTGTCCAGATCAATATGTCCCTATCCTTTTCAATCCGAAAAGTGATTGCGGAATTAGTTCGGATTATTCTGACAAAGTGATATCAAGAGATAATGGAAATACTTGGGTTAAAGACACAGGATATTTGTACTTTAATTATGAGCCTTTATATCGACCTTTTGCATTAGATTCAATGTATAATTTCATAACCTCTGGTACGCATTGGGACACAACCATTAAGGATTTTAAATATGATATTAGACGCTATAAAAGTGATTTAAGTAGTTTTGAAGATATATCCGATACAATGATCATTAAAACAAATTCAGATAAACCTTCGTGCATAGAAACTTCCCCAGATGGCTATATTTATGTAGGAATGAGGGATGGCAGATTATTCCGTTCCCATCAAAAATATGTTTCTGTGAAAGAGCCAGAGCCGCAGCAGCCCGCTGGAATAAAGATTAGCCCAAATCCAGCGTGTGATTTTATTAATATTAGCCAACCTTCCGAAGGTTTGAAACCTTCGGAAGGTTCATTAATCCGGATTTATAATATGCTTGGGGAAGAGATTAAGAATCTCACCCAGACATCCGGAGACCTCACCCCCGGCCCCTCTCCGAAGGAGAGGGGAGGAAGAATCGATGTTTCTGCGCTGCCGGAAGGAGTTTATTATATTCGAGTAGGCAATGTGAACGGTGCTGTTTTTGTGGTGGGGAGGTAAAATAAAGAAAAGTGTTATTCGTTTAATTGAATTTTAAATAATTTGAGGAAATAATGAAACCAACTTTCGATGAACTTTTAGATACAGTCGATGAGTTCGACATTTCAGAACAGGAATTATTAGTAGATATTTTAAATAAAAAAATAATTTCAGAACATCGGAAACAAATTGAAATGGATGTTGAAGTCGGAATGATTGATTATCAAAACAATAATGTATCCCGCGGTAATCGTGAAAAATTAAAGAAAGAGATATTATCATGATTGAGTTTGTGTGGACGCATAATTTCATAAGAGCTGTAAAAAAGTCCATCAAATTTAGACCTGAACTTGCAGAAAAAATTAATTTTGCATTAGAATTACTCGAATCCGATATATTTCATCCACTACTTCATACACATAAACTGAAGGGAAATTTATTAGGGAATTACGCTTGTACAGTTGAATACGACCAAAGAATCATTTTCCAAATCAGGATCATTAACCACAATCTTACAGAAATAATTTTATTGTCTTATGGATCACACGATGAGGTTTATTAATTTAAAAGTAATTGATATGGAAGGTCGGGGAATAAAAGTTTTGTATAACGGTAAATTGAAAAAAGGAAAAAACATTGCCACATTTAATGGAGATGGTTTATCCAATGGAAATTATATTTGTATTTTATCCATCGAAGGCAATATAATTTCTCGTGAGCAAATAATTTTAAAAAGATAATTAATTGGTAATTTATACATGAATAGTGATAAATAAATCATTATAAATGTTTTATTTTTTGGAGTTAATATGATAAAAATATTTTTAATTTGGTTCGTATATCTAACCAGTTTTTTATATTCCAAAGATTTTCTATGGGAAAAATTAAATTACCCACCTATTAATATTTCTGGGATTAATGCAATTACTTTTGATGATAGTAATAACATATATGTTGGTGAAGATTATATTAGAAAATCAACTGATAATGGGAAAACATGGCTTTTAAGTGCACAATATACTGTTACTAATTTATTTTTTTCAAAGGAAAGAATATTGTTTGGATCGGCACATAGTATTGGAATAAGTGTCGTAATATCTAAAGATTACGGAATTACTTGGAAGCATACAGGTGATTCAGTTCCAGACGATAGTACTGGTAAAATGCAATGGTTTTGGGTAAGTAATTTTATAGAATTAGCTAATGGAATGATTGTAGCTGGTTCGTCTTCATCACGACAAATACACTATACAACCGATTTTGGTGATACATGGTTTGCCCATGGATGTTGGGATTATTCCGGCACAAATGGAATCGCATTTAATAATTTTGGCGAATTATTCGCTGTAAGCTCAAAAGATTACGCCATCCAAAAAAGCATAGATACAGGCAAAACATGGAAATATGTTAGGAAACCAATTGATTGCACAACTTGTCCAGATCAATATGTCCCTATTCTTTTCAATCCGAAAAGTGATTATGGTATAGAGGGTATACATGCAGCAATCACAAATAATCAAGGTAAAACATGGATTGATACAAGCGATGTCGAAACGGTTTTTTTACCTCCTTATTGTATAGATTCCATGTACAATTTCATTACTTCGGGATGGATATATCATGATTCTGTTAAAGATTATATAAGAACAATACGACGTTGCAAGAATGATTTTAGCAGCTATGAAGATATTACTGATGGAATTTTTAATAGTCGCTCCGACGTTCCAACTTGCATAGAAACCTCTCCTGACGGCTATATATATGTTGGAATGCAAGATGGCAGATTATTCCGTTCCCACCAGCGTTATGTTTCAGTGAAGGAGCCAGAGCCGCAGCAGCCCGCTGGAATAAAGATTAGCCCAAATCCAGCGTGTGATTTTATTAATATTAGCCAACCTTCCGAAGGTTTGAAACCTTCGGAAGGTTCATTAATCCGGATTTATAATATGCTTGGGGAAGAACTGAAGAACCTCACACAAACCTCTGGAGACCTCACCCCCGGCCCCTCTCCGAAGGAGAGGGGAGGAAGAATCGATGTTTCTGCGCTGCCGGAAGGCGTTTATTATGTTCGAGTTGGCAATGTGAACGGTGCTGTTTTTGTGGTGGGGAGGTAAAATAAGAAATATAATTGAACGTCGATATTTATTTTATATAAATTGGAGTTATTATGAATACACTTGAAACAATAAAAAGTCAGATTGAACTACTGGATAATAGTGAAATTATTGAATTGGTTAATTTTTTAAAAATTCCTCAAATTTCAATATTAAATCCTGATAGTGACTTTATTTCAGATAATTTGTCAAGGTATAAACTTGCTGAACCTTCATTTGCCGAAGAATGGAATAATCCAGCTAATGATGTTTGGGATAATATATGAAATTCTTTACCCGAGACATAATCATTGTTCCGTTTCCATTCAGTAACCTAACTCAATATAAACAGCGACCTGCAATTGTTATCTCGAATTACAGATTAAATTCGACAAATGATGTGATAATCGCTCAAATGAGCTCTGTAATTCGCAACGATAATTTCTCGTTTTTGATCGAAGATTTTATGTTAGATAATTTGCTTGTACAAAGGAGTGAAGTACGAACCAATAAAATTCTTACAATTGAAAAGTCACTGATAATTAAAACAATAGCTCGCATGAACGAAAAACCTTATTATGATTTAATAGAAAAAATACTGTCTAATATTAGAACCATCCCAACATGAATAGAAAGGTACACATGAAATTTATACTATGTATTCTTTTAATAATTACCAATTTGACTGCTTTAGCGGAGATGAACTTCAAGAGCAGCTCAAAATCCTTGATTATTTATAACCATACACAAATATTGGGTAATATCACTCGTATAGTTACCACAGAAGCCCCGCCACCTGGAGGTAGTTATAAAACAATTGGCTCTCAAACTGAACCAACTAAGGAAAAAGAAGAAGTAACGGGCATAACGGCTATTTATCCGAATCCATTTGATAATCAAACTATAATTGAATTTAGATTAAATGAAGAAGTTGATGTAAAACTTCAGATATTAGACATAGAAGGAAGAGAGATTAAATTATTATATCAGGGTAAGTTGAAAAAGGGGAAAAACATTGCTACCTTCTATGGTGATGGTTTAGTTAATGGAAATTATATTTGTATATTATCCATTGAGGGCAATATAGTTTCACGTGAACAAATGATTTTAAAAAGATAATTAGTTGATAATTTAAACATGAATAGTGATGTATTTATCACTATTCATGTTTTATTTTTTGGAGTTAATATGCTTAAAATTTATATAATTTTATTATTTATATCTTCCGAATTTATATATTCGAAAGAGGTATTTTGGGATGAAATAAATAGTCCAAAAGATAGTATTATAATCATTTGTATGACATTTAATAAATCCAATGATATTTTCATTGGTTACGCTGGACATGCAGGAATTTCTAAATCATCTAAAAATGGTATCTCTTGGGATAGATTATTAGATTGGGTGCCTTATAATCTTTTTATAGCAAAGAATGGATTTATTTTTGTTAGTGGATATAATTATCAGAGTCGTAGTGGAGTGAGTCGTTCCAAAGATGGTGGTAAAACTTGGGATTATTCAGGAGATTCTGCTCCAGATGATAGCACAGGAATTTTGCAGTGGCTTAATCCTACAAATTTCTTAGAATTATCAAATGGTATGATTGTTACCGGTTCAAATACTGGACATCAAATATATTATTCTACCAATTATGGAGATACTTGGTATGCCCGAGGTTGTTGGGATTATTCTTGGCCAAAAGGAATCGCATTTAATAATTTTGGCGAATTATTCGCTGTAAGCTCAAAAGATTACGCCATCCAAAAAAGCATAGACACAGGCAAAACATGGAAATATGTTAGGAAACCAATTGATTGCACAACTTGTCCAGATCAATATGTCCCTATTCTTTTCAATCCGAAAAGTGATTGCGGCATTAGTTCGGATTATTCTGACAAAGTGATATCAAGAGATAATGGAAATACTTGGGTTAAAGACACAGGATATTTGTACTTTAATTATGAACCTTTGTATCGACCTTTTGCATTAGATTCAATGTATAATTTCATAACCTCTGGTACGAATTGGGACACAACCATTAAGGATTTTAAATATGATGTAAGACGCTATAAAAGTGATTTAAGCAGTTTTGAAGACATATCCGATACAATGATGATTAGAAATAATGATGATAAACCTACATGTATTGAAACCTCCCCTGATGGTTATATTTATGTTGGAATGCAAGATGGCAGATTATTCCGTTCCCACCAGAGATATATTTCAGTGAAAGAGCCAGAGCCGCCACAGCCCGCTGGAATAAAGATTAGCCCAAATCCAGTTTCTGATATTATAAATATTAGCCAACCTTCCGAAGGTTTGAAACCTTCGGAAGGTTCATTAATCCGGATTTATAATATGCTTGGGGAGGAACTGAAGAACCTCACACAAACCTCTGGAGACCTCACCCCGGCCCTCTCCAAAGGAGAGGGAGTAAGAATAGATGTTTCTGCGCTGCCGGAGGGAGTTTATTATGTTCGGGTAGGAAATGTAAGTGGTGGCATTTTTGTGGTGGGGAGGTAAAATAATAAGCTTGTTCAATCGTCATTAAAATAAATTGAATTATTAACATTACACAAAAGAAATATGAAGCAAACTTTAATTTTATTTGGATTACTTATAATAATCGCTTGTCAGTCTAATACCAACAAAATCGAAACCCATAATATTATTGATTACATTAAATGGGATCAGGATTATAACGGAAAATACAGAGAATTTCAATATAAAGCAGACACGACGTTTATTAAACTATTTGCGAAACAAATATCAACTCAAATAAATGATTCTTTATGGAAATTTGAGTTTTACTGGCTTAATTATGATCTATTGCCGGTTAATAGAAGCGTAGAAAAAATTACTAAATGGAATAATTACGAATTGACCGACTATTATCTATACGAATCAGATTCGCTAAAAAGAACAATTGAAGCTAAGGCAAATATTTTAAGCAAAGCAACATACTCTATTTCAAATCCGCTACCGGTTGAGATGCAGTTTAAATTTAAAAAGGACCCGGCTCTTACAATGAGATATATAACAAATGTAAATTATAAGTTTCAACATATTGATTCAATTGGTAAAAATGGCTCGGATTGCCTGATTTATCAAACCAAATCCCAGATAAGTTTGCAATATACGGATAATCGTCCTTCCACAACTGTATTTGCAGAAACAATTTATTTGTATATTAAAGGAAAAGGACTTGTTCAGTTTGAGCAAAGTGTTAGTGGTAGCAAAGTTCTTTATAAACTGGTAGAATAAAGAAAAAGGAATAATTAAATGGCAACTCTTATGAATGAATCAAAACCATCAAACTGGAAATTCCCCAGTACCTTCTGGACCGCTAATACTGTCGAACTTCTCGAACGAGCAGCTTTTTATTGCTTATTTATCACTCTTTCGATTTTTTTAACCGATGTAGTCGGATTTGATGACAAGTGGGCTGGTATTATTGGCGCTTTCTTCAGTGCTGGCGTTTACTTTCTGCCGCCCTTCACTGGTGCTTTAGCTGATAAAATCGGATTTAAAAACGCTCTAATGTTAGCATTTTCATTATTAACTGTCGGTTATTTTACGATGAGCTTTATGCCTTACAAAGAAGCAGTAGTACCGGGCTTGGCTTTGATTATGTTTGGCGGATCGTTCATAAAATCAATAATAACCGGCGCAGTGGCTCAAAGCTCAACAGAATCTAACCGCGCATCTGCATATTCGATTTTCTATTTTGTAGTGAATATTGGTGCTTTTTCCGGTAAAATGGTGGCAAAACCCGTTCGCTTGGATATTGGACTTGCATCAATCGGATATTATTCTGCTGCTATGTCGTTACTTGCACTCGTTTTAGTTTTCTTTCTGTTCAAGAATTTATCACATCACGGTGCAACAAAGAACATGAAAGACGTTTGGGAAAGTTTTGTGCGAGTAATAAAAAATTTCCGTTTGATGGCTCTGATATTGATTTTAGCAGGCTTTTGGCTTATTCAGCAGCAGATGTATGCTTCCATGCCAAAATACATATTAAGAATGGTTGGCTCCGAAGCCTCGCCTGAGTGGTATTCAAATGTAAATTCAGCTTTTGTTATATTATTTGTAATGATTATCACACGTTTAATGCGACGTTTCAAAGCTCTAACGTCGATAGGAATAGGTATGTTTCTGATGCCACTGACTGCACTTTTGATGGGATTTAGTCCATGGCTTCAGCAAACTATGGGCAATTCTATTTCAATATTCGGACTCTTCAACCTGCATCCGGTTGCGCTGCTTATGGTGATTGGAATTGCCATTCAGGGAATAGCAGAATGCTTCATTTCACCTCGTTACTTGGAGTATTTTTCACTTCAGGCACCAAAGGGCGAAGAAGGTCTTTATCTCGGCTTTTCACATTTACATTCATTTTTTGCAAATTTCGTCGGATTCTTCATTTCCGGCTTTTTGCTTGACTGGTACTGCCCCAATCCAAACAAGCCCGAACTGAAAGGTTTAACGAAATTACAGCTTGCCCCTTATTACGAGCATGCTTACTATATCTGGTATGTGTTTGCAGCGATAGGTATTGTATCGGCGCTTGCACTGTTTGGGTATGCCTATTTTATTGGAAAAAAGGATAAGGCTTATTTATAATGCAGAATGCAAAATTTGGTATGTAGAATGTTTTTGAATATTATCTATTTATATTTACTATTTCATAAAATCAATTAGTGCATTTTATTAAAAAAAACAGATCAACTAATTATTTTCAATAAGTTCAAAATAAAATTATTTTCATCTCGTTTATACTCATTTTAAATTATACAAAGATGTTTTTAGAAGATCCTAAAAAACCAAGATCAAAGAAAAAGCTCTCGAAAGCACCGAAAGCCTATGATAATTCATTATTTATGCACAGTAAAGATGGGCGGGCTATCCGCATTCTATCCGAATATCTTTATCCGCAGCATCATTTAAAGAAAAATAATGTTAATAAATTTATCATCTTTTTTGGGTCGGCGCGGATAATGCCAATAGAAAAATATAATGAAAAACATAAGAACTTGATAGATTTTTATAATCAGGCGTCTGATGAGCAAAAGCCTCTTCTAAATGAAGCAATTCAGAAATTTGAAAAGCAAAAAGTGATGTCAACATATTATGACCAGGCGGTTGAGTTAGCCTCAATGATTTCACAGTGGTCTAAGGGACTTCCTGAAAATCACAGATTTCATATTTGTACCGGCGGCGGACCTGGTATTATGGAAGCTGCAAGCAAAGGTGCGTATCTTGTCGGAGCAGATGCAGTTGGGCTAAATATATCCTTGCCGTTTGAACAGAATCCGAATCCATATCTTTCGCCTGATCTTAATTTTGAGTTTCACTATTTCTTTATGCGCAAATTATGGTTTGCATCATTGGCAAAAGCTATGATTGTGATGCCTGGCGGGTTTGGCACTTTTGACGAATTAATGGAAATTTTAACATTGCGGCAAACTGAGAAAATCTCAAGACCTTTGCCGATTATTATGTATGGATCTGAATTTTGGAAGAAAGTTATAAATTTTGATTATCTTTGCGAAATGGGGATGATCAAAGATATTGATATGCACCTATTTGAATTTGCTGATAGTCCGCAGGAAGCCTTTGATAAACTTATTCCTCAATTAGTAAAAATTGATCAAATTGAAGTACCAACCGGAGTAGCTAATGAGAATCACCAATTTTAAAATTTCAAAGCTCTTTTTAAGCTTTATTTTATTTTATTTATCAATCACGGTAGCAATTGCCGGTAAACTTGAGATAAATCCTGCGAAACCTCAGCAAGCTGCTAAAATCAAACTCCATTACTTTGCTGATGACCGAGTTGGATCAAGAAGCAGTGTATATTTTAATATTTATTGTTTCAGTGCCGGAACTACGCTGCCAGTTGCTCACGAAATCAAGGCATTAACAAATAATTCTGAAAAGGAATATTTGGCAGATTTTACTTTACCTGATGATTGTGTTTATGGTTTAATTAAAATTTACATTAAAAATGAGAAGAAATCTGACGATGATAATAATGCCGGAACTTTCTGGGATTTCAGGGTTTATACTGCCGAAAAGCCAATATTAGGGGCAAGTCTAAGGGCGGGTTTGGCCAATCTGGGGAACTTGCAAGATAATATTAAAAAATCAGCCGACTTAAATAAATCCTTTGATCTGTTGAGCGAAGAATCGGTGCAATATCCTCAGAATTTAGAGGCACAAATAGGACTTGTATCTCTTGAGCTTGATATGCAGAAAATCACTAAGGATATATTTGATTCAAAAATTACTGATCTTGTAAAATCAGAATATAGTAAAGAAAGTGAAAATGATGTAAGGGCAATTTGTCGCGCACTTCGCACACTAAATAAGACCGATAAAGCTGATAGAATCGAAAGAAAGTTTATACAGAATAATCCAAAATCATCTCTTTCGGAAGAAAAAATTCTTACACGACTTTCAGAAGCGGAATCATTAATTGATTTTACAGATGTGGCACACGAATTTATTGTTAGCTTTCCAAATTCGAGCCATCGGGAAAAGATTTTTTCTGCCATTGTATCGGCATTCATACAGATAAGTAAGTATAAAGAATTGTTAGAGTTCTTAGACCAGCACGAAAATGTTCCGGCGATTGCATATAATCAAATTGCACTTGATATTGTTGATAATGAGGCATCAATGCCAGGATCGACCCGTCAGCAAAGAATTATCGAAGCATTGAAAATTTGTTCACAATATCTAACAAACGTAATCAATGAGCCAATCTCTGAGAAAGAGTTAAAGCATAAACCACATCAATATACAGCTCTTGAATGGTTGGATGATCAGTATCTTTTGCATGGCACTTTTGCAGAAACAATTGGCAGTATTTATTATTCTGCGGATTCATTAAAAGAGGCTGAGAAATATTTTGCTAAGGCTTTGGAGCTTGAGGGATTGGAAGTTAGTTCTTTTTTGCTTGAAAAATACATATCAACTGAAATGGATCTTGGCAATTACCAGAAAGCTCTGCTTCTTGCAAACAGTGCTCTGATCGCCTCAAAGAGTTCTGTCCTAATTGAAAAGAATCATTATGATATTTATATAAAATTATTTCCCGCAATTGCAAATGATACTGCAAAATATGATAAATATCTTGATTCATTAGCAGATCTTGCTTTCAAGGAACGTGTTTCAAAACTTAGATATTTAAAACAAAATCTTAACGCAATACCATATAACTTAATATCAACTGATGGTAAACATTTATCCTCTGAGGAATTGAAAGGGAAAATCGTTATTATGGAATTTTGGGCAACCTGGTGTGGGCCTTGTCAGGCAAAATTTCCTGCTTTCGAAGCCATTTCCAAAAAACTGGAAGGCAGCAAGGATATAGTTTATGTTATTGTTGATATATGGGAACGTGCAGGTTCAAAATTAAATGACATAATAGAATTTAAAAACAATAATAAATTAACCTTCCCAATTTATTTGGATGAATTGGGTCTGATTCAGCAAAAACTCAGCCTTACGGGATTGCCAGTAACTGTATATTTTGATAAAGAAGGAAGGATCCAATTTAAGGAGTATGGGTATTCAAGTGATACTGCATTGCAAAGAGATATTGAAGACAGACTGAAAGCCATTGAGTAGAAATTGTAATAAAATATTAAGAACAAACACTAAGGATGTTTCCAAAGTTATCAATATTTTTATAAATTTTTATTAAATTTTAACAATTCTAATAAATTTATCTCCATAATTAATGGAATACAAGCCTGCTGGCAATTTTGAAATATCAAGTTTTTTATTTTCTTCGATATTTTCCATCAGAACAATTTCCCCCATTAAATTAAAAATTCTGATTTCTCCAGAAAATCCATTAATAATAATAAATTCTGATGCCGGATTCGGATAAATTTCTGTTTCAGTTTTAAGTATGGGTTGCTGGATAGATGATGGATTACATAATCCACTATTAGTTCCAAGCAAACTATCTATATCACAAAAAATATTATTGAACATTCTATGGAACCAAGGGTGTTTAGCGTAAATATAACCATTTGTATCGATCAAATAAGCATTGTTTGGGGCTGGCCCGAACATAGTCCACCATTCATTGCAGGGGCCGTCAATAAAGACAGGAGCCTTTAATGAACACCAATAACTCATTGTATCGACTAAATGCTTCCTTTGTCCATAAGTTAAAGGCTGAGGGAATAATATTCCGGCTTTTTTATTTTCACTTGGAATATTTATATCGCCATAATAAATTGAAGTATCGGTAGGATGCGGTTCAATAACATAAATCACATAAACTTGTATCTTATCACCATATATAGAAATCACTTTGTTTATTATTGGGATTTTCTCTCTAAAAATAGGACAAGTCAAACTTCCGGCGATTAACAATATTGGTTTTCCTTTTGCCAGTTTTTGTGATAAAACCAGAGAATCGCCTTTAAGATCGTATATTTTAAAATCGTTGGCAAATGTATCCGCTGGTAAACCGCTATCATAAAAATTGCCAAAATACCACGGTATATAGCAAACGGAATCAGAATCAGCGGGTAGTTTATTTATTCCGATAGTTGGTAGCAATTCTGCACTTGTCTTGAGCTGTGTGACAAAGCATAATAAAAAAATTAGAAGAATATTTCCTGTAATAAAGAAATTATTTGTTTTAGTTTGATGATAATTACAATACATATATTTCTCCTGATTTTTTCAGCAAAATATAAGGAACAATTTTCCTGCGGTACCGAGAGGCTGTGCTTTTATTTTGCATATTGATTAACGTGATATATAAAAAAAATGATTTTCATTCTGTTCAAATATTTTTATTTAATAATTAGCATTGATTTAAAATGATAATCGTTGTTGGTTCTCAAAATATAGAAATATACACCGGATTTCAATTTGTCTGCATTAAAATGAATCGAATAATTACCAGGAATAAATACAGTTCCTTCAATCAAGCCTTTTACCAGCTCGCCATTAATGGAATATATATTCATGATTACAGGGGTTTTTTCTGATATTGAGAAATTGATTGTAGTTGATTTATCATAAGGATTTGGATTATTTTGTTCTAAAATAGAATATACTCCATGAAAATTCAAATTTATTAAATTGCATTTGCCGGAAACAACTAAAATACTTTTGGATGGCTTTGGAATTATATCAAGGAATATGATTGAATCTGTATTAAAATTATATGGATAAATATAAATTGATGTTTTTATACTATCGGGAATGATAGTTAGAAAAACAAGTTCTGCCATCTTGCCGGATTTTAATGAATCAGTGTTATTAAATTCCATTCTAATTTTTCCCGGTTCGCTATAATAACGAAAATTAGAATTTGTAAAATTCCGAGCGGCTAAAAATTTTAATGCGAAAGGATTATATCCAAAATCATTTTTGAAATTCAGTTTTTCTAACCACTTTACACCACTTTTAACTTGTCCGCTGAAATCCTTATTGTTGATTATTGGAATAGTTAATGTGTCTCCGATTTGGGAAGTTATTGTATCGACACTGGAAAAATTATAGGAAATATCAAAAATAAAATTAAATTCCGGTGCGTAGCCCAAACCGAAAATTTGGTTAGAATCCAGAACAGAACATGGAGTGCTTCCTAATGTAGATACCCAATTATTGATTGTGACTTTTGTTCGTGGACAAAACTCTAAAGTAATATTTACGGTATCACCTACAGCAAGTGTTCCATTTGAAGGTGGATTAAATGATATTATTTTTATTTCCTTTGGTAAATTTAATACGGAAAATAAATTTAGCGGAACATCTCCGGTATTTTTTAATTCTATTGTTCTTTGAGCACAGTCCAACACTTTCACGCTATCAAAATTTATTGAATTAATTGCTTTTAGCCCTGGCTGGAGTATTATTATTTTAGCTTTGTCAGTCTCAACAATTAAATGGAATAAAATTACATCTTGAGTATCGAAACTCAAGCTATCGACCGTTATATCTAAAGTATCTCTTTTTGATGATTTAGCAATAAATTTAGCAATGAAAATTGGTTTTATTGAATCAGGGGAACAGAAGTTTTTTAAAAGAAACTGACTTCCTCCATATTTTGAAAATGATTGATTTATTGAAGGGATATATCCCGGACAAGGATTATTTAAATAAGCAGATTCATAACCGGCGTATTCGAGTTTTGTTGTATCATATCCCAGCCGGCAGTTGATATCTATTACATTTGCCGGAATCTGCCTTGATGAATATACTGGAATTTTCAATGTATCGCAAGGAACAAAACGGAATGTATCAAGTTTGGAGGCAGGCTGTCCAAATCCGAAATTAAAACCAAAAGCCGGGGCAAATCCGCTTCCAGAAACGGTTATTGAAGTGTCATAATTTGAACATGGTGTTTCAATATCAACTTTAAATTTTTCTTCATAATACCTTACAGCTCGAGGTTTAAAATCCATTTTAACAGTAATTTTACCGCTTGTATCAAGAACTAAAGGTAAAGATTTATTCAAAGAATCACTTGCAAAAAAAACTATCTCTTCCGGATTAAAACCCAATTTTGAGATTTTCACTGTTGCCCTTTGTGGATTGAATGAAATATCAGGAATTTTAATATGAAAATACTGAGATTTAGCAAAAGTATCGACTCTTGTAGGAGTGAATGTGATTCTTTGAGTATCAGCTACCATCAATAAAGTCTGCTTGCCTGCCAAATAAGTGGTAAATTCATTATTCCAGCCACTACCACTGGCTTTAATATGTAAACGAGCATCATTATCAACAAATTTATAAATTAATGGTCTCCTTGGGCAGAAATTGATTGATAAGGTATCTGTTGATCGTGCTGGTATAAAGTAAGGTGTAGTTGATTTTGGTGATAAAAATGAATACCATGAGTAATAGTCAATGCCCTGATTAGTTACATTTAAGGAATCTATCCAAACACTGTCAATCGACATTCCAAAAGTAAAGGAATTATTAATCAATGGAATTGTTCTTACTTGGCATTCGCATGGTTTAACGAATCCATAACTTATAACTTTCAATGGAGCATCAAGTGGAATAATCAAACCTCTTCCTTCTAACTTAGCTTTTTTAACAGAATTACAAGGTTTAGAGGAATTAACAACTAATTCGGAGCTGTAAAGTTTATTTTCAGTTGGCATAAAATCAACTATTATTTGTATTGAATCTCTCGGTTTAAGAAGTTTTCCGGTAAAGTTAGCGGGATAGATTATTTTAAATCCATTTCCAACTGAAAGGCTATCAATATAAATATCAAATAATGAAATATTCTCCAAAGTAAGTGTATCGCGCTGAGTGGCTCCAACTTCGATTGTATTATAAAGGATTTCATCATTGAGAAATAACTTGGGAATTATTGATGTGCCATGTAATTTGGCTGACCAATTTTCTCCATTTGAAGTTTGATAATTTAAAAAAGCTTTATCAGACATGTCATTAACAAGATCATTAGGAGAATATCTGAATTTAAAAGTTACCTTTTCATTATTGTTGAGCGTAATAGATAATGGCAAGGTTAGAGGATTTAATAGAATGAAAGGGGTTGGTGCCGGAGTTAAAGAAAAATTTGTAAGAACTTGGGTAATTCCTGAAATATTTTTTATTTCGAGAGCAGTATCTTTGCTTTGGCAGCCAATTACATTTAGAACTTCCATTACTTCAGGACTATATTCAAAAGTTTTAATGATTGCGTTTCCGATTACGGGAATACAGTAAGATTGAAAACATGAATTTTCATAAATGCAGATTTCATCATAGTACATTCCTTGTCTTGATGGTTTAAAATTAAGAGGGAAAGTACTCGTTGAAAATGCAGGAATCGTTATTGATTTAGCTCCGATGATTGAGAATGGATCGCCTTGTTTAAGATAAATCGAGGCACTGAGTGGATTCTGGCTATCGTTCTTAACTTGAACGTTTAGAGTTTGTTCTTTACCGACTAAAATCGTGTTAAAATTAACTGTTGAACTTGCAAAACTGATGGCGGCATCATATCCTGTTCCGGTTATATAAATAGGTCGGTAAATTGTACAACCATCTGACTTTATTACAAAAATAATTGAGTCTTTGAAAACTCCCTTTTGTTTGGGGAAGAATCTAAAATAATTTGGCAGATAACCAGTTACAGCTTTTAGGGTAACAGGGAAAGTAAATCGTTTACCAATAAAATTCTGAGGTATTTTTATATTTGAAATTATTATATCCTGCCCAATTAAATCCTCCCAACTGTATTCAATAGGATCAGAGGGGAAGTTAATACAGATTTGTCCAAAATTGATAGTATCAAGTCTTGTTTTAGTGCCTGATTTATAAATCCCAATAACTTCACAAACTCTTCCATTCAATGGGATTTTTGATATTTGAGAACATTTATCGGTAGATGTAATTTTTAAAGTATCATAATAGTTAGCTGCTTTTCCTCCTGAATAAAATCTAACATTAATATTAATACAAGCACCCGGTTTAAGAGTATCAGGCAGAGCTGGATTATTAAGAACATATACATTTGGCTGATTTACTTTTAAATCTGAAATGATAATATCTTTACTATTAATTCCTGCGGTATTATTACAAATTTTGATAACAGAATCAATATAAAAGCGCTCAATACAACCGGCTTTAAGTGAATCAAAGTTTATTGATAGTTTGGAGATATTTAATTCAGTCATCCTTGTTATTGTAATTGGAATATCTTTAATTGAATAACCACAGGAATTATTATTTCGAACCTCAATCCTTGTTGTTATTGTTCCAATAAAATCACCTTTTACTTTTATCTGAAAATTTACAGGTAACTTTGCTGAAAGTGGGATATAACTCCAATTCAACATTGATGTCTCTTTATTATTATATAATAAGCGGAATTTATCCGGCATTCCGGTATTAGCTCTTATATATGCACCGGCAGAACAAAGTGAAGTATCAGTAATTACAAAGTCATAGATTTTTTCATTATCACAATAAAGAGTATCCTTAATTATGTTGGGAGTTACAAGAGTTTTAATAATATCGGCTCTGTCTGACCATGCAGTGGATAAACCGCTGCGAATAAACCCAAAATTATTATGACCTGAAGCATCGCAAATAGTATAAATATATGCAGGATCATTGCATCTGTAATACAAAAGGAGGCTATCTTCCTTACCAGTCAGAGCTAAATCTTTTAGGCAATTAATTTCAACATCGGACAGAACTTTACCCCATATTCTGATTTCATCCATTGAACCAAGAAAAGTTCTATTAACATCAGTATTATTAGAGAAGGCATTTGTACTACCAAGCTGAATAGAAAGTTCATTATTTGTAAGTTTTTTCAAGTGTGATAAAGGATAAAGGTTATTTCTTGCTGAATCAATAATAACTGCATTTATTAAAATATAAGCATAACCGGTTTTTCCATTAAAAACGAAAGAGAAGTGATTCCATTTATTATATAGACCGGCGGCAGGTATTTTAACAAATGTGTTATCTTCGGTACCTAAATTATTTGAACCATTAAGTTCAAAGGTTAGAGAATCAGATTGTGAGATATAAACAACCCAAGAATCATTTTTTTCGGAACCTGGCCCCCAGAGGCCGCATATATATTGCAGAAAACCTCCTTGTTTTTGGGGCTTGAGCCACATTTCTACAGTCATTGTTTCATCAAGTTTTTTAAGCAGGTTGTTGTTAGTAATATCTGCATATTGAGCAGCTTTTCCAGAGGATATTGTAAATTGAAGTGTTCTTCCAATACACCAGCGAAGTGAATCACATACTTCGCTTGCCTTACTTTCCAATGCAAATAAAATATTTATTATGGTAAATAGGAATGCTAATTGGACAACTTTCTTCATTATATTTATCTCCAAGAATCTATTTATTTTAACACAACAAATTTTGTATTATATCTTTTATTATTTACCGTGACTGAACAGATAAATGTTCCAGATTTATTCAAAGTAAATGGAATTTGATAAAAACCTTCATTAAGGTAATTATTCTGCAAAATAAGTTCTTGCCTGCCTTCAGGATTATAAATTGAAATATTAACTACTCCTGCTTTAAAAAGTTCAAAGGAAACAGTCTGATTACCAGAACTTGGGTTTGGATTAATTAAAATGGACTTATTGAAATTAGGCTTAATATAATCTTCTGCACTTGATGCTCTATCGCTGAGAATATTTAATGGCAAAAACGATTCTCCAAAAACTGAACTTATATCAGAGTTATTTGCACCAAACCTTTTTTCAAGAATTTCAGTATAAATCACTCTAAAATCTGTTTGATATTTCACATTGCCATTTACATCAAGATCAGTTAATTTTGGTCTGTTATTCCAATAGCCTCCATTTAAATATTTATCACTTCCCCATATAAACTGCATTGATGCTGCACCATGATCGCAACCCCTGCTGCCGTTTTCATAAGCTCTTCTTCCGAATTCAGATGTAGTCATACCGGTAATTCTATCGGCAAAACCCGTTAAAGCTGCATCATCCATAAATTCGGAAATAGCTTTCGCCACTTGATTTAAAAGCGAATAGTGGCCACCTCCGAAAGAGGCATCAACTTGTTGGGCGTGTGTATCGAAATTACTAATTTTCATATAATACACATTTGTCTTTAGTCCACCAGCAATCAGAGATGAGATCAGTTTCATCTTTTGTGATAAAGTGCCTGAACTATATTTATTAGCATTGATTTTAGATTTTCCGGTATCGTAAGCAGTTTTAACAACATTTGAATAATACTCTGATTGTTTTGCAATCGTATAAATGAAATTGAATTCTTTGTCAGAATATTCCGACCCGGTCATCAGAGGATCGACCGGTGTTAAAGCAACTCCGAGTTTATAAAATGCGTCAGGATCGGTTAATGCAATTCCCATGTGCCCTTTGTCGCTCTTGGCCATCAATGGGATTGAGTTTTCAAGTGAAATCGATAAAGGATGTGCCGGAATTTCAACGGGGAAGTTTGGAAATTTAAGTGCAAAGTACCTACCGAGCCAACCATCAAGAAGTTTGATGTTATTATTATTTTTTGGATTTATTCCGCTTAACCAAATATCTTCGGAACGAAAATGAGATAATGTTGGCAAATCATAACCAATACCCTCTACAATTGCAAGTCTTCCATCCTCAAACATTCGTTGCATACCCGTATTCTGCATATTTTGAACCAGAGCCGGATTCATATAAATATCATTCACCTTTACAGCAACATTTTTTGGAATTCCTATCGAAGGTCTGATTTTATAATAAGTGTCATCTTCAGCGGGAATGATAGTATTCAAGCCGTCGTTTCCACCAAAGAGTTCAATAATAATTACGATATTGTCACTATCGAGGGATTGGATTTGTTCGTTTGGAATAATTGCAAAATCTTTTTTGGATTTTAAGATTGCAGGAGCTAATAACATAGCAGTAGTAGAAGCTGCTGTCATAGAGATAAATTTTCTTCTTTTCATTTTTTTCTCCTTAAGATAATTGAAAATCCGGTGATAAAACTATACTTGTAAGAAATGCTCTTATTCCTTCAATAACCTTAGCATTTTTAGTCCCAACTCCATTAATCCAATCGCTTTCATTAAGTCCATTCATTAATGTTGTTTTAAATCTGTCAGTCCGAACCTGACTAATTGATAATGGTAATAAGTAGGCTATCAATGCAGAGGCTAATTTAGTTGTGCTTGAGCTATAATCAGGGAATTTTTTAATGAAATTTAAAACCTGATCATCTGTTATTATTGAAATCATGTCTTTAGCATAATTTGCACGTAAAGGATAAGTCGATGTACTTATCCATGTCCTGTATGCTTTCCAACCAGCTACATTAGGTGGAGTATATAAAATTTGCTCAAGTGATGTGACCGCTGATCTTGTTCCAACTGAATTTATGGAATCATAATCAACACCGAAAATTCTTTCTAAGCCAATAATAAATTCAGTAGGTGTTTTAATTTGACATCCACGTACTGTATCGCTATAGAAATATTGACTGGTAAATAGTTTTTTATAGACTTTCCTCAAATCAAATGCATTATCAAACATATATTGGGCTAACTCATTGACAAAAATATAATTTACAGATCCTGGATCGCTGTAAATAAAATACCTGTAAATTTTCTCACAAATAAATCTTGCAATCGACATTCCCTTCTCATTAAAGAGAATATCAACAACTTTATTAACTTCATTGTTTTTAACTAAATCTTCAGTATTTTCATTATCAGAAATTGCTGCAATCTGACCGAATTGCATGATTTTTTTCCCATTTGTATCATGCTCTGCTTTTACAAAAAAAGAACTAAACGGTCGATTAGAAGGAGCACCATTCTGGCCAAGATAAGCCACTGTCCTCCAGCCCGTAAATGCGCGAGCACCTTCTCGAATATCACCTTCGGTATAATTGGCGGTTCCTGTCGATATGTCGGCAATTCCCATGGTAAATAATTCCATAAGCTCCCGCATATAATTTTCATTTGGGGCGGCTTTTCCGCTAAAAAATAAACTTTGGTACATAAGCATTGCACCATCAAGCGTTATTTCTTTTGCTATTGTTTTATAATCCGAAAGTCGATATTTCCTCAAGGTAGCGTTATTTCGGTATAAAAGCGGAGGAGGTATCATGGCCAGTGTATCGTAAACGAACTCGCAACACCAGATAGAATGAAGAAACAAAGTTAATTTTTCCTGACTTGGGAAAGTATCTGTTCGCATATTATCTAACCACCAAGTTGAAAATTCATTAAAATGTGACCGGTGTCTTCCTTCGATTTCGGCACGAATGTCATTTGGCAGTCCATCTAAAGGATTTTCTTCCAGAACGTCTAACCATGATTTCATTGACTGAGTTGGCTGAGGAGGAGCATCAGTAGCATCTCCAACAATAATATCAAAGGCTTCGGCGGCAGTTTTACCTACTAATCCGGCTACTTTGTCAGGTTCCGGGTAAAAAGCCAGTCGTCTAATCAAATGAATGGCTTTGGCATAATCAAGCGGTGTAATATATTCATCCAATGATAATGCAATATTTTCGCTATTCCCTGCAAGAGTAATTAAATCTCTTCGTTTCATAATTATTCCTTATAAGTTTATTTAATTGGTGTAGTAACTTTAATTAAAACTGTTCTGCTGTAGAATCTTCCCTCAGGGATAGAATTGTCGTAAAGTAACATTGAATTACCAATACCTTTTACTTCTTTGAAATCTGCATTTGGTTTGATCTTTTTAATAACTTTGAATGCTGATTCGGCCCTTCCCTCCGATAAATTCATATTATATTCTGGTTTGCCAAGCTTATCTGTAGAACCTATAATTGACACCGTTGAATTATCCATTATAGTATTTGCCACAAAATCATTTATCATTTTTTTATTCATTTCGTTAATTTCAAATTTATCGAAATCAAAGATTATCAGATTCAATCTCCCCAATTCGAATTTATTTTTTGTTAATTGAAAATCGATGGGTAAACTTTTTTCAACCCTGCTGCTGTCGGACATATATGTGTAATTAATTGTAAACTTCTTTTTCTCATTTAGACCTTTTGCTATTTTTTCTTTTTGTTCAGCATTAAATTTAAAAATAAATAATGAATCATTTGTCATAAATGATCTATTGAAGAAAATGTTACCATCAGCCGAAAGATTAATTTCGTATCCCGATAATTTTTCAAAATTAATTATTTTCGAGCTGATGACAATACTGTCCGAACTAATTTCATACTCCTTAAATTTAGAATAGATTATAGGTTTAAGAATTTCAAAGTTTGATGAATAAAGTTCAACTCTCCTATTTTCTTCATATCCTTCATAATAAATAGTGCTTGTCGATAATTCCGGCGTCACTCTGGTTTTTACTTCTAATCTTCCTTTTTCAATAGACCAATTTGAAGTTAAATATTCAGCTATAACTTGCGCTCTCTTTGACGCAAGATTAAGCAGTTGAACAGGAGAAGCTTCTTCTGCACCATCAGTCATACCCGTTATCATCAACCTTGATCCAGGATTTTCTTTCATCCTTGATCCAATAATATCCAGCATAGAATGATAAATATTCAAAGCACTATTTGGAACTTCATTTTGTGCAGTTTTATTTTTTGGAGTTTGAATATATTTATCTTTTAATTTGGATGAAGAGCTATCAAAAAATATATATGGTAAAATTGGATATGTATGAGTAACAATGGTTTCAAGTACATTTAAAGAACTTACTGAAAGAATAACATCTGGTTTGATTATTTCTTTTTTTGGTAGGTCTGCAACTTTGACTGAAACAACTGTGTCATGCTTTAGAGTATCAATATTGACAAGTTCAGGCAGCGGCGGCTCTTTCCCTGAATCGAAACCATATTGAATTCCTAAATTAAAGCCAATCATTTTTGATTTAAGGTTGTAATCTGCAAGTGCAGAATGAAGTTGATGACGGTAATTTATTTCAGCGCTTAAGAAGGCATTGTTAAATATTTTATATTCATAAAAAACTCCACTAATTAAACCAAAATTATTTTGCGATGTCCGCAAATCACCCTTTTGAGTAATATGCTTCAGTGTTGTATCGGGAAATGTATAAATCCTTGGAGACAAGATTTCTTCAGTAGTTTCGTAAGCTTTACCAAATATGAAAAGGCCAGCATCAAATGAGAATCTGAATTTAATTGGTATTGACTGTATTGGCTGCAAAATTATTCCGGGTTCAAATATCAAATATTTTAAAATTGAATTGAATTCACTTTTGATAGTCATTGGAACATAAGAATTGCTCTCTGGATTATACACCTGATAATCATTTGTAATTATTGAGAGTTTTATTGGTAGCTGTTTATAATTTAATCTAAGATCAGACCATAAAATATCTGAAAAAATCGTTAACGAAAAATCAATCCCTGCATTATATCCAAAAGAAACATCATTTTTGAATATCCCGCATTGGGGGCTGCTCCATATTCTTGGAATATTTGATTCATTAATTGAATAAAATGCTCCTGTATGTGCCCCTATCCTATAATCCGAAGAATCTATGCGTACATTTATCTCCGAAAATGACTTCAATGAAAAGCACACAAACAAAACCAATATCTGTAAATATAATTTCAATACTTAATACCTTTTTATCTCTCTATAATTATTTAAATTTCATTTAACCATAAACTAACCAAAACTATTCGATACAAATATAATAAAAAAAAATATAATAATCTTCTTTAAAAACAGAAAGTAATATAATCCCAAAACAAGAATATTTTTTATTTCCAATATGAATATAAATAAGCTCATTCTAATAAAGGTTAATAAATTAGTTAAAGCAAGTACAGCAGCTTCCAGTGGCTGTGAATAACCGCTATATTTATTTTTTGGTTACACTTATAAAACTTTTTAGTCTGAAAAAAGAATAATTGAGTTGAAATTCAATGGTATTATTTAAAGTATTATTCTATATAAAAAGGACATCACATTATTAAATTTGTCATATTTTTTTAAAAGAACAGTAGGTTGCACAATTTCCTTTCAGATAGAATTTCTCTCACATCGGATGTTACCAATGACACTATTGTAAGTGCATGAAAAATTTGGGAGAAAAATACTGTGGTGTCATTGACTCTTTAGTTAACGAAGTTAATTTCTACTTCCATCCTGCATTAAATTCCCTCCGTCGGCTATGCTACCGAACGGAGGAAAAATAGTAATTAATTTATCAAATATTAACTCACCTTAAAACTTGATTAAGCCTTTGGATCGGGACCATATTGATTATCTCCCTGATCGCCTTCTTTCACTGCAAAGAATAACAAGATCAGAAATCCAATAATTGGTATCAAAGCAATAAAAATCATGAAGCCGCTCTTCCCGACATCGTGCAACCTTCTTACACTTAATGCTAAACTCGGTATAACGAGAGCTAATGACACTATTAGATTCAAAACCATTGTTCCAATAATTGTATCGATAATTGTCAGAACTACTGAAATAATTATCCAGATTAAGGTAAACATCCAGTACTCTTTACGTCTGGCACGGCCTTCAAACACTGCGTATTTTTTCAAAACCATAAGAAACCAATCCATAATACCTCCAATGAAGATTCCTACTCGTATGGCTTTTCGGTAACGCCCCGTTTTTTTAGAGTGGGTTCTGGACTCCACCAATTTATTTTCAAGAACGAATAATCAAATCAAAGAACGTTACAAAATTAATTCAATTATTCAAAATTAAGAAAAAGAATTTATAAATCCAAATAAAAATAAAAATCCTTCCCAAATCGAAATCCGGGAAGGATATATTTTCGTCTTAATTTATAACTTTATGAACTTATTTATCATCCACAATTGTATAATCCGCTTCTTCTACGTTTGGCTGACTTCCTGCGGATCCGCCAGCATTAGGGGCACCGGCTGGATTTGCTCCAGGATCGGGCTGCCCTTGGAAATCGGATTGTTTTTGGTACATATTGGTTGATGCAGTGCTCCAGACATTATTTAATTCGTCCATAGCTGCTCTTATTCCGGCAGGATTGTCTTTCAGAGCCTGAACTAATTTTTCCTTGGCATCTTCAATATTTTTACGATGTTCAGCAGGAATTTTATCGCCAATTTCTTTGAGCTGTTTATCGGTAGAATATACAAGGGCATCTGCCTGATTTCTGGTTTCTACTTCTTCTTTTTTCTTACGATCATCGGCAGCATTTGCTTGAGCGTCGCGTTTCATTTTCTCGACTTCATCTTTCGAAAGTCCGCTCGATGATTCAATGCGAATATTTTGTTCTTTGTTAGTTGCTTTATCCTTTGCGTTTACGGCTAATATACCGTTTGCATCAATATCAAATGTAACTTCAACTTGTGGAATACCGCGAGGTGCAGGTGGAATACCATCCAAGTGGAAGCGTCCAAGTGAACGATTATCGCGAGCTAATTGTCTTTCTCCCTGAAGAACATGAATTTCAACCGAAGTCTGACTATCCGAAGCGGTTGAGAAAATCTCTGTTTTGCGTGTCGGGATAGTTGTATTTGCAGCAATCATCGGAGTCATAACGCCACCAAGTGTTTCAATACCAAGCGATAACGGAGTAACATCAAGTAATAAAACGTCATTTACATCTCCTGACAAAACGCCGCCCTGAATTGCAGCACCGATTGCAACAACTTCATCAGGATTTACTCCTTTGGAAGGATCTTTACCGAAGAAATTCTTAACAAGTTCTTGAATTTTTGGAATACGAGTTGAACCGCCAACTAAAATAACTTCATCAATTTGAGATGGTGTCATTTTGGCATCTTTAAGTGCCTGTTCGACAGGTCTGATTGTTTTCTCAAATAAATCCTGACAAAGATTTTCAAATTTTGCACGTGTAAGATTTATATTTAAATGCTTCGGGCCATCTGCTGTTGCGGTAATAAACGGGAGATTTACGTCAGTTGAAAGCATTTGCGAAAGCTCGGTTTTTGCTTTTTCGGCTGCTTCGCGCAAACGTTGGAGTGCCATTGGATCATTTCGTAAGTCAATACCTTCATTACGTTTAAATTCATCCGCAAGAAAATGAATTAATCTCTGGTCGAAGTTATCTCCGCCAAGGTGTGTGTCCCCATTTGTTGATTTAACTTCAAAAACGCCATCGCCAATCTCAAGAACCGAAATATCAAATGTTCCGCCACCAAGATCATAAACAGCCACAGTCATATTTTTACCTTTTTTATCCAAGCCATAAGCCAAAGCAGCGGCGGTAGGCTCGTTGATAATTCTGCGGACAGATAAACCGGCAATTTCACCGGCATCTTTGGTTGCCTGACGCTGTGCATCATTGAAGTAAGCAGGTACTGTTATTACAGCTTCGGTGATTTTTGTTCCCAAAAATTCTTCTGCGGTCTGTTTCATTTTCTGAAGTACCATTGCAGAGATTTCGGGTGAAGAGTACATTCTGCCTTCAATATCTACTCTGACTGATTGGCCGTCCGGACTTTTCACAACTTTATAAGGAACCATTGAGCATTCTTCGCTAACTTCATCTAAGCGACGTCCCATAAAGCGTTTGATTGAATAAACAGTGTTGTTAGGATTAGTAACTGCTTGTCTTTTAGCGGATTGCCCAACAAGGCGTTCGCCATTTTTAGCAAAGCCGATCATTGAAGGAGTTGTACGCGAGCCTTCAACATTTGCAATTACAGTTGGCGTGGAGCCTTCCATAACTGCAACGCAGGAGTTAGTAGTTCCCAGATCAATTCCAATAATTTTTCCCATATTTTGATACCTATAAGTTTAAAACAAAAATTTATTTTACATATTTCAAATAATCGCAAATCCTTTGAACGATTAAAACATAAATCTCAATACATAAAAACTATGCCAATTCAAAAACAATGACACAATGGCATGGCTTGGCAGGGATGTTTTTAGGGATTATATGTAATGAAATTACTAATCAATACACTGGCTCGGTTTTAAATTTGTCCCAAGTTAAAAAATTATAAATGTATAAAGTCATTGAAATGTCCCTGAAAAGTGAACACAGGGATAAGGCATGAAAATTGAATTATCAAAGTTTTTTCACTAATTAGAGGATTTAAAATGGGAACTACGACACAGAGAAAGGTTTACAGCAGAGAATTTAAAATCAGTGCTGTATCAATGATTACAGAAAAGGGGCAGAGAATTAGCGAAGTAGTTCGAAATTTGGGAGTTAATGAGCAATTGCTCTCTAAATGGAAAAGCAGATTGCAAGCAAAAGAAACAGGAGCTTTTCCAGGTAAAGGCAAACTTAGTCCACAAGAAGAAGAAATACGGTATTTGAAAAAAGAAAATGCACGATTGAGTCAAGAGAGAGATATACTAAAAAAAGTCGCAAAGTATTTTTTGCACGACCATGGATAAAATATAAATTTGTATGGACTTCAATAAATAATTCTGAGCAGCTCCAAAATAATCTGTTCCGATATTTGTGATAGAAAGAAGAATATTAAGCGAATCATTTAAATTAATCTGATCCCAGCTCTTGCCACCGTCAATTGAACGAACAATGACACCAGCTTCTCCATAAACAAGAATGGAAGCGCCATTATAAGCCGAGCCATTATAGTTTGTGTTGAAGCGGTAATAATCCATATCCTCAAGCACCGGATGATCAGCCAGAGCAGCAATAAAACTAAAACTCAAGATAATGTAAATTGCAATTATTTTATACATTTTTTTTCCAAGTTAATCAATAAATATTTTATTCTGTTTTGAAATCTTGTCCCCAAGCCGGAGCTTAGGAACAAGGTTAAAAACTATTGACTTACCATCACTTTAAGAGTCATTGAAATCGTTCCATGATTGAGTTGGATCAGATAAACTCCGATTGGAACATCGGCACATTCCCAATTTAAAATTCCGCTATATGCAGCCCGTTTTTCTATTGTGATGTGCTCGCGTCCCTGAATTTTTACTCCAAAAACATCATAGACTGAAATATCGTCTGAATCAATATCAACACCTGTGTCCCAGTAAATTCTAGATTGGGATAAACTCGAAGATGGTTGGGGATAAGGAGGAGAGTGCCATAGATATGGAGTAATTTCGGGTTTGTTGTCTTCGACGAAAGTGGTGGTGTCAAGACCGGAAATATAAAGCCAACTTGTGTTTTGATAAGCGATGCTATCAGTAAAAGTGCAAAAAACTTTGTCTTTATACTTTTTTGATAAAGCTGATAAATATCCTCCGTTAGGTAAAAGGAAATACTTCCATTTCGAGCGATCAAAAATATTTCTTGTATAAAATACCGTATCTGCATATGATATATAAACAAAATTTGAGTCGTAGAAAGTACTAATCCCTCCATTAACGTATAAACCATTATGGACTTTGGGTAGATTTTCGCAAACTCTTTTTATTTGATAATTATCTAAGTCGAGAATATCCAATGAATAAGACTGCGTCGAATCATTAAATAACACAACAGCTTCATAAATTTTATTATTAAATACTATCTCGCTAAAATCTGTATAAAGTTCTTTGTAAGTATATGTTTTTATTATATTCCATTGTTGGCCCCTATTGATGGTGTAGCTAAAAGAAAAACTTGTATCCAAAGAATTCATGCAGTGAATAACGAAATTCTTCTCTTCTTTTGAAAAAACACGATTAACAAAAGTGTCTTTTAAATATATATCGGTTAATATTTTAAAATTTGTATCAACTGTATAGATATATGCTTCACAAGTTGATTTATTCTTTAGATAATCAAAACCATTATTATTGCCTGGAAATATGTAATTCCCGTTCACTTTTATAAAATTATATCTTGGTTTTGCTTGATAATAAACTGTATTCGGGAAGCCATAAGTTTCAATTGTCCAAAATGATTTAATTGTATTTGAAGAGAAAGTTGTGCCAAAATCTTTTGATCGCAAAATATAATTTTGCAAATTTGAATAGAACCCTTTAATAATAATTTGTTTTAAATCCTCATCATAATAAAACTGTTGCATATTATTTACATCGTATTTTGAGTCCAATGGTTTATTCGCATCATAATTTGCTGACAATGTTGCACCATTATTTGCAGATGAAAGTATAAGTGGATTTATCATATTTCTATTTTGAGGAAACTGAAATGTTGAATCATTAATTTGAATCGGTAGTTGATAAAGAGAATAATCTGAAACAGCCGAAATGATATTCAGAATGGAATCTTTTAAATAATTACATGTTATATATTTACTGAATCCAACAACTATTAATTTTTCGTTATTAATAATAAAACTCCTCAAATATGATCCCATTGTAGGGTCTTTTTTAATCAATTGGCAAATTCGGACAGAGGAATCAGGATAATTTATTTGATCAACGTAATATCTATTAAAACAATAAAGTTTATCAGTTATTAATTTGTAAATATAATGATTCTTCTGATTTGTAGTTATCTTTTCAAATTTTATTAAGTCTTTGCTTCTGTACATTGCAGCCTCACTCTGGCAATAAAAATAATCTGTATCCGCAAAAATATTGTGTCCTTCATTACATATAGTACAAAATCCAAATTTTTTTAAAGAAATAGTATCAATCATATTCAAATTTTTATCAAAGATTAAATAACTTGATGAATCAATTTCAACAATTAATTTATCTTTAAATTTTACAATAGTAGGATTATATCTCGGCATTGTATCAACAATATTTCTGGAATAATCAGAATGTAAACTAAATGTATTTTGAATTTCAAATTGTAAGTTCAATGTTAAAAGTTTATTCATTGTCCTTATAAAATAACCATTATCATTTATAGCAACACAGTGAACTATGTCATACAATAATTTTTTTGTAGTCCAATTAATTCCCCAATCATTTGATTCGAAAATCTCTCCATATTTCGTAAAAGCATACATATTTTTATCGATAATAAATATTTGGGCTATTTCTGATCTACAATTGAGTTGTCTCTGAATCCAGTTTGTACCGTTATCATAACTAATAAGCAAAGTACCGGCTGATCCATAAGTAACTATAGTATCTCCTTTTGCCTCAACACCATATAAATGTGCCCCAATCGGTACAATATCTGTTTTCTGGCTATAAGAATTGAAAAGAAAAGAAAAGAAAAAGAGTACGGCACTTAAAATATAGCACTTTATTTTTTCTGAAATCAAATATATATATTGATGTATCATAATTGGCTCCTTAAATAATCAGGCTGCGATATAAGAACCGCAGCCTTTACTGAAAAATTATTGACAACATTGTGAAATAAAATGGAAACATTCAGAAGTTGAACCGGCGACAGGGTCTAAAACCTGAGTAGCATATTTTGGACAAACTTCATAACAAGTGGAATTGCCAAGTAATGTATAAACCCACGGCGTTGAGATGTATTTGCCAAGTTGTGCATTCCAGCAGATTGTATATTCAATTTGACAAATTGGTGAATCAGCGCATTCTCTATATTCAGGTCTGCCATCAGGTAGTCCGTATTTATACCAGCAAAGCGGGATTTCATAATGAATTGTTCTTACTCCTTGGTCGCACGGAGGAGGAGTCCCACAAAGCATATTTGAAAGTGACCCGTCAGCAATTTTTGCAATCAACGCATCAAAAACTTGCTGATCAGTACTACAAGTTGGGGTGCAGTTAATATCAACTTGGCTCCACTTTTTGAATTTAAATACTGATGGTTGAGTTATGGTGCAATTATAACAGATAACCACATCATACTCGCAACCACAGACCGTGATTGGTCCTTGCCATTCTTGATATGGTGCTTCGCAATTGGCAGTAGCTTTCGCTTGAAAGCTGCTAAACATGGCCACGACAGCCAAGACGATAAGAAGAGTTATTTTCTTCATTGTTTTCCTTTGATAAAAGTTACAAATATTTTTATTATATTTGCATGTCAACCGCTCCATTTTTGTGAGACGAAGCGGTTAGACGCCGGCTTGACCGGTAAGCTAATCCCTTCCGGTTAAGTTTTTTTTTACTTAATCGAATTTTTATAGCTTAAACCGTAGTTAATAGTTTGCGAGTTACTAAATATGTTCAACCCGCAGTTAAACTTTCATAATCACCTTTACATCCTTCCCGACACTTTCATGCCTTCAACATAATCTCAAACTTATTAGTTATGATTTGATTTTGGATTTGAGAAGAAATAAATTTCTCCTGAAAGTCGCACCCATCCTTATTAATTCGTTTGCCAAATAACAAATAACAATTATTTAATTAAATTACATTCCAAAATTAGTAAAAATTTTTTAACTATTAAAGAATTATTTTACATGATTAGAAAAAAATAAATTGAAGTGAAGTTCTAATGATTTATTTTTTAAAGTGTGGAATTATCTTGAAAAAGCTTGTCAGTTAACTAAAATAATTGATAAGCCAATTTACCCACAATTTTTTCTTAATTTTCGAATATGAGAATTTTAATTTTAAATTTACTTTTTATTTCACTTTTCGGGTGCAGCTCCGGAATTCGGTTTTCTTCAACTATAAATGATTATACGAAAAATTCTAAATTTTCAAAACAGGCTTCTGATGTGGTTATTGGAGCTAAATTTTATGGTAAAGCATCTTATTATGCCGATAGCTTCAATGGCAAAATGACCGCCAATGGCGAAATCTTTCTGAATAACGCAATGACTGCAGCTCATAAAGAATTAGCCTTTGGAACTTTGCTATCGGTTAAAAATCTTAATAGCGGGAAAACCGCTACTGTCCGAGTGAATGACCGTGGTCCCTTTGTTGGAGATCGAATAATTGATCTATCAAAAGCTGCTGCCATAGAAATAGAAATGCTTAGCCAAGGAGTTGCCGAAGTTGAAATCACTGTAATTGGTTTCGAAAAATAGGTATGTGGATAAATTTTATTATCTGGAACGACGCTCTGGTTGTTGCTTCCTCTTTTTTGTGGAAAACTTTTTTTTTACTTGAAATATATTCTTGCTAATTTCGTATTGCATATTTGAGGGGGGGGAGATTTCCTCATGCAAACAAATTGAAAAAGTTTAAGATTAGTTACAACTAATTCTGAAGAAAACCCTGACTTTAGTATTGAAAGAAATTAATTTTTCGCAATAAAGTATATAATTTAATAAGAATGAACAATTTATAAGAAATAGACTGATGAAATTTACAAGAAAATTTACCAAAGAAGGAAAAAGTCCTTACGAGCTATTAACCTATACTAAAAGAACATCATTGATGAGAAATCCCGATGGGAGCGTAGTTTTCCGCATGGATAATATCGAAGTTCCGAGTAGTTGGTCTCAGGTAGCTACGGATATTTTAGCCCAGAAATATTTCAGAAAAACCGGAGTCCCACAGGTTGATGCTTATGGTAAACCGATTCTTGATGAAAACGGCAAGCAGATTTTGGGAGCCGAAACATCAATAAAAGAGGTAGTTCATCGTATGGCTGGCTGCTGGCAGCACTGGGGTGATAAATACAAGTATTTCGACAGTACCGAAGATTCTCAGATATTCTATGACGAGACAGCTTTTATGCTGCTGAAGCAGATTTCGGCTCCAAACTCCCCTCAATGGTTTAATACCGGTTTGAACTATGCTTACGGCATCAGTGGCCGCGGTCAGGGACATTATTATGTGGAACCTGAAACAAAAGAAATTTTAAAATCCGAAGATGCTTATTCCCGCCCTCAGCCTCACGCATGCTTCATTCAGTCTATTTCAGATGAATTAATCGGTGAAGGTGGAATTTTTGATTTAGCTACTCGTGAAGCATTGATATTTAAATTTGGTTCCGGATCGGGAACGAACTTTTCAAATGTTCGTGCTGAAGGTGAAATACTTTCAGGTGGTGGTGTTTCATCAGGACTGATGAGCTTTTTGAAAATATTTGACCGTGCAGCCGGAGCGATAAAATCCGGTGGAACCACTCGCAGAGCCGCTAAGATGGTTATTTTAAATATAGATCATCCGGATATTGAAGAATTTATTGAATGGAAAGCTAAGGAAGAAGAAAAAGTTGCAGCTTTGGTTGCGGGTTCCAAGGTTAACGCAACATTCATGCAGGCAATATTAGAAGAAGCTATTTCTAACGGATCGGATAGGAAAGAAAATAAAAAACTGAATAACCTTATACAAAATGCCTTGCATCGCGGAGTTCCGCTGTCTTATATCGAAAGAGTCTTGCAAATGGTGGATCAGGGCTTTACTTCTCTTAACCTTGATATATTTGATACTCATTATGAAGGGAAAGGCTACCAGACTGTTAGCGGACAGAATTCCAATAATACGGTCAGGATAACAAATGAGTTTATGAAGGCTGTAGAAAAAGATGAAATGTGGGAACTGAAGTGGCGAACCAACGATAAAACTGTTAAACAGATACGTGCTCGCCAATTATGGGAGAAAATCAATCTCAATGCTTGGAAATCTGCCGATCCGGGCTTACAGTACGACACAACAATCAATGAATGGCACACCTGTCCTGAATCAGGTAGAATAAATGCGAGTAATCCATGTAGCGAATATATGTTTTTGGATGATACCGCATGCAATTTAGCCAGTCTGAATCTAATTAAATTTCTGGATGAGGAAACAGGAGAATTTCTTGTAGAAGATTTTCGTCATGCTGTCAGAATTTGGACGACTATCCTCGAAATATCCGTTCTGATGGCTCAATTCCCATCAAAACGTGTGGCCGATTTAAGCTACAAATTCAGGACTCTCGGACTTGGATATGCAAATCTCGGTAGTCTGCTGATGGTGAGCGGCATTCCTTATGATTCTCCCGAAGCATCTGCAATGACAGGAGCTATTTCGGCTCTTATGACTGGGGAAGCTTATGCTGCATCAGCCGAAATGGCAAAAGAGTTTGGTTCGTTTCCTGAATATGAGTTGAACAAGAAACACATGTTGAAAGTTATGCGGAATCACCGCCGGGCTGCACTGAATGCTTCTCCAGTTGAATACGAAGACTTGACAATTAAACCAATGGGAATTGAACCTAAGTATTGTCCTCAATATTTGCACCATGCTGTTCGGGAAACATGGAACAAAGCTATAAAAAATGGAGAAGAATTTGGCTATCGCAATGCTCAGGTAACTGTTCTGGCTCCTACGGGTACTATTGGATTAATTATGGATTGTGATACAACTGGGATTGAACCAGATTTTGCTGTTATTAAGTATAAAAAATTAGCTGGTGGCGGATATTTTAAAATTGTTAATCAATCCGTCCGCAGAGCGCTACAGAAGCTGCATTACACTGATAAACAAATAGAAGATATTGAAAAGTACTGTAAGGGAACCGGCTCATTAGTCGGAGCACCTGTTATCAATAAAAAGTCACTCAAGGAGCATGGTTTTACTGATGAAAAGATAAATATTATTGAAGAACAGCTTGATAATGTTTTTGATATAAAATTTGCATTCAATAAATGGACTTTAGGTGAGGAGTTCTTTAAGAAGCTTGGGTTTACCGATCAGCAGCTTGATGATAAAGATTTTAATTTGTTGGTTGCACTTGGATATAGTGAAGACGAAATCGAAAAAGCTAATGATTATATTTGTGGAACAATGATGATAGAAGGTGCACCACACTTAAAAACCGAGCATTTACCTATATTTGATACTGCAAATAAATGTGGTAAAAAAGGACAACGTTATATAGCACATTTTGCTCATGTACAGATGATGGCAGCGGCTCAACCTTTTATATCAGGTGCAATCTCTAAAACGGTAAATATGCCGCGTGAAGCTACCATTGCTGATATCGGTGATGTTTATATGAAATCATGGAAAAAAATGCTCAAGGCTATTGCTCTTTACCGCGATGGTTCCAAGTTATCGCAACCGCTTAATTCAGCGAATTATGCCGATCTTGATGAAATTATTTCTCTTGGTGACGAAGCTGATCTTGATGAAACCAAAGGACCAAAAGAAATTCAGGAAGTAATTGCCAATCGCTTGCAATATCAGGCCACTCGTTATAAACTACCAAAAAAACGTCACGGCCACATTCGCGAAGCTTATGTTGGCGGTCATAAAGTTTATTTGCGTACCGGTGAATACGATGATGGTGCTTTGGGTGAGATATTTATTGATATGTATAAAGAAGGTGCCTCTTTCCGCGGATTACTCAATAGTTTCGCTATTTTGGCATCAAAAGCTTTGCAATATGGTGTACCATTAGAAGAACTTGTTGATTCATTTACTTTTACACGCTTTGAGCCAGCCGGTTATGTAGAAGGGCACGAAGCAATAAAATCAGCAACTTCAATTTTGGATTACGTATTTCGTTCGTTAGGTTACGATTATCTTAATCGCACGGATTTTGTTCATGTTAAGGCAGTTGACGAGGAACCCGATAAATCCGATGATAATTCAACACTTGAACCGACTGCAACCGGACAAACACATAATGTTAATTCCGGGTTGGATTTTTCACCAGATAAAGATATTATTGATGATAGAATAAATGATCTTGTTTATGCTGATTTTCCTTCAGGAACAGTTCCAAAGCGAAACGGCAATAAATTAGAAAAAGTTAAATCTTATACTGAAGCAAAACATCAGGGCTATACCGGCGAACAGTGCAATAATTGCGGTTCTATGCGAGTACGCCGGAACGGAAGCTGTACGGTTTGTGATGATTGTGGAACAACCAGCGGCTGTTCCTAAATCAGTTACAAGCTTATAATGTTATAAAGTTGAAGAAAATATTACCACCATACAGAACTAAATTTGTATGGTGGGATATAATATAAGTTCCAAGATGAAAGTTTATAAAGTTATAAAATTATTGGTTAATTTTATATCATTTCCTTATTGCAATCGGACAATATTCCCTTCGATTACGTATAGTGAACTGTATAGCTCGATGATCGGAGTCGAAACGAACTGTGTGTTATACTCGTTTCAACAAGGGAATGATATTATCCGACGGGAAGGGAATAGGAAGAGTGCCAACCTCTGTCAGGACATTTCCATTCTTTAAAAAATAAATCATTAGAATTTCACTTTAATATTTATAAATATATTAACAAATTTTTGTTTAATTCAAATCTATTATGTAATTTTGTAATGTAAACAATTAATTGTTCTTTGGTAAACGAATTAGTAAGGATTGGTGCGACTTTCGGGAGAAAGTTATTTTTTCCAAATATCCAAATCATAACTAATAAGTTTGAGATAGAGTTTTAGGGATAAACTTGTCGGGCGATGTAAAGGTGATTATGAAAGTTTAACTGCGTGTTGAGGTTGTTTTAAAGTTTAGTTCCTGTCATTGATGCCAGTGCCAATCAGGAGATCCTGTATCCACAGAAATGACAGTTTTTAGAACTTCCCTTGAGTATTTATATGGTTAATTCATTGGCTATAAGAGCGGTGCTTGAGAGATTGAAAAAAAATATCGAAACTTATTTAAAATATTTTTCAAATATTCGAAACCTAAAACTTGTTTGAAGGATTTATTGAGTGGAGTTTTGTTTTTTTTGTATATATAAGAGATTTTTATGAAGATGTTTTATTTATTAGCAATGTTTTCATTAATTCTAATTATGCAGTCAATAAGAGTGAGTGCTGCGTATCGGGATTTTATTCCAACTACCATGAAACAACCGAATGGTATGATTATTCATGTATTCGCAAGTGGAGACGAATATTATAACTGGCTTCACGACATCACAGGTTATACAATTGTTCAAAATCATTCAAACGGCTATTATGTCTATGCTAACAGTCAAAATGGTGAAGTCGTCGCTTCAAATCAGGTTGTTGGAGAAATTAATCCCGAAACTTTGGGGATACCTAAATGGATTAAAATCTCCAAAGAAAAATATCTTTTAAGGAGACAAACTTTATTCCCAAAAATTGAAAAACCTAAATTAAAAAATAGCAATAATCAAGTTCAGGTTAAAAATATAGAAACACTGAATAATCTTGTGATATTTGTTAGATTTTCTGATCAAAATGAATTTACAGAACAAACAAGTTTTTTTGGAGATCAATTTAACTCTACAAATTCTGTATCGATGCATACTTATTATGAGGAAGTCTCATATAATCAATTAGTGATTAACACTTCATTCTATCCAAGTCCTTCCGGAGCTACAGTTATTTCCTATCGAGCCTCTCATCCACGAGGTTACTATTGTGTTTATGATGCAAATACAAACCCAGAAGGCTATAAAAATGATTCAGAAAGATGGGATAGAGAACACACCATACTTATGAATGCGGTTAATTCTGTTTCATCACAAATTCCCCCTAACAAAGATATAGACAATGATAATGATGGATTAGTTGATAAAGTTGCATTTATGATTCAAGGGCCAGATGTAGGTTCTGGTGGTAAACTATTATTGCCTCATAAAAGTGAATTGAGTTCCTTTGATGTAAAAATTAATGGTAAAAGAGTTTGGTATTATAACTTGTTACTTTCATCATGGGCTTATAACCCAAGATCAGTAAGTGTATTAAACTATGAAATGTTCGATACACTTGGTGCTCCAGATTTATACCATTATAAAGATAAAGATGGTAATACTGATGGTGTTGAACCTGTAGGCAAATGGGATTTAATGGAGGATGATAATAATCAACACATGGGTGCCTATATGAAAGCTAAATATGGACATTGGTTGGACACTAATATACTCGCCAAAACAAAAGGAGGTATTTATACAATTAATAAATTAACAATGGACAAAATTATAGTGATTAATTTCCACAATTGATGATCTTACATAATATTTCCATCCTTCCTTCGTCAATACCTAATTACATTTTTTTATTAATTATTAAATATATAATTAGGGTTAATCAATATGGCAGAAATTAAAAAACTTGGCGTAATTACCAGTGGTGGCGATTGCGGTGGTCTTAATGCAGTTATTACAGGTGCAGCAAAAGCAGCAAATACTCTTGGAATTGAGATTTGTATGATCCAAAACGGCTATGCCGGACTTTATAATTTGGATGTTTTAGAGCCGGTTGTTATTGATAATATCCGCGCTGATTCTATTCAATCTGGCATTGCAGGTTCGGAAGCTGGTCACTCTCGCGTCAAGATTTCTAAAATTAATGACCCCGATAAATATAATAAAATAAAAACAGGACTTGCTAAACATCATATTGATGGATTAATTATTGCTGGTGGCGATGATACCGGTTCTGTGGTCGTAGATTTAGCGCGTCAGGGAATAAAATGCGTACATGTTCCGAAAACCATGGATTTGGACTTGCAGACCTATTCAGTAGGTGGCGATTCAACCATCAATCGAATTTCCCATTTCACTCGCGAACTTCGTACAACCGGTCTGACACACAACCGCGCATTAATTATTGAAGTTTTTGGTCGCTATGCCGGACACACTGCCTTTCGAGGCGGAATCGGAGCCGATGCCGATGCGATATTAATTCCTGAAGTACCTGTTGATTATAAATTTGTGTATGAAGATTTTAAAGCAAAATACATGAGCCGTCTGATCAACAGCGATGTTAAAGGTGCAACATATATTTGTGTAATTGCTGAAGGAATCCGTGATATATCAGGAGAATTTTTTACTGATAAAGGGCAGGTGGATTCATTCGGACATCAGCGACTTGCCGGAGCAGGAGGATATGTGCGCAGCCAACTTGAAAATTATATGAAAAATGACCCTGATTGGGGAACATTGCTTAAAAAAGAAGGGGTTTATGTAGAAGGTATTTATATGTTCCCGGAAATCCGTGAAATTTCGCTTGGTCACCTTGTTCGCGCCGGAGATACCAGCAGCTATGACGTAACTTTTGGCAAACAAGGCGGCGCTTCGGCAGTTTATTTAATGAAAAATGGCATTTCTGGAGTTACCGTTGTTGGTACCGAAAGGAATGAAATATCCTACATGGCAACAGCTGAAGCTATAAAGCAGCGATACGTCGATCCTGAAGAAATTTCATTCTATGAATCATTGGGCATCTGCTTTGGCCGGCAGCCCGAAGAATACAGGCCTGTTTTCAAAGAGCATACGGGATATATTCATAGGTATATGTAATTAGTTAATTTGAAAATGGAAGTAGAGTCAATGTTGGATTTAATTACAAAATTTCAGTCGGTGACAAATTGTCATCGGTTGAAATTTGTTGAGGCATTAAACTTTATGGCTATTTTTTTAATCTTGAAGTTGCAAAATGAAACATCAAGTGGTGGACGTAATGAGATAAATTATTACATAAATAACTAAATTTTATGAAAGAACTAATAGAACAATTTTCAAATAATATCGAGGATTATAAATCTACTCGTTATGATGAAGAAAATACTAAAATTGATTTTATAGATAAATTCTTTTTGGAATTAGGCTGGGATGTTTATAACTCAACTGGAGCTTCCGAAGATTTTCGTGAAGTAATTCGGGAGGATAAAGTTGTAATAGAAGGAAAACCTAAATCACCTGATTATTGTTTTAAAATCGGAAGAGAAAGACAATTTTTTGTTGAAGCAAAAAAGCCGAGTATAAATATTTTTTTTGATTCAAAATCTGCTTTTCAGCTCAGGAGATATGGCTATACGGCTGGGCTTTCAATTTCTATTTTGACAAATTTTAATGAATTTTCTATCTATGATACAAGCATAAAACCAAAAGAATCAGATGGCGCTTCTATTGCAAGAATATTCTATTGTAAATATTCGGATTTTGAGAATAATTGGGAATTTTTTAGCAACACTATTTCAAAGCAAGCTGTTTGGCAAGGAAAATTCAAAAAATTTAAAGAAGATAATACAAAGAAAAAAGTTACTCAAACTATTGATAAAGAATTATTAGATTTGATCGAAGGTTGGAGAATTGAACTTGCAAAAAACATTGCTTTAAGAAATAAAGAACTTGATACTTATTTTTTAAACGAGGCAGTACAAACTATCATCGACAGAATAATTTTCTTAAGAATGGCTGAAGATAGAAATACTGAAAAATATGCTTCTTTACAAATATTTTCCAAAAATAAAGATATTTATGATTTATTAATAAAATACTTCGATTCATCAAATAAAAAATATAATTCCGGACTCTTTAAAACTGTGAACTGGATCAACGATATTAAAGTTGATGATAAAATTTTAAAAGGGATAATTAATGATTTATATTATCCAATGCCTTATGAGTTTTCTGTTCTTCCAATAGAAGTTTTAGGCCAGATTTATGAGCAGTTTTTAGGTAAAACGATAACTTTAAGTAACCGACATGTTGCCAAAGTAGAAGAAAAACCTGAAGTAAGAAAAGCAGGAGGTGTTTATTACACTCCTCAATATATTGTTGATTTTATTATTGAAAAGACAATTGGAAGAAGGGTTAAGAATAAATCACCAAAAGATATTGAAGACCTTACAATTCTTGATCCTGCCTGTGGAAGTGGCAGTTTTTTGGTAGGAGCCTATAAATACTTACTTAATTTTCATATAGAATTTTATTTGAATAATGGAAATATCAAAAAAGCATTGAAAGAAGCTAAAATTTATCAAGCAGGCAAAGATGATTATAGATTAACAATTAGAGAGAAAAAGAAAATTCTTTTGAACAATATTTATGGCGTTGATATTGATAAGCAAGCAGTAGAAGTTACTAAATTATCATTATTGCTTACATTGATGGAAGGCGAAATTACTGAGAGCAAAGGAGAGATATTTCTTAAAAGCATTTCTGAAGCATTATTGCCTGATCTGGACGATAATATAAAATGTGGTAATTCTTTGATTGGGATAGACTTCTATTTGGACAAAAATCTTGAAATGTTCGACCGTCAAGAACAAAGAAAAATTAATTGCTTTGATTGGGAAGATGAATTCAAAAGAATAATGAAAAGTGGCGGCTTTGATGTTGTGATCGGAAATCCACCATGGGTATTTACAAAGTATGTTAGTTGGGGTGTGGATTCAAAAGATTATATTTCGCAGAATTATTTATCTGACAGAACAATTGATGGTAAAAGTAATTCCAGACAAGCTGGTAAAATTAATTTGTTTGCAATTTTTATACTTCGTGCCACAACACTTTTAAATAAAAATGGTACCTTCGGATTTATTATTCCAAACAATATTTTAAGAGCTACTGTTTATGATTCAATAAGAAGAAGAATTTTGGGGAATTGCTCAATAAAAATTATTGTCAATTTGAAACCGGGAGTATTTGTTAATGTAACTGCTTCTCCAGTCATATTAATTACAGATAATAATTATAGTTCCGATAATAAAATTGATATTATTCAAAATACCAATAAAGAAGAAATAAGTTTAGATTCTGATTATCAAATTGATCAAAAATCTTGCTTAAACAACCAGAGTTTTGTGATAGATATATTATTAAATGATGAAAATAAAGATGTTGTCAGTAAGGTAAATAATAATTCCTTACCCTTAGAGCGTTTTCTAAAAATTTCGAATGGAATAGCAACTTTAAAGAACAAAGAGGGAATTTCTCAGATAAAAGAAAATGAAAATTTTAAACCATTATTATTTGGCAAAGATATTAGCCGATTTTATGTATCCTATAAAAATAAATACATTAATTATGAGAAATCAAAGTTACACCGTGCACGTAACGAATCCATTTTTTTAAGCAAAGAAAAGTTAATAATGCAAAGGATAGGTGGAATATTAATTACAACATATGACAATAAACAATTTTATACCTTTAATTCAGTAAATAATTTCACTATATATGATGATTCAAAATATAATATCAAATATTTTTTAGGTATTCTAAATTCTAAACTTCTAAGATATTATTATATATCTAAATTTACCAATAATTCTTCATTGACCGTTAATATTTCTAAAACATTTCTTAGAGTGCTACCAATAAAACCAATAGAGTTTTCTATTAAATCTCAAAAATCCAAACATGATAAAATGGTCTCATTAGTTGAACAGATGTTAGAGGCTCAAATAGAAGCTCATTCCGATAAATTAAAGTCTGATACCGATAAAAAGTTAATTAATCAAAGAATTAATGTTTTAGATAAACAAATTGATTCTTTAGTCTATGACCTATATGAATTAACAGAAGAAGAAATCATCATCATTGAACAAGAGTATAAATAATCGGAAAATGGAAGCCAATTTAAATATAATAGAAAAGGATGTATTTCTCAATCAATCTCTGGTTCAAGAAATCAGCGGTTTGATTCATGAAGCCCGTAATCGTGCCGCTACTGCTGTTAATTCCATAATTACAATTTTATACTGGCAGATAGGCAAACGAATTTCGGTTGAAATACTTAATAGTAGCAGAGCAGAGTACGGGAAGCAAATTGTTGCTACACTGTCGCAACAATTAGTAGAGGAATTTGGCACAAGTTTTTCTGATAAAAATCTCAGAAGAATGATTCAGTTTGCAGAAGCATTTCCTGATGAGGAGATTGTCGTATCGCTGATACGACAATTGAGCTGGACACATTTCATTGCACTAATTCCCATACAAGATGTTAATAAAAGGAATTTTTATATTGAAATGTGTAAATTGGACCGCTGGAGTGTTAGAACCTTACGGGATAGAATCGATTCTATGCTTTATGAAAGAACAGCTTTATCTCGCAAACCCGAAGAATTAATTGAAATTGAAATAAATAAAATACGTGAAACAGGTCAATTAATGCCTGAATTGGTATTGAAAGACCCTTACATCCATGATTTTCTTGGAATAAAAGACCATTACCACGAGAAAGATTTGGAAGATGAGCTTGTATTAATTAATGATGAAAGATTGGTAAAATGATAGCTCATTATTCAGAATATAATACTTGGTTCGATTCAATTAAACAAAAAATAAATTCTGCACGACTTAAAGCCGCTATGGCAGTAAACTCTCATTTGCTCGATGTTTATTGGGAATTAGGCAGAGAAATAGTCCAAAAGCAGACCGAAAATAATTGGGGCAATTCAGTTTTAGAGCGTCTGTCCGTAGATTTGAAATTAAGTTTTCCAGATGTAAGAGGATTTTCAAGAAGAAATTTATATGCAATCAGACAATGGTACTTGTTCTATTCTCAAGAATTTGCAATTGTGCCACAAGCTGTGGCACAATTGCCTTGGGGACACAATAGATTGATAATTTCAAAGATAAAAAAAATAAATGAAGCATTATTCTTTTCACAAGAATCTATGGATAATGGCTGGTCGCGTGATATGCTCGAAGAAAAAATAATTAATAATTATTTTTTGAGCAAAGGCAAAGCAACAAATAATTTTAAGGAAACGCTACCCGCTATACAATCACAACTTGCGATTGAAACGATTCGTAATCCCTATAACTTTGATTTTCTTGGTTTGGATAATGATGCTATTGAAAGAGATATTGAGAAAGCAATGATTGATCATATAACTCGATTTTTGGTTGAGTTGGGCAAAGGATTTGCTTTTGTTGGCCGGCAGTACTCAATAACAGTAAGCAAAACTGAGTATTTCATTGATTTGCTGTTTTATCACCTGAAATTACGCTCATTTATTGTAGTTGAATTAAAAGCTGGAAAATTTAAACCCGAATATGCTGGAAAACTTAATTTTTACCTTTCTGCAATTGATACACAACTAAAGCATATCAATGATAATCCCAGCATTGGACTCATCCTTTGTAAAACAAAAGACCAAATAGAAGCAGAATATTCTCTAAGAGATATTCAGAAGCCAATCGGAATTAGTGAATATCTACTAACTAATGCCTTGCCAAAGGAATTTGAAAATCAATTACCAAGTGTTGAACAATTAGAAGAGCAATTATCAAGATTTGATGAAAATATAAACAATAATTACAATACTTAAAAATTTCGATGGACATAATGATTTAAAAAGAAATAATAACTTTAAATAAACTAATAATAAAAAACTTATGGCAAAAGAATTTCCAAAAACTTATTCTCCAAGCGACATCGAAGATAAATGGCGTAACGTTTGGCAAAAAAACAATATTTATGCAGCATCTGAAAAAAGCGATAAAAAGCCTTATTCGATTTTAATGCCTCCTCCAAATATTACCGGAATGTTACATTTCGGGCATGTCCTGAATAACTCCCTGCAAGACGTTTACATACGTCATAAAAGAATGCACGGATACGAAGCCTGCTGGTTTCCGGGTTATGATCATGCCGGTATTGCAACTCAGGCTCGTGTCGAAAAAGAACTGAAGAATCAAGGCACTAACCGTCACGAATTAGGACGCGAAAAATTCCTTGAGCAAGTCTGGAAATGGAAGGATATGTACGGTGGAATCATTTTGCAACAATTGCGTCAGCTTGGCATCTCCTGCGATTGGGATCGTCTGCTCTTCACATTGGAGGAAGGCGCATCCAAAGCTGTTCAAGATGTTTTTATACGACTGTTCGATGAAGGCTTGATTTATAAAGGCAAAAGGATTATCAACTGGTCGCCGCTTTCTCTTACCGCACTTTCGGATGAAGAAGTTGAGTTCCGCGAAGTGCAGGAGCATCTTTATACATTGAGATATAAATATGTTGGGACTGATGAATATTTATGTGTTGCAACTGTCCGGCCGGAAACGATTTTCGGAGATGTTGCCATTGCCGTAAATCCGAATGATGATAGATTTAAAGATAAAATCGGCAAAAAAGTTTTGGTGCCGATAATTAATAAGGAAATTGAAATTATAGCCGATGATTATGCCGATCCCAAATTCGGAACAGGTTGCGTGAAAATTACGCCCGCCCACGATCCGAACGATTTTGAAGTGGGTTTGCGCCATAATCTGCCAATGCCGAATGCTATTAATCCTGACGCAACTCTGAATGAATTGGCCGGTGAATTTCAGGGTATGGAACGATTTGCAGCACGTAAAGCAGTTCTGAAGAAATTAAAAGAACTTGATCTTATTGAAAAAATAGAGAATTACACTCACAATGTCGGTTTTTCTCAGCGCGGTGGTGAGGCTGTTGAACCATATCTTTCCGATCAATGGTTTGTGAGCATGAAACCTCTTGCCGAGCCAGCACTTAAAGCCGTCCAAGATGGAGAAATCAGATTTTATCCAAATCATTGGGTAAAAACTTTTGAGCATTGGATGACCGGTATTCGTGATTGGTGTATTTCGCGTCAGCTTTGGTGGGGACACCGCATACCGGTTTATTATGCTCCTGATGGCCGCTTCACCGCTGCCCGTGATGAAGCCGAAGCCTGCAAGAAAATGAATCTGCCAGAAGGTACTCCGCTCACCCAAGACCCAGATGTGCTTGACACATGGTTTTCATCATGGCTCTGGCCAATGACCACAATGAATTGGCTTGCTGACGGTAAAACCGAGGATAACGAGATACTTAGCAAATTTTTACCAACAGATCTGATGGTGACAGCTCCCGATATTATTTTCTTTTGGGTAGCGCGTATGATTATGGCAACGCTAAAATTCCGTGGTCAGATTCCATTCAAAGATGTTTATTTTACAAGTTTGATTCGTGATGGTGAAGGACGTAAATTATCCAAATCATTGGGCAATTCCCCCGACCCGTTGAACGTGATTCAAAGATATGGGACAGATGCAGTTCGTTTCACCATGCTTTATCTTTCGCCGCTTGGGCAGGATGTGAGAATGGATGTGAATGTCGAAACACAGGATATTCCATCGATGGAATTAGGACGTAATTTTGCGAATAAGATATGGAATGCCGGACGCTTTTTGATAATGAAGAGGGATATGATTTTGGAGAATGATGGAAACCACCCCTTACCCCTCCTTACTAAGGAAGGGAAAGAAGAGGCTGTCATTCCTGCGAATGCAGGAATCCCCTTGAGCGTAGAAACAGGGGATTCCTGTATGCACACTAATGACAGCAAGGATATGGATTCCTGCATTCGCAGGAATGACATGAAATTTTCTAATTCCGACAAATGGATATTATCTCGTTTCCATCATACTATCGAACGAATTGAAACATCTTTAACTCAATATAAAGTTAATGATTATTCCAAAATATTATATGATTTTATCTGGCGCGATTTCTGCGATTGGTATATTGAAATACTGAAGGTTGAAATAAATAATTGTTCGGATGTTAATGAGCAAATTGCTCATATTAACTTTGCAATTGAAATTTATGGCGGAATTTTGTCCTTGCTTCATCCGGTGATGCCTTTTATCAGCGAGGAAATCTGGCATATAATAAATAATTTTGATGAAGATACATCGCTTAGTTTGCAGAAATTCCCGGAAGCTATTACGGATCATGTAAATAGCGATACTGAAATTCGTTTTGAATTGCTTCAGAATGTGGTTGAGGAGATTCGTAAGCTTCGGGCACAAGCTAATATTCAGCCGAATATCAAGTTGCCTGTAAGTCTTTCGATAAAAGAAAATGATCTTCTGAAATTTTTTGAGGGAGAATCGGAATTAGTTGCAGTTCTTGCAAAATGTTCTGCAGTAAATATAACCGAACAAGCGGAAAAACCGGCTATTTCCCTCAATTCCGTTGTTCGCGAAGTTGAAATTTTTGTTGAGACCGGTGGAACAATTGATATTGACAAAGAGCGTGAGCGTTTGCAGAAGGAATTGGAGCGTCTTGAGCGCAACATCAGCGGAACCAATGCAAAACTCGGAAATGAGAAATTCGTTGCCAATGCCAAACCGGAAATAGTTGATTTTGAGCGCAAGAAATTAATAGACTTGGGATCTGCGCTGGTGAAGGTAAAGGAGAATCTGGCGGGGTTGGGGTGAGAATAAAGTTGAAAGTTATAAAATTGGTAGTTGAATTTTTATTGGAAATAGAGGATAGAATAAATTTTCGTTTTGAGAATATGAAACTTTTTTATTATTTTTGAAGACAATGAAAACAGAAGAAGAACATATAGAATTTTGGATCAGCCAAGCCGATGATGATTGGAATGCTGTCTTTTTTTTATATAATGGCAAAAATTATTTGCAGTCACTATTTTTTGCTCATCTTGTCATTGAGAAAATATGCAAGGCTCTTTGGATAAAGTATAATATTGAAAATGTTCCGCCTCGTACCCATAATTTAATATATTTACTCTCGTTTACTTCTATTGAAGTCAGTGATGAGATAAAGGAATTTCTCTTGACACTGAATAGATTTCAATTGGAGGGCAATTATCCGGAATATCTTTGTAAAATGAGAAGTATTTGTGATGATATTTATTCTAAATCAATAATTCAACAAACTTAGGAGATCAAATTATGCTTACTCGCGAAATTGCAATAAATACAGCTAAATCTTTTGTACATGATTGTGTTGCTACCGGACTAACTTTTTACAAGGTTATGATTTTTGGTTCTGTTGCAAGTGAAAATATTCATGAGTGGTCAGATATAGACTTATTATTAGTTTCTGATCAAGTTGGAGATAATATTTTTGATAATTTGAAACTTTATTCTAAAATTAATATAGAATATCCAATAATCGAAACCCTTCCTTATCCAACAAATTATTTTATTGAAGGAGATAGTTTTCTGGAGGAGATTGTTAAAGGTGGGATTGAGATTAGTTGAGAGTTGAGAAATATTGCTAAATAATTGAGAATGTGATAAATAGCAAAAATGGATGACTCATATATTGAAAGAATAATTCAACTTGGTTTTGTTAATAAGCAAATCGATGTAAAAGGTAGATTATCTATTTCAGATTTATTTGGAAAATCTAAACCAAGATGTGGAATTTATTGCTAAGTATCATTGTTTTGATGTAGTTGATGATATTTTTGATCATGATTTTGAAGAAGATGAAGAAAATCTGCATGAGAAATAATTCTTGTTTAAATACGAAAATATTTTTAATAGTGTTGGCATCTTTCCTATTGCGACAAACTAATTCAGCTTCTTTAATTTGAAACTCAGCATTGGGTAAATGTCCAATACGCCGGATTTCTGGAATATTGTACCATGTAGAGAATTATTTTCTATTCCCATTGGCATCATAATTTCCTTTTCCATAATTGTATCAGATGGAAAGATAGAGCCCTTGAGTTTCCCTCTGATTGTATAATCCGTGGCTATGTTCAACATTCTTCCGACCCAGCCACGATTTTTATGCACGGAGCATCCTTGAAATGTAGCATTACCAAGATTACCAGTAACTTTGCCATTTAGCGAGATATTAAGAAATAGATCGACCGAGTCGGGCGCTGCAAGAAAACTGTATCCATTTACATTTTCAAATCGAATTGTAACTTTTTGCTTGGTGAGCCATGTGCTACCGGCAATTTCGCTCGGTATCTTCCAGGTATATGACGTTTCCGATAGTGCCCAGATAATAGAAATTAAAGCAATAAGCCCTACGATTGATAGATATAATCTTTTGTGTTTCATTTAATTAACCTAAATTTATTCTTAAAATTATCTTATGATTATTAGCTTCTCCGTTTTTTGTAAATTATCAAGAACAACACGAACTAAATATACTCCATTTTTTAAATCGTGTACATCAACTTGAAATTTGTTTTCCCCGCTTTTGCATTCGGCTGCTCGATTAACTTCTTTGACCATCTCACCCATGGAATTATAAATACCAATGTTAACGATGGCATCCATAACTAATGAAATAGTCATTTCGGTATAATCTGAAGCCGGATTAGGAGCGAAACTGATTGTTATATTGCTTTCGCTGCATTCTTCGGAGAGTAATAGGATAGAAAAACCAAGTATTATCAGTTTATAATATTGTCCGATGATTCGTAGAAAGCTCATTATTCTTTTATTAAGTATAATTTATTGTCTTCAACCAGATAATAAAGCGGTGCAATCTTGATTTTGGGGTAATTCAACCTCAGACGGATAGTTTCGCTCTTTGTAAAATCAATCGCATTGTTAATCTCGAACATCGGGGCATATTGCGTGAAATGCTGTTCAGCTCTTTCTTTTTCCCAACCGGCGGTTTGGATCAGTCCATCAATGAATTGTTGTTTCCGGGCATTAAGATTTACCATCCCACAATTGCTGTGACCAATAAGAACAAGATGGCTTACCTGTCCGACTGATATTGCATAAGATACTTTGAATTCGCTATAACGTAAATTGGCTCCTCCGGCTCGCAGCACGAAGGCAAAATTTTCCGGTACACGTAATTGCTTCCGGTTATCCATGCACATAGCTATCAGGAGCTGTGCTTTGTCGAAACAATCGAGCGAACGATTGAGATTATGGTACTCCAGCAGCAGTCCGATTGGAGTTTCACGGTACTGGCTTGGAATATCATTTACTGCGTTTATTGAGATTAATCTGTCCATTGTTAATTATTTTGTAAATATGTTAAACGATCAATAACCAAGAAAAGATTCAAAAATACGAAATTAAATTGAATTGTTATTCATAAAAATATATTATGCTGAAATTTTATTATTATCCTCTGTAATACTTGAAATCCTTTTAGAATTTCATAAGATCTACAAAAATTAGTAATAATTTAATCTTTATCTTATACTAATTTGCTTTCAATCATATAATTTACATTTCCTTCTTCCAACGCTGGAGAGTCTATGTGAGAACTCACAACTTCTACTGGATTGTTATTCCTGTAAATGCAGGAATCCACATCTATGGCATTTAGGAGATTTCTGCATTCGTAGGAATGACAATTTTGATATATATTTTACTTTTGAAATAATTATATCTTAGATTTGTGATTTGAAGTCTTAGATTTGTGATTTGAAGTCTTAGATTTGTGATTTGAAAGCTTAGATTTGTGATTTGAAGTCTTAGATTTGTGATTTGAAGCCTTAGATTTGTGATTTGAAGTCTTAGATTTGTGATTTGAAAGCTTAGATTTGTGATTTGAAGTCTTAGATTCGTGATTTGAAGTCTTAGATTTGTGATTTGAAAGCTTAGATTTGTGATTTGAAGTCTTAGATTCGTGATTTGAATTTATCAATAAATAATTATTTATTTTAAATAGTTTCTATTGCGTTATCCGGACTTGTTAATAGGTGGCAAGGTATTAAGGGGATAGTTTCTTTGTAAGCGTTGACTCTTGTTTGCCCTACGGTTGAAAAAGACAAAACAATTTTTATTGCGAAATTCATGATGATCTAATTTGAAATCAATACTTTCCTCAATATAATCTCACCTTTAGATTTAATCTTCATGAAATAGACACCGCTCGTTTCAAGAAATAATGTAATATTATTTTCGTTGCACTGTGCTTGATAAATCTTTTCACCATAGAGATTTGTTATTTCCAAATTATCTATAATATTATTACTTGAAATATTTATTTTTGAATTTGATGGATTTGGATAAACCGAAACTTCAAAGCTATTTTTTTCTTCTGGTGGAACAGACTTGCTGCTAAACAAACCAGACCTCATCTTTACGGTTTTTGTTATATCGTCTTCCCACACTACATAAACTGCACTCTTGCCAATTGCAACATCAACCGTTGTTATATTTCCTATATCTACAGTATCATAAGCAGTGGGAAAACCGTTTGACACATCACTTGTAAATCTAAGTAAACATTGATCAGCCCCATTCACTATTTGCTTCCATACTATCGCCATAGCATTTCCATCAGCAGCAATACGCGGATAATTCTGCACAGATAATCCGCTAATATTTCCTGTTAGAGTTTGAGCAATCGCTCCTGTCATATCTTTTAAAGCTGCTTTACTTGAATAAACCATGGTCTTACCACTCCCTCCACTCATAAAAGCTGAATAAAGGGTATCCCCAATAATAACTCCATCAGGCCCGGAGGCAGGACAGTAGTTAATACTCCAATTCAACTTGTCGATATTCATTCCAGATGCAAACGAATTACCGGAATCTTTGGATATCCCAGCCCATGAATCGCGAATATTAGCATTATTATCACGATAAAGCATAGCAACGGTCTTTCCAGTTGCACAAATAGTTCCCGGGCAGCAATCGCAAACCGTAGAAGTGCCACTACTCCAACCACTCGCTAATACATCAATAAAAAAGGTAAATCCAAAGTCGATTGATTTGGATACAACCCATCTCGCATTTTTAAAACCTGCATCAAATTTCATAAAGGCAACAATAGGATTCCCAAAATCATCGATTGTTATTGTTGGGAAACGAGAAATACAAGTTCCAATATTTTCCACCTGAACAGGAGAAGAAAAAGTAACACCTCCATCAAATGAACTTACACAATATATATGACTCGTACTCTGATCTTCTGGCAATTGCTTGAAAACTACATAAATATTATCTCCGCGACAGGCAATATCCGGCCCCATCCAACTCCCACCAGCAACATTAACAGCTCCCGGATTCAACATCTTAGGCGTAGTAAAAGTTTTGCCGTCCCAATGAGTGAACATACAGCGATTCGTTTGATGCCAGATTATCTGTGGATAGCCTTTCCCATCAACAACTATTCTTGGATATTCATTACCATTGGATGAAATATTTAAATCAAAGCTATTATTCCATTTAATCGTTGTTTGAGCAAATGAAACTGATAAAATGAGTACCAAAGTACAAAATAAAATCGCTATATATTTCATAAAATAATTCCAAGTAAAAAAAATACGTGATTAAATTAATTCAAAGAAACGCCTCAATCTTCTAAAAGTTACACCTCAGAATCACGCTTCCAATAATCCTTAGTAGATAATTATTTTTTTGTTCTCCTAAACCTCAATCTTTCCTCTTTCTCCATCTTTTCGCAGGCATATTGAAATATAAGGCGAGGTGCAATTTCTTTCCATTTCAACAAAAATGCTTCAGTGTCAATCGGTTGAATCTTCCATGCCTCTCGCAAAAACCAGCCAACTCCCTGATGAACCTCCCGCTCCTTATCTTCCATCAATGTTTCAATGATCTTCATATAAACAGAACATTCCTTTATTGTTTTCATGGGCTTAATAAATGTCACCGGTACGCATCGACGTTGGAATTTATAAGGAGACTCAAGCCATGGAATAAAATCGGCTAATTCAACAATATTCTTAGCAATAAATTTAGGCAAAATCAACATTCCCAAAGTATCCGCATGCGCCCAATTATCAATACACTTGCTAAATAATCCCTCAATCTGATTAAAAGTCTCTCTCGTAAAATCTTTGGAACGACCATTAACAAGCAGAAGCCCAAAAGCGACTTCTTCATACTTCCCTTTGCATAGATATTTGCTCAAAGTCTGCATCGCAATATCAAGAGTTATCTCTTTATTCTTCATAAGCTCCTTCACCTTTTCAGTTATCATTGGATTAGTAAGCCCATAACCATTATAAGGTTGTTTAAAATAGCGCTGATACTTAGCCGCAAGCTCCGCGCTCGCATTTGCCTGACAATAAGTCAGAATTTCATTGTATAATATTTCAGAATTCATATTTGTATCTATTTATGTCACATTTTTTATAAGAAATAATAAAAATATAAAGTTATTCGGTTAAGATTCTTCCTTCTTTCATTCTACATTCTATATTTTTGAAGCATTGCCAAGCGTTTCGAGCGCGGTAACATCGCCCGCATCCACGCCATAAAGAGCAAATTCGGTATGATTGCGAGTCAAAAACGAAATCAAATTAGAAACAAACATGCACAAATTAGCGTCGGACATAGAATAAGTCCTGTTAAATCCTTTGTCACCCATCGTAAAAATCCTTAAAAAATCCTTAAAAAAGTAAATTAAATATATAGAAAGAATTCATTTTACATTAATAAAAGCATATTTTATATCAAAAAACGTTTTGGTTATCATTTTTCCTGCGTCCGTTATCATTTTCCCTACTTCCGTTATCTCTTTTCCATGTTCCGTTATTAATTTTCCGTGTTCCGTTATCACTTTTCTGCGTTCCGTTATCTCTTTTCCTGCATCCGTTATCTCTTTATTTTATCTTTCTGAGCTTTATTTCCCCTTTTTCTAATTTTCTCAACCATAAAAAATAAAAAAGTATTGATAAAAGAGGATTTGTTTTATTTTGATAAATATTTTCTTGGTTTAAAACCACGTAGTGGTGTAATATTTATAGAAAAGCTTTCCCTTGTGATTCTTGAACCACGTAGTGGTGACATATTTCCAAGGTTTGATGCGAAGAAATATGTCACCACTACGTGGTTTTAGTGCTTGGATGGATTCCGTTGCTATAAATATTTCACCTCTCCGAGGTTGAAGAACCATTCATCTCATTTTCCTTTATCACGTAGTGATTTCATAATGGTAACAATTGATTCCACTGTGACCTTTTTATCGCGTAGCGATTAAATATTTCTTCTGGTTGCTGAAATATTTAATCCCTATTGGATAAGAAAGGCGCCGGGAGATTCTTCATTGCTACAAATATGTATTCACTACGTGAAATTTGGAAAAATGTTTTATTTCAAAGAGCGAAAAAGTGATTTGGAAATGAACTCGTGCAATTAAAAAGATTCTGTGCTTCATCTCTACACACCCCCTAACCCCCTCTTTTTAGAGGGGGGACAAGAAGTTGGAGTTTTGTTCCCTCTTCTTCCAATTCCCCCTCTAAAAAGAGGGGGTAAGGGAGTGTGTTTCCAAGGGAGAATGAGATAATATTTCAACTTTCCACCCTTAATCCGGCTTCCATTGCTACTAATATGTATTCACTACGTGATATTGGAATGAATATCTATTTTCAAAGAACAAAAAATGTCTTAAAACCTCATCCTAACCCAGAAGAACCTCACCCTAACCCTCTCCGAAGGAGAGGGAATAAACCCTGTTCCAACTCCCTCTCCTTAGGAGAGGGACGGGGTGAGGTTCTTTTCTTATTTTAATCTACAAATATTTATTCACTACGTGAAATTTGGAAATATGTTTTATTTCAAAGAGCGATGTATAATATATTTATAATATAATCTTCTTTTTTGGGGGCTCCGCCGCGCTTTTCCACCATTTCATTCTGCATTTTTTATTTTAAATTCTGCATTAAAGCCCCGCTGCCGCGCTTTTCCACCATTTCATTCTGCATTTTTAATTTTACATTATTGAATCATTTTACATTAACGATGTTTGACTTTATTATACAAGAACTCAGGAGCTAAATCAGCACCTGTTTCCCATTCAACAGTGTTTGAGATTGCAGAGATTTTGAACTTCATAAATAACTTTTTATCTTTCAATGGCTCAAAAACCTGTCCCCAAAGACAATCACTAAGCTCGGCAATTCCTTTGGTTCCGTCATTAAATTCGAGCCATAAATTAAAACCATCTCTATATTCAGCATTAATAATTTCAAGCATGATTATTTACTCCAATGGTGGTATTTTATTTAATTCAGCATGTTGTTTAGCTAATTCCCAATCATCTGACAATTGAGATTTATATATTTCATACCATTCAAGAACGGCATTTAGTGCTCTGCGAGGAAATTTGCCTTGAATTATGCCAGTTTCAATCTCAACTGTAATTTTATACTCGCCATAACGAGCGTGAAAATGTGCAGGTTCATGGTCGTTATAAACCATATAAATTATTATTCCAAGAAATCTACTTATTTCAGGCATGTAAAACCTTTATATTATTAATTAATTTTCTGATTATACTCACAATCCCACTCCGCAGTCATCATAAACGTTAAATGCTTCTTCCATGTAAACTGATTTTGGTTTTCCATTCTGCATTTTTCATTTTGCATTGAAGAATCCTATTTATGTGATAAGAACTCATCAATATCAATTCCACTCTTCTTAATTAAACTTCTTAACAAAAATGGTGCAAGCTCTTTATGATTAGGAACTGAAAGAGTAGGCAGACTTTTATGATTTAAAATTATATGGCTGCCTGTCTGATGTGCAATCCGATAGCCAAACTTCAAAAATATTTTAACTGCACGTTCCCCTGATAAATTTGAAAAATTACCCATCAAATAGCGACCTGAGTAAGAAACATCTGTTTATAAGTTGAAATATAAGGATTACCTTTGGAATTTTCTACTAAAAGCCAACCTTGAATTGCATCTTTAATATTTGTTAAAGCTTCTTCAATAGTTTTTCCTTGGCTCATACAGCCATTAAGCTGAGGAACATCTACGACATAACCTTGATATTCTTCATCGAAAACAACAAGTACATCAAAATTCATTTTAATCTCCATTAAATATTCTAAGAAAATAAGTTAGACGTCAAATTTAAAATAATATTTTAGTTAGATTGCAATATTTTTATTTCATTAGTCTCCCCAACCCCGCAGCCTTCATTAATGTTAAATTCTTCTTCAATTCAGAATGATTTTGGTTTTCCATTCTGCATTCTCTGGAAATCCCCCCTGCCCCCCTTTTTCAAAGGGGGAGAAGAATTTCTTTCATTCTGCATTCTGGATTTTTCATTCTGCATTGATTTATAAATTGTCAGGCTTTAAATTGGTATGCTTTGAAATTCTTGCAAGCATTTTTGGCCCGATTTCTTCTTTGTCATGAAATGCAAAGACAAAATCCTCAAAACCTTCTTTTGTTAAGATTTTATTTGAACCTTTCTCTCGTTTCAGCTTCAAACCGATTCTAAAAAGTGCATCAAGAACTCTTCTTGATTTAGTTGATGACCATATCCCCATAATTAAAAACTCACAATTTGTAAATCTGATGCAATTTCATCATTTTCTAATCTATCGGCAATGGTTTTGAATAATAGAGCCTTTACTTTTGCAGTAGCTTCATCGGGAGAATTCCCATAAGCCATGACACCAGGTTCAGATACAATTTCAGCAATCCATCTGCCATCTGTTTCCTGCTCATACTCAATTTTAAAGTTCATATAAATTCCAAAATATTTATAAACGATTATATAAGTTGATTATTTGATATTTCAATTTCTTCCTCACTTGCCCACTCCTCAGCCTTCATTAATGTAAAATGCTTCTTCATTGCAGACTGATTTTGGTTTTGCATTCTGCATTTTGCATTTTCGCGGAAATTTATATTAAACAACTTTCGGAATGAAATCATCTGATGTGATTAGTTTGGCAATGTCATAACCTGCTGATATGAAATAGTAACCGCTATTGAGAACTTTCTTCATAGTTTCATCGTTATAATCTGTTGCACAGATGAGACCATAAAGTTTCTCATTGCGATAATGTTTATCAAATTCTTTGAACTTAGCAATTGTTTTATCTAATTGTATAATCGCTTCTTCGTGCAAAGAACTTTTTATTTCAACTAAATAACAAGCTGTATCAGACACTCCGAGCAAATCAACTTCAAAGGAATTTCCGTTATCTTTAAATTTATAACGTCTCGCAAGGTTTGTGCAATCAAATGAATTTTCCAGAATTTTCTCTAATGAAGGTAAAAACAAGCCTTCGTTATATGAACTAAATTTATTATTTAATCCACCGATTTGCTTGCCAAGTTCACTTATTTGTTTGTCAGTAACTTGCTGCTTCTTGTCAGTCTCCTGAAACATCGCCCAGACTTTCTCGAAATTGAGTGGTTCTGCTGTTGGTACATACTCTTGCATAAAAATTTCTGAATATATTTAAAAATAATATTGACGATTCTATTTTTTGATTATTTTATAAAGAGTAAAAATTCAATGATTTATTTCAAAGAACGCTGTGGTTGCCATTGACCGTCAGATAGTAGTAGAAATTAACTTCCTTAACAAAAAAAAGTCAACGACATATAAAAAAAATCCCCTCACCCACAAAAGAGAGGTAGGGGATATTTTCTTAGAGTGTCAATGCTACATCTGACTGTATGGTACTTAAATTCTTCATTTCAAGAACTTAAATGACCCGCCTACTCACATCTACCTGAAGCATTCGGGCATAATAGCTATTGTATATTCTCGTTGAGCAATTTTTGTAATATCAAGTGCTTGTTTGAATTGTGCGCGTAAGACTTCGGGTATTGAATTCCAGATTGCCATGGTCTCAACTGATGACATTCCATAAATCGAAGCTAATTTTGTTATCATATTTGCATCTTCGCTTCCACCTTTTTTAATACCGAATAACCTCAGAATTGAGCTAATGTCGTCTTCACGCTTTGGGTAAATATCAAGACGAATTTTCTGATCTTTCTGCACACCAATTCTTGCTTTTGCCATATCAATAGCTGTTTGCAAATCACCTTCCACGTCAATCAGACCATGCTTCATTGCCTGATCGCCCATCCAGACACGTCCTTTAGCTACAGAACGTGCTTCCTCAAAAGATTTCTTTCTACTTTCAGCCACTTTTTCCACAAAACGGCGATATACTGGATATGATAAATCGTAAAGTTGCTTTTTGTCCACTTCCTTAAAGCTCATAAGCGGATTTAGGAATTGGGCTGATGGCGAAGTAGAAACAGTATCAACTGTAATATCAAGTTTATTCATTAATTTACTGAAATTCGGAATTGCTAAGATAACTCCAATCGATCCGGTAATTGTCATAGGTGAAGCAATTATTGTATCACAAGCCATAGCCATGTAATATCCACCTGAAGCAGCGACGTCGCTCATTGAAGCATAAACCGGTTTGACGGCTTTGGTCTTTAAAATTTCACTCCAAATAGCTTCCGATGCAATGACAGATCCACCGGGGCTGTCGATACGTAAAATGATAGCTTTTACTCTGTCATTTTCACGAGCCTTCTTCAGATATGAAATGTAAGTATCAGAAAATACTCCTTCTTCGGCATTAAATGAGTTATCGGTTGAACCGGATTGGATAGTGCCAACACCATAAATAATAGCAATTTGCTTGGTATTATCATCAATTTTTTCCTTAGGTAATTTTCCGCTTGTAGCATAACGCCCAATATTGAGCAAATCAATTTTCGACTTCGCTTTATCAGCATTTTTACCATAGATTTTTTCTTTGAGAAAATCTTTCATTTCTGTTTCGGAGGCAATAACATCAATTAATTTATTCTTTTGCAGCGAATCGGCTGTATAAATACCCCGTGCAAGTAAGGAATAAACTGTATTCACATCCATTTTGCGCATCTCCGCAACTTTTTCGACAAAAGTTTTATTGCGGGCATTCAAGATGTCAGAGATTTCCATACGTGCTTCATTTGAGAATTTCTTTTTCGAATAAGTTTCTGCAAAAGATTTAAACTCTTCAAATTGTTGAACGTGGAATTCTACTCCGATTTTATCAAAAAATCCTTTAAGAAAAGTATTTGCCAATCCAAAACCATTCATTTTCATCATACCCTCGCGCTGCATAAAGACAGAATCGGCAGCCAAAGTTATCAGATAATCGGACTCATCACCTGTTTCGATGAATGCATAAATAAATTTACCGGATTTTTTAAATTCTACAAGCTCATTGAGCAGTTCCAAAGATTTTACAAATCCCGTCCGGCCCAAGGCAGGTTTTATCAGTATTCCTTTAATTTTATTATCGTATTTGGCAGCCCGTACTGCATTGATTATTTCAAGAAATCCGGCAGCATTGGGATTACCGATTATTGGTAAATTGATCTGTCTCGAATATTCTTTAATACCGCCCGGAACAGAAAAAACGAGCACAGTATTTGATTTTACTTCAACTTCATCGCTTTCAAAGACGCTATTAACAACGCCAATGAACATTGTTCCCATTAAAACAATAACAAGGACTACTGCGCCTACAATAATTGTTGGAACAATCCATGAAGATTTTTTCTTGGGTTTACGGTTGTACATGTTTAAGTTTGGATTTGCTGCTGACTGATCCATATTTTCACCGATAAAAAATTATAAAGAACAAGTTAAGTCAGTATATACGTAATTAAAGATAAAATGTTTTAAATATATAATAATTAATAAATATTTACAACTAAACAGACGAGAACGTTTGTTTTACTGCACAGTAGGTCAGACGTCCTCGTCTGACAAAATTGTAATTTATTATTAGACTTTATGTAATGGATGGTTCTAATAACAGTCATTCAAACATTCAAAACTGTGTCAAAACCCATAATTTTCCATTATTGTCATCCTGACGAGGCGAATGATCTCTCTTACAGCCACTTTTGGAGAGATCCTTCGCTACGCTCAGGATGAAATAATATCATTTCCTTAATGAATTAGGAATTATTTTCATCCTAATTTGTGATTTTTTAAATAATGGCAGTTCCCGCGCATGAGACTGTGTGAAAACTACCTTTTCTTGAGGCTGTCTTTTATGTTGAATTCCAAGCTTTTTTTCACCTGAGACAGTTTTTTTTTAGCTTTTAAAAATTCAGGGTTCGGAATTTTTAAAAGCTCCATTTTTTTAGCTTCTCAAC
>JAPLFL010000085.1 GCA_026390695.1 Candidatus Kapaibacterium sp. | reverse complement strand
CGATTACAATTATAAAGTAATAAACAATAACCTTCCGAAGGTTCCAAACCTTCGGAAGGTTTAACAAGAGAGGAAAATATGCAACATTTTTACAGAGTAGAAGCCAACATTGATATTTCAGATTTTCATTCAGGTAATTATTTAATTTTGGCAAAAACAAGTTATACTAATTCTGATGGAATTCCTTTAGAATTATCATTTTCAGATGTAATTTTAATTCAGAAGTGAGCTAATTATGAAAAATCTATTTATTATTATTTTTCTAATGTACTCATCATTTCTCTTTTCTTTCTCTGGCAAAGGAAGTGGGACACATTCAGACCCATATCAAATAACTACAATGTCTGAATTACAAGAAGTTAATGATGATACTCGATCCTCTTATATATTAATGAATGATTTAGATGCAAAAGATTATGAATTCAAACTAATTAACTTATATAAAGGAGAATTAAATGGCAATGGTCATATAATAAGAAACCTAAAATACTGTGGTTTAATAAGTAGTTACTGCATTGGGTGTACAGTTACAAAACTCGGAATAGAATATGATACTTGCTATTATGGATCCGGCTTAGTCTTAATGACCGATGGCGGTGTTAAAATATCCGAATGTTATACCAGTGGTGTTATGATCAATGCTCAGACTGGTTTTTGCCTTTTTAATTATTCAGGGTTTATTAATAATTGTTACTCATCTTGTACATTAACCAACACTTCAGGTAAATCAACTATAGGATTTTTAGGTTCTATCGGTAATTCATATAATTGTTATTTTTCAGGATATTTGGAAGGGGAAGGTACTCGTAATTTTTTTAATTATGGTAGTAATAATTATTGGAACAAAGATTATTATCCCGATGCTGATTCTTTCAAATGCTATGGCATTCCTAAAACTTCAGCCGAAATGATGAAACGTAGCACATACAAAGGTTGGGACTTCGATAGTGTCTGGTGCATAGACGAAGGCAAGGATTATCCCCGCCTGCGTGCTTTTAACAAGTGTGCGCCGGTGTCGGTTCAGGAGTCAGATGCAGACAATAGGCAGCAACCCGTTGTTCAGAGTATTGAGATTAGCCCTAATCCGGCAACTGATGATTTAAAAATCACCGTAGGGACACGGCGCGCCGTGTCCCTACATATCTCGTTATATTCCGCTCTCGGTGAGGATTTATCATGTATTATAGAGGATGGGAGGGTGCTTGCCGTAAGCGAGATAAATTCCGGTATTTACAAATACAGCAAAAGCATCAGCAGCAGACAACTTTCGTCAGGTATGTACTACGTTAGGATTAAAACTGACTATCGATTACAATTATAAAGTAATAAACAATAACCTTCCGAAGGTTCCAAACCTTCGGAAGGTTTAACAAGAGAGGAAAATATGCAACATTTTTACAGAGTAGAAGCCAACATTGATATTTCAGATTTTCATTCAGGTAATTATCTGATATTGGCAGAAACAACTATTGAGAATACAGATATTGAACCAACTAAATTAACTGCTTCAGATATTATCTTAATTCTACAGTGAGGGAAACATGAAAAAGTCAATATTAATAATTTTTCTTTTACCTTGTTTACTCTTATCATTCTCTGGAAAAGGAAGTGGAACTGAAGCAGACCCGTTTCAAATAACAACTATGGTAGAATTACAAGAAATAAATGATAATCCAATAGCAAATTATATTCTTATGAATGATTTGGATGCAACTGGAGTAAAGTTTAATAAAGTAAATTTAAGAGACAAAGGTTCATTAAACGGAAATGGTCATATAATCAGACATTTAAATCGCTGTGGATTATTCTTTTACTGTTCGAGTTGCAAAATCACAAAATTAGGTATAGAATATGATACGATTCAGTGCAACAATAATTCAGGATTTATAGACAATGTTGAAGGTTATTCGGATATTTCGGAATGTTATACAGCAGGTGTTCTAATAGATCCCTGGGCTGGATTTTGTGAACTAAATTATGGTTTACCTATTATGAATTGTTACTCATCTTGTACATTGACAAGCACAACAGGTAAAATAAAAAGCAGGGGATTTGTTTATTGGGGTGGTTCTTCACATTGTTATTTTTCCGGATATTTAGCAGGAGAAGGTAAGCATGATTTTTTTTATAGTGAAAACAATTATTGGAATAAGGATTTCTATCCCAGACCTGATACTTTCATATCAAAAGGAATAGGGAAAACCACAGCAGAAATGTACCAGCGCAGCACATACAAAGGCTGGGACTTTTGTAATGTTTGGTGTATGGAGGATGGCTTTGATTATCCAAGATTACGGGCATTCAATAATTGTCCTCCTTCGGTTTTCTTTTCAGGCAAGGGCAGCGGAACAAAGGATGATCCTTATCAGATAACAACTTTAAAACAAATTGTTGATATTAAAAATTTAAGTTGTCGAAGCTATTTCATCCTTATGAATGATATTGATGCCTCTGAAACAAGGTACTGGAATGTTGGCGATCATGACAGTGACGCATCAACTCCTGATGAACCAATGGGTTGGGAACCTGTTAAAAATCAAAAACAAACTGCATATATTCCGTCGTTTGATGGTAATGGACACATAATTAAAAATCTGTATATTAACCGACCAAAAGAGCAAAATGTATGTGTTTTTAACGCATGTGGAACGATAAGGAAATTAGGATTGGAAGATTGTGATATTAAAGGATTTAGTGGTGGTTTTGTAAACCAGGCTGATATAATAGAACAGTGCTATATAACAGGGAAGATGCATTTTAAGTATAAGCCTTCTTATAATTTTGATTTTGGTTCCTTTTATTACAAATTAGGTGATCATATTCAAAATTGTTACTCATCTTGTGATTTAAGTTATGATTCAACTGATGTTCCAACTTATTATAAAGATAATGGTTACAAGCTTGTCTTGACTTGCTACTTTAATGGCACAGTAAAAGCAAAGGATCCAAGAGTATTTAGCATATACTTCAACTATAGAAACTATTTTGATAAAGAAAAAGCAAAAATACCGGATACAGTAAAGATTGATAATGTATTCGGACTGCCGACACTGGATATGTTCAAGAAAAGATCATTTCAAAACTGGGACTTCGATAGTGTCTGGTGCATAGACGAGGGGAAGGATTATCCACGCCTCCGTGCTTTTAATAAGTGTGCGCCGGTGTCGGTTCAGGAGTCATATGCAGACAATAGGCAGCAACCCGTTGTTCAGAGTATTGAGATTAGCCCGAATCCGGCAACAGATGATATAAAAATCACCGTAGAGACCCGGCATGCCGTGTCCCTACATATCTCGTTATATTCCGCTCTCGGTGAGGATCTATCATGTATTATAGAGGATGGGAGGGTGCTTGCCGTAAGCGAGATAAATTCCGGTATTTACAAATACAGCAAAAGCATCAGCAGCAGACAGCTTTCGTCAGGTATGTACTACGTTAGGATCAGGTCAGACTATGGTTCAATAACAAAACCGATTACAATAATAAAGTGAGGTTTCTTCTTAAAGATGTGAAATAACAGACCGAATGAATGCTCCAAAAATAAGCTTGAGTGCAAAAATCTTGACATTTATAATTAACCATTTTAAATTTACAATAAATTATGAAACCTTTTTGCAATTGATGTGTTTCTTGAAATAGAGTTGATAATTATTTATTTTTTGAGGATATTTTATGAAAAAAACTTACACGATCCTATCAGTTTTAGCAGTAGCAGTCATTGCTTTCTCCATTTATTCATGCCAGAAGCTCAATGACCCTATCAGCAGCAGCGATCCTAACAATCCGAACGGCGGAAAAACCGGTACATTAACCGGAAATATCGCCGGCAAAGTTGTTACTACCAATAATACCGGTGTTTCGGGAATTCTCGTCAGCTCAGGCTCAGTGCTTGCTTTCACAAATGCAAAAGGGGAATTTTATTTACCGAATGTTCCTGCTGGCAGTAAAGTTTTAGTAAATTTCAAAAGTGATAATTATTCTTCAACTCAAAAGATTACTGAAGTAAAAGCCGGAAAATCAAGCTGGGTCGATGCTTCCGTTATTGCTTTCGGGCTTAATACAACATTCAACGCGTCCACAGCTTTAAATAAGACATTTCAAACGGCAAATGTCACTATCCCCGCCTCCGCATTCGTCGATACAAAAGGAAATGTATTTTCGGGAACCGCAACTATTCGTGCAAATTATTTTAATCCGACCGATGCTCAGTTCCTTGGCTGCTTCCCCGGCGATTTTGTCGGAACAAGGACAGATAAATCCGAAACAGCAATCGAATCTTTCGGCTTCATGGCTGTTGATGTATATAACGGTACGGAAAAGCTGCAATTAGGCAACGGCAAACAAGCAACTCTGACTTATCCTATTCCCGCATCGCTTTTAGCAAAAGCACCTGTAACTATTCCGCTCTGGCACTATGACGAAGTACAGGGTAAATGGATTGAGGAAGGCACTGCAACAAAAATAGGTAATAATTATATTGCAGTTGTTGGGCATTTCAGTAATTGGAACTGCGATATGCCAACTATTACATCATACATACGTGGCAAGGTTGTGGACAAAGATGGAAATCCAGTGTCGTATGCCAAAGTTCATACAAAAGGTGTTGATTATACGGGCGCATCTAACGGATATACCGATGATAAAGGAGAATTTAAACTCGCAGTTAAATCAAATTCATCCGTTCAGGTTTGGGCAAATTATTTTATTTTCAACAGCCAGACCGAAACAATCTCTTCCCTACCGACTCCTCAGATTTTTGACATGACCAATAATCTTATCATTCCAATCGATACTACAAATATTTGCACTATTACCGGACGTTTAATTGACAATCTCAGCAATCCTGTCACCTCTTCGTATATTTATGTCTATAGCGGAGACTCACTAACTAAAGTGCTGGATACTTATACAACAAATGTTGATGGAAGATTTAAATTCTTTGCTCAGACTGGTAAAAGTTATCGCTTTTTGTTTAATTCCTATGGTTGGAGTGATACCAGTTCTTTCAAAGTAATTCGTGATACTACATGTCCAAATCAGGCAACTACCGTTGATTTCGGTGATATTAAACTTGATATTGGCGGTGCATTTATCAAAGGACGTTGCATTGACAGCAATTCAAAACCAGTTGCTAATGTTTACATAAGTTCAGGGGATGTAAATGCTTATCCAAATGGTACGAGCAGATCAATGATTAGCGACTCCTTAGGTAATTTCAACATTTCAGTTCGACCCAACATTAAACTAAAGTTGAGTTTTTACTATAAATTATACAAGAGTAACATGCAATTAGATGTTTTGACCGGAGACCTTGGCACAACAAATAATCTTGGCGATATAATGTTGAAATAGTCATTATTTTCAAACGATTGATTTTTAATTCATCCGATGACTACTGGTTATCGGATGTTTTTTTGTGAAATTTGAAACTTTTTCCTGACTAAAGTGTTACTAATTATAGGTAATTGTTTTATTAATTTTAGAATGAAAATATATATGAAAAAAAATCTGACAATCAGCTCGATAATTGCAGTAGCACTAATTGCTTTTGCTTTTTATTCCTGCCAGAATATAAATAGCCCAAATGCAAACACTGATCCTAACAATCCGAACGACGGAAAAACCGGTACATTAACCGGAAACATCGCTGGTAAAGTCGTTACTACAAATAATGTCGGAGTTTCCGGAATAATGGTTAGTTCCGGTTCTGTAGTTGCTTATACCAATGCAAAAGGGGAATTCTATTTAGCAAAAGTTCAGGTTGGGACAAATGTTTTAGTGAATTTTAAAAGCGATTATTATTCCTCAACTCAAAAAATTACGGCAGTAAAAGCCGGAAAATCAAGCTGGGTGGATGCTTCTGTAATTTCATTCGGGTTGAATACCACCTTCGTAGCTACTACTGCGATAAATAAAACATTTCAAGGTGCAAATATCACTATCCCAGCCTCTGCATTTGTTGATTCAAAGGGAAATAATTTTGCAGGTACTGCTACGATCCATGCCAATTATTTCAATCCGACCGATGCTCAGTTCCTTGGCTGCTTCCCCGGCGATTTTGTCGGTACAAGGACAGATAAATCCGAAACTTCCATTGAATCTTTCGGTTTCATGGCTGTAGATGTATATAACGGTACAGAAAAACTGCGATTAGGCAACGGTAAGCAAGCAACTCTGACCTATCCTATCCCAGCATCACTTTTAGCAAAAGCTCCGGCATCTATTCCGCTCTGGCACTATGACGAAGTACAGGGTAAATGGATTGAGGAAGGCACTGCAACAAAAACCGGTAATAACTATATAGCAGTTGTCAGTCATTTTAGCAACTGGAATTGCGATATGCCGACTATTACTTCATATATACAGGGTAAAGTTGTCGATCGTGACGGCAACCCTATCTCATTTGCAAAGGTACACACTAAAGGAATTGATTATACTGGTAGTTCTAATGGTTATACAAATGATAATGGTGAATTTAAACTCGCTGTTAAATCAAATTCAAATGTTCAAGTCTGGGCAAATTATTATATATTTAATAGTCAAACAGAAACAGTTGCAACTCTTCCGACTCCACAAATCCTCAATATGACAAATAGTCTTATTGTTCCGATTGATACAACCAATATCTGCACCATAACCGGCAAAATTGTTGATAATCTTGGAAAACCATTACAATATGCCACAGTTTATATTTATCGTTCTGATTCGCTCAGCAAACCTCTTGATTATGCCTCCACAAATATTGACGGTAAATTCAAGTTCTTTGCCGAAGTTGGTAAAGGGTATCATTTTACATTTAATTATATTAATTACAACGATACAACTACTCCAAAAGTAACACGGGATACAATCTGTCCAAATCAATCAACTACGGTCGATTTCGGTGATATTAAACTTGATGTTGGCGGCGCTTACATTATCGGACGTTGCTTGGATAGTACTTCAAAGCCGATTTATGGAGTAAATATTTATTCGCCCGATGCATCGCAAAGTGGCGGAACAAATAAAGAAAATGGCAGCGATTCACTTGGTAATTTTAAAATTTCTGCACGTCCTAATAAAACATTTACTTTAACATTCTATTATAGGCAAAAGAATAATTTCCAACAAAGCGTTACAAGTGGAGCTTTAGGAACGACTACCGATTTAGGTGATATTATTCTTAAATAAATTTCTTAAATAATTTAAATTAGCAGTAGAGGCTGTCTCAAAAGCCTCATTTCTGTCATTCCTGCGAATGCAGGAATCCCCTAAAGTGGCACTGGAAGGAGATTCCTGCATTCGCAGGAATGACAGAAATGAGGCTTTTGAGTTTGTATGTTTGAAAAGCAGGCTTAACCAAAAATTGATTAATTTAGTTTTTGGTAAAAATAAAATTTATAAACAATTAATGGAGAAGCCATGCTTAGA
>JAPLFL010000097.1 GCA_026390695.1 Candidatus Kapaibacterium sp. | reverse complement strand
TTGCCTTGATAGTGGCAATGAAAGTATCTTTTCAATTATTTGCTTAACCGTATTTTCCATCTTTTCTCATTTCTGTATAATCTGTAATTACAAATATACGAATTATTTTTCAATCAACAATATCTTATATCAAAGCCATTATTAATGTAGAATTTCAAATGTGGCGTATTGAATAATAGTATATATGTATTAACTTACTACACTCACCATTAACCATTAATCATTGTCTTCATATTGTGAATAATCTTCAGGTATTTCAACTTGCTTAGGATCACGATAAATTCTGTAAAAGCTAAGTACATCTGCAAAACCATAGACAGCTATTGCTTCCGAAGCAACACTTGGCTTACGGCCATATAAGCGAATATATTCCAGCATCCCCTGCTGTTGCCAAATGTACTCCTGAGGCACACCTTTAAATTGTTTGTTCAGAACAGAATATTTATTCAATGATGGCATTGACCAGTACCACATAAATAAAGATACACGGGCACCATCTCCTGCAAGGCAAACTGCTGGAGGATATACACAATTTAGAATAATTTCGCGACGGAGAGCATCTCCTTCATTATGGATTTTTTTTTCTAATAATTTCTGAATTTCTACACTTGCAAAATCTTCGGAATTTGATTGAAGCTTATTTAAAAAATTATAACAATCCGACTTCACAATAATTTGCAAAAGTTCATCCAATTGTTTCTCCTGATAAACAGGACGCTTTTGTTTGGATAAATACTTATCAATATATGCCTTAGTAAAAAGATACAGAACTGAATCCAGAGGGTTATTATTTAGTAGTTTTTGAGCCTCGGCAGCTTTGCGTAATAATCTGATGAGTGCATAATGTTGAAGTTCGTCAATTGGAAATTCTCTTTTTAATTCCTCTGATTTGGATTTCTCAATGTAATCATTAATTTCGTTCTCATTCAAAAGCAATAATTCAGGTTTAAGCAATGTTTTGGAATCATCATGGTAAACTATATGTAAGGCCACAGAGTCATAGTTCGGATCATTGCCGTGCGAATGCGTATTCCATTCTGAACTTTTACGATGGAATTCCCCATTTGCGATAATAATTTTACTATCAAGCAGTAAAGCCATTTCAATGAAATCCGGACCGGCAGAAGAATTGATCCTTCCGGGAGATAGAATTTGCAATCGTGTTTTATTTTTGGTAAAATAAACAATAGATGGATCTGACAGGAAATTGTGAACTGATTTTTGAAGTTCACGTTCACTTGGTTTATTTAAATCTTTTTCCATGATAATATAAATATCATATATTATAAGAGTTCAATTATTTTAACTATAACTATTTATCTAATTTTGTCTCGATATTAATTTCAACGGTGCGACAATAAAAGCGTCCTTCCGGGTAATTATTATCATAAAGCAATTGAGAACTACCAATTCCATTGATTTCCTGTGGTTTAAGCTTCAGAGCATTGGCGGTAGCTTGAGCACGTTGCTCGGAAAGTTTCAGATTATGCTCTGGCTCACCAACACGGTCAGCAAATCCGTTAATTTTTACAAAAGAGTTAGGTTTAATTTTAGACTTAATGAAATCAATAATCCTCTTATTATTCGGAGTGATTTCAGATTTATCAAAATCAAATAAAATCAAATTAAATTTCTCACGTTTAATTTCCGTTTTCTCGATTTCCTCTCTTCGTGTGGTTGTAATATATTCGACAGCTAATGATTTAAATGGCGTTTGTACTGCCTGATCAGAATTATCTATTGTTTTAAAGGCATAAGTTAGATTAGAATCATTACTGAACATATTTCCATCATTTTCAGTAAAATTATAATCATAAGACTTTGGACTTTCTCCATCACCCTTAAAATCCTGAAATGGATTTTGACCTTGATTTGTTTGAATTTCCCAAGATTTTGTACCGATTTCAGACTGAGTTTCCGGATAAAATCTAATTTTCTTTGCTGTAAATTTATGATATTTATTAACTGAGGTAACAGGTTTGACAATATCCCAATTAGCCGACTTTATTTCTACATGGCGAATTTCAGCTAATTTATCAGGGTTCTGATAATTCGACGACTCATTTTCAGGAATTAGCGATGTATTAACTTTTATTCTGTCCTCGCTTATCTCCCATTTTTGAGTTAAATAGTTCCGAACCGATTCAGCACGTTGCCTTGCCAAATCTTTAAGCCCTTGCTCGGCTCCAATGGCTAACTGAATACCTGTAAGAGTAATTTTAACCTTCGGATTATTCCTCATACGCAAGCCTACAATATTCAAAAGATTATAATAAATATCAAGGGTTCCGGAGTTGAAAAGTTCATCTTCGGAGAAGGATTTTATTTTCTCTTTTGAAATTGAATGATACCTTTGAGGAATTTCAGAAGATGCTTCATCAAAAAATATATAAGTCAGCAGAGGATTTATATTTGTTGTTTCAAATTCCTCAACTTTTATTTTCTGAGGAGTTATTTCTTTATCAGCCTCATCCAATAATTTTGCACTTATATCGGCAGCTAACTTAGCTTTTCTATAACTAAACAGAGTATCGGTTCTTGAATAATTCTTAGTTATTGTTCTCAGTTTCCCATTCAAAATCGAATCAATACTTGATTTTTCTTTTCCCAAACTTATAATGTTCTTATTGTTTCCAATTTTATTGATAGTTAAGGTATCAATATTTACATTATCTATCTTCTTATCAACTATCGGTTCTTCATTTGGAACTTCTTTTATAGGTTCAGGTGGTAGTGGTGGTTTAGGTAATCCAGGTTTAAGGGAATATTTAACCGAAACACCAAGGCTAATAATATTTTTTTTCCATTCAATACCCTGAACTATATTGTTGAGGCCATAATGATAAAATATTTCTGGACTTGCAACTAATACTCCTCGACTGTCAAGGGGCAGATCATAACTTAATCCGATTATTCCAGACAATAACAAACTGTTTGACTGCGGAATAACCCCGCTCGTATCGTTTCGGATTGTTTTATAAGTATTGCCAATCGTACTATCGTAGAAAGTTCCACCTTCGGGTTTACTTAATTTTTCAAATTGGTGAAATTTTCGAATAGTAAGAAAGTCAAATGAAATTCCAGCATGGATTTTTAATTCATTCCAAACTTTAAATCCGGAATAGAACTGATAGCTCATCGCTCTGATAGTATCAGCAAGATGGTGTTCAAATTCGCCCACTACTTTTTTATTCTCTGCCGGACTCCAGGCTATCAGCGGCTGAGTTGAAAGTAGTTCACTTGTTTTATCGGAATATCCTGCTTTTATATAAGCATAATAGAGACTATTAATATCAAAAAATGCAGCAAGTGGCACTTCAATTATTAATCCGGCTGAATATCCGTTGCCATAGCCATGTTTAAAAACTTCACAGCAATTTGGAATTCCGGGTAGTTTTGGGAAATTAGCGGCATCATAATTTAAATTGTAATTACCATAAATCCCTAAACTAATGTATAAAGAATCTTTTTTGGCAATCGACAGATTTATTGAAGTTATTAATACAATCGTAAAAATTAACAAAAATCTAAAAAATCTCATTCTTTACTTTCAGCTTCATTTAACGATTATTTAGTAACTTCCAGTTTAACTGTTTTATTTCTTGTTGGTGTTTTCAAAGTGATAAAATATATTCCACTCGGAAGATCACTAACTGGTATATCAACTTCATAAGTTCCATGGACAACTTCTTTGTTAATTATAGATTTAACCTGTTGGCCGACTGAATTCATAATAAACAGTTGAGTCATTCCATTTTCAGGAGAAGAAAATTCAAGTTTTACTGCATTTGATGATGGATTTGGCTTGGGAGCCATTAGCTCAAATTTCCCACTAATTGTTACCAATCTGAGACCGCCTTCATGGCAAACACCAAGCAATGAGAATGTACCGCTACTATGTTTTAAAGCAATTAGGACGCCTTGTGTCTGGACATCAGTTAATTCCAGATTTGTACCGGTTGCTTCACCAAGCATTGCTTCAAATTTTAATACTTGAAGAACTGTATCTTTAGGATTCGAGCTAACTTTCATATCCAAATCAAGAACACGTTGATCACCTATAATATTACCTTGAGGAGTGCCATCAATCGGATCAAGGATACTGGTTTTAAAGGATAATTTTGCTTTGAATCCGCTTACACCATGATTCAATAGATTAATAGTATCATTTTTCGAATAATATATCGGAATGCTTACAATATCTCCTGGCTTGGCTTGTGCAGACCCAATTCTTAAAGTGGCAGAAACCTCTACTATCTTGATTAAAAATATAGTCGTATCCTGACATCCGGTATTGGTATTGGTTTGTACTAAGGATACTGCTCCAGAACCAACCGAATTCCATGTTACGCTCACAATAGAATCAGTACTTGAGCCGTTTATAATCGCATTAGGATCAACAAACCATTTATTTTCCAAATTACTGTAATTCTTAGATGCAAATTTAACAGGATTTAATGTTGCAACAATTGAATCTCCGATAATTTGAGCTTTTGGCTGTGGATTTAAATTCACTTGATAGAAGTTAGTATCTTTACATCCGAAAGATGAAGTTCTGAATAAAGTTACTTTTCCGATTCCTGCTTTTCCCCAGAGAACATTAATATTCAAATCCTTTTTATTTGAGTTTATTATCTGCCCACCCGTTATTTCCCATTCTTGAGTGGAACCGGATTCGAGATCACTTGTATAATCGGTTACATTATTTTCACAAATAATATTTTTTCCGTAAATACCTTTTTTGGGCAATAAATGTACAGTTACAGCCCATTCCTTTGAATTGGCACAGCCCGTTAATTTATTTATCTGATTTAATTTGACACTTGCCTGACCTGAGTTGTTCCATTTTACAATCACATTTGCGGCTGTTTCAGATCCAAGAACATCAGCTCCGGTAATTATCCATTTATTAATTATATTTGTATCGGCATTGCTTTGATATTTTTCAATAGAATTTTCACAAACTTCCAGGTTCCCTTGTATTGAAGGGTCAGGAAGTGGATTTATTTTGATATTTTTAACAATTGAATCAAGGCAACCTGTTGAGTTATTCTTTTGAGTTAAAACTATTATCCCTTGCGTTCCTGTCCATTTAATAGTTCTGCCACGCGGATCTGATTTATCAAGTTCATCTCCACCGATAACTTGCCAAGAATCTGAGACGTCGGGATTTTTATCTGAAGTATATTTATAGATTTCATTAATACAAACCGATGAATCACCCATAACTTCTGGATTTGGAAGTGGCATAACTTTAATGATTTGATAAGAAACATCTTTACAACCGGTGACAGAGTTTATTTTCTCTAATCTAACAGTATCGTTCCCAAGATTGGTCCATTTCACTTGTAAATCAGGTCCATTATCATTTCCGATTATTGAACCACCAGTAACAGTCCATTTATTGTTGATATCTTTATCAAGTGTGCTCTTGTAATTTTCAATCGATTTCTGGCAAACCTGAACTGTTCCGGTGAAATCAGATTTTGGCAATGGATTAATAATTATATCAAAACTAATGGTACTATCACAACCGGCAAGATTAGTTTGCTTTAAAATAATTTTACCAATTCCGTAATTATTCCATTTGATTGAAATTGACGGACTGGCATCAGAACCGATTATAACGCCACCAGTTACAGTCCATTTATTTGTTTCATAAGTAGATTTGGAATCATATACTTCGGTAGAATTTTCACATACAGATTTTGAGCCCGTAATTGAAGGTATTGGAAGTGGTTGAATCCATACACTTGAACTTACTTTTTTATTACAAAGGGTAGTCTGATTTGTTTGGATTAATGTAACTGTACCGCTACCTGATTTATTCCAATTAACAGAAATTTGATTATCATTTTTATTACCGATCATCTGTCCGCCATCGACAATCCATTCATTAAAGATTCCATTTGGTGTATTTGCAGTATAATTAATAATTTTGTTCTCACAAACAACTGTATCACCTTTAATTACAGGGTTAGGTAATTTATTAATATTTACTTCGATAACCGTGTCTTTACTGCATCCGGTACTGGCTATTATCTGAGTTAAAAGCACCTGCCCCTTTGTATAATTATCAGACCAAGTGACAGAAATTTTACTTGAATCGCTGTTATCTATTTTATTTGCTCCGATAACATTCCAAATATTTTTTGTACCGCTTGGCGTGATAGCTGAGTATTGTTCTGCACTATTTGCACAAACATCAACTTTTCCGCTTATGTGTGGACTTGGAAGGGGATTAATAATCACTTTAAAAGTATTCTGACCTTGACATGAACTCAAAGGATAAGCCTTTGTTTGGGTGAGAGTCAAAGTTCCAGTTCCGACAGTATTCCAAACTACATTTATTATCGCAGCATGAGAATTATCAATTATACCACCGACAATTTTCCAGTCATTAGATGTTCCCGACGGTGTATCAGCAGAATATTGTTTGGACTCATTAAGGCAAGCAGTATCAGAACCAACTATTGTTACTTTTGGTAGATCATAAATCACTACATCTTTATTAACGGAATCTTCGCATCCGGTAACAAGATTTTTTTGAATCAATTTTAACTTACCTGTACCGGCAGGGCCCCATGAAACTAAAAATGTATTGCTATTTGAGGATCCGATTTGAGTTCCACCTTGAATAACAGACCAAGAATTTGAAATATTTGATAAAACCGGAGTTGTATATGCGACGGGATTTTCCGCACAAACTGCATTTGCTCCTTGAATATCGGGAGAAGGCAATGAATTAATTATCACATTTTGATTTGCAGAATCCACACATAAACTTACCTGATCTGTTTGAATCAAAGTTACTTTTCCGGTTCCATTTGCAGCCCAGGTTATATTTATTGTATCTCTTGTAGGATCTCCAATAATATTTCCACCGTTAGCCCGCCAAAAATTAGCTATGCCAAGTGGTGCATTTGCATAAAACATGGAAACATTCTTTTCACAAACTGATAATTTTCCATTAATGACTGGTTTTGGCAGTGGTCTGATGTTAATTAGATCAGTTTTTGTTAGATTACAACCTGATACTGAAATAGTTTGTTTTAGGGTAATTGTACCGCTACCGGCAGTACCCCATAAAACATTTACAGTATTGGAAGAGTCCGATCCTGATATTATTCCACCTTTAACGTTCCATTTATTTTTGGTATTAGCAGGAGTGTTTGCATTATACTGTACATAATTATTTTCACAAACATTTAAGGAACCGCCACTTATCTGTGGATCAGGTAAACCATTTATAATAACATCCATACTTGTGGTGTTACTGCAAAGAGTTGTTGAATTAATTTGTGAAATTAAAACCTTCCCGCTACCGGTCTGCCCCCAGAGCACATTAATTGCAGTACCCGTACTTGATCCAATGATAGTGCCACTTGATACAGACCATTGATTAAGCATACCGACAGGAGTGGAAACAGAATAAGATTCGATATTATTTGAGCATACTGAAGGATTCCCGGTTATTGTAGGCTGTGGTAGTGGATTTATTGTTAATATTCTAAAGGATGAATCTTTACAAAGACTTGTCAGATTTGTTTGAATTAATTTTATAGTATCGGTACAAGCTGAATTCCATTTCACAGTGAATGAAGAGCTTGTTGAACCACCTATTATAGAACCATGAGCAATAGTCCATTGATTTGAAATCCCAAGTGGAGTATTGGCCCAGTAAACTTCTACATTTTGTTCACATACAGATGGATTACCTTGGATCGAAGGTTGTGGTAATGGATTAATAGTGATTGTTTTAGCTTGTGAATTTTCACATAATGAAGATGTTTTTGTTTGCTTTAATGTAATTTGAGCTGAACCGGAGTTGCCCCACTTGACTGTAAAAGATGCAGAAGTGGATGAACCGATAACAGTTCCGCTTCCAGTAGATATTGTCCATAAATTTGTTGTTCCGACTGGAGTATTTGCCCAATAAGTTTCGATATTTTTTTCACAAACTGATAAATCACCCTGAATATCAGGCAATGGAATAGGATTGACATTTAAATTAATTGATGAAGAATCATTGCATCCGGTGCCTGTAATTGTTTGGTACAATTTGAGTTTAGCAGTTCCAGCAGTTCCCCATAAAATGCTGATGGTAGAACTATTAACCGGAGTAATTGTGCCTGTTCCAGCTTCAATTTTCCAAACATTATTTGTATTTCCAGGAGTATTAGCCCAATAGTATTGAGCTGAATTTTCACAAACACTGACTGAGCCATTTATAACAGGACTTGGCAATGGATTTATAGTAATCAATTTTGTATCTGAAAATGTACAAGCTGTATTTGTAATGGTTTGAGCAAGAGAAACAGTCCCAGTGCCGGCAGCTCCCCATAAAACTCGAATTGTATCACCTGTTAAAGGAGTCTGTGCTGTTCCACCGCTGCTAACAGTCCAGATATTTGTTGTCCCAACAGTAGTATTTGCCCAATATTTTTCTATATTGTTTGAACAAACAGGATTATTTCCTTGTATAGTAGGATTTGGTAAAGGATTAACAGTAATAGTTATTTCATTTGAATCAATACAACCCGATGATGATATTGTTTGATAAAGTTTTAATTTTACTGTACCGTTTGTATTCCAAAGAATATTAATAGATGAAGCAGTAGATGATCCTTGTATAGCTCCGTTTCCTGTTAAAGGAACAATAATCCATTGATTAGTTGTACCAACCGGAGTAGTTGCATTGTAATTATAGGTATTATTATTACAAACAGAAGGACTTCCGGAAATTGAAGGACTTGGCAATGAATTAACGGAAACGTTTATTGAATCGGAAGATTTGCATGAAGTTACCGAATTTGTTTGCTCTAAGTAAACTTTTCCGATACCTTGATTGTTCCAAAGGATTCTTATTGTATCGCTTGTTTTTGATCCTTGGATTGTCCCACCCGATGCATCCCAGTTATTAACTATGTTTGCTCCATGACTTGTGAAATATGTTTGATAATTATGTGCACAGACCAAGTTATTCCCATTAATACTTATAACCGGAAGTGGATTGATAATTATAGTCTGAGAGCTTGTACTTGTACAATTAGTAGAAGAATATGTTTCTGTTAATGTCAATGTACCCGATCCCTGATTTCCCCAGATAATGGTAACGTTTTGCTGATTTGACGATCCGCTGATAGCTCCACCAATTGCAGTCCACTGATAGTTTATACCTGATCCTGAGTTCGCATTATAAACTGCCGTTGATTTTTCACAAACAGAAAAAGGAGATCCAGTAATAACCGGTACTGGCAAAGGATTTATCGTAACTGATTTTGTTTGAGAATTTGTACATTGAGTCGATGTATAAGTTTCATTTAAAACTATTGATCCGGTTCCCTGTCCTGACCAATTAATAGAAACATTGGACAAAGTTGAATCACCGACAATTGAACCTCCGCTTATATGCCACAAATAACTGATTCCCGATCCTGTATTTGCACTATAATTTACATTACTATATTCACAAACCGAAATATTGCCACTAATATTAACTACGGGTAATGGATTAACAGTAATGGTATAACTTGTACTGTCCTTGCAAGATGTTACTGCATTAGTTTGAACAAGATTCACAAAGCCTGCACCACTTGTATTCCACGTCACTGTTATCGAATCACCATTATTTGAACCATTAATAGTACCATTGGATGAAACAGACCATAAATTTAAAATATTTGATGGAGTATTTGCTTTGTAACTGGCTGTGGTATTAGCACAAACATTTTGATTACCTGTAACTATTGGCTGTGGTAACGGATTGATTGATATAATTTTTGTATCAGATGCGAAACATCCGGAGCTATTAATTGTTTGGTACAAAATAATTGTTCCACTTGCAACCGAAATATCCCATTTCACTTGAATGCTTGATCCGGTATTTCCACCTTGAATGTTACCTCCTAAAACAGTCCATGAATTTGAGGTTCCTGATGGAGTTACAGCGCTATAATTTACAGTTGAATTATAACAAACAGCAGTAGTAGGCACAATAGAAGGAGTCGGCAGTGGATTAATAGAAACATTTTGTGTAATAGAATCTTTACAAGTTGAAGATAAAATTGTTTTGACCAGTTTAATTGTGCCTGCTCCTGCATTGCCCCAAACTACATTTATGGACGATCCGTAAGGATCATCACTTGTTGTACCACCGGATAAAATCCAATGATTTGAGATACCTGAAACAACGGTTGTAGTATAATTAATTGTACTATGCTCACAAATAGTGGTATTGCCAATCAAATCTAATGTTGGAAGGGGATTAATAGTTACAGGATATGTACTTGAATCGGCACATCCAGTCGAGCTATTTGTTTGTATAAGTTTTACATTCCCTGATCCTGCGTTATCCCAAAGAACGGTAAATGAATTTCCTGTATTTCCACCTTGTTGGGTTCCCCCACTAACAGACCAGTTATTTGCAATACCAGCAGCGAAAGGAGTTTGATAAACTTCTACGGAATTTTTACAAGTAAAAGTTGATCCGCTCACTGAAGGTGTAGGTAGTGCATTAATTGTCACATTTTTAACTACTGAATCTTTGCAACCGTTTGTGGTTGTCTGAATCAATTTTATTGTCTGAGTTCCCTGCGTCCCCCACTGTACCTGAAAACTATTGCCGGTACTTCCACCAATTACCGTTCCGGCTGAGTTGATCCATACATTTGTTACACCAGAAGTGACAACTGCATTGAATGTACTTATGTTATTTGCACAAGCAAGTAATGATCCTGTAAAATCAACATTTGGCAGAGGATTGATAGTTACATTATATAATGCAGTAGTATCGGCACATCCGAAAGAATTTGTTTGTATAACTTTTATAGTCCCGTTGCTACCAGTTCCCCATGTTATATTAAGATTATTTCCTGTTCCGCTTGTGGGAGAGCCACCGGTGACAATCCATTGATTAGTTTCTGTTCCTGGAGTTGTGACTTGATAATTTACAACTGATTTAGCACAAACTTGCTGATTTCCGCTAATCACTGGATTTGGAATTGGATTTATATTAATAGTTTTAATTGCAGTGTCCTTGCATCCTGCATTTGTGAAAGTCTGAATCAGAGTCAAAGTCCCGGGATTATTAGTTCCCCAATGGATGACAACATCAGCCTGATCATCGGCTCCAACAATAGAGTTACCAGAAGAAACAGTCCATTTATTGATTGTTCCTGCCGGAATGGTTGATGTATATGTTTTATAACTATTTGCACAAACTGACAAATTACCGTTAAAATCAGTATTAAGCGGAGGTGCAATCGAAACAATCTGTGTGGTTGTGTTCGAGCAGCCCAAAGAACTGGTTTCAACAACTTTAACAACACCATTGCCGGCTGCATCCCAAATAATATCGACATTTGGATTGGTAGAGGGTCCACTAACAATGCCGTATGTAACAAACCATTGATATGTATCACCACTTATATTCGGAGTGGAATATGACATAGTACTATTCGGGCAGACAAGAGTTGATCCGCTTATTGAAGGATTTGGCTTTGGATTTATTGTGACATTTAGTGTTGCAGAATCTTTACAACCTGATCCATTTACTGTTTGAATCAGTTTAACAGTTCCAGTACCTGCTGCTCCCCATGAAACCGTTATAGAATTACCTGATCCTGTTGAAGGAGCCCCGCCGTTAATGAACCATGTATTAGTGGCATTTCCTGGCTGAGTTGAACTATAAGTTGCAACACTTTGAGTACAAACTGAGTTTGAACCGAAAGTTGAAGCCGGTGGTAAGATCGGTTTTACGGAAATCATAATATCAGTAGAACTTGGCTTACTGGTAATACTTGGGCTTGTACACACAATTCTCATCCTATATCCGGTACCGGCAGCGGTTCCGTTAGGAATAGTAATGTTTATATTTCCAGAGCCTGTAGAAACCGAAGACCCAATGGTAACAGGAGATGAAAAATTCCCGCTTGCATCTGATAATTGTACATAAAAAGTATTACCACTATAAAAATCTCCACCTATAGTGGAAAAGCTAACAGTGCCAACATCTCCTGAACAAAGATTAGTAGGAGTGTTATCAATGCGAATATAAATAGGATAAAACTTAGCAATTATTACGTCCTGATACCCATTACGAGTTGATTGATAAGCACCTGGTGTGATTAGAATATTATTTGATCCGGTTACACCCGCTATAAATATATTATCTAATGGATCAATAGCTGTTCCATAGCCGTAATCATCGCCACTACCGCCATAATAGCTACTCCAGGTGATATTACCGGAGCTTGTGAATTTGGCAATAAAAGCATCTCTTCCGCCATCAAGGTCACTCTGCTGAACAAAGTTTGAAGCAATACCATCGGAGCTGGAAGTAAAACCTGTTATAATTATATTATTCTTTGAATCAGAGCATATATCCCAAGCTTCATCAATAGAGCTTCCGCCGAAATAGGTGCCCCATTGCCTTGCTCCTGAACTATTAAATCGCGCAACATAAGCGTCCTCAATTCCACCAATATTAGATTGATAAACTCCAGCTGTTGCAATCGCAGAGTTGCTTTTTGTCATGCCGGTAAAATATATATCACCGTTATTATAAATTATCTTTTTGCCATCATCATAATCATTTCCACCATAGTAAGTACCCCATTGTAAAGCACCTGATGATGCATACTTGACAAGATAGCCATCGTTTGAACCTCCACCGAAACTTGTTTGATGAGCTCCACTGGTAGCAATATTTGAACTGCTTGATGTTAATCCTGTAATATAAACATAACCACCTGCATCGGTACAAATGCCATTACCTTCATCGGTTGAACTTCCTCCCATATATGTAGCCCATTGTCGAGCACCCGAAGAGTTGAATTTCACAAGAAATGCATCGTTGCCACCGGCATTAAAAGTCTGGCTTGCTCCGCTTGTGGCTATTGAGCTTGAACTATTAGTTGTGCCAACAAGATAAATATTGCCAGATCCATCGATGGTTACATCATTTGCGACTTCATTTCCCGCTGAACCATAATAAGTTCCCCATTGACGTACACCTGAAGAATTGAATTTCACAAGAAACGCATCTACGCCTCCTGCTAAACTTGTCTGGAATGCTCCCGGAGTTGCAATTGCACCTGCATCATTGCTTCTCGTTGACCCGGCCATAACGATTGATGAACCGTCGGAATATACTCCAAAAGCCTGATCATCATTGCTACCACCGTAATAAGTAGCCCAGTTCATTGTTCCGTCATTATTGAATTTTGCTAAAAAGCCATCATACCAAGACCCGCCGTAAGTTGTCTGATGGGCTCCTGTAGTTGCGATATTGCCGGTTGACTGTGTAAATCCACATAAAATTATTGCACCGCTTGCATCCGAAGTTGCATGGCGTGCTTCTTCATCAAGAGTCGAAGTACCGCCGTAGTAGGTGCTCCATATTAAAAACGGGTCAATGACAAGTGTAGAATTTTTATCATAATCAGAACAGTTAAATGATAGAATATCGTTATCAAGATTAAAATTAATTTCAACGTTACTCTTTTGGTTATTTTTATTTAGAGTAAATGCAATTAGTTTATCTTCAATTAAATTACCAAAGCTTGTAGATACGCTCATAGAGCCATTTTCATTCATTGATAAAGTGTTTTGACCATTGTATTTCAACCTGATCATGTCCGGATTTGCGCCCGGATTAACAATAAATTCATATTTAACGGTTTTATGTTCACGATTGGAATAAAAAACCAAATCAATTCCGTCATAGATATTTTTATAAGTAACCTTGCCGTAAGAACGCACACCAAGCACACTCTCGTGATTTGGAATATTATAATAATTTTCTATTTCCTGTTTCTGATCTTCTGCACTTAGGATAGGAGCAATGTTTGAATTAATCAATTCAACATCAATACGATGAGAATTAATTTTTATCTGGTGGTTATTCGCTGCTGTACTCGATTCTACAGAATTTTCAAACGAAATAAGTTCATAACTAAAAGATTTATCCTTTAGCTGAACTTTAAAATTATTTTCGGACAACAAATATTTAACCGATGGATTCAGCTTTGAATCTTGGTCAATAATTTGTCCTGCATTTTTTCGAAACCCTGAGAATCCTGATTTCATCTTGGTTTCGGGAGTATTCGAGCTTTGCGAAAAACTCTGAATACCAATAAGCCCGATCAAAATGATCAGACTCCATAAATTTTTATTTTTTAATATTTTCATCACCACCAGCACATATAAATCAGCAAAATATAAACGATTATCTTATATATTTATTGTTATCACTAATTAAGAATTTTAAGCAATTTTTCAAATTTATTTATCTCCTTTTTCCCCATAAATCATTTATCGACACTTTCTTTATTTTATTAATAATAATTAATGCAAATTTAATGAAATATTTTTAATTTCCAACTACTTTCTCAATATTTTTTCACAAAATTATACAATCAATTTATGTGCCATTGATTTGAATTACTATTTTTCAACCACTTAATGAGCTATATTTATTGAAAAAAAATTAGAAAATTTCACTCAAAGCATGATAAATGTCTTAAAAATTAAAATATTTTTTATTAGCTCTAAAAAATTACCTTTAAAAGCTTAATTTTTTTGAAATTTTCACTTCCTAAAATAAAAGCGATAATTATAATGCATCTTTTGCTAAATTTGTAAATAATTTTAGAAATTTTAGGTAATTTATGAAATATAATCCGGCAGAAAAGCTTCAAGACTATCTTGTATTCGGAGAATTTGGTGAGGTTAACCCTTCAATTACAGATTCCTCTACTTTTACATTTCTATCCTTCGATAAAATGCAGGAATTGTTCGATCACGAGATTGAGGGCTGCTTTCTGTATTCTCGCCATCTGAACCCTATCAATGATTTCCTTGCACGTGCTTTAGCCCTGCTTGAGAATACTGAGGCTGCACAAGTGACAGCATCCGGTATGGCAGCCATAAGTTGCGCACTACTGCAAATTCTGAATAGTGGTGATGAAATTGTATCAAGCCGTACAATTTATGGTGGAACCTATGCTTTATTTAAGAATTTTTTTCCAAAAATTGGCATTGAGACCAAGTTTGTTAATACTTGTAATCTTGATTCCGTCGAAAAAGCAATCACGAATAAAACAAAAGTTCTGTATTTCGAATCGATCAGCAATCCTCTCTTAGAAGTGGCTGACATTGCCGCTTTACGTAGAATTGCAGATGCTTACAATCTAAAAATCGTGGTCGATAATACCTTCAGCCCTATGCTTATCACTCCGTCGAATTACGGTGCTGATGTGGTGATCCACTCTTTGACCAAATTTATAAACGGTGCAAGTGACTGTGTGGCTGGCTGTATTTGCAGTTCGAAAGATTTTATTAATTCACTTAGGAATGTTAATTCCGGGGCAGTTATGCTTCTGGGGCCAACAATGGACAGTTTGAGAGCTGCAAGCGTTTTAAAAAATATGCACACTCTTCATATAAGATTAAAACAGCATAGTAAAAATGCTTTGATAATGGCTACAGAACTTGAGAATTTAGGTCTTAAAACTTTCTATCCGGGTTTGAAGTCGCATCCACAGCATGATCTAATGGAATCATTATTGAATCCCGGATTTGGATTTGGCGGTATGCTGGCTTTTGATGTAAAGAATGAAGAAGTTTCGCATCAATTACTGACTCGAATGCAGGAAGAATTAGTTGGTTATTTTGCTGTCAGTCTTGGATTTTATAAAACACTGTTTAGTAGCCCCGGAACGAGTACATCGTCTGAAATACCAAAGGAAGAACAAATTGCTATGGGTATGAGTGGCAGCCTTGTTCGCATGTCCGTTGGATTGGATAATGACATATATAAATCCGTTGGAAGAGTTGAAAAATGTTTAAGAGAGATGAAGGTTATTTAGTTTTGAGTTATGTGTTATGTGTTGGGAGAATTATATCGAGTTTTTCAATAAGATACTACCTTATAATAAACTCTTTATACAGCTCAATCAACTCAGAGACCATTATTGCAGTTGCTCCCCAAAGTGGTGCTCTCGGATAAAGCCTCCAGAGTGGTACTTCAATATCCTGTCCTTGAAAATTCCATATCTCAGTTTTAATTGAATCAGGATGAGAAAGCTCTGTCAGCGTTAATTTGAAAACATCCTCAACTTCAAAACTATTTATTTTTAAATCAGGGAATTCTTCGATAAATGCAACTATTGGGCTGATTACGGATTTTGATGGCGGTACATAAAGTTCTGTTAATTTTCCGATTACTTTAAAATATTCAGATGGTATGCCAATTTCTTCGTAAGTTTCTCGTAGTGCATTTTGTTCAGGTGTTTCACCCAGTTCCTGCCTGCCGCCAGGAAAGCTGATCTGCCCGCTATGACTATCCAATTCCGAACTTCGAAGAGTAAAGAGTAAGTCAATATCGTTATTTAACTTATTTTCGGATAAAATGGCAAGGACAGCGCTTTTTCGAGCATCATCTGGTGGTTTAAATCCGCGAAATGGTTTCCCGTCTTGTTTTGGAGCCAATTTCAGATGAGCATGCTGACCAGGTAATTCTTGTTTTAATCTATCAATAAGGAAATATATGAATTCGTTGAAATGTGACTGAGAGAGCATGATTGATGGTTAAGGGTTAATGTAATTAAATTAGGATTTAACATTAATAATTAATCATGAACAATTAATCATTAGTTTCGTTAAGCCAGGTTTTAAGAACGTTTGCAAGATCAGTTGCAGCAATCAAGCGGATTCTTTTATTAAACTCTATTATCAGATGCTGAACTTTTAAATGATGCTGACTCATTTTTAAATTTTCACGCTGCAACCATTGAAGTGAAAAATTAGTTAGCTTCTGCTTGGCTGCTGAATCATCAGGTCTCTTAGGTATAACTAACCGCTTTGTGAGGGCTGTCTGAGCCTGAGTCACTTTTGCGGGAGCTTCCTTCTTGTATATATCAATAGGCTGACCCGGTATCCATTTTATATATTTTTTTTCCATTTATGTAATGACGGTTCAATTTGATTTTTAGTTAGGAATTAACGGAACAATGCTCCATTATCATTTATCATTAACCATTTAACATTAAATTACATTCCCCTTCTGTACTTCCCACCAATTTCATAAAGTAGGTTCGTAATCTGCCCCATCGATGCATATTCCACAGTATTTAACAATTCTTCGAAGATATTACCTTGAGTCAGTGCAATTTTACGTAGTCTTTCAAGTGCATGACCTACCTTATCTATATTTTGAAACTGGAAATTCTTTAAATTATCCAATATTTTCTGTTTCTCATCTTCGGTAGCACGTGTTATTTCCATCGAATTATATGGATTCTCAGCATTCGGACGTGTAAATTTGTTAACTCCTATTATCGGATATTCTCCAGATTGTTTCTGATATTCATAGTACATCGACTGCTCTTGTATTTTTGAGCGCTGATACTGAGTTTCCATTGCTCCAAGAACTCCACCACGTCGCGAAATATTATCAAATTCCTCCAGTACTGCCGCTTCAACCATATCGGTAAGCCATTCAGTTATGAAAGCACCCTGTGTTGGATTCTCATTTTTCAACATACCAAATTCATTGGATAAAATCATCTGTATTGCCATCGATCTTCTCACTGATTCTTCCGTCGGAGTTGTTACGGCTTCGTCATACGAATTTGTATGAAGCGAATTACAATTATCATAAAATGCAATTAATCCCTGAAGAGTTGTTCTAATATCATTAAAATCGATTTCCTGTGCATGAAGCGAACGTCCTGATGTCTGAATATGATATTTTAACTTCTGACTCTTGGAATTTGCCCCGTATTTCTTTTTCATTGCTACTGCCCAGATCCTTCGCGCTACCCGGCCTATCACGGAGTATTCCGGATCCATTCCGTTTGAGAAGAAAAATGAAAGATTAGGTGCAAAATCATCCACATGAATGCCGCGGCTAAGAAAATACTCTACATAAGTAAATCCATTGGCAAGAGTGAATGCAAGTTGTGATATGGGATTGGCTCCGGCTTCGGCTATGTGATAACCGGATATTGATAATGAATAATAATTAGCTATATTGTTTTTGGAAAGATATTCCTGCAAATCTCCAATCAATTTCATTGCAAAATCAATTGAGAATATACACGTGTTCTGCCCTTGATCCTCCTTCAACATGTCTGCTTGTACTGTTCCACGAAGTTTCTTGAAGATTTTCATCCTTAACTGATACTTTTCTTCTTCATTAAAAACTTTTCCTTCCGCTTCCAATTGATTCAACACTCGCTTATATGCCGTCATAAAGAAGAATGCTACCATTATCGGAGCTGGCGCATTGATTGTCATCGATACGGACGTTAGCGGATCTAATAAATCAAAGCCGTCAAGTAGTTTATCCATGTCCTCAATCGTGCAGATTGATACGCCACTCTCCCCTATTTTGCCGTAAATGTCCGGCTGTAAGTCGGGATCTTCTCCGTATAAAGTTATTCCATCAAAGGCAACTGAAAGACGCTTTGCATCATCGTGCTCACACAGATAATGAAAGCGTTTATTCGTTCTTTCCGGGCTTCCTTCTCCTGCAAACTGGCGTTTCGGATCTTCAGTTGTGCGCTTAAATGGAAAAACTCCGGAAGTATATGGAAAGGATCCCGCTAAATTATCTTTGTAATAAAAACGAACTAATTCTCTCCACGATTCATAATTCGGCATCGCTATCTTAGGTATTTTTAAGCCCGATAAACTTATTGTATTTAGATTTATTGAAAATTCTTTATCCATTATTTTATATTTCATCTCATCAGCAGCAAAACATTTCACCGTTTCATCCCATCCGGCAAGGAATTTTTTGGTATCTTCATGCAAAGCATCCCATTTTTTTGCAAAAGCTTCCTTTAAAACGGACATTGCAGATGAATCATCAATCTGTTTTATGCTTTCACGTATGGCATAAACATCTCCGGCAAGCTCGGCTTGTTCTTTGGACTTGGCGTGATAATCTCTGATAGAGTCCGAAATTTCCGATAAATAATTTACTCTTTTATTATCTATCAATCCAAAATCTCTATTTAAACTAATTGGCAATAAATCAATCAGTTCAGCTCTCGGTTTATAATCATAACCCTTATTAATTATCAAAGTCTTCAATAAATCTTTAAATAATCTGTTTGCGCCATGATTATTAAATTGATTGCTGCTCACCGGATATATCGGAAGCCCAAGTTCTTCGAGCGGAACACCCAAAGCTGCCTTTATATTATGCGTCCGAAGATAATGAATAATCACTTCCCTAAGTGCATCTTCCGATCCACGCTTTTCAAACTTATTTATTGCTATATAATTAGCTATATCAAGCATATCAATCTTCTCTAATTGTGACGGCGCACCAAATTCAGAAGTCATAACATACAAAGATTGATCACTAATCTCCGCAATTCTGCTATTTCCCTGCCCGATTCCACTCGTTTCCACAATTATCAGGTCAAATCCGCAAGATTTAAGCACTGCAATCGAATCATAAACACTATTGCCAAGCTCAGATTCGCTCGATCTGGTCGCAAAACTCCTGAAAAACACCTTGGAATTATATATTTGATTATATCTTATCCTATCACCCAACAATGCACCGCCCGTTCTGCTCTTCGATGGATCTACGGCAAGAATTCCAATACTAATATTCTCAGTAAAAGTATTAAATCTCCCGATAATTTCATCTATTAAAGAGCTTTTTCCGCTTCCGCCCGTCCCGGTAACCCCCAGAACAAGCGATCTGCCCCTATCATTTTGCTTATAAATACTCCGCAAATCCGCCAAATTGGTTTCGGAAGCCGTATTTTCCTCAAAAAAGCTCAATTGCCTTGCTATACTCAAATGATTAGAAGTATTATTACCCGAAATATCGCTTTCATTTATCTCAATTGCCTTCTTTTTATTAGCCTTAAATTCATTAATCCTATTAATTATATCATCAGTGATGCCATCAATCCCTATTTTCTGCCCCTCAAGTGCATGGTAAAGCCGCTCAACACCATAAGCATGCAAATCATCAATCTCAGAAGGAAGAATCACTCCCCCGCCACCCCCAAAAACAAGTATTTCATTCGCATTTTGCCCCTTAAGAGAGTCGATTATATAACGAAAATACTCGTTATGCCCACCCTGATAAGAACTAACCAAAATAGCATCCACATCTTCCTGAACAGCCACCGTCACAACTTCTTTAACCGAGCGGTTATGCCCAAGATGAATGACCTCAGCCCCACGTTTTTGCAGGATACGCCTAAATAAATTAATAGAAACATCATGGCCGTCATAAATTGCGGCTGCGGTAAGTAATCTGATTTTGCTCATAAGAAAATATATTATTAAACAATGTCAAAAAATACAAAAATACGGAAAAAAAACTAAAAAAGAGCGAAGAAAGACATCTTAAAATATTTTATTATGGCTTTATTAGAAGTTTTTAAATTTTGATGCTGTCATTCCTGCGCATGAGACTGGGTGAAAACTCCTTATTGCTGTCATTCCTGCGCATTAGGCTGGGTGAAAACTCCTTATTGCTGTCATTCCTGCGCATTAGACTGGGTGAAAACTCCTTATTGCTGTCATTCCTGCGCATGCAGGAATCCCCTTCCAGTATCATTTATGGGATTCCTGCATTCGCAGGAATGACAGATACCTTATTATTTCGTGTTTTCACACAGTCTCATCCACTTCAGGTTTAAGATTTGGGATTCCTGCATTCGCAGGAATGACATTTTAAAGTATGAAACGATATTAGATAAACTATTAACTTTTTTAGCTCATTAATAATAATATTCTCATCCATCATTCTACATTTTACATTAAACATTCTACATTAGAATAGTTTCATTATCCCAAATATTTCATTTGGCAAAAGAAAATCCCCCTACCCCCTTTTTCAAAGGGGGATTTTATTAAATTCCCCTCTTTGTAAAAGAGGGGCAGGGGAGATTTAACTAAATTCCCCTCTTTGCAAAAGAGGGGCAGGGGAGATTTTATTAAATTCCCCTCTTTGTAAAAGAGGGGCAGGGGAGATTTAACTAAATTCCCCTCTTTGCAAAAGAGGGGCAGGGGAGATTTTATTAAATTCCC
>JAPLFL010000058.1 GCA_026390695.1 Candidatus Kapaibacterium sp. | reverse complement strand
CTTTGGTAATTAAAACGAAAATCAATCCAATATTTATTGCCTCTTTTGAGTACGCTCATATAGTTCTTTGATTGACTCTTTTCGGTTCAATTCAATATATTTTTCAACATCATCCTGTTTAAAACGCAATGAACCGCCAATTTTGCAAAATGGTATTTTCCGAGTCTCAATCAACCGATATACTGTAGTCATAGATACTGATAAGGTGTTAGCTAATTCTGCTGGAGTTATTAAATTGTCCGAATTTGAGTCATTCATCATATTAATTGTTAAGGTGCAATACAGGCATAGCCGTGGCTATGTGGGCAACTGCATTGTACCATATTTTCTATTTTTTAGCAAAGTAAAGATGTTTTTCTATTAGAACATTTTTTAACTGATTTAGTTTCTCTGTCATTCTCATTTTTTGTTCTTCAGTGCGTTCATTTTTTGGATTATTTAAATTAAAATTATTTTCCCCTTCCTTAAATACTTCCTTAATATCTTCCTTACTGTCGGGATTTCCGAGCAGTTTGGCGTTACCGGGCAGAAAAATCCGAGCAGTTCTAACGAAATTATAGCGCAGTTTGCATCTCTCTTTTATCTCTAACTGCTCTAAAAATCCGAGCAGTTCTAATTTGTTCAAACATTGCTTGATTGTTTCGTGGTGAAGGTTGGTATTTGTTGCCAATTTTCTGATACTTGGGTAACATTTGCCAAATCGGTTAAAATGTCTCGTAATCGCAAACAAAACTTTAAGCTCATTGCCTGACATCTTTTTAAGCCAGCCATCATCGTACAATTCATCATTAACCCAGAATTTGCCCATATTGTTTTAAGAGTCATTATTTATATTCCGATTCTCTGTTAAAATTACCTGCGCCGGCTGTGGAAGTCACAGCCGGTACCCCATGAGAATTAAGCATTGCGCAATTCTCCTTCGCAGATAATGACAAAGTCTTTATTTTCGGTCAGTATTGCACAACCGAATAGCTCAGAACCGCTTCCAATTGGATAAAACATATATTTGTTAATATAATTAGTTTCATCTGGTTCCCGCCTTAGTTTAAATGTACTATTGTTTCTTTTACTTGTGTTTAATCGGAAAGGTCAGCCAATGGCAGCCCCAGAACTTGCCATAGCCTTTTCAAAGCCGATTTTATATAAAGAACGATTAAAGCTTTCGTTACCATGTAATCTTCAATGATCTTCTTGTTATTCCGATGAATAAATGCGGTTTTTAAGCATTTTTTGGTTATCAATCAGAGTTCTGGCATTAATCGGCAGGTTGTCTTGCCAATAATCTCTAATGACAAGATCAATACCATCATTTCTCTTAAAGACAAACTGAACTTTCTTAATCTCAGATTTGTCTAGATTCCACAACTCAAAGCCAAGGCTAACCAAACTTGTGGCAAGCCCAATGTCAAAAGTTAAGAATTGTTCGGAAAATGGCAGGTATTCTGGTTCTTTTTTGATGGCAATCATAATTATTGTGTTTAATTTAATTATTAATGATTACCAGTGCACTGGATTTATTGTTTAAACAAAAAGCCGAAGCTTCAGCTCCGACTCTATAGACAACCCAGGTGAGTCAATTACGGCTCAATTGACTCAACTTGACTTTACCATTGTTTATTATTCTAATAATTACGTTTAATTGTCTTTTCCTGCCAGCTCAGGAAGTCATCATCTGTATTGACTGTGTCTTTGATTCTTTGATTCAAGGCTTGCATTGTATCATAGACAATCCGCCAATTATTCCTGATATTACTTGGTTTGCCATAGTATTTTTCATAATAGCCGGTTATTTTCTCATAGACTATTTCCCAGTCAATAGCTTCATCCTTATTATGCTCAAACAGAGTTCGGCAAAGATAGTGCTCATTTTTAAAAGGCGGTAATTGGCATTTTTGATCGCCAAAATGCAGAATAGCCGCGTTATCATCGTATTTGATGGTTACAGCGCTAAGTTTTACTTTTGGCATTACGACATTAGTTATTTTGCTTGTTTGAGGAGTATTGATAGTTACTTCCAAAGGTATTGGCAAAATTGGCTTTGGTAGAGCGTCTTGTTTTTTGTGTTCTTCCAATTCCTCTTTGCATTCTGACAAAGTAAGCTCTATTTCGTTTAATTTTTCTTGTTCATCCGGTTCAGAAAGTATATCACTGCCATTAACCACCTGATGTAGATTTTCTATTTCACCATACATGGCGTGCATGCCCGGTCTAATCTTTTGCCAGCATAATTCCTTACCTTGCTCTTGAAAAAACTTCTCAGCCGAGAATAGATTAACAAACGGCGATGGATACCGGCTAAAGTTGTCGATGGAGCTACATTTTAACTTTAAGCTATTGATAATGCCCCAAACTTGACCATCAAGGTATTGGTAGGCACTATTGAGTTCTGTTGTTGGTTCTGAGGGATTTTCACAAAAAATTGATACAACATCCATTAGCAGAATATACATTTTCCGTAATAGAGATATTTTTTCTTTATTTTCTGGACGGCATAAGAACAGTAAATCTTTTTTGCTGAGACTTTCGTAATGTTTACTTGTTTCTTCATTGACCTTTTCTTGCTCCGCGTTAGGCAACATGTCCACTTCAAACTTGATCTTATATACTTTTTCTTGTTCGTCGAAATAGATAGAGGCGCTATCAAATTTTAGAATACTATTAAATCTCCTTAGAAGTTTTTCAGCGCGAGCTTCATCTCTTTTGTCCAAAAAAGGATGAACTGCCTGGCAGATTATTTGAAATAGAGTTAAAGCATCTTTTGGTTTATTGTCGGAAGTGGATAGTCTCAACATGACGTCATATACCATCCGCCATTTGTTTGGCCGATCTTCAATCAGCTCTTTATCTACGCCGCACCCAATGAGAAACTTTTGTAGATTTATTTCTGAATCTAAATGACCTATCTCTTTGGCAATCATCTCAAGACATTTGGGTTTTAAAGTTAATTGCAAGTTGCTATCAATCGCTTTTGGTTCAGAATCTTGTTTCTGAACACTTCCAAGCTTGTTATATTCTTCATAGTATTTGGGTAAGATTTTAAATTCATATTTTTGAAAGGTTCCGGTGTTATCGTTTTTATAGGTTATCCTGTTTACAATTTTGATTATATTTTGTTTATTCAATTCTTCAATGATCTTAACTTGGATTACATCCGATGGAGCCAATGAATCAGTCTGTTTAGGAGTTATGTATAAAGCTATTGTGTTGTCAGATTGTAAATTTTGAGTTTTTTCTTTAATCTTTTTTAAGATGTATTGGTAATCTTGATCAAATTGGTCTTTTGGAATCATAAGAGTAATTTATTTTTATAGATGATTTTACTTTTAAAAAATAGCTGAAGAAATAGAACTATAGCTGTTCTATACAATTAAAGAACTCGCTTAGTTTATCATATTTTAAAAAATATTCCAAAAATATTGAAGTGAAGTTGTTGATAAACAATATTTGCTTTTGTTATATTAAAAAGCCCTTACCATAAGATACAATAAGGGCTGTATTCGAAGTTGAACATATAAGCTGATAAAGATATTCTTTGCCGGATAAAAGAACGGTTGTTGAATAAGAATAGGAGGTTAAATTTTAGCCTCCTTTCTTGCTATTCAAATACTTTAATTTACTCTGAAAACTGTTCTGGTGGTCTGTTTGATAGATATTCGATAGAAACTATAATCCGACAGAGTAGAACCGGATGGAAGAAGAAATAAAATAGGTAGAATGAACAGCACTAGCAGCCATCAGATATAAAATGATGGCTGCTGAGGACTATGCTTTACGATGCTCCTGCACTAATTCTGCTTCACAATTTTCCAGCTTGTCTTCATGCCACTTATTTCCACATTCATGATATAAACTCCATTTGGAAGGGAGCTTAAATCAAGACTGTTGGCGGCTGAAATGCTCTTTAGCGAATAAACAATTGTGCCATTCAAATCCACTACCACAACAGAGCCGCTCTCATCCTTAGCAAGATTGGTGATGCTCAAGCTGACAATGCCAGTCGTAGGATTTGGAGCCACTTTTATATCATGCTTGGTATCGGCAATAGCTTTGCTTGGGCTGTTGCTATGTGGCACAGCTATTTTCTGTGCCGAGAAGCTGCGGCTTATGCGGTTCCCGGCAGCGTCGTAGGAGTAGTGGAAGTGTCCTGCGAAGGCTGTGTTGGCAGCAAAGATAAATAAATAAAAGGCTAAGGATAAATTGTTCTTGTTCATATATTTGCTTTCTTGAAGATATTTACTTCTTTATTAATATTCAGTTCTTTTTAATCGTTTTCAAAAATTGTTAAGAGCTATATCCGTTATAAAGCCACTCTCATCCTTTTGGAGATTAGAAATACTCAGGCTGACAATACCGGTAGTCGGATTTGGAGCTACTTTTATGTCGTGCTTCACATCTACAATGGTTTTGGTGAGGCTGTCGTGATGAGGAGCTATTATTTTGCCCATAGCATGTGTACGGCTAACGCGGTTGCCGGAGGCGTCGTAATCGTAGGAATAGATGTTCACTCCTGCGAATGCTGAGGAGGTAGCGAGAAAGAAGATGATAAACAATATGGAGCTACTTTTATGTCGTGCTTCACATCTACAATGGTTTTGGTGAGGCTGTCGTGATGAGGAGCTATTATTTTGCCCATAGCATGTGTACGGCTAACGCGGTTGCCGGAGGCATCGTAGGTGTAATTACCTGCGAAGGTGGTGGTGGCAGCGAAGAGGAGAATTAGTGGCATTGATTTATACATATTAATTTCCTTTAATTTACTTCAATGGGTTCACATTTTTTATCAATATTAAAAGGGTCATTTGGTATTTTGAAAAAATAATAACAATTCCAAAATAGTCTACTAAAATAATTATTAAGTGATGATGTCCTCGCGCAGTATTTTATCCAGTCGATATCCTTCAATTTAAAATTATTGCACATAAATAAATCAAAAGGTTCGAAATAATGATTACAATCTTTATCATTTCTTACAAAATAAACAGTATTTGAGTCTATCCTCATCAAATGAATTGATTCAATATAAAAGTTCTTCCCATCATAAAAAATATCACCAATATTAATGTTTGAATAACTATCATCTCTAATATAAATACTCTCAATTGAATACTCTTTTATTTGATTGACTGTAAATTTAAAAAATATATCAAATACAATTTTTGAATCTAATAAAATAATTATTGTTCCAGCAAAATGAATTGTATCTAATGTAATAAATTTCAATAGATTATCTCCATAATTATAATTTACTGCTTCAGGGCTCAGGCAAAAAAAAGGTTCTATCTTATAATTAAAATTATTAAATAAACTATCAATATTCAAATATTTTTCACTTAGATTATAATGTTTAGAAATATAATTAAGTAAATTCAATTTAGCAAACTCAATATATACTGATTTTTTGTTATTTATTTCAAATTCAAGTCTTTCAATTTCTTTGTCCTTTGACCAAGAATAATTGAATATTAATATTAAAATATTAATTATAAGCGCCATAGTGATTTTAATATTTTTCATTTTTATTTTCCTAAAATAAATCCAATTTTACCTTTACCATTAATAATGTCATCATAAGATATAGTCTGAAGCCCACTAACTGAATTACTATTTACAACTTGTAAGCAATAACTACCATCAAATCCAAAACTTATCGATTGTACCAAAACTTGATGATCATTCATTGCAAAAACGACACAATTACCTTGTCCTAAGCCTTGCTCTATTCTATTACCAATACCAATCAAACCGTCCTGACTAGCAGAATATTCTTCAGCTGTTCCAAAGGATTTTAAAATATAATCTTCACCATTCGTATGCCATTGAGTTCCCGAAGAGTACATACCAGTTACATCTTTTACAACTCCATCATCAATAATAAGATTTCCTTCAGTACCATAATTTAAGTTAGTCTCCCAATCATTAAAACTTAATCCCTCACCATATAAAGTTCTAGAGGCATCGTTCAATGAACAAAAAAAACATATACCATGAGGATGATTTGTTGATGTTCCATTACAACTATATGGAAATGGAATCCTCGATCCATTTGTTTGTCTTGCAAGTTTACTAACATCAGTGTCCCATCTATCTTCATTCCAAATTGACCATTCATCTCTATTTTTTGCAATTTTACTTCCCCAAAACATATTTTTTCCTGCCGCATCTGCTTTATAATATCCATTTAAAGCACCCGCTGCGAATCCAATAGCGGCTGAATAACCCCAACTATCGAAGAAATATTTACCATTCAAGCTATTACTAACACCATTTGTAATAATTCCAGCCCCTGCACCGTAAAATCCTCCCGAAAGAATACCACCTGGTGCAAATGCAGCTAAACCACCTCCGACACATGCTGTAAGTCCTGCAATTGCAGCAGTTCTTAATACATGATTAAAATCTACGTTACCTGTTTTGAAAGATTGATAAGTTATATCAGCACAAGCAGCAATAGTCATTGCTATAATTACAGGTATAAAAAAACAATTCCCACTCGGGTCCGTATATTTCAGTGGATTATTCAGACAATAAGTGTAGCGATTATAGTTCTGCGGGTTATCAGGACTTTGCACATAGTTATCTGTCGATAGGAAGCGTCCCAGAGCGGGGTCATACAGCCTGCCATTCATATTGATTAATGCAAAATCAGTCAGATGCTCATGCCCAGTGTAGCCACGGGGGATAATATCAAGTGTTGTTGTAACTGTGTAATCCGACCAGTCGATTGGATTGCGCATTCTTCCCCAAGCATCATAACTAAATCGCGCTGCTTCAGTAGTTGTTCCATTTTCCTGAACTTTTTGCAATCCTACAATAGAGCCTTGTCGGTCAGTTTGAACGTAATATAGTAGATCCGGTTGATTAGTTTCTTTAATATAAACCGCAAAAAGACCAGTAGGAGCAGTTAGATAATGTATCTCCTTTATATTGCCTGTTGCCACATTAACTTCTTTCTCGTAAGAACCGCAATAGAAGCGTTTTGTAACAGCTCCGCTTCTGGTCGTTGTCATCAATCTTCTTTCATTATCGGTTCCATATATAAATTCTGCACTATTCATACCTTCGGA
>JAPLFL010000088.1 GCA_026390695.1 Candidatus Kapaibacterium sp. | reverse complement strand
AAAGATTGGCTTAAAAAGATCAGTTGAGAAGCTAAAAAAATGGAGCTTTTAAAAATTCCGAACCCTGAATTTTTAAAAGCTAAAAAAAAACTGTCTCAGGTGAAAAAAAGCTTGGAATTCAACATAAAAGACAGCCTCTTTTGTTTGATTTAAATGAAAATTTTTTGCTTAATTACCTTGTTTTTCGTAAATTGCATTTTAAATTTGTGTTAGATATATGTATCAAATAGTTAAAATAAAAAATACAGTTTTGAGATTAACAGAATAAAAATTAATTAAGGTTAAAAATTATGAAAATAAAGTTTCAATTTCTCATCCTTGCTCTTGGAGCAGCATTTTTAATTAGTGCCACAAAAATAAATACCGAAAGCTATTATCCACTTTCAGTTGGTTCATGGTGGAAATATTCAATAAAATCAAGAATGGGTCAGAGTTCTATGACCGATTCAATTATTAGTGAATATGTTAATAATCAAAAGAGATATTTCGTTTTCCTGCAACGGAATAATGAAGATACAATCACCAGTTTTTATTATTATCGATCCGATGAAGGGAAAACTATTTGGGAATTAACCCAAAATGATTTTGTTGAGAATAAATTTCTTGATTTTTCAATGAATTTCGGGGATAGTATCAGAGTAGGAAAAGCATATCCAAATTCCAACAATAAAACATTAATGATTTTTCAGGAAGATTTTAAAAGTATTAAAATTGATGGAGTTCATTATTCAAATGTCAAGAAAATGCTGTTGAAAAATTATCTCAAAATTCAGGATCGTACTGACATTAATGTGGACACACTATATTTTGCAAAAGGCATTGGTTTGATATATGCTCGAAGTCCACAAGCAGAAATTAAATTAGTTGATCATTTTATCAAATAATTATTTTAATAAATTGTATTTTGAACAAATGTAATTTGGAACTAAATTTAAATTCTTAATTTTTCATCCCTATAAAGGCTAACATTCGTCCTGATTCAGACCTGTCGCGGCGATATGAATGAAAATTACTATTATGGATTGAACATTCTGATGAAATTTCTATATTATTTACATTTAATCCAGCTTCCAATAATTGTTTCATTATCATCTTTCGGTTATCAAAATAATAATCATTGCCTCTTTTCACCGTACAAGCAGGAAATATACTTTTAAAATCTTCTCCAACTTCATAACAAGTGCCGCAGGCACATACAGAAAGATAAGCAATAATATCCGTAGGGATACAACCAAAGCGTGAGTGCATTATCTCAATTGTTTTCCGACAAATATTTTGCTCTGTTCCTTTCCATCCCGAATGAATAGCTGCAATTGTATCTGTTTTTTTATCAAAAAGTAGAATGGCACAGCAATCAGCAATCCTTGCACCTATTATTATTCCTCTGTTATTTGTAATCATTGCATCAGAAATATCAACATCCGAATCGTTATTAACAATTCGCACAATATCGCTATGAGTCTGCGTTTGTAAAATAATTAAATCAGAATGAATATCTAAAGTATGGGCCAAAGAATCAATATTAGCTTTAATTTCATCGTTAGAAAAATCTCCAGTTTCCAAAAAACTTATACCTTTTGGATGCAAATTATTAGTATTTTTTAAAGTAACTCCTGAAATGATTTTTGATTTATCGAAAATTGTCGGTTTTACCAAATTAATAATCATAAACTCCACTTTTGATAATTTGAGGAATGGGACATTTTAAATTGAAAAAAGTTTTTATTGAATCTTGAATTTGATGAGAGCAATAAACAAGTTTATAATTTGAATTATTTTTAAATTCATCAGCAATAGACGACCCTGTGTTCCCATCAATTGCAATAATTGTATTGCCGGATAATGTCTTTAAATAATTTATAATTCTGTTATCAGGCAGATTAATGGCTTTAGGCTTGCGATCTGAGATATATATTAAATTATAAGATGCGTTCAGATCTGATATACAAACTATTTTTTGATTTGAAAAAATTGAAAACTGATGACGATTTTCCCATTGAATTCCTATACTGATAAATAAAATAAAAATTAGTATTGAGCTAATAAATCTAAAAACAAACTGTGACTTAATAGTACTTAAAAATAAATACAGCATTAAAAAACTTAAAACCGAGGCTGAAAATATCAAAATACTTGTTTCAAGATATGCTGCAGGAGCTCTCTCCCAGATTTTATTTATTTCGATTGAAAATCTAATTAAAATTTCAGAAACAGCGAAAAAGGGTCTTGCAAGAAGGTCTGAGATAAATGAGGCAAATAATCCGAGGCTTCCATAAATCATTCCAAAACTTGTCAATGGAATAACAAATAGATTGGTTAATGGGGAAATCAAGGAATAAATGCCAAAATAATAAGCTACTATCGGCGAAACGATCAAGGAAGCTGCTAAGGTAATCGAAATTGAACTGATTAACTCATCTATTATATAGTTTTTTGATGGATTCACTCTTTGAAATTTTAATTTAATCGGAATATAAAACAGAACTATTCCTATAACTGAAACAAATGACATTTGAAATCCAGGATCATAAATGGTGATCGGATCGGCAATTACAATGATGAATCCTGTTAAAAAAAGTAAATTTAAAATATTTATACGTCTTTCGTTTATTTTCACATAATAATAAATTATTATCATAATTCCTGCTCTTACAGCAGAGGCTTGAAATCCGGTTAAAAATATATATGAAATTATTGATAATGTGAACAAAATAAATTTAAATTTCCTGTTTTTAATGTAAATCAACAATAAATTAAGAAACACGGCTATTAGAGCAACATGCAAACCACTTACTGCTAACACATGAGAAGTCCCGGTGTGTGAGAATATCAGTCTTGTTCCAATATCTATTTTAGATTTATCACCGCTGATTAAAGCATAAACAATGGGTGAAAATTCAACTGAAATATTATCGTTTAATATCGTATAAATTTTTTCACAGATCACTGATCTATAATACTCTAAATTAACAGAATTATCAAAAATACTTAAAAATTGTGAATTAGCGCTTGCAATTAATTGAATATTATTTAATTTACAATAAATTTCTTCATCAAATTGAAAAGGATATTTATTTTTACTTGGCAAAGTTATATCAAGTCTTCCTTTTAATTTATTACCAGGCATGTAATAACACGAATCAGCTATCTTTAAAAGAATATTTACATCTTGAATCTTACCCAATTGAGGTGAATCAATATAAGCCTTTGCAAAATAAACATAATAACCATTGCAAGTTAAAATTTTCTTCTTAATTTCAAATTCAGAATATGAGCTTATCGGCGATAATATGTTGGAATTTATATTATTTATATTATTCAACTTAAAAGAAATATTAATTCCAATCAATATTAATATAAAAATCAATGAATTGATCATATTTTTTGAAAATATTTTATGACATATAAACAAACCAATCAATATAATTATCAAATAGATATTATTTTTAATCAATAGGAAATTTAGTACGAATCCAATAAATATTGGAATTGTATAAAATACAAATTTCTTATCAGAATAAATATATTCTTTTTGCTTATCCATGTATATTTTTGTTAGAAGTATTTACTCTTCATTTACTGTTTTTCTAATTAAAATGATCAAGTTCTTTAATATTCCTTCTCTGAAGTATTTTGATTACATTGTCCCCTCATTAATGTTGATTTGAAATTTTTTTAAATAAAAAACTTATTTCAATCCCTCTTATGCAATTTAATAAAATAATTTGAAAAAATCAAAAATAATTGAAACTAAAAAACGATAGATTCGTCTATATTTAATTTTTTACTTTACAATTAATATTTGATAAAATTATGTGCGGAATAGTAGGTTATATCGGAAATCTTCAGGCAGCTTCTGTATTATTAAACGGGTTAAAAAGATTGGAATATCGGGGTTATGATTCAGCCGGTATTTCTCTATTAGAATATGGCAAATTTGAAAATCTAAAAAAAGTTGGTAAAGTTTCGGTTTTAGAATCAATGTTTGATGAGCATGAGTTTAATTCAACTCTCGGTATAGCACACACCCGATGGGCAACTCACGGAGAACCCAATGACGTTAATGCTCACCCCCATCAAGACAATTCAGGAAAAATTTCGTTAGTACATAATGGCATCATTGAGAATTATTCCAGTCTCAAAGCGCAATTAATGAAATCTGGATATAATTTTTTATCAGAAACAGATTCTGAAGTTTTAGCAGTATTTATAGGATCACTTTACGAAAAATTCGGCGATTTCGAGAAAGCTGTTCGTTTAGCTCTAATGGAGGTACGCGGAACTTTCGGAATCACCGTTTTATGTTCCGATGATCCTGATTGCTTGATTGCTGCACGACGCGGTAGTCCTTTAATATTCGGTGTCGGAGATGGTGAATATATAGTTGCATCTGATGCTTCTGCAATAATTCAATATACACGATCGGTTGTTTATCTAAATGATAATGAGATGGCAGTTATCCGCAGAAATGGCTATACTACTAAAACAATCCAAAATGAAGAGATTATTAAACAGGTCAATCAGATTGAATTTGAGTTAGAATCAATAGAAAAAGGTGGATTCGAACATTTTATGCTCAAAGAAATTTTTGAACAAGCTAAAACGGTTAAGGATTCAATGCGTGGACGTTTGCTACCTGATGAAGGAAAGGTCAGATTGGGTGGGCTTCTGCCGGTAATGGAGCAATTAAGAAATGCAAAAAGAATAATTATAACAGCCTGTGGTACTTCATGGCACTCTGCTTTAGTCGGAGAGTATATAATTGAAAGTCTCGCACAAATTCCAGTCGAAGTGGAATATGCTTCCGAATTTAGATACCGAAACCCTGTTATTCTGCCAAATGACCTTGTAATTGCGATTTCGCAAAGTGGTGAAACTGCCGATACTCTTGCTGCCATTCGTGAAGCAAGTCAAAAAGGAGCCACCGTAATTGGAATTGTGAATGTTGTTGGAAGTACAATAGCACGTGAAACTCAGGCAGGAATATATTTGCATGCAGGCCCTGAAATTGGTGTGGCTTCGACCAAAGCATTCACTTCTCAAATAGTAGTTCTGAGTTTAATTGGAATAATGCTTGGTAGAATGCGTAATTTGTCGGCAACAGATGGGAAATCACTTGTTCGTGAATTAATGTCTCTGCCGGAAAAAATTGATAGGATGTTAGAAAACACATCCTCTATCCTTCAAATTGCAGAAAGCTACAAGAAAAATAAAAATTTCCTTTATCTCGGACGTGGATATAATTTCCCAGCGGCTCTGGAAGGCGCTCTTAAACTAAAAGAAATATCTTATATTCATGCCGAAGGCTATCCTGCTGCTGAAATGAAGCATGGCCCAATTGCCTTGATTGATGAAAACATGCCCGTTGTCTTTATAGCTACAAAGGATGAAATTTATGAAAAAGTAATTTCAAATATTGAAGAAGTTTCGGCACGTCGTGGAAAAATTATCGCGATTGCCACTGAAGGTGATGAGTCAATCAAGAAATGGGCAAAACATGTGATTTATATTCCAGAAACAATTCCTATGTTCATTCCCATTCTTGCAGCTATTCCAATGCAACTTTTAGCATATCATATAGCTGTTAAATTAGGGCGTGACGTTGATAAACCGAGAAATTTAGCTAAGAGTGTGACCGTTGAGTGATATTAATTACTAAGTTATAATGTAAAATGGAGAATGAAAGAAATTTGGATGAGTACTGAGGAAAATCTATGCAGAATGGTTCTTCTATGTAAAATTTATCATTCAAAATGCAGAATGAAAGAAAATTACTAAAATGAATAAACTCTATATAATAGCGGGACCAAACGGAGCTGGTAAAACAACCGCTTCAATGGAATATCTAAAGGATGAATTGTATTGTCTTGAATTTGTAAACGCTGATAATATTGCTTCTGGAATATCGCCATTTCGTCCTGAAAATGTTGCAGTTTCGGCTGGAAAAATTATGATTGAACGAATAAATGAACTGATCCATCAAAAAGTTGATTTTGCAATTGAAAAAACTTTATCATCAAAAACTCTTTTATCAAAAATCAGCATGGCAAAAGTGAATGATTTTGAAATATATTTACTTTTTTATTGGCTTGATAGTCCTGAATTAGCCATAAAAAGAGTAGAAAATCGTGTCAAAAAGGGTGGACATTCAATTCCTGAAGATGTTATTATCCGAAGATACTTCAGAGGACTGGATAATTTGTTTAATATTTATTTGAATGAATGTAATTATTGGTTATTAATCAATAATTCTGGTTTTGAGACGTCTATTATTGCTGAATGTGAAGACAATATTTTGAACGTTTATAATCCATTTATATGGAATAATTTGAAAGATTCATATGACAAAAGAAAATGAAATATTAAGAGACAAAGTTTTAAAAGGAACTCAAAGAGCCATTGATAAATTAATTATCGAAGCCAAACGTGATGGTAGAGATTTAATTGTTTCAAAAAAAGAAGAGCCTGTAAAAATTGCAGAATAATGGTTTTTCAATGCAAAATGCAGAATTGAAAATGAAAGAAAGTTGTGATAGATTATAAAATTAAATTAAGATTAATAATAATAATTTTCTATTCATGTTAAGACAGAAAAATTAATAAATATTATTTTTAAATCCTTATGGTATCTTATGTTTACTTATGATGACAACATTGATGATTTTGATTTAGTAGATGATGATGAATTTGATTTTATTGATAACAAATATATCGTCTTCTATCTTGCAGGCATTAAATATGCTTTCCCAATTGCCAATCTTTTGGAAATTACAATTCTACCTTCAAACATTAATCGTATTCATATGAATCGAAATTATTATGCAGGAATAACAAAGCTCAGAGATTCTATTATTCCTTTAATAAATTTAAGAATACTCCTAAATTATAAGACAATTGATGAAGAAGCTGATGAACTAATTGAAATGCTCAAAAAACGAGAGCAAGATCATAAAAATTGGGTTGATGAACTTGATAAATCTACTCATGAACGTAGAGAATTTAAATTGACAACCGATCCTCACCTTTGTGCTTTCGGTAAATGGTATGATGCGTTTAAAACCGATAACTTAATTGTTAGTACATTTCTGAAAAAATTTGATTCACCTCATAAAACCATTCATGGAATTGGAACTGAAGTAAATATTTTGAAAAAACAAAATAAGCACAGCGATGCCATTACATTAATCGATAATGTTAAAGATAATGAACTTAAATTGATGATTGACTTATTTAATCGTCTTTTTGTACTTTTAAAAGAAAATAAAAGACAAATCTTGCTTGTATTTGAAATTGGAAATCAAAATATAGGGTATATTGTTGATAATGTGGAGAATGTTTTAACAATTCCTGCAGAAAATATCGAAACAAACATTCAGGGAAATAAACTTTCAGTAATTAAAGGAATTGCTAAAATGGAATCCGATACAATTTGCTTGTTATCACCTGAAATTGAAGAAGATGAAGAATAAATTTCAGGATAATACAGAGATTTTCTAACTAAATTTAATATTGTAGTATTGTTTCCGATGAAATTTTCGACAGTATGAAAAAAGAAAAGTAAGTGATTAATAATCCGAACATTTCGCACTCATCATTATTCATTTTGCATAAAACATTCTGCATAATTTTTTTTATCCTTTGTAACTTTTTTTGCATTTCAAGACTCTAATATATTGTAAATTTTATTTTTTTTAATTACATAAATTTCAAAGGTGAAATAAATGAAAAATCGAGTTGAAAAGATTAAAAAATATTCCTCTTCCCACCGTGCCAGAGCCAATTTTATTTTACTCTTTGCATTTTTAACACTTTTTTCAATTCCTAAATTATTCCCCCAATCTCCAAGTGGGATGAATATCAATGTTCTGAGCTTGAATCAAAAAGAACTTGATAATTTTGGGATTAAAATTGTGAAAAATTCTTTAGAAATTGCCGATTCACTTGGCAGTGCAAAGAAAATTAACTTCCGCAAAATTGTGGTAGGCAACAAAAGAGTTGCCCTCAAATCCAAGAAAAAGAATGAATCTTTCGATAACATCATTTCTCCTAAACTTGTTGTCTATAAATTCAAAAACGGGACTTCTGCTTTCTATAGAAATTCAACAATCTATCATGCGATTGATGAAAATGCAGAAAACACACAACATATTGATGGAATTGAAAAATGGATTGCCGTTAAAATTAATCTGCCGGAGAAAAATAATTCAGTCTCTGAAGTTTATATCTGGTATGAACCTATTGCTGAAACTTTAGCAAAATTATCAGATAGCTCTAAGGACATTGTAAACAGTCAAATCAAAAAGGATGATAATCTCGTTCATAATATTGAAATTCAAAATATTTTCCCCAACCCGACAAATTCAAAAGCAACCGTTACATTAAATCTCAAAGAAAATTCAATTATCAAAATTGATTTATTCGATATTGCCGGTAGAATTGTTGCACCTGATATTTTAGCTGCAACCAAATACGATGCAGGTATTCAAAATATTGACATTGATGTAAGTTCCTTACAATCTGGCATGTATTTCGTAGTTGTCAGACGAGAAAATGGAGAGACAAGCTCAGGCAGGATTGTGGTTTTAAAGTAAAGCAAGCATTTTAAGACTTTAAGCACTGGAAATATTGAATTAAAACTTTACTTTTCCATTGCGGTTTGAAAAAGTTTGTGTTCGGATTTAAATAAAATTATAAATATTATTAAGGATAATAAAATGAAAAAGATACTAATAATCGCAATCACTGTATTAGCTTCAGTATTGATCATACTTGCTCAGACAATTGAGAAAAAAGACATTCCTAAGCTGCACAACAAGTCAAAAATCATTTCGCCAAAGATAATAATATCCGATGGAACTAAAAGCTACAATCTCAAAATATCTGCGGTTAAAGTCGATGTTAAAATAATTGGTAATTTAGCTGTTACTAATATCGACATTACCTTCTTTAACGAAACTAATCGCGTTTTGGAAGGACAATTAGAATTTCCGCTTGCCGAAAATCAGACTATATCAAGATATGCAATGGATATAAATGGAAAATTACGCGAAGCTGTACCAATCGAAAAGGCTAAAGGACGCAAAGTTTTTGAAGAAATCGTTCGCCGTGGTATTGATCCCGGATTGTTAGAGCAAACTCAGGGAAATATTTTCCGTGCAAGGGTTTACCCTATTCCTGCCAACGGCTACAAAAGAATAATAATCGGCTACGAAGAGATTCTTGATAAAAGCGAAGATGCTTTAATTTACCGCCTACCACTTAATTTTACGGATTCTCTCGATAAATTTGATTTTATTGCTCAGGTTTTCTCCGATTCCGACATTCCTAAAATCAAAAATAACTCTTTAAACTCAAATTTTATCAAAGAAAATAACTATTATGTCATAAAAACGCAATATAAAAATTCGCCTGTCACTCAACCTTTTGAATTTACAGTCCCATTAAATAATTCTAAAGATATTTTTATTGAAAATATTGACGGAATTAGATATTTTAACGTTAATTTTACTCCAAAAACAGAAACGCAACCCAAACCTCAACCCCAAAAAGTTGGGATTTTATGGGACGCTTCCTCTTCGGCTGCTCTTCGGGATACAAATAGAGAAATTGTTTTATTAGAAAGCTTCTTCAGCAAGTTTTCTAACGTCAATGTTCACTTGATAATTTTCTCCAACGACTTAGACAAAGAAAAAGATTTTGTAATCAAAAACGGAGATATTTCAGAAATTACAAAAGAATTGCTTGCGGTCAGCTATGACGGTGCTACTCAGTTAGGAAAACTTGATTTAAGCAAGTATAATTGCGATGAATATCTGCTTTTTTCCGACGCAATGAGCAATTTCGGTCAAAAGGAAGTCAATTTATTGAAACCAATATATGCCATTTGTTCATTACAAAAGGCAGATTTCCCTTATTTAACCTATTTATCTCAATCAAGTGGCGGTCGATTGATAAATTTGAATATTTTATCTGATGATAAAGCTCTTTCGATGTTAACTGAACAGTCTTTATCCTTTATATCAGCTTCATTTAATTCAAATGAGATCGAATCCGTTTATCCTTCACTTAAAACTCAGATTACAAATAACTTTTCCGTTTCGGGAATAATGAAAAATACTGCAACGGAAATAAATCTTAACTTTGGCTACGGCAATAAAATTACTTATACAGAGAAAATATTATTAAATGAAGCAAACGATGGAATAAATAGCGGAATTTGCGGTCGTCTCTGGGCTAAGAAAAAGTTAGCGGAGCTTGATGTTCAGTTCGATAAGAACAAAAAAGAGATAACGGAATTAGGAAAAAAGTATTCAATCGTTACCCGCGGGACATCCTTGATCATTTTAGATAGAATTGAAGATTATGTAAGATATGAAATCTCTCCTCCCGAGGATTTGAAAGCTCAATATGATTCAATAATCAGAGCAAATAAAGAATATAAAGTAATTAATGATAATAATCATACAAATCAAGTTATTTTAACATTGAAAACACAGGAAGATTGGTGGAACAAAACGTTTTCAATTGAAAAGAAAAAGGCAGTAATCAACGCAAAAAAGGAAGCGGGCACAGCCGGAAGATCAGCCAACATGGAATTAATGGGTTCTGCCGCTCCACCGGTATCAGAAAGTGCTAATGCAAATGGATCGGGAGCTGCGGCACCCACAACAATTGTTGCACATTCGAATAGAGAACTTGTTGTTGCATCGGATATTAATGGAACTTATTCTAATCACTTAGAAGTAGGTTCAGCTAATGATGATAGTTTTGATGCAAGATTCTCGATTGGATCTTCTAATAACGCTTTAAGTGATTCAATAAGCAATCATAACCCAACCAGAACCAACCGACAAGCAAATATCGCCGCAAAAATCTCAATAAATGAATATTCTCCCACTGCGCCATATATCGATGAGTTAAAAAAAGCCAGCGGAACTGATTTCTATCAGATTTATCTAAAATGGAAAGCAAAATATTCGTCATCTCTCGCCTTTTATATTGATGCGGGCGACATTGCAAGCAAAAAAAATATCAACAAAATTGCATTAAAAATATATTCTAATTTAGCTGAATTGGATGTAGAGAATGAACAATTCCTCCGCATTCTCGCGGCACGGCTCAGGCAGTTAAAATTATACGAATATGCCATTCCGATTTACCGCGATCTTGCAAAAATGCGCGAAGAAGAGCCGCAAAGTTGGCGCGATCTTGCATTAACATTAGCCGATAACAAAGAATATCAGGAAGCAGCCGATTTAATGTACAAAGTTATCATAACTCAATGGGATGGACGTTTTCCGGAGATAGAACAGATTGCATTGCATGAATTTAATAGAATATTAAATGAAGCCGGAAATCTAATAAACAAAGATAAATTTGATACTAGATTCCTAAAAAATATGCCGGATGATGTTCGTATTGTTTTAAACTGGGATACAGATAATACTGACATCGATTTATGGGTAGAAGATCCCAACGGAGAGTTATGTGGCTATAATCACACCAAAACGGACATTGGCGGACGCATTTCCAGAGACTTCACCGGCGGATATGGGCCAGAAGAATTTATATTACACCGCGCTATTAAAGGAAAATACATCGTTAAAACCAATTATTTCGGCACTGCATCACAAAAATTATTAGGTCCTGTCACAGTATATCTTGAATTATTTACAAAATACGGCACAAAAGAAGAAACCAAACAAACCGTAATGTTAAGATTAGAAGAAGTAAAAGGTTGGATAGTGATCGGAACCCTGGAATTTTAGAAATAGTTTGCAAAATAATTAGATTTAGAGTAATTTATTCTTGTTCCCAAGCACCCGCTTGGGAATATAATCATTTAAATCCCCCCTGCCCCCCTTTTCCAAAGGGGGGAAGAAGAAGAAAATCCCCCCTGCTACCCTTCTATAGGGTAGAAAGAAGAAAAAAATCCCCCCTGCTACATTTTTATAGGGTAGAAAGAAGAAGAAATTCCTCCCTGCCCCCCTTTTATATGGTAGAAAGGTAGAAAGAAGAAGAAAATCCTCCCTGCCCCCCTTTTATAGGGTAGAAAGAAGAAGAAAATCCTCCCTGCCCCCCTTTTATAGGGTAGAAAGAAGAAGAAAATCCCCCCTGCCCCCCTTTTATAAGGTAGAAAGAAGAAGAAAAACCTCCCTGCTACCCTTTTATAGGGTAGAAAGAAGAAGAAAATCCCCCCTGCCCCCCTTTTCCAAAGGGGGGAAAGAAATTATATCCCCTCTTTGAAAAAGAGGGGTAGGGAAGATTTTCTTCTATTAATATTTAAACCGAAATAACAACTTCCGTCCACGCTTCATCACTATAATCACTGGCAACGGAACCATTTTTTGCTTTGATCTTATAATAATTTCTCTTATCAGCAACAAACGAAACTCCTTGTGGAGGTGACGGAAACTCTCCTAATGACGTATAAGTGCCGGCAGGAAGCCCGAAATTTACCGCGGAAGAGAATATTTCATAATTAAGAGCACCCGTAACTGCTTCCCAATTAAGATGAACCACAGTATCAGGTAATGTCCAGTTTGCGGTCAGGTTCTGAGGCTTAGAAAGACCGACCGAAGTACTGCCGTAAATCACATAATCATTATATTTTGCCGGATCAACGTTCAACCACACCTGCTTACCGATATTACAATACTTCGACACCAATGCGTATAGCTCATTTCCGTTGCTAACACGTTCAACAGTCTTATTATCACGTAAATTAATCTTATCATGCTGATCATTTTTTGCAAGCTCAAACTCCTCATTTAAATCCTCAAAATCATCAAGCATACCGGAAGTCAATCCACCACTTGTTAGATCTGTCAAATAACCAGTCATCACAGTATGAACACGGCGGGAAGTAAATAAAAGCATTTCATCACTCAATCTACTCAGATCGGAAATACCCAAGCGAGTATATTGACCTGAACTTATGCCCCATTTTAGCTCCACACGCAAAGCCAAAGCTCGAATTGTGTCTTTCACAGCCGTAGCTTTTTCATTTTTTGTTGCAGTAGCGATCATAATATCGCCCTGAAGCATTTCATCTGATGGAAATACTTCAAAAGCATTCCCCAATGCCTGCAAATTAGTAATATTCGGAGTAGTAACTCCAAATACAGCTAATTCTACATGATCGCGCGTCATATCTGAAATAAGATTTGATGTAAACATACATAAATCAGCATCAGACATGTTGTAATTTCTCGTATAACTTTTGTCAGCCATTTCAATAATCCTTCATAAATTATAAAAAAAGTAAATTAAAACTATAAAAATATTATAATAAATATTAGAATACCCGATTTTATTATCAAACAACTATCTTTCTGCCTCTTTGAAATATCTTTCTGCCTCTATGAACTTTCTTTCTGCCTCTTTGAACCGTCTTTCTGCCACTTTGAACTATCTTTCTACCTCTTTGAATTATCTTTCTACTTCTTTGAACTATCTTTCTGCCTCTTTGAACAATCTTTCTGTCTCTTTGAACCGTCTTTCTACCTCTTTGAACTACTTTTCTGAGGATTTATTATTCCGTTTTCATATTTTACCATATATAAAAATCAAAAAGGTATGAACGGAAGAGATTATATTTTATTTTGAAAAGTATTTTCTTGATTCACAACTCCGAAGGAGTTAAATCTTAATAACTATGAATCCCCTAATGTCCTAAAGCTACGAAGTAGCGATATTTTTCCATATATTAATGTTGAAATATATATCGTTCCTAAGGGGCTATTGCCTTTTGATGGATTTCCATGTTATTAAGATCTCGTTACTTCGTAGCTTATGAACCATTCTCATCCATTTCTCTATCAAGTAGTGATTAAATATTTGTAGAAAACGATTCTCGTCACTATATTCTTATCGCTTAGGTACTGTATATTTGATTTGAAAGGAAGAGATATATCATCCCGATGGGATAGGTAGGAAATTGGGATGTTCAAAATTGCTACCAATATTTATTCACTACGTGAAATTTGGAAAAAAATTTAATTTCAAAGAACGATATATGTTCTATTTTATAATATAGGATTCTTTATTAGTATCTCCGCCGCGCTTTTCAATAATTTCATTCTGCATTTTTAATTCTGTATTCTGCATGAAAGCCATGCCCCCGCATTTTTTCATCATTTCATTTCTTATTTTTATCATTTCAATAATCATTATTATCCATAAAACAATTTTACAAACTTAATATTTTCTTTTGAATTATGCAAAATATTTTTTGATTATTTTTTCATATATCTTGTTTATTTTTTTCTTTAATCTTGATAAATATTTTATTGCTCCATAACTCCGAAGGAATTAAATTTTAATAGCTATGAATCCCCTTAATGTCCTAAAGCTACGAATTAGCGATATTTTTCCATGTATTAATGTTGAAATATATATCGTTTCTACGGAGCTTTTGCCTTTGGATGGATTTCCATGTTATTAGGATTTCGCTACTTCGTAGCTTATGAACCATTCATTATGCTTATTTTCTCAGACAGGAATGTCTGAGCTACTGACATAGACTCTTTACGATCCCAAGTGGGAGTTTAGGATCGAGAGGTTTCCCCAAAAAAAAAGAGGTTCATTGTCCGAACCTCTTTTGTGTTTATATTTAACTGTTCTATCGACTTTAAATTACTTTATTTATCTGAGGCTGTCTCAAAAGCCTCATTTATGTCATTCCTGCGAATGCAGGAATTCCCTAAAGTGGGACTGGAAGGAGATTCCTGCATTCGCAGGAATGACATTTTTGTTAAATATGTGGCTTTTGAGACAGCCTCAATATAAATTTTAGCATTTTGATCAGATTATATTTGCTTTTTTCAGCACATTGGTTATGTTGAAAAAGTTTCTGGGTTTCTTATTATTGAGTTTGTCGCGGTGAGCAGAGCCAGGTTCTTTGTGCGCTTCCTTCATTAACTGTGCCGTTCGTTCTGCTTGGAGTGCGAAAGTCTCTAATTTGGCTTCTGTTACTTGTGGGAAGGAATTTCCATCGGATTCTATGGTTAAAAATGGGATTGTCATGTTGCCATTATAGATTTCGGGGAGCTTATAATTGGGGTTGGTGATTTGTTTTGCGCGAATTTTTCCTTCCATATTGGCTTCGGGGACGATTGCAGCTTCTGAAAACCGTGTTGGCATGCATCCGAAGGGTCCTAAATTGATTACTCCGCAGTATTCATCTAATGTTTCGTGCATTAATACTCCTAAGGTGAGTACCGATTCGCCTTTGATTGTCAATGGAATGATGTGTTTGCTGTGTTCTAAGAGCGGTTCGATTAATGTTCTCTGGAAATGGTAGTATCCTGAGAGTGCTAATGCTTTTTTTACCTTTTTTTCGGCGTTGAACATGTAAAAGCGGCGTATAGATCGCTCAACTTTGTCTTTCATACCTGAATCGGGCTCGATTAATCCTTTTTTCATGAGATAATCTATGTACATGATCCATTCTGAAATGTATGCGTCTTTGACTACGAAACCTTTTTTGGCTAATTTTTTGTTTAGCCACTTGTGCGAGAAGCCGTCGCGGCGGCAGAATATCTCACCGACTAATGCTATATATTTTGATTCTTCGATTGGTATGCGTGCGGGGACTTTAGATTTGATGTTGAAGGATAATTCTTCTAATCCTTTGTAAAATTCATTGGGTCGGTTGGATAAGCAATCTAATAATTTACTGAATTCAGTGGCGAAAACCTCCATTCCTGCTTCTGGATCGACGGCATTTGCAAGAATTGCGGAGCGTATATCGTCTAAAACGTCGCTTGCTAAGATTGCTTGCATTCCCCTTAGCGAGAAATCGCCTCCCATTCCGGCATAACCGTTGTCCGTTGTGAGAACCATTGATGCCGCACGGGGATAATTCTTTCTTTTTATGACGTCTTCGATCATTACGGGGTATTGTCCGATTCTGCAAGAGCCAGAACTGCCGACATTAAAGAAAGCGATGTATGATTCACCGTCGTATCGGTTTTCCATGTAGTCGATGAGTGAGCCTGCTAAGATAATAACGGGTAAGCATTCTTTTCCGCTGGCGACGGAACGTCCGTGGTGCATGATTTCTGGATTTCCTTCGGGCATAGGTTCTGCGTGATAGCCTACGGAATTCATTGCCGCGGCGAATAATGGTGCGGCGAGGTCACCCATTGAAGGAACTAATATCTTTACTCGCTTATCGGTGAACGGTATTTTCTCTCCGGTGCCTGTTTGGAAGTAAGCGATGTCGCCCTCATAGACTATGTGTGATAATTTAAAGTCGCTGTGTGGGTCATGTATCTTGAATGAGATTTTCCGGTAGTTTGCGATGATGTCCAAAGCGGCGTCGATGCGTGTATTTACGCCTGCGTCGGCTGTATGTCCGTCTAATTCTAATGTTAAAGATGGTTTGGTTCCCATTATTGATCGGAATTGTGTTAGTATGAAGGAATCCGGGCCGCAGGAGAAGTTTGAAATGTATGTAGCATAGAGTTGGGGGTGTTTTTTTATCATTTGGGAGATCTTTAAAATCTTTTTTCCGCCTTCCCAATACATATTTTCGTCGATTATTTCGTTTCTGTAATCAATCATATCATAAGGAATGATGTAGATTCCGCGGGAAGCGAATTTTTGTGGGATTCCTTTGTTGGCAATATCGTTGAAAGAATTGTACGGACGGCCAACGAGAACGACCGCCATTTGATCGGGATCGCTTTCTATCATTTTCAGGAACTCAGCACCGGTTGCAAACATTTCGGTTTGGTAATCAATCATCATTCTTGTGGCAAAGCGGTAAGCCTCACGAATTCTGTTTTCGTCACGAATGCCCATTTGCTTGCCCATTTCAATGAATTGGTCAACCTGAGTATCCCATCCTTTTGCAAAATTCAATTTCGGAGCTAAGAAATTATTTTCGAGATCAATTTCTTTGAATGCTTGTTTGATGAAATACGGTTCGGTGATGAGAAAGACGCAAGTAGCGTTTCTATCAATACGGGTATCTTCGTTATCCCCGACGTACATCTCAAGTATTGAGGGCATGAAATAGTAATCGGGCTTTTTATTGACTAAATCTTGAAACATTCCGAGGGAAAGTTGGCAAGGATAGCAGAAGGAAGTTAATTCGCGTTCTAAGCCTTCCTCTTCAACTTTATCAGAAAGGACAACTTTGTATCCCAATTTTGTAAAGAAGTTATAATATAAAGGATAAGCGGTGTGAGTATGGAAAGACTGGTTAATTCCGACGGTTTTTACGGATTCAGGCAATTCTGCGGCGGGTGCATATTTTTCATAAGTGAGTATATGACGCTTTTTTACATAATCATATTTCTCGGCATGGATATTTGTTTTGAATCTTATGTTATAATATTTATTGCATGATCCTCCGAAAGGATAAGTTTTGCCTTCAACGTTGATCAGATTAACCGAACATTGCAAGTCGCATTTCTCCCGTCCGCCAGCACAGATAAAAGGATCCTTATAAGTAACGGCTCTGTTGGCTAAATTATCAAGAGAAAATTCTTTTTCTTCATATAAACCGAGTTCAATTTTTTCTTTAACTTCCAAGGCAACACCAAAAGCGCCCATAAGTCCGGGATCGGGAGGAACAATTATTTCAGTTCCAGTAAGCGCTGCCATGGCAATAGGAATTGCTTTATTATAACAAACTCCGCCTTGCATGAATATCTTTTTACCGATTTGCCGATTACCTTTTACACGATTCACATAATTTAAACAAATTGAGTAAACTAAACCAGCGATAATATCATCTTTTTCTATACCTTCCTGTTGGGCAGTTTTAATATCACTACTGATAAAAGCGGCGCACTGGTCGCTAAAATTCGGAGGATTTATTGCTCTCATAGCAATATCCTGAATGTCCCCTACTTTAACTGCTAAGGATTCCCAAGCAGATTCTTCGATAAATGAACCGGTGCCTGCGGAACATGCTTCGTTCATTGCATAATCTGCCGGAACTTTATTTATTATGTATGTATATTTCGCGTCCTGCCCACCTATTTCAAATAAGGTATCGACTTCAGGATCAAAGTAAATTGCCGCTGTTGCATGGGCAACAATTTCATTTATCACTCCGTCGGTCAAAGCATGGAGTCCGGCAATCTGACGCCCAGATCCGGTTGTACCAAGACCGACAATGTTTATTTTTTCGGGAATCTGCCTCATAAGTTCAACATAGCATTTTTTTGCTGCTTCTATAGGATTTCCATGTGTATAAAGATAGATTGACCCTAAAATTTTATTATCCGACCAGCGGATGATTACTGCTTTGGTAGTTGTAGAGCCAACATCAAGCCCCAAAATACATTTATCGCCATCTTCAGCTTTACCATGTTCAAAACTCTTGAACTGGACTTTATGTTCAAATTCTTTTAGAGGCTTGTGAAATGAAAATGTGCTTTTTTGTGATTCAAAAATTTCATCTACATTTTTAATTGTAATAACTTTGTGATTTAATCCGTAGAGTGCAGCTCCCATAGCCTCAAAATAGATGGCTTCTTCAGGAATTTCAATATCGGGATTCTTTTTCTTAAGAAAATCCACAACCATTAAATTTTGAGTAACTCCACCAATACATAAAATTTTACCGGATTTCACTTTTTTAAGTAATTCTTCAACTTTTTCTGCCATCATTTGTGATAATCCTGAGGCAACTTCTCCTTTTGGTACACCTTTGTTTAAGGCATGAGTACAATCTGATTTGCAGAATACAGAGCAGCGGCCGGATACTTTGAATGGATCAACTCCTCGAGCAACTTCCACAACTTCTTCTGTCGAAATATCCATTCGTCTGATTTGTTGAAGAAAAAATTCTCCAGTTCCACTTGCGCATTGATTTTTTGTGATAAGATTGTTAATTTTCCCAACAGCATCCAAGGTATAAACCATGAAGGTTTCTCCGCCAAGACTGGCAATAGCTCCATAATTCTCATTTTTTGAATTAATATGAGCAAACGCAATTTCGGCAGCTTCCGGTTCGGAAATAGTAGTCAGATTAAAAAGATTTCTGAATTTTCTACCTGTGATTACAACATTGGAAATGTCCTTTGAAAATAGTGGTAAATTGTTTAAAAAAGTAGTTTTTGGGTCTCCGTTGTGTGAAACAGTCAAATGTTTAGTGATTTTGATTGTTTTATCCCGAGCCTCAGCCATCACGAATGAGACTGAAGAAGCTCCAAGACAGACTCCGATAACGGATTTATTCATAAAGTATTCCTTTCAGGTGAACTAAAAAAAAATGGAATTTATATTTAACTGATTGCATAATAAAAAAATAAAATTTATCGAACTGCTTCCCATTCTTTAGAAACAGATTTGCCAAAAAACCATACTGATAGCGAGTTTAATGACCATTGCCAAACAATTCTTAAATATCCGTATTTTCTGAATCTCCGAGGTGATTCACACACCCTAAGACTGCGAATAAATCTAACTTTCCCTCGCTTAGATATTCTGCGATATAGATCAAAGTCCTCTCCTGCCATAATATTCTGATTGTATCCATTGACTGCCTCAAAAGCCCAACGCCTTACTATTTGACATTCACCTCGTCCCATTCCAAGATTTACTAAATTTAAAAAAGCAACATAATTATTGTGTAAGAAATAAAAAACTCTATCTTTAAAAATTGACTCATTTGGTAGATAAGTTACGTAACAAGCTAATGCTGCTGCATCCGAGGATTCCTCATTTCCATTAGCCCAGTTTTCGATATATTCAAAAAAACTCACTGGATCTTCTGGAAAAGTGTCAGCATTAATAAAGACGAACACATCTCCCCTTGCTACCTTAGCACCATTATTTCTTCCTTCTGAAATAGTTTGTCTATAATTATTTTGATGTATAACTATTTTATCTGTATATTTCCGTGCAATATCAATTGTTGAATCATCAGAATTTCCATCGCTTATAATAATTTCATAGTTCCTTTTATTTTTTACGATTGGTGAAATCAATTCTAACATTTCACCTAAAATTTTTTCTTCCTGATAAGCTGGAATTATTATACTTATAAAAGCTTGATTTGTTCTATTTTTATTTTGAGTCTTTTGGTAGGATGCGCTTAGAATTGATGGACTTCCTTTCACAATTTCCTCAATTTGGTTATTAACTTTTGCAACAAATTCCATTCACTAACATTCGCAAATAATAAAAACAACAAATTTAAGAAAATTTCAGCATTCTACCATATTATTTTTGCTCTCAATCTGTTACAACAAAGAAAAATTTAATATAAATGATCTTTGTAATTAATTAAAAAATCAATATAAGATTATTTTATCTGAATTGAAGCATTAAATTAAAAATAAATTCAAATTGAATATAGATATTTAAAATTTCATACTTTTGTTTTTCTCAATCAAACGAAAATAATAAAATTTAACATGGACATTAATAAAATTATTCCTGCTTTGAGATCGAACATTTTTGCTGATGAAAAAGTAATTGACGGTAAAGAATATTTTATACTAAGTGATCCGAATAAATATGCTGATCAACCATTAGCCCTTCCGGCTGACTACATCCCACTTCTACAATTTTTTAATGGTAAATTCACCATCAATGTTGTATTGAATCTATTTAGACATGAATATCAAATTAATTTCGATATTGAAATTTTGAAATCATTAATAAATACCTTAGATCAGATGTGTTTTTTGGATAGTTCATATTTCGGATTTATTAAACAAGAAGTGGATTATTATAGAATATCACCTGTTAGGAAACCGGTTTGTACCGTCCAGTCCTATCCGGCAGCAAAGGAAGAATTTGCAGATTATGTTCGATCAATAATAGAATCTTCCTCAAAGGATGGTATTCAAGGCAACGCGACTGGCATTATTATTCCTCATATTGATTATAATCTCGGAACTCAAGTGCATGAAATTTATTCAGCCGCTTACAGGGCTATTCAAGACTCAGAGCCGGAATTGGTTGTTATACTCGGCACTTCACATCGCTCTGAAAATGATTTCTTTATTCCTACAACAAAACACTTTGAAACACCAGCCGGAATTGTAATGACCGATTCTGATTTAGTAAATAAAATGTATAAAGAATTTGGAGATATAATCACAAAAGATGATATTCTTCATCGCACTGAGCACAGTATTGAATACGCAACAATTGTGCTACAGCAACTTTTCAAAGATAGAAAGTTTCAGATACTTCCGATTCTAATCGGATCATTTTATGAATTTGTAAATAAAAGTTGTTCACCAAAATCAGATTTCCGGATATCAGGTTTTATCGAAAAACTGAGCAATTTATTGAAAAACTGTGGCAAAAAAATGATAATTATAGCAAGTGTAGATTTAGCTCATATAGGCAGAAAATTCGGTGATAATTTCGATGCAGAGGAGCAGTTGGACAACTTAGAAAAGGAAGATGCAAATCTTATTGAGTTAATTATTAATAACAAGCCAGAAGAATTTTTTAATGAAATAATAAAATGTAGCGACAATCGCCGTATCTGCGGACTTTCACCAATTTATATATTTTTAACATTATTAGCCAATGCTCGCGGTGAATTTCTTAAATACGGCCAGTGGAGCGAACTTGAGACTAAATCCGCAGTTTCATTTGCAAGTTTGGCGTTTTATGATTAATTATTTTATTGAATATTTCATCTTGTTCCAAATTTACTGATACTGTGAAATAATGGAAAAATTTATATTAGGTCATTCTGAGCTTTGATAAACGCATCAATTTAAAGGTGTGAAAATGGCATGTCCAATTTTTCCATCCTTTCCAAAGAGTGGTTATGGGTTGTTGTCATTAGGAACGAAGTGAAAGATCTTTCCAAAAGTGGCTGTAAGAGAGATTTATCATTTCACTCAAATTGATAATTCCAATAACTTCTATCGTTTTCACACAATCTCTTCTGATTGTGAATAATAAAATGTTTCACAGCAGGAGCTTTGGTACGAGATTTAAATAGTTGGCATATTCTAATCGTAATTTCGAAATAAAGATTTTTTTCTAATCAAAACACCCAATCGAGCGTGCTATGACTATTCTCTGAACTTCCGATGTACCTTCACCAATTTCTAATAATTTCTGATCTCTGTAGAAGCGCTCTGCTCCATATTCTTTCATCAAGCCATAGCCGCCATGAATCTGAACACAATGATCAGAGGCTGTATGGGCAAGTTCTGAACAATATAATTTTGCAATTGCACCTTCCTTAATTATATTTTCGCCTCGGTTGGTCATTCTGCAAACATCATAAAGATAGGTGCGGGCAAGCTCCAAGCCAATTTCAATATCTGCAAGCTTAAATGATATAACCTGATGACGTGATATCGGAACACCGAATGTTTTACGTTGTTTGGCATAATTCATAGCAAGTTCAAAAGCACCCTGAGCATTACCAAGTCCCATTGCGGCGATTGAAAGACGTCCTTTATCGAGAGTGCCTAACATTTGCTTGAATCCGTCTCCTCTTTTACCAAGGATATTTTCTTCTGGTACTCGGCAATCTTCAAAATAGAGCTCACTAGTATTTGAAGCTCTCCACATCAGCTTTTTCTCCATTTTCTTTGCAGTGAAGCCCGGAGTGCCGTTTTCAACCAAAAAGCAGGTCAGTTCTTTATGTCCATCAGGTTTAGTGCCAGTAACTGCAAGAACAGTTGAGCCAAGAGTTATATCAGCGGAGGCATTGGTGATAAATATTTTTGAGCCATTTAATACCCAATCATTGCCATCTTTCACGGCTATAGTTTGTGTATTGCCTGCATCAGAGCCAGCTTCAGGTTCGGTTAGACCAAAACCCCACAAAGCTCCTTGAGAAATTTTAGGAAGATATTTTTTCTTTTGTTCTGAATTGCCATAATAATATAGCGGTCCTACTCCGAGCGAGTTCAAAGCAGCAATGGTTGCAGCTTGAGAGCCATCCACACGTGCTAATTCTTCAACCACAATAATATAAGAAACATAATCAAGCCCTGATCCACCGTACTCTTCCGGTATAAAACAAGAGAAGAAGCCCATATCCGCCATTTCCTGAGAAATTTTGTATGAAAATTCTTCTTTTTCATCTAATTCAAAAGCATAAGGTTTGATGTTTGCTTCTGCAAACTTACGGACTGTATCTCGCAGTAGCACTTGTTCTTCTGTTAATCCACGATTAATTGACATCTTAATTTCTCCTTTAATTGCTTATTCAATATAAATTTTAATATAAACATTCAAATTATGAATAATCTCGCACCTGTACAAAGGTTTAATTAATAATTAATGGCTAATTATCAATTGTTAATGATGTTGGAAATATAAATTAAATTATTCTTTGTTTTATTCTTTTCAATTTATTACTTGCAAATAACGAACGAAAACTATAAATTTGCATTAATTGTTTTTTAATTTTAAAAGGATTTGATATGAAAAAATTGATAATTATTCTTATATTCGTTTGTACCAGTGCAATTAATCTTTATTCAAAAACAATTTGGGTAAAAGATCATACTTCCAATGTTTCAAGTATTGCTTCTTTTGTTAGTTTATTGAATGAAGGATTGTTATTAACAAAATATAAAGACCAAATAAAAATAGTTAATGATACTAAGGAATTACCACTTGAAAAAGGTGACATTGTAATCAAATATTTTGGAAATACAACCAAAACAAATCCGACAAATATATCATACTTTTATTATATAGTTTGTAAGATTGATGAAAACAAAAAGTGGGAATTTATTTACACATCCACCAGCATGTTTACAGATGATCATATAACTGAATCAATAGTAAAATCAAGAAATGAAATTGAGCAACTTTTAATATTACATTTTTAAGTTATATTCATTTTAAGTTTTAATATTCTGCTCGAAGTAATATTCCAGTAATTTGAAAAGATTTATTCATGTTTTTGTGTATCGATTGAATTTTGATAGCTAATGATTCTCAGTGACCCGATTGAATATGATAAATATCTATAAAATCAGCTAATACTCTGACTTTTTTTAGAAAGTTTGAGGCACAAAATAATCTGAATTTGTTATCAAAGCACTGTTGCCTGTAGCTCGAATGACAAAAAGTCCTTTCTTTTCAGCAAAACGGTCACAATTTCCATCAACACGCAAATAAGCTACAGCTCCGTACACCTTATTATCTTTAAACCTGGGAAGCACTTCTTTAAAATGAGTAAGTTCATCTAAAAATTCTTTAACGTCATCAGTAGAAAGTGTTGTTTTAACTTCAACAACAACAACTTCATCGCCATTTTCTGCAATTATATCAAATTCAAATTGTCTTCCAAAACGAAATCCTTTAACTCTTTCATTAGTATTGTGAACCTGTATTCCTTTTTGATTGAGGATATTTACTAAATCTCCCTCAACAAGTGATTCAACTAATTTTCCCCATTGACTTGTAAAAAGTTCTTCGAGCTTTTTAAGTTTTTTATCAGTCTCTTTAAACTGCTGGTTAGTTTCTTGAAACATGAGCCAAACTTTTTCAAAAGTCAAGCCACTTGATTCTACCTGCATATTTTCCATAAAATCACCAAATTAATTAAAATTACTAATAGAACATAATTAATAATTTACAAATAAATTCAGGCAACACCTAATTATTTTGAGAAACTTTCTAAACTCTATCCCAGATACGCTCTCAAAGCCTTTGAACGTGAAGCATGGCGAAGTCTGCGTATGGCTTTTTCTTTAATCTGGCGCACTCTTTCGCGTGTTAGATTGAACTTCTCCCCTATTTCCTCTAAGGTCAGGCAAGTGCCGTCCAAACCAAAGTATAATTTAATTACTTCAGCTTCACGGATAGATAAGGTATTTAAAACTTGCTGAACTTCGACGCGTAAGGATTCGCGAATAAGTTCTGCATCCGGCGGTGGCTGCTGCTCATTAGGTAGAACGTCTAATAAACGATTATCTTCGCCCTGTACAAACGGAGCATCAACTGATAGATGGCGACCAGAAATTTTAATAGTTTCGGCTATTTCATTTTCAGTCATTTTAAGCTGATCGGCAAGTTCTGCAGCTGTTGGTTCGCGTTCAAATTCCTGTTCCAATTCGCTGAATTTTTTACCGATTTTATTAAGAGCACCAACTCTATTGAGAGGTAAACGGACTATTCTTGATTGTTCGGCTAAAGCCTGAAGAATTGATTGACGGATCCACCATACAGCATACGAAATAAATTTGAATCCGCGGGTTTCATCAAATCTCTTTGCAGCTTTGATCAGACCGAGATTTCCTTCATTTATTAAATCACCTAAGGAAAGTCCCTGATTCTGATATTGTTTTGCAACTGATACCACAAACCTCAAATTTGCTTTAACTAATCTTTCGAGTGAACGTGTTCCTTCAAATCCACCCTTTTTTATCGTTCTGGCAAGATCGATTTCATCTTCCGGTAGCAATAGATCAACTCTTCCGATTTCCTGCAAATATTTATCTAATGATTGACTCTCACGATTAGTATATTGTTTGGTAATCCTCATAAAAATCCTTTAGTTTTTGTATTTTATTTAAATTATAGACGACTATTAAAAGATTTTATTATAATTAATTTTCTCTTTTAAGTATTTTCTTCCACTGCTGTGAACTGATTAAATCTTCTGCAATCCTGACATCTTCATCATCTAACAAGTTTTCTTCAAGTTGCTTTTTTTGATTAAAAAATCTTTGATTAATTTCTGACCTGATCAATTTCATCAAATCAGCTTTCGATTCCATAAGATAGTTCCATTCTTCGTTTGCAACTATTCTCTCCATATCTTTTAACCCGGAAAGTGCTTTTTCATGGAACTTCTCATCCTGTGCCATTTTATATAATTTTTTCAGCAATTCGTTTGCCGGTGTTTTATAAGCAATAAATGATTTTTTGAATTTACTCAGAATCTCTTCATCCGTTAAAGTAAGATCAGCTTGTGATTTAAGTTTACCAGTCAGGTAATTGACGAATTTGAAAATAACGAATCTGTTTGACAATTCATCCAAAAGCTGTGGTATGTTCTTTTTTCCGGTGGATGTGTCGGGTTCAATACCATTAAGTTCATAAACGATGCGTTTATTTTTGGTGAAAAAGACTACTGAATCATTTATTTTAGTAGAATTAGGACGTGTTTTTTTATATAATTTGCCAAATTGTTCATTTTTCTGAATGCAGCGACCAGATGGTGTATAATATTTAGCAGTTGTCATCTTCATTTCGGATTTATAGGGAAGTTCTACGATGGATTGAACCAACCCTTTTCCAAATGACCTTTTTCCGATGATTACAGCCCTATCTAAGTCCTGAAGACAACCGGCAACCACTTCCGATGCACTTGCACTATTTTCGTCTATCAGAACAGCTAAGGGCAAATTTGGTTCCTGTGGGGGATTTATAGAGTTAAATACTCTGTAAGCATTTGATATTTTTCCTTTAGTCTCAACAATTTTTTCTCCGACAGGAATAAACATGCCACAAATTGATATAGCTGCATCCAGAACACCACCCGAATTATCCCTCAGATCTATTACCAATCCGTTTAATTTATTATTCCTTTTTAAGTTATTCAATGCTGACTGAAACTCGCTAATAGTCGAGCGATTGAATCTTTCAAGTTTAATATACCCGATCCAATTCTCCAACATTCCGGAATATGTAACCGAACCGAGATTGACAATTTCTCGTTCCAAATTTATAATTAGCAAAGAATCAATACCATCGCGCTTAATATATACTTTGGCTTTTGTACCGGGTACTCCACGGGTGAAATCACGCAAATCTTTATTGGTTTTGTTGGTGAGAATTGAGGTATCAACCTGAATAATTTTATCACCAATCCTCAGTCCGCATTTTTGAGCCGAATAGCCATCATGGACACCTGTTATTGTCAAATTTGAATCAATAAGAGAAACCATGATGCCAAAGCCTGTATAGGAGCCATTTGTAATAAAATCTATATCGTCTGTCTCATTTTCTTCGTAAAATTCAGTATATGGATCCAATGACTGAAGCATGCCGTCGATTCCGGCATTCATAAGATCATCCGGTTCAATATCAAAAATATAGTTATTTGAAATTTCTTTAAATACGGAGCCGAAAATATCAAAAGACTTGTTGATCTTGAAATACTCTCGATCGTTTGTTCCGATTATAAAAAAACAACAAACAACGATTACAAATAAAAATTTTAAATTAGATCTCATATTAAAGAATAAACTTGCTCAAATCATTGTTTTTAACGATCTCATTTAATTTCTCACGAACTAAATCGGCAGTTATTTTAATTTCCTTAGATTCAATATTGTCAGGTGAATTAAATAAAATATGCTCAAGTAATGTAGTCATAATCGTATGCAAACGACGAGCACCTATATTTGTTACTTCATCATTCACAAAAGCCGCAATTGAAGCTATCTCCAAAATAGAGCTTTCATCAAAATCAATATTGATATCTTCAGAACGCATTAATGCTTGATATTGCTTAATTAGAGCATTTTCGGGAATTGTCAGGATTTTGACAAAATCATCTTTTGTTAGACTATTTAACTCGACCCGAATCGGAAAACGTCCTTGGAGTTCGGGAATCAAGTCTGAAGGCTTTGATACGTGGAAAGCACCTGATGCAATGAATAATATATGATCAGTTTTAACCGCGCCGTATTTAGTGTTCACACTCGTTCCTTCGACAATAGGAAGTAAATCTCGTTGAACACCTTCTCTTGAAACTTCAGGGCCACTATGAGAGGCTCCACCGCGGGATGCAATTTTATCAATCTCATCAACAAAAACAATTCCTGTATTTTCAGCTCTTAATATAGCTTCTTTAATGACGGCATCCATATCAATAAGTTTTTCGGCTTCTTCTTTTTCGATAACTTTCATGGCATCGGAAATAGGAAGTTTCCTTTTTTTATTTTTTTTTGGTAAAATATTTCCGAATAAATCCTGAAGATTCATACCCATTTCATCGAGTCCGATCGGTCCTAAAACTTGCATGGAAGGTACCTGATCCACCATAATATCAAGTTCAACCGGCCTGTGATCTAATTTCCCATTTCGGAGCATTTCACGAAATTTTTCACGTGTTTTTAAATTATCTTCAATTTCAGAATCACTGGCTGTATCAAAAGAAGGGCTTTTCTTTATCGGTGGAATTAATAAATCAAGAATGCGATTCTCGGCATTAATCCGAGCCTCTTTTCGTTTTTCTTCAGCTTTTTCCTCACGAACCATAGACACTGCACGTTCGGCAATATCACGAATCATTGATTCAACATCGCGGCCAACATAGCCAACCTCAGTGAATTTTGTTGCTTCTACTTTAACAAAGGGCGCACCGGCAAGCCTCGCAAGACGACGTGCTATTTCTGTTTTTCCAACTCCTGTCGGACCAATCATAATAATATTATTAGGCATGATTTCGTCACGAATATCACCAGTTACATTCTGACGGCGCCACCGATTACGTAGAGCAATGGCTACAGCCTTTTTAGCTGCATCTTGTCCGATAATGTATTTATCTAATTCGCTAACAATTTGCCTTGGAGTGAAATAAGATCCTCCTGCCTTTGTTATATCATGAGTCGGCTTTTCAGTAGCATCTTTGGTGGCAATTGCTGTACTTTCAAGTTCTTTATTTACTGATTCTAAAATTTCAGTTGATTTGTCAATATCATTCATCATTATCTTTCTAATTATTCAATTTTTTGAAAATCTCAATTAATTCAATTCATTGTTGAGATTAAATCAATCTATCATATTTAATTAAAGTTCTTCTATATTAAAATTATTATTAGTATATATACATATTTCACTTGCTATCTTTAATGATTCTTCTACTATTTCTTTTGCACTAAGATGTGAATGACGCATCATTGAGCGAGCAGCAGACAATGCGTAAGGGCCTCCCGATCCGATAGCAATGATATTATCATCCGGTTCGATTACGTCACCAGTACCACTAATTAAATACATTTTTTGAGCGTCCATAACAATTAGCATAGCTTCGAGACGGCGCAAATAGCGGTCAGTGCGCCAATCCTTGGCAAGATCAATTGCTGAACGGGATAAATTGCCACGATGGGCTTCGAGTTTTTCCTCAAATCTTTGAAGCAAAGTAAAAGCATCGGCAGTAGCACCGGCAAATCCGGTTAGAATTGAATCGTTATATAGTTTTCTTACTTTTTTTGCTGAATGCTTCATCACCGTGGTTCCAAGGGTTACCTGACCATCTGAACCTAAAGAAGCTTTACCATCTTTGACAACTCCGACAACCGTTGTAGAACGTATTTTTAAATCATTAGACTTATCCATTTTATTTTCCTTTATTTAATATCTTTTGAATGGTTTGAACCAATTTTCACCAATGCTTATACTCATACTAAATTGATAATAATAATCAAGTACAAGATTATTTGAATTCTCGCCTCTGCGGCCAAAAGTCATCGCTGCATCTATGAGTGCTGTTCCTCTCAGTGGAAATGTTGATCCGATTGAAATTGCATCATCATTAACTTTTTTCCCAAATACCTGATAGAATAAATTTGAGTGCGAAAATCCAGCCCTGAAGCTCATTTGGTCAATATATTCGGAACCGGGTTTAGTATTTCCGTTTTTACTTATTCCGAATGAAGTATTAATTCCTGGAACAAATGTAGCATTAGAGCCAGTAGAAAGATTATATGCAAAATTTGAAAAATCCGTATATTTAAAATCTGCTCCGATTTGCAAATTATTTATCATGTATGAAGCACCGATACCAAGGCTACCAGGCATCGAATTACTAAAAGAATACATATAACTAGTATCCAAAGCCCAATATGAGTAAAGTGATGAACTTCTGTTTGTAAGCAATGAAAAATTATGCTCGTAATATGCTCCTAAATATAGATTATCTATTCCCCGATAAACTAATCCTGTTCTTAATCCGAAACTTCGGTATGAGTCAATAACGTAATTTCGGGACTGATCTCCGTTTGAGATATATGTTTCATAATCAAATAATCCCTGACCGAAAAGTAACTGTGCAGCAAAACCTAAAGATAACCCTTTAAATAAATTTATCGAAGTACCTGCATAAGCTGCTGTCAATCCACCTGTGCCATAAAATGTAGTGTTTGCAGTTCCCGATAAATCATCAATTTTATATTTTTCTGAGCTTTGAACAAAATAATTTATTGTACTGTAAGGGTAAATTCCAAGACTTATAGCGAGACCAAGAGAAGTATCTACTGAAAATATTGCCATAATTGAATTTGGTTTGCTATGGAATTGATATGTTGTGGTATTATCACCTTGGTTGGCATGTTGAGTAAATGAATAACCAACTTGTAAACGAGTTTTTCCTGCTAATGACCATAGTGCTGGATTTACAGAAGAAAGGCAAGTTTGAGTAGGGAAAGCAATTGAAGTTCCTGCAATACCATCATAAGACGCGGTATTTGATCTGATAATATCACCAATCCCAAACATTGAATAATTAGAGCCACCGGGTTCAGCAAATAATATTAACGGTAAAAAAGCGAGAAATACAATTATTGATATTTTTTTCATTTGATTTTATTTCGTTTTGAGTAAACCATTCTGAATTTAGGTCTCGAATTTATATCCGGACAATCTGAAGTATAAAAATATAGTGGGTCAATCGCTGAACCTTCATAAGCAGTTCGAAGTACTGAAAAAATAAATTTGCCTTTAGATTCGGTTCTGATTAATCTATCGAAAAATGAAGCGAAACCATAGAAAATATATTTATTTTTATGTAGTGCCGATTTATAGCCAATAATATAATTCAGTGGAACAGTATTGGAATCCAAGGCATTATAAACTGAAATCATGGAATCATTTTTCATATTCCAAGTATTATATTTCATTGAATTAGTATCTGCCGTAAGTTCAAGCTGAACAATATGAAATGCTGTCAGCTTATCAAAAGCACTTAAATCAACATTCATGGTAAATTGCCTTGAGACTAATCCCTGAATAGCCATTTCATATTTATCAGGTTCGGGTGAGTCACTCCATGTGAAATTTAAACTTGATTCAAATATTGCTGAATCCGGCATTCCGCTTTTGTCTATATATTTGATTTGCAGATAAGGATATTTTGTAGTTGTATCGCCAATTGCAGGAGTTTTAAATTGCCTGATAACATTACAATCAGGATTTGGAAGAAGAGCGATACCATAATTTTTAGCTCTAAGAATAGTATCAGCACCGTATTTGCACCAATCTACCACTAAATTTGGATCAAGATCAAAATTAATAAAATTAGTCACTGTATCTATTTGAGATAAGTTATTACTTTTATAATTTCCTAAAACTTTTCCGTAATCAAAATATTGTGAAAATACAGCCTGGTTAGGGAAAAGCGAGTCATACCTACTGTATGGTGTAATCAATTTGCTCACCTTATAAGCAGAGAAAGAAAGTACATTGGATTGCGATCCAAAAATATAGGCATTAGTCCGAAGATAAACTTTGGCAGAAATTATTTTGGATACAGTTAATGAAGATAAGCTGTCTGGAACTATGAATCGTATGACTGCAATGCTTTTATGTCCGTTATATTGCCCGATATTTATATTGCCCATATAAAGATTAATCATTTTTGTATTTAAATTTGAATAATCTCCGATAATTGGTTTGGAACTTGTTGTATCGGTATAAATCTTTATTGGTTGATCGATAAATTGATAACCAACATTAGTTGGCTGATCATTACAACCATAAAAAATAAGAACAATAAAAAATAAATTAAAGAAGCTGAGAAAGAGCTTTGAAAGACTCTTTGGGGTATTATATGACATATAAAAGCATTTATTCTTGATTAAAGAAGTGAAAGACGACAAATAATCAGAATAATTTTAAAATAATGAACGATAAATTTCATCATACTTTTTAGCCGAGCCTGCCCATGAGTAATTTGCAGTCATACCATTTTTTACTAAACTCAGCCACTGATCCTGATTTTTATATACTTGTGTGGCTCGTTTGACCGCAGAAATCAGATCTTTTGGTAAATAATTTTTAAAAGAAAATGAATTACCAATATTTTTTGGAGGAATAAAATCAGTTGCCAAATCAGAAAGACCACCAACAGCTCTCACAATCGGAATAGAGCCATAGTTGAGGGAATACATGAAATTCAAACCACAAGCTTCATATAGAGAAGGCATTAAAAACATGTCTGTACCTGCTTCGATAATATGCGATAGTGGCTCATTAAATTCAAATTTTAAACTTAATTTATCAGGATATTTTTTTTGTATTTTTTGAAGTTTCTTTTTTAATTCAGCATCTCCGTCACCTAAAATTACCATTTGAATATTTTCTTTGAAAAGCTCATCTGCAGAGTCTATCAGAAGAGGGAACCCTTTTTGATTATCTATTCTTGAGATCATCCCAATAAGCGGAGTATTAGGTTTTGGCTTCAGGTCAAACTCATTTAGCAGTTCGCTTTTATTAGCGGTTTTGAACCCTTCAATATCTCCACGGAATTTGGTTTTGAGATGCTCGGCAATTTTAGGATTCCAGTTATAAGTATCAATTCCATTCATAATGCCGGTAAATTTATCTTTTTTAGCTTCCAGGGCTGTGTGTAAACCATTGGAATAATCATTTGGTTTTAGAATTTCCTTAGCGTAAGCCGGCGAAACTGTGGTCACATAGTCTGCAAAACTAATACCTGCTTTTAGGAAATTAATTTTCTTTTGATGTAAAAAATTATTCTGAAGCGAATCAGGCAAACCGATTTTTGAATACTGTAAATTTGGGAATTCACCTTGTTTACCGAAATTGTGTATTGTAAATACAAATTTCGTTTTTGCAAATTTTTTAGGATATAAATATTTAACATAAGCTAATGCTAATGCAGTTTGCCAGTCATTTGCATGAACAATATCCGGGAACCAGCCCAATATAATACATGTTTCTATAATACTCTTGCAAAAGAAAATAAATCTTTCAGCATTATCTTCATAATCTTTGCCAGTGCGGGGATCAATATATATTCCCTTTCTGGATTCAAAATATTCATCATTTGTAGCAATATAGGCTTGAACTTTAACTTTATTATTATTCATTGACGAAGATTTCACTGTAGCTGGTATTTTTTCTTTTCCAACAGGTATAAGAATATCCTTCAGTCGGTTTATTTCATGGATTTTATTTTTTCGTTCCGAAATTTGACTGTATTTTGGAAACATTACGCGAATATCGTGCCCAAGCTCTCTCATAGCCAATGAATAAGAGAATGCAACGTCAGCAACACCCCCGATTTTAGTAAAAGGACTGACTTCACTGCTTACAAACAAGATACTTAGTGGTTTTGCCATTTTATTTATGTATTCCAAAAATTTTTAATATTCCGTAACTTACAAAAATAGCTATTTTTGTGGTAATATCACCTATTAGATCAATAAATTCCAATACATTTTTTTGATTTATTTTTGAATTATTAATTTTATAATCATTTGCTATAAGTTAATTGAGTTAATTAAAATCTCGCATTTTTTTGTTAAATTAAAGTTCTCGAAATTGGAATTTCATATATTTTTTGATTTTTTATAGATATATCTTGTTAATTCCTTTTTATATTGATAGTTAATTTGTTTTTTTATATATAAATTTATAGTATGGATTCTCCACTTTATAACGCCACTGTAATAGGAAAAATATTAATCACACCGGATTTAATGGTACTCCGTGTTAAGACCGACGAGCCTCGTACTGAATTTCGATCTGGTCAGTTTACTGCAATAGGTCTGCTATCTACAGAACCAAGATCTGATAATTCTGTAGCTCCCTTTGCTGAAATTGAAGGTGAAAAATTAATTAAAAGACCATATTCAATCGCCTCCGAAAACAAAGAAACAACAGATTTTGAATTTTATGTAAGTCAGGTTAAGTCAGGCCAATTGACTCCAAGACTATTTAATTTAAAACAAGGCGACAGAATGTGGGTGGACAATAGAATTGTCGGAATTTTTACCTTAGACAGTACTCCGTCAGACAATAATATAGTAATGGTTGCAACCGGTACAGGACTGGCTCCTTATATCAGCTTCCTTCGTTCACATATAGCAGATCATGCCGGAATAAAAATGGCAGTTATTCAAGGCGCCGCATTCCAATGGGATTTGGGCTACTATAGCGAGCTTACGTTTATTCAGAAAGCATTCAAAAATTTCTTCTATATGCCTACTTTAATAAAAGCTGACGATTCATGGACTGGCTTGCATGGCTATATTGAAGATATTATTGCAGCAAATAAACTTCAGAACATGACAGGAATTGAGATCAATCCTGAGAAAACTCACTTTTTCCTATGTGGAAATCCGCATATGGTTGAATCTGTATCAAAAATTTTAACTGATAATGGATATACAAAACATACGAAAAAAGTAACAGGTTCGCTTCATGTTGAAGAGTGGTAGAGTTTATAAATTATTTTAATTCAATCGGAGAAATGATATTTGATCAATAAAAATCTTATCAAAACCGCTGCTGCCAAACCTGATACAGGTTTTTGGAATTTCTTATTTTTTTCAAGATTAAACATTCTAAGTATTTTATCTCTATTAATGTTTTTCTTTAATTTTTCATTAACTGATCTGATTTCTTCATCTAATCCTTGTTTCTCTGAAAAATCAATTCAAAGCGAGCGGAGGGAAAAAGATGAAACTTTTAAACAAAAAAACTCTCCCCTACCTGATGATTTAAAAGCAAAATTTAAAGGTTTAAAATACTATTCTCCTGACAGTAAATACGCAGTCAAAGCGACTTTTACAAAAAATAAGAAAAAAGTTAAAGTTAAAATTCAGGCTTCGAAAAAGAATGATATTCGCAATATGTATATTGTTGGAGTACTGTCATTCAGTATATCTGGAGTAAAATTAAAATTAAATGCTTACTCAAGCGGGAAAAATCCTTCAGAGCCACTTTTTATTCCGTTTACAGACAAAACAAGTTCTAATGAAACTTATGATGCAGGTCGATATTTAGATATAAATATTAAAGATTCGGAAATATCGGTTTGTCTTGATTTTAACTTGTGTTATAATCCATATTGTGCATATAATAAAAAATATAGTTGCCCTCTTGTTCCTAAAGAAAATAATTTGAATATTGAAATAAAAGCAGGCGAAAAGAAATACCATTAACCATAAACTTGGCTTTAGCCGCTATTTATCCTAACAATAATTTTTTCAGTTTTGAGATATAAAATGTATAGATTTAGAATAATTTCCTTTTTTACTTTGATTACTGCATTAGTTGCGCTTAATTCTTGTTTTATCGTTAAAAGAAGCAGTCCCAAGGATGAGAATCAGATTATTTCAATAAGTCCCAAACCTGAGATACAAATGTCTGAAGATATTATTAGATCAAAAAACGGAGATATTTTAGCTTTTCTGCCTAAGAGTTGGTTTCTGGTTGAATTAAGTGAAAAATTATCTAACGATATTTTTGCAGTAGCCGTCAATCCTGATTATACATTAACGGCTGTGTTTTCAATTATCAAAAATGGTGATGCAATTGACCAGGTTGTTACTAAAGAAGGTTTATCTGGTCTTGCAAGGATGTGTTTAGCAAAGCACGAACGCAAGACTGGTGGTGGAATAAAGCAGGTTGGAACTTTCTCACAGCTTCAAGTTGGGAAAAAATCATTCGTTGAGTTCGACTTCCAGAGTATGACCAATCCACTTGTGACTCGTTCTGCTGTTTTTATATCATCGGTTAATCAATATTATCAGTTTGCTTTAATACCAACCGAAATAACTGGAAAAGAGCTGCCATCCAAGGAAGAAACTGATAAAATATTTCGATCATTTCTAATTTCAATAGATTTCTAAAATGAAAAATATATCAAAATACATACAAATTAATTTACTTTTTATTGGTTTATTAATTCTATTCTCATTTATGCTAAACTCGGCTTTAGAAGCTAAATATAACCCTTATGGGAAAAATAAAAAAGAATTACAATCCAGAATCATTAAAGGTACCTTAGCCGTGCGCTTTATGAAAGGATTTTATTATTCCGATAAAGTCAATTTAATTTTAGAAAGAATCAATGCAGAAATAGATCAACAGCTCCTCGAGCCTGTTCAAACTTACTTTTTGAATGATAAAAAGAATTTATCTGAAATCATGTTTCAGTCTAATTTAAATTTTAATGAGATATTAAAAAACGAAGAAATTCTACTTCGCTCATTTTATATTCAATTTGATGAGTCAACAAATATCAGAGGTATGATTGATAGAATCAAAAGCCAATGTCCTGAAATTGAACTCGTAGAGCCAGTTTACAAGAATCAGTTAATGTACTCACCAAATGATACATATTTTAATACACAATTCAATTTACAAAAAGCTAATATACCGGCTGCTTGGGATATATATCAAGGTGACGCATCTGTAGTAATTGGAATTAGTGATAACGGGGTTTTTCAAAGTCACGAAGATCTTGTCGGTAACCTTGCAATAAACACAAAAGAAATCCCAAATAACAATATTGATGATGATGGTAACGGATATATTGATGATTATAATGGCTATAACTTTGCTCATAATCTTGACGCAACTCCATGGGGCAATACTTTTAACGGTTCGCTGTCCCACGGTACTAATTGCGCAGGTATAGCCTGCGGAACAATGAATAACGGTATTGGAATTTCTGGCTCATCTGGAAAATGTAAATTTTTTCCACTCAAAACTGTTGCTACAAATGAAACTTTTGTGCGTTATGGTTATCAATCAATAGTTTATGCTGCTGTTCGTGGATTCAAGGTATTAAACTGTAGCTGGGGCACCTGCGGACAACCCTTTTCAGAATTTGAACAATCGGTGATTGACTATGCTGTTTCTCGCGATGTGGCTATTGTTGCAGCCGGAGGGAATCGAAATACTTACAATTCTATTCCTTCGGTATTTTATCCTGCAGGATACTATGGAGTTTTGGGTGTAGGTGAGCTTGATTTGAATGACAATGCAACAAGTTGGACTTCAATTAGCCATAATGTAAGAATAATGGCTCCCGGAACAGGTTCGGAAGCGATTAACAATTATAATGGCTATGATCAATTAGGCACAGGTACTTCCTTTGCATCACCGCTCGTAGCAGGCGTTCTTGGAATGATAAGAGGCAAATATCCTGATTTATCAGCAATCCAATCTCAGGAATTTTTGCATCAATGCTCTGATGATATAAGCGGTTCAAATTTCACAGTTAAGGAATTTATTCCCGGAAAAGTTAATGCTTTGAAATGCTTTCAGACAGATCCTATGTCAATTCCCGGCATTAAACCTATTAACTTTATTTACAAAAATTCCGCAAATCAAGAAATTAAAAGATTTTTCCCTGGTGATACAGTATGGGTTGAAATAATGACACATAATTATTTGGGAGCCGCAACAGGACTGTCTTTCAATCTTTCATCGGCTTATAATCCAGCAAAATCAATTAAAATGATTGATTCCACTATAAATAATATATCTGTTGCTGAAAATTCCGATTTATTAATCTCAAAATTCAGAATATTTATTAAGTCATTTGATAACGAAAAATCAATGCTCAGAGTTGAAATAAGCGGAAAAAATAATTACCATGATTTCTTCTGCATCCCGATCACAGCAAGTCCTGAAATTGTTTCTTTTGCAAACAATAAAATCAAATTTTCAGTAGGCGATAAAGGAACTTTCGGTTTTTCAACAAATTCAGATAACAGATATGGCATAGGATTTGTAAAAAAAGCATTGACAAACCAGCTCTGGCTCGGTGGAATAATGGCCACTGCAGGAACAGACAAAGTAATCAGTTCGGTTTATGGTGAACCTGCAAATAGTTGTGATTTTGAAACTATCAAGCCTTATTCAGGCATTGACAGCAATGTTTGTATTATTCAGGATAACATATCAAATCAAATAGGGGTGCAAATTACCCAAAAATTTGTTTTTGATTCGCTAAATTCGCCTTATACAATCGCTAATGTCAAAGTAAAAAATGTTTCAGGAAAAACTCTGAATGATGTTGCCGTCGGCTATTTTTTCGATTGGGATTTAAATGATGATGCTTCGCTTAATTATGTAAGATATTTCTCTGAAGCTTGCCCTGGGAAAGTTAAATCAGATAGTGTTGCTGCCGAACTTGCGTATTTTGACAATAAATTTCCGGTTTTCGGTTGCATGGTATATTCTCCTGAAAAAGGTGCAGTGGCTCAAGCTGCCGGATTAACCTCAGACAATCTGGACACAATGAATGTAAATTTACAGTTAAAATCGTTAAACAGCGGTGTTTCGATGCAGCCAATAGGTATGCACGATATAAGTTTTATTACCGGAATGCGCTTTACGGGTGCTTTCCCGTATAATACAGAGAAAAATTTCAAAATAGTAATTGGCTGTGCTGGCAATTCTGATTCTTTAGCAAAAATATTCAGAAATTTAATACATCCCGATACTAACAGTATTGACACCACTATTGAAGTTGATTCTTTACAAACCAAGATCTATCCGAACCCTACATCTGATTTTTTAAATATAGTTCTCAAAGAAAGTGGACTTTATCAGATAAGTATTTATGATATAAGTGCAAATGTTCTCTTTGATCAGTCAATCAATATGAATGCCGGTATTCCGTTAAAAATTGGTTTGACACAATTATCAGCAGGAAATTATATCCTGAGAATCAAGAAGAATGAGATTATATTAAATCAGATAATAGAGAAGAATTAATTATCAGAACGCAATTGAAATACCGGCATTCAAACTAATATGACTAACTGTAAACGGAGTGCCATCATAAACAATCCACTCTGAGCCTGAAATAAATGTATATTTTCCTGTACAAATTAAATTAAAATCCCAGTATAAAGGCATCACAAATCCAGCATAGGGGCCATAACCAAAACAAGAAGTTCCCTGATAGCTTGTGTTTGTTGTGGTTATATTGTTTGTTGTCTGTTGCAATTGTGTTCTCTTTTTTAGAATATGAACACCGAATTCCGCACCAATAAACCATTGGAATTCGCTTGGAGACTTGCGGAAGAAGTAATTTAATCCCGCAAATACAGGAATATCGCTTAATAAATATTTATGATTCACGTCATCGTTAGTGGCATTATAGAAACTATATCCGCCATGCAATGAAAGGGCTGTGCTTTTATCCAACATATAGAACAAACCACCATGCAGACCAGCACCATTATTCCATTTTATTCCGAATTCATTGATAGGAATATTATAGGATAGATCAACAAAAGGGACAAATGAGTTGATTGGTTTTTCCTCGTCTTCATCATCATAAGCAAACAAATTTATATTAAGTATTGACAAGAAAAGGATCAGCAGTAGTTTTTTCATAATAGTTTTTTATTTAGATTAAAATCAAAATTGAATAAACGAAAAAAACGTTGATATATTTGGATGAATAATAAACGAAGAGGATTCCCGTATGCTATTAAGTGACAGGATAATAGTGGCCGTCATTGACCAGAGGCTGTATCAAAAGGCTCGTTCATGTCATTCCTGCCAATGAGCTTGTGTAAAAACTCCTTATTGCTGTCATTCCTGCGAATGCAGGAATCTCCTAAAGTGTGTCTGGTAGGGGATTCCTGCATCCGCATCAATGACAATAATTCCTAATTCATTAAGGAAATGATATAACAGGCTCATCAGCTATAGAGATGGCTGCATTGCTTTTATTTATACTATTTTATTTTCAATCTTACCAAATCTTTGCACGCTGATCAGGAGCAAGAAATAACTTATCTCCCTGTTTAATGTTAAATGCTTCATAAAAATATGGAATATTAGGTAAGGCTCCATTAACGCGGAATAGTGCCGGAGAATGCACATCTTCTTTAATCCGTTTCATTAATTCTTTGTCCCTAATATTCTGTTTCCAGATATTTGCATAACTTAAGAAAAAGCGCTGCTGTGGTGTGAATCCATCAATATTCTCAACTTTTTTATTTTTTATTGAATTCATATACGCATTATAAGAGACGGTTAAACCGCCAATATCGGCAATATTCTCACCTAAAGTCAGTTCTCCGCTTACATGCATAGTATCAATGGCTACGAAAGTATTAAACTGATCTACAATTACCTGAGTATGTGCTTTAAAATTCTTTGCATCATTTTCGGTCCACCAGTCTTTCATATTCCCGTCTTTATCGTACTGACGCCCCTGATCATCGAAACCGTGGGTAATTTCGTGGCCGATAACAGTACCAATTGCGCCATAATTAATAGCATCGTCTGCTTCGAGATTAAAGTAAGGTGGCTGAAGTATTGCCGCCGGGAAAACAATTTCATTCATATTAGGGCTATAATAGGCATTAACAGTCTGTGGAGTCATATCCCATTGACTGCGGTCAACAGGTTTTCCAATCTTCTCAAGGTCTCTTTTGAATTCAAATTCATTAGCTGCCCATACATTTGAAAGATAAGACTCTTTTGAAATTTGCAAAAGTGAGTAGTCACGCCATATATCAGGATAACCAATTTTGACATTTATTTTATTCAATTTATTTAATGCTTCTTTTTTCGTTGCATCCCCCATCCATTCTAATTTATTAATTCGACCTGCTAATGCTGTTTTCAAGTTGGCTACAAGTTCTAACATTCTTTTCTTTGCTTCCGGTGGGAAATATTTCTCTACGTATAATTGTCCTATTGCCTCACCCATAGCGGAGCTTGTTGCTTCCAGAACTCTTTTCCAACGATCTTTCATTTTCTCTTTTCCTGAAAAAACAGTCCCATAAAAATGGAATCTTTCATTTTCAAATTTGGAATTTAAATAACCTGCAGATGAATTGATCAAATGCCACTTTACATAAACTATCCAGTCCTGCAAAGGAATTGATTCAAAAGCCATTGAAAGATTTTTTATAAAATCTGGCTGTCCTACATTAATCGGAGCTTCTGCTGCAACTCCGAACAGTTTGAAATATTCATGAAAATTAAATTTACCGATGATTTTACTTAATTCTTCCAAAGTCATTTTGTTGTAATTTTTTTGCGGATCACGAAGTTCCAGACGTGTCCGAGAACCTGTTGCTATTTGTGTCTCAATATTAATAATTGTTTCTGATGCTCTCGTGGCGGCTTCCGGAGATATTTCAATTAATTGAAACATATTTTGAATATATTTTTTATACTCAGTCCTAAGTTCTGTTGATCGCTTATCTGTTCCTAAATAATAATCACGATCACCAAGACCAAGACCGCCCTGATAAATCATTGCAATTATCTTCTCACTATCCATTTCATCCTGTGCAGAGCCGAAATAAAATAATGGGAAAATCCCTTTTTTATGCAAACTTATTATGATCTGTGTAAATTGTTCAAAATTGCGAACCTGATCAATACGCAACAGATCTTCTTTAATTGGATTCCATGAATCTTTTTCAATCTTTTCAATATCAAGTCCGGTTGAGTAAAAATCGCCTATTTTTTGAGCAACTGATCCATGTTTTGCATTTTTATCGGCTGCGGCAGATTCTAATAAGCCTTTAATATTAGAATAATTTTGTTCTTGTAAAATATCAAACGAGCCGTAGCGGCTATATTCGGGAGGTATCGGATTGTTTTTGCACCAATTTCCATTAGTATATTTAAAAAAATCGGTTCCGGGCTTTATGGTCTGATCCATACCATTTACATCAAAGGATTTTTGACCCGCGGCTTTAAGTGAGCCAATTGAGTAAAAAAATGTAATTATTATAAGAATTGAATATAATTTCACTATACACCTAAAAAAGTAAAAAATAAATAAAAATACGTTTTGAATTCAGATAAGTTTCTAAGAACCTATTTGTTAATAAATTCTGCCTTTCTCTTTTCTAAAAATGCTGAGGTTCCTTCTTTAAAATCTGCAGTAGCGCATAGATCTCCGAATTTAATCGACTCAAAAGCCAAACCTTCGGCAGGAGACAAATAGCGGGATGCCATGATAACCTCAATAGCTGAATTTACAGCTAATCTACCTTTTGATAAAACCAACCGAACAAATTCTTCTGTTTTTGTCAATAATTCATCTTTAGAGAAAACTGCATTTACTAAACCGATACGGGCAGCTTCAGTAGCATTTATCATATTACCAGAGATTATTAACTCTATTGCTTTTGAAATTCCGACAAGACCTGCTAATCGCTGTGTGCCGCCATATCCGGGTATTATTCCCAAATTAACTTCGGGTTGACCGAATTTTGCATTTTCTGAAGCAAAGCGAATGTGACAAGACATGGTCAGCTCACAGCCTCCACCAAGTGCAAATCCATTTACAGCAGCTATAACCGGTATGCGCAATTGTTCGAGTCTTGCCATAACTTTTGAGCCATGTTCTGAGAATAATTTCCCTGATCGTTGATCGGATTTATTCAATTCACCAATATCGGCACCGGCAGCAAAAGCTTTATCACCTGATCCGGTTAAAATCATGGCACCGATAGAATCATCAAGCTCAACTGATTTGATTACTTCATCTAATTCATTGAATAATTGAGTATTAAGCGCATTCAGTTTATCAGGACGATTTAAAGTAACGACAAGATAATTCTCTTTTTTTTCTGTTAATAAGGTTTCAAACATTTTAAACTCCTAATTTAAATATTTATCAAATTATCAATTTTAATAAAAACTAAATTAACTCTTTTTTTACTTTGAAAAAAAATAGAGATTTAAGAATTCAAAAAAAATCATTATATTTAAATTTGTATAAATTTCTGTTAGCCGATTATTGAATAAAACTATAGCAAATATTAGAAACTACTTTTTAATAACTCTCTCAATAGCGTTATTATCCTACTCGTTTATTTTTGCTGCATTAGCCAAGAAAAAATCAAACGCAACAACAAATCAAAAACAATTAAACAGCAAGACTACCGTTAAAAAAATTAGCTCTGCTAAATCAAAATCCTCAAAACAGACTATTCAAAAAAAGAGCATCAAGAAATCAAAAGTAGTTACAAATGATCAATCTGTTTCATATATTAAAATTCTGGATTCTACTATCAGTGTTGGTGTAAAGTATAGAGTGTATCAGATAGGATCTAAAAAAACTCATCACTTAGTTCATACAATTGAAATCGACAATTTGGAATCCGGTATCGGTCTAAAAATACTTAAAGCCAAGAACAGAACAGGCGAATTGGATAAGATTCATGATTTAATGAACATGAATGATCAAAAAGGAAACTCCATTGTCCTTGCAGCAATTAATGCCAATTTTTGGCGAGCAATAACAAATTTTCCTATCGGCCCAATGGTTGTCGATGGAGAGATCGTCGAAATGCGCCAGTATAAAGATTGGTCTTCATGTTTTTTAGATGAAAATAACATACCTACTATAGATAATTTCTCCATACATGGATCTGTCAGATGGAAAAATAAAGAGTTTGGGATTGATATGGCAAATCATCGTAAATATACATCTGATGTAGTTGTTTATAATAAATTTGCCGGAGATGTAATACCAATTTTAACTAATAAAAGTTTCAAGGAAATTCTCAAAAAAACCGAAAGGGAAGTTTTTGATGAATATGATTATGCTGATTCAATTGATCTGGAAAAGGAATTTGAAAAATATAAAGAGGAATTTACTGAAAACCAGCGCTCACAGCAAATTGAATATTCATTCCCTAAAATCAGAGTCAAATATCTTGAATCTCCGTTAATAAATAAAGATATTCAATGTACAGTACTTTCAGCAGATAGCGGATCCGCTCGTGTACCAACTGATGGATGCGTTATTTCATTCGGTGCTGATAATATCATTCAGGATATTCCAAAATTAGGCGATACCATTATTTTAAAATATACAACAAGTTCACATTCAAATACTGTTTTTGTTAATGCAGCCTGCGGAACTCCTCGCTTGGTTCGTAATGGAATTGCAAAGCATGAAGCTTATCTTGAAGGTTCACATTCAAGGCGTTTTATTAACAGGCAATTACCAAGAACAGCTATAGGTGTTAATAAAGATGGGTCTAAAACTTATTTTGCAGCTGTTGAATTTGCTAATTCTAAGGAGCATACCTGTGTAGCCTCACTATCTCAGATGGCAAATATAATGAAAGTAATTGGTTGTTACGATGCAATGAACCTTGATGGTGGTGGATCTTCAGCCTTAGTAGTCGGAAGAAAAAATGTACTAAGAAAAAATCCGGATGCATCCCGACGTATTTCTGCTGCTATAGCAGTAATAAAGAAATTATTCGTTACCGAAGGCAAATAAAAAATTATTTCTTGTCAATTTCTTTAAGCATGTCTTTTGCTTCAGTTGACCCATTGGAAGCAGCATCTCTGAGATATTTCATAGCTTTTTCCGTGTCTTTTTTAACTCCGTCTCCATGATATAGCATATTTCCAAGTGTAAACTGAGCCATTGCTGAACCTTTCTCGGCAGCAATTTCAAAATACTGCACCGCTTTATTATAGTTCTGCACTACACCTTCAGAATTTTTATACATTTGTCCAAGAAAAAATTGAGCTAATTCATCACCAGATTCCGCGGCTTTTGTAAACCAATATAAGGCTTTTTCAAGGTCTTTTTCGGTTGATTCACCATTCCTATACATCACTCCCAAATTACATTGTGCATACTTATAACCCTGACGTGCAGATTTTTCGTACCACTCAAAAGCTAATTTCAAATCTTTTTCAACTCCCTCCCCGGTATAATACATTGCTCCGATATTATATTGAGCGATATCATCACCCTGATCAGCAGCCAATCTATACCATTTCAAAGCTTCATCAAAATTTTTATCAACCCCAATTCCGGTATAATAAATAGCACCCAGATTACATTGAGCTTCGGGGTAGCCTTGTTCAGCAGATTTTAAATACCATTCGAGCGATTTGGATGCATCAACTACTGTTCCAATTCCTTGAGCATAAGCATACCCTAACTGAAACTGTGCTTTTGCATATCCTCTTGTTGCAGATTTTGTAAACCAATCAAAAGCAACTTTTGTGTCCTTTTCAACTCCTTCACCATAAGTAAACATGATCCCAAGGCTGTATTGCGAAATTTCATCGTTAGCGTCAGCACTTTTACCATACCAATAAAATGCCTGTGAATAATCTTTAGTAACACCTTTGCCATTATAATACATGAATCCAAGATTGCATTGAGCAGTAACTACACCGTTTTCGGCAGCTTTGGTGTACCATTTAAGTGCCATGGGGTAATCTTTGACTACTCCTTGACCGGCTTCAAACATTAACCCAAGGTAATATTGAGCCTCATAATGATCCTGTTCAGCGGCTTTACGAAATAGATCCTGAGCTTTAATGTAATTAAATTCAGTACCTAAGCCATAATAATAAATTAGTCCGAGGTCGAAACGAGCATACTTGTCGGAAGCATCAGCAAGCGCTTTCAAACCTTTAACAGATTCTTGATAAAGTTTTTTGGATTTAATAGTATCAATGCCATCAATCACTCCGAATTGAGCCATCTGAGCCTGATTAAAAATTGCAATCGCTTGTTTTTTTTCAGCTGCTTCATCAATCAGTTTTATAGCTTCAGTCAGATTTGCTGGAATAAAAATCCCTCTTAGCAGGAATTCACCGTAAATTGCCTGATAATAGGGTTCACCATGTGCAGCTTTATTTGCCAAAATTTCAAAGTCTTGTGCTAATGCTGATTGGCAAAAAATCATTATGATGAGGAGGAAATATCTCATAAATTTAATTATTAGTTTTAGATAAAATACAAAATATTAAAATAAGATAATTATACGAGAAAGAAAAGTTATTTTTATGCCCTTGGATGAAAACTCTTATGGACTTCCTTAATATATTCACGATCAATGTGTGTATAAATTTGTGTTGTTGAGATATCAGAATGTCCTAACATTTCCTGAACTGCTCTTAAATCAGCACCCCCTTCGAGCAGGTGTGTTGCAAATGAATGTCTGAATAAATGAGGATGGACATGGACTCCTAATCCGGCTGTTTCGGCGTATTGATTAATTATTTTCCATACACCCATTCTGGATAATTTTGAACCTCGTTGATTTAAGAACAATATATCTTCTGCTACTCCAGTTTTTAGGAACATGGGACGGCATTGCGCTTTATATAATTGAATCCACTCTATTGCCTGGCTGCCAATCGGAACTATCCTCTCTTTTGAACCTTTACCGAATACCCGGACAATAAAATTATCATAAAGAATATCCCTGCTTTTCATATTGATTAATTCACTTACTCGTAATCCACAGGCATATAATGTTTCCATCATGGCACGGTCACGAATTCCTGCTGCTGAAGCTGTATCCGGAGCCAGAAGAAGCATCTCAATTTGCTGTACCGATAAATTTTCAGGTAATTTTCTTGAGGATTTAGGTAATTCTATAACTTCGGAAATATCGCGGTCGAGTATCCCGCTCATCATAAGAAACTTGAATAAGCTGCGTATTGCCGATAAATAGCGAGCACGGCTGTTAGCTGAGATTCCGAGCTCTTCTAACAAAAGTAAAAAATTATCAATTTCTTTAACATTTATTTCTTTATAGGAAGCTATGTTTATTGAAGTTAAATATTCGCAAAAGCGCTCTAAATCGTGCTTATAAGATATTAATGTATTGTCGGACAAGCCTTTTTCAAGTCTGATAAAATCTGAAAAATTTTTAATTTGTCGCATTAGCTGCGGGCTTATATCAGTTCTAAATTGTAATTTCATAAATTAAATTATTACTTTTTGTTTTATTATTCCATATTTGACAAGATTGTTATTCCTACCTGTGAGCTTGAGACAAAACCGGCAATATCCTTGGATTAACATCCGTGGTTTTGATAAACGCTTCGCTTTTAATTGTGTGAAAATGACAATTCCAATTTTCCACTCCATTTCAAGGATGGGTTAGGGGTGGTTGTCATTAAGATTAATGCGAATGATCTCTCTAACAGCCACTTTTGGAGAGATACTTCACTTCCATCAGCATGACATTACCCAAATTTCTCAGTTTTCTTACAGTCTCAAGTGCAGGAATCCTTAAATGTGCTATTGGAAGGATATACAACCGACAGTTAAAAACTACTGGAAAAGCTGTTAGTGGCTGTGTTTCATTTTGAAGATTCAAATTCAATTTTTATTATTTTTTATACATCCTTTGCAATAATCCTATTGTGAAGGTTGGAATTAGGTTTCCCACTGTTTGTTGCACTTTTTCTGATTATCCTTGTTCAAAATATTTATTAATAAATTATAAATTCTTTTCTAAATGAATCATGTAATCTGTCAAATTTAGTGAAATTTAATCTATATTCTACAGTCATATCGGAATTGGCAAATAAATTTGATTTAAATCGTCTTACTTTTTTTTTCAAGTTCGGAAATTCAATGAAACAATTACTGTTACTTTTATTTATTTTTATTTTTGCTTTAAAAACCTTTGCTGATGATGAGGAAATAAACAGAGCAGCATCAAAAATGTTCCTAAATGTTAAAAAAATGATCAATCAGGAAAAATATCTTGAAGCGGTTTCATTGTTAGATAGTGCTATTCAAATCGAACCGGATAGAGTAGCATTTAAGTATGAGAAGGCTCTGGCTCTATATAAACTTGAGAAATTTGCAGATGCTGCCGCAACAGTCTATCCTCTCACCCAGCGGTCAGATGCAAGTGATCAGGTCTGGCAACTCTTTGGAAATATTATTTTTATGGATGGAAATAAAGATTCTGCTGAAAAAATTTATAATTACGGACTGTCAAAATTTCCTGATTCAGGAAAATTGATGATGGAAATTGGAATTTGTCAATATGTAACTGGAAAAAAGAATGAGGCGCTTGGCTCATGGGAACAAGGTATTGCCCGTCAACCCGCTTATGGAGGTAATTATTTTCATTTGAGTAAGTATTTTTCTAAAACAAATGATAAAATTTGGTCTGTACTTTATGGTGAATATTATATACAAGTATTGGCTGGCACCGGTAAAACAGCGGAGATGGGAAAAATTCTTTGTGATACATATAATAGTGCTCTCAGATACATGTTTGACGATAAAACAATTGGTGTTAGATTTATTAATGCTAAATCACAAAACAATATCACTCTCAAAGAAAATTCATTCCAATTTATTTTTCAAAGTTTGATGGAAAAAGCCAGTGATTCTATCATTAAAAAGAAATTAGTCAAATATTCAATTTTAGAATTATCTATTATCAGAGCCAATTTTATAAATTTATGGATGGCTGGAAATCATCAGCAGAAGTATAAAATAAAGCTATTTGAAAAATATAAGGAATTAATTGAAGCAGGTTTGTTCGAAGCATATAATTATACAATTTTCAAATCATTCAATGAAGAAGAATATAATAAATGGTCAATTGCAAATTCACAGGTTCTAATTAAGTTAAGATTGTGGCTTTCAGAGCATCCGATTGAACTTACTAAATCAAATTATTTTTCCAGAGATATTAATTAGTCCATTCTTCATAAATAATACTTTTGGCTAATTGAGCTGGATTAGCTGATAAAGAATAGGATTCATTCAAAATGTCTAAAGCAGCGGGAAATACTGATTGATCTTTGGCTTGTATAATGCAAATAGTTTCGCCTGATTCAACTCTATCACCGATTTTTTTCTTAAATTCCAAGCCAGCAGAAAAATCAATTGTATCGGTTGCCAATTTACGTCCGGCTCCAAGATGTATAGCAGCTAATCCTATTTTTCTTGTATTGATAAAATCAATAAATCCGCTATTAGTTGATTTTAATTCAAATTTTTCAACATTTGAATATAATTTTCTTGATAAATCTATATCACCGCCTTGAGACTTTATTATTGAATAAAATTTATCAAGAGCCAAACCTGAGTTCCAAACCCCACGAACCATTGACAAAGCAGAATCACGATCTGATGCGAGTTTCGCTAAAAGTAGCATTGATGAGCATGTAAATTCTGCAATTTCCTTGAGATCATCAGGACAATTTCCTTTTAAAGATTCTTCTACTTCTTCGATCTCAAGCCAATTTCCCACTTTTTTACCTAAAGGCTGGTTCATAGATGAAAATAATATTCTCATGGCTAATCCCATTTCTGTGGCTACGTTTAGCATTGACTTTGCTAAAATTTTCGCATCATCAAAAGTGCTCATAAAAGCACCGTTACCAAATTTTATATCCATTATCAGACCGTCTAATCCCTCTGCAACTTTCTTGCTTAAAATTGATGCAGTGATCAGTCCTACAGATTCAACAGTACCAGTTATATCACGTAGTTTATATAGAATTTTATCAGCTGGAGCAATATTTTCAGACTGACCTATTATAAAACCGCTATTCTCTTTGAGATGCTGATTCATCATTGCCTCATCGGGCATCGTATTAAATCCATGAATGGATTCTAATTTATCTACTGTTCCTCCGGTGTGTCCCAGACCGCGTCCTGAAATCATAGGTGTCAATATACCGCATGAGCTAATTATTGGCACAATTAAAAGTGATACCTTATCCCCTACTCCACCTGTAGAGTGCTTATCGATTATTGGTTTGCCAAGGTGAGCAAATGATAGTTTTGTACCTGATTCTGCCATTGCGTGTGTCAGAAAAGCTGTTTCCTTTGCATTTAATCCATTAATACTTGACGCCATGAGAAAGGCTGCTGCTTGTGCTTCGGAGACTTCACCGCTTACAACTCCGGAGACAAGATACTTTATTTCACTTTCGGATAATTGGTTTTTATCACGTTTTTTAATCAAAATTTCTGATGTAAGCATAAAATTTCTAAATTGTAATCAAAACTTAATAATAAATAAATCCGGATCATCGGATAAAAGAATATTCTTTTCGAAAACTATCGCGGCATCTCGGTGAGAAGGTAGAATCAGTCTCGATAAAGCGCTATCGAGCTCTAACCATGAATAATCCTGATGTTCACAGGATAAAATCACTTCATCATTATAATCAACAATAAATCCAAATACCGGAGCAAATGAAACAGAATTATTGCGATGATTGAAAAACGATGTTAAATATGGTATTGCCCACATTCTTTGAAAATTAAGGCCGGTCTCCTCAGAAAATTCTCGTATAGCAGCTGCAATTGCTGTTTCATCGCCATCTATCATACCAGTAACAACTTGCCAGATAGATGGATAAATCTTCTCATTGTCAGCTCTTTGTAATATCAAATGCTCAAATCTTTCTGAGCTTTTATTATACCTGGCAACATGTGCCTGAATCGTATTTGCAACAAATTTCATTATTAATAGTTATTACTTAATTGTAGTGTGAAAAATTTAATATAAAAAAGATTTAGCAAAAAGAAGCATTGATAAACGATAAATATAAGATTCTCTTCACGAAGTTCAACATAACAAATCTTATGCTGGCACTGGCTTCTCATGCAATTATCTTATCTTCAATTTTAGTTTGTTATTCAATCAGTAATTTGAATTCCCAAGATTTTTCAATCATAAAAATTAATAGTGACTCTTTGCCAATAATCAAAGCAAATCTTTTTTTATTTGATAAAAATAACAAACCTTCGACAGTTGTAGATGTCAAAGACTTTAATATACTTGAAAATGGGCTGCCAAGGCTTATCAAAAGCATTACTTGTTCTCCTTTAACTAATCAAGTGAAATTATCATCAGTTATTACTATAGATATTTCAGGTACTATGGCTGGTGGAAAACTTGATATTGCAAAGACTGCTGCCAGAAAGTGGATCGAATTACTTGATTCATCCTCAGAATGTGCTATTACAAGTTTTGATGATTTTAGCTTCCTCAATCAGGATTTTACAAATGATAAAAATAAACTATATAATTCTGTTAATAAGCTAAATGCAAGCGGCGGAACAAACTATAATGCTGCTTTGCTATCAAACCCAACCGGTGCTCTGTCAATTGCCGAAACAGGTAAATACAAACGAGTAATTATTTTTCTTACTGACGGATTAGATCAGGCAAACGAAGCAGAGATCGTTAGAAAAGCACAGTCCATCAATGCTTCCATTTTTTGTATAACTGTGAATATGAAAACTCCAGACTTATTAAAAAATATTTCAAGAGCCACTGATGGAACATTTTTTGAAGATGTTATCACACCTGATGATGCTCTGGAAGCTTATCGAGATATTTTATACTTATCTTATGGATACAAACCCTGTTCGATTGAATGGATTTCATCCTCCTGTGATATTGATAGAAATCTTGTAATTAAGTATATGCCGAAAAATATTGAAAAAACATTAAAATATTCGATATCTGCCGATCAGTTGCCTTTTTTATCATTTAACGAGGCAAATTCAATAGAATTTGGTTCTGTTCCATTATATAATCCAATCTCGAAAGACATATTAATTACTGCAATAAATGATAGTATTCAGATTAACAGCATCGGTAGCTCAAACCCAAGCTTTTCTGCAATTTTTGAAAATCTCTCAACACCATTTACCCTGAAAAAAGATTCTACAATCAAATGTAGTATAATTTATAATCCAAGTGATTCTGTTTATAGGGTCGAAAAAATTGATATTTCGAGCAATGCCTGCTATGGCTCTGTGATATTCGTTTCAGGTGGTTACTTTGAAAAATCACAGAATTCGTTAAAAGTGGTGTTTCCAAATGGATTTAATCAACTTATTGCAGGTTCCGACACAACAGTGACCTGGACAGGGCTAATGCCAACGGATACCGTTCAACTTGAATATTCGGTAGATGAAGGTAAAAACTGGATCGTTATAACTTCAAAGGCAAGCGGAAATAAATATAATTGGACTGTTCCTCATACAAAAAGCGATTTATGCCGTTTTAGAGTCATAAATATCAAATCAGGTAACACAAAGAAACTAAACGTCCTGCCAGGTGAGAATACCTTCCTTCTGACTGCCGCTTGGAGTCCTGATTCAAAGAAAATTGCAACAGGTGATAATATTGGTGTTTTGAAGATTTGGGATGCCGGTTCACAAAAGTTAATTCATAAGTTACAAACAAAATTAAGCCAGATCTCTTCTATCGATTGGAGCATGGATACTAAAAAAATTATTTGTGCCGGCAATGAACGAATGATTTTTATCTTTGATTCATCAGGCAAACAAGTGGATTCGATTTATAATTTTAATTCTATTGTTTCATCATGCGGATTCAGCCCTGATAATAAATTTATTGCAAGCGGTGATAATTATGGAAGATTATGTATTAATTCATATCCCGATCTTGGATTATTTACTAACTTAGTACCTCATACATCAGCCATCAATCAAGTTAAGTGGTCATCAGATTCAAAGTATATTTATACAGCAAGTTCAGATAAAAGTATAAGTAAATTTCAATTTCCTGATATTAATAGTAATTTAGGTTTCTCCAATCAAGTACTTTCTGTATCTGTGTCTCCTGATAATAAATTGATTGCTTCTTGTGGCTGGAATAAGCAGATTAGTATAAGCGATTCAAGTCTGAAAACAAATATTAAATCAATTCAATCCACTGCTAATATTAACTACAGTTGTGCATTCAGTCCTGATGGAAAATATCTTGCAACCGGTGATGATCTGAAAAGACTGATACTTTGGAATACGAGCGATTGGAGTCAGGTTTATTCATTTCCGGGTCATAAAGACGGATTAAGTTTTGTCTGCTGGTCACCCGATTCTTTGTATGTATTAAGCACAAGTTTCGATGGAAGCGCAGAATACTGGTCACCAAAGGACATACCTTTAAATGTTCCTTTAATTCAGTCAGATATTTCAGATAATAATTGGTCAATAGTTGAAGAGTCTATTGAAATGAAAAATATAGATTTTGGACAGGTGGTTGTTAACACAAAAAGAGATTCTTTAATAAAAGGAGTACTCAGAAACATAGGATCCGTCAATGTGGGCATAGATTCTGTGAACATTTCTGGAACTGATAAGGACGAATTTCAGATTGTTTCGGATTTAAAAGCAATAAGTGTAGCTGCTCTTGGACAAGTTGATTTTGAGTTAGCTTACAAGCCCGGCTTAATTCATAAATCCATTGCTGTTTTAAATATTTTCTCAAAAACTAATGTATTCAAATCAAATCTAAATGGCGAAGGAAAAGATCAGGCAATTGAACTTGTAACAAAAATGATTGATTTCGGTAAAGTTATTATCGGTGAAAGTTCATCAACTCAAACAATAATTCTAAAGAATAACTCCAATAATGATATTAATTTTGAATCTGTTTATTTGCATGGCCCTGATACCAAGCAATTTATTTTACTCTCTGATACAGGTAAATTCACTCTCAGAGCCAATGGCGAGATTAAGGAATTTAAAATTATTTTTGAACCTTCCGATACCGGAAGAACTAATTCTTCGATAAAATTTTATTTCAATTATAATGGCTCACCAGCCACTGCTCTTATTTTCGGTGAGGGGATAATTGATGGTTTAATTGTAAAACCTACTCTCGAATTTCCTATTTCATTATGTGGCAATCAATTGATACCTGACTCACTGGAATTGATGAATAAGGGTAATAACTCAATCCAAATAGATTCAATTTCAATCGAAGATTCTGAAAATAATTTTTCTATTATCAACAATATCCCTAAATTAATTATAAGTCCAAAATCATCCAAATTTATCAAAATTCTGTTTGGGCCTCAATCTTATGGCATTAAAAGTGCAAAATTGAAATTATTCTACAATATCTCAGATGGGATTCAACGTCAAAAATTGGTCAATTTAATCGGCGAAACCGAAAAGTCCGGTTTTTATTTATCCACCGAGAAAATAGATTTTGGGGAAGTCATCACTGATAGCAGATCTGATGCTACTTTTACAATAATAAACATTGGAACTCGACCTTTAAGTTTTAATTTTCCAATAAAACTTCAATATTTTACAATTACTAATATTATTCCTCAAAATATTACTGAAAACGGAGGTTCAGCCACCGTTTACGTAAAACTAACTTCAAATACTCCCGGAATTTTTAATGAGAAGTATATTTTCTCGGATTTATGTAATAATTTAGATAGTATTGAATTCAAAGGCACCTTACGAAATCGGCAAGCTTATCTTCAAATTCCTATGGAAATGACCTTCAACAGTATTTTCTGCAATGAGACTCATTCGGATTCTTCAATAAAGTTGTTCAATATAGGCAAAGATAAACTGATTATTGATTCTGTATTTATTGATGGAATTAATGCCAATGAATTTTCTTATGAAAAAATATTATATCAAGGAATTGAGTCAAATAATTTTTATTTGCTAAAACTGAATTTCATTCCGAATTCCCTTGGTGAAAAGTCAGCATTTCTAAAAATCAAATCAAATGCTTACAATGCCACTGATAGTTTTAATATCATTAAAATTTTGGGTCGAAAATTTTCGAATGATTATTCATTCTCCGCTTTGAATATTGATTTCAAAGAAATTGTTACAGATAGTATTAAGTACGATACGATTACATTTTATAATAAGAGTAAATTCGATTATTCTGTTAAATTCAGCTCCGGTAATTATTTTAAGGTTAGAAATATCAGTCCTGAAATTGTAAAAGCAAATGATTCGACCAAAATTATTATATCATGTTTTTCGACCAAAGAAGGAATTTTCTCCGAATTTATAGATTTTATCGATACTTGCGGTATGAAAATAAGAATAAATTGTAAAGTAAATTTTTATTACCCAAAGAGTTTGGAATTATGGACAGGCGGTTCCTACTGCGGTGATCAAGGCGATGTCATAGAAATACCTGTTTATATAAAAAATTTGACAAATATTGAATCAAAACAATATCCTAAAATTTATGGCAATTTAAGTTTTCATTCATCTTTTCTACAACCAATTAATGGAACTGATCTCGGTTATATTGATAAAGCTAACAGAATAATTCCTTTTGAATTTCAATCAAAGTCTGATACGATAAATCAACAGTTCAAATTTACTTTCTCTGTCTTGAAAAATGGTCGTGATACTTGTGATCTGGTTTTTGATTCACTAATAAGTGATAATTGGAAAATTAAAATTCGCTCTATAAATGGGAAATTTTACAGTTATTGTGATAAGTATAGAATAATCGATGAAAAAGATGTTTTTAGACTATATCAAAACTACCCAAATCCTTGTCAGAATTTTACTCTATTTGAATATGAAATTCTTAAACCATCTGAAATATGGTTTGAATTATACGATTTGAACGGAAATAAAATTACAACTCTTGATTTAGGAAAAAAATCAACCGGAATTTACCGTATTCCATATTTTAGTAGCAGATTGTCTTCAGGTATATATTTCTTCATTTTAAAGAACGATTCAAAAAAAATTACTGGGAAAATGGAAGTTTTACGTTAAATTGCAGTTGTATTGATTTGAAAAGTAGCATAGACCCAATAAATGAGCAAACTAAAAAAAATTCTATTCGGAAAACTTCTGGATGATAAAAAAAGAGAAAAAAATCCCGAATTATTAAATATAAGAACATCAATAAGATTAAAGAGCTTAATCATAGTAATTACGGTTCTATTAAACACTATATTTTTTGCTTATCATTCATTTCGGAAGCCAGGCGAAGATTACCCCTATTCCGTTTTACCGGGTTACATTTGGTCGAGTCAAACAGTAGTTGCAGACTTTACATTCCCAGTTTATAAATCTGAATTTCAGTACCTCCAGGAAGTAAATGCAGCAAAAAAGAGTGTAATTGACGTTTTTATTTATAATGAACAGGCAGTATCAGATGCAATAAATAAACTAAAGATTCTAACAAATGGATTAGCCGAATTATCAAATGAATCAAATCATGTTCTCTCCGACTTACTATCAAAAAGAACTATTAAAAATTTTTCCGAATTATCACTTCAGACTAAGCAAAGAGATGAAAATATAATACGAAATGAGCTGACAAAATTTTTAAAATATGTCTTTCAGAGAGGCTTATCAAATGTTTTAAAAGAATCTGTCGAAGGTTCCGAAATTAATATAAGAATTCTCCCAAATGAAGAGAAATATGTAAAAAAAATTAATATATTTGATACATTAACTTTCTTTGATTATGCCAGAAAAACCCTTTCCAACAAGCTCTCACTCCCATCGGATGAGATTGCATCGGCGATAATAAGGCAAATAACAATAGCTGATTTGATTTATTCCAGAGAACTAACTGACAAAGCTCGTGATTTAGCTGCTTTCTCCATTCCCAGAACAATTGGAATTGTACGTAAAGGAGAAAAAATTGTTGACAAAGGTGAGAAAGTAAATAAAGATCATATTCGTAAGTTACAATCTTATGAAAGTTCTTTTGTTGCCAGATCGGATAAACCCTATTCATATTTGAATATTATAGGAAGTTTCGGACATGCCTTAATACTTTATTTTATATTGATCATGTATTTATTCTTTATACGTAAAAAAGTATTTTATGATAATGTTCAAGTCGGTATTTTAAGTGGAATTATTACTTTGATTTCCTTTCAATCATGGCTATCAATACAGATTCCGAGTAGTTATCCAATCGAATATTTAGTGTTGCTTCCGGCTTTCTCAATGCTTGTTGCTATAGTTTTTGATTCAAGAACTGCATTTTACTTAACTATAACAGCAGCACTTATGTTAGCTGGAATACGCGGCAATGACTATGAGACTTGCGTTTCGATGATGTTAGCAGGTATGTTAGCCTCCTATACTGTACGAGATATTCAACGAAGAACACAAATGTACCAGTCAATCTTTTTTATATTTATTGGATTTTTAATCCCGGAAATTACATTTGGACTCGAACGATCTACAGAGATTGATATAAGTGAATCCAGAATTGTTATTTCCTTACTTAATGCAGCTATCTCCCCTATTGTTACTTTTGGATTGCTGTTTATTCTTGAAAAATTCACTTCAATTACGACTGATTTAAAAATAAAAGAGTTTGATAATCTTAATCATCCGCTTTTAGTTAAACTCAACGAATTGGCTCCGGGTACATATCAACATACATTATCTGTGGCAGCACTTGCCGAAAGATGTGCTATTGCCATTGAAGCAAATCCACTACTTACAAAAATCGGGGCGTATTATCACGATATTGGCAAAATGATAAAACCTGAATATTTTACTGAGAATGGCATTGGTGGACCAAGTAAGCATGATTCCTTGTCATCTAAAAAGAGCGCTTCATTAATTCGCGAACACGTTCAAAACGGAATTGAACTGGCAAAGCAATATAAACTACCTGCAAGAATTATTGATTTTATTCCAATGCATCATGGAACATTCTTGATTAAACATTTTTATGCGAAGGCTCTTGAAGAGCAAGGCTTTGGTGTTAATATTGAAGATTTCAGATATCCGGGTCCAAAGCCTAATTCTAAAGAAACAACACTTTTAATGATTTGTGATGCTTCTGAGGCACTTTCTCACATCACCGGATCCAGAGAGGAACTCGAAGAAAAAGTTGATAAAATCTTTAACGAGAGATTTTTGGATGGTCAATTTGAATCAAGCAATTTAACAGTAAAAGAAATGAAAATCATTAAGGAAATATGTATAAAAAATTTAACAAGTACATCGCACCAAAGGGTGGTTTACAAAGAAATACCCGACAAATACAATGAAAAATAATCTTTTTTGATTTTTATATTAAACAGTTTATATTTAATTTTTTAAGTTTTATAATATGGAGAATTTATGATAAAAACAACGGTACAAGAAGCAATTAATCAACAAATAGTCAGAGAAATGTTTTCTTCGAATCTATATTTATCTATGTCTGCTTACTTTCATTCAATAAATCTTCCCGGATTTGCAAACTGGATGCACGTACAGGCACAGGAAGAAACAACACATGCAATTAAATTTTTCGATTATTTGCTTGCTCGCGGAGGCATTGTTACTCTTGGAGTAATAGATGCACCTGAATTATCGTGGGAAAGTCCATTAGCCGCATTTGAAGCAGCTTATGAGCATGAGCAAAAAGTTACCTCATGGATAAACGAAATAGCGGATCTTGCTTTTGCAGAAAAAGATCATCCAACCAATGTATTAATCCAGTGGTTCATTAATGAGCAGGTTGAGGAAGAATCAAATGCAAGTGATATTGTAGCAAGAATGCGCCTGGCAGGTCATGATCGAAGTTCAATGTTTTTCTTAGATAATGAACTTAAACAGAGAAAATTTGTTCCACCAGCCACTGGAGCAACAACTTAATTTACTTTTAAAAGCAGAAATTTCAAAATCAAGATCAAATCACACAAGGTTTGATGTCAATTGTTAATCGGAGTTAAATTCATCGGATGACTTGAAGCCATCCGATGAAAATTATTTTATTTATTTGATAGATCTTTAATATTAATCATATTCGCAACTTTTTTTACAAACTCGGTATTGTCCTGATTCTCAGCCGATACTTGTAACAAAAAACGGTAGGAAATAGCATAAAAAATGCTTGCTCTTTTAGAAGCTTTTTCAAAGGTCTCATAAGCAAAAACATTATCCATACCAGTTTTCATTGTTCTTTGAAACCCATCCTGATTTTCAACAGAAATTCCGGCTGACCAGAAAGTAAGTGCATTCAGAGCTTGTTCTGCGTGATTATAATCCCACAATTCAATTTTCAGATTAGTCCCATTATTATCAAAATCAATTTCTGAATGTGAAATAGAAGCTTCAGGCATAGTTACGGACTCACCTCTTGGTTCTTGAGCTGTATAACCTGCAATAGAAGTTGGCAAGAATTTTTGAAGGTCCTTAAAAGGCATTGCAACGGTATCACCACGTTTTTTTCTTTCAGCAAGTTTAGCTTCAGCTACTTTTTCTTTTTCTCCGATGTTTTTTCCAGCTTCTGCAATTTTTTGTAAATTATCTGCAGCATCCTTCATTTCTTTAACTTTCTCTCCACAAGCCGCAAAAGCGAACATAGCCACAACAACGAATAACGTAATAAATTTTTTCATTAAACCCTCCAATAATAAAATTAAAATCTGACATTTTTCAAAAATAATACAATTCATTCAAAAAAATAATATTTTTAATTGATTTTGAATTATAATGATGATTAAACTATCAAAAAATTATTTTTTTGATTCATTTTTACTAATTTTGCTTAGTATCAAATTAGTTTTAACAATTATTTATTGATTTTATAGAAAGAGAAAAAATGTCATCAGTAATTTTATCAGCAGCAAGAACTCCAATTGGAGCATTTATGGGTGGTCTATCATCATTATCAGCACCTCGTTTGGGTGCTGTTGCAATTTCCGAAGCTTTGAAGCGTTCGGGGTTAAATGGTGATGACGTATGTGAAGTGATCATGGGCAATGTTCTAAGTGCCGGAGTTGGACAGGCTCCAGCTCGTCAGGCAAGTATTTATGCTGGATTACCCAAATCAGTGGAATGTATGACAATTAACAAAGTTTGCGGTTCCGGTTTGAAATCTGTAATGTTAGCCGATCAGGCCATTCGCTGCGGAGATGCAGAAACTGTTATCGCCGGTGGCATGGAATCAATGTCAAATGCTCCGTATATTCTATTCAATGCCCGAACCGGTTATAGAATGGGAAATGGCGAGATTGTCGATTCAATGATTCATGACGGGCTCTGGGATTGTTATAAATCAATTCACATGGGAATGGCTGGAGAACTATGTTCAAGTGAATATAATTTATCACGTGAAGAGCAGGATGAATATTCAATAATGAGCTACCAACGCGCTCTTGATGCTCAGAAAAACGGCTGGTTCTCAGAAGAAATATGTCCTGTAATTATTGCAGATAAAAAAGGTAATATTACAGTCGATAAAGATGAAGAACCCGAAAAGATAAAATTTGATAAAGTACCGCAGCTAAAGCCGGTGTTCAAGAAGGATGGAACTGTTACTGCAGCAAACGCATCTTCAATTGATGATGGAGCAGCAGCCTTAGTAGTAACTTCAGAGGAAAATGCAAAGAATAAAAATCTGAATCCGATCGCAAAGATAATTTGTCATGTTTCTCATGCACAAGAACCTGATTGGTTTACAACAGCACCTGCTCAGGCTATTGAAAAATGTGTCAAAAAAGCAGGAATGTCTTTAAATGATATTGATCTCTTTGAAATTAACGAAGCTTTCGCAGTAGTTCCCATGGTGACACATAAACTAATCGGAATTCCTTACGATAAAATTAATATCCATGGTGGGGCTGTTTCATTGGGACACCCTATTGGTGCATCGGGAGCAAGAATATTAACTACTTTGATTTATGCTTTGAAAAAATCAGGTAAAAAATATGGTATTGCATCACTTTGCATTGGTGGCGGCGAAGCAAATGCTTTACTTATTGAAATGCTATAATATCAATTTATTATTAATAAAAAGCCCTTTGGAAATCAAAGGGCTTTTTTAATTTTTCAAAATTCATTTTTTTTTAAAACGTCTAACTTTAATTGAATAAAGATTGAGAATATGGAAGAAATCGTTTATCATACTAATTTTGCAGTTGAAGATTCATACTGGTGGTTTACTGCACGTAATCTGATTTTTCAAAAAATAATAAGCAAAAAATGTCACATAAATAAAAATGAGGATGTTTTAGATGTTGGCTGTGGCACTGGTGGTGTATTGAAATTTCTTTCAGCCTCATATAACATGATTGGTTTGGATATGTCCTCAATTGCACTTGATTATTGCAGAAAACGTGGATTGGTGAGGCTCTACAATTGTTCTCTAAGTGAATTTGATAGCAAAGATATAAATCTTAAAGCCATAACTTTTTTTGATGTGATTGAACATATTGATGATGATGTGGATGTCGTGAAATCCGCATACAATCTGCTTCCAAAGGGTGCTTTTCTAATTGCATCTGTTCCTGCATACCAATGGCTTTGGAGTAAGCATGATGAAATGCACCAACACAAACGGCGCTATTCAAAGAAATCATTTTCGGATTTGATCACCGGTTCTGGCTTTTCGATAGATTATATTTCCTATTTTAACAGCATATTAATGATTCCGGCAGTGCTGAAGCGTTTTCTGGAAAATGTCACTGGTTCAGAAAAGAAAATTGACCAACCGGTTGATAAAGTTCCTGAGATACTAAACAAATTATTTCATTATCTATTCGCTGCCGAAAGATTTATTTTGCCAGCACTGAGGCTGCCATTCGGTCTTTCCATAATTGTAGTCGCTCAAAAAAAGTAAATATTATTTATAGATAAACAAAAAAATATGAAAAATACAAATACAAGTAAAACTCCATCAAAAAATATTAGCAAAAAAGCGAATTTTGCTGAAGAAAAAATGTATAATATTCCGTTATGGGCTATAGTTCTTGTTTTTATACTAACTACATTACTTTTCTTCAAAGCTAATATTTTAGGTAATCACTTCTTTTGGGAAGATTTTGTAGAATATGTATATCCAACGCAGAACTTTGCTGCAGCGGAATCAGCTAAGGGATATATTCCATTTTGGAATCCTTACTCATTCGGTGGAATGCCATTTTTAGCTGACTTGCAATCCGGCTTCTTCTATCTGCCAAATAGAATTTTAACTTTTTTTGTAAATTCTGAAGGAAAAATTCCTTTTGTGGCTTTAGAACTGCTTCTAATTTTTCATTTTTTTATTTCTCAGCTCTCAATGTATAGTTTGATGAGGAGTCTTGAAATCAGTAAAGTCGGATCTGTTATCGGAGCAGTTTCATATAGTTTTTCACTTGTTTTTGTATGCCATGTGATCCACCCTATGATAGTTGAGCATTTAGCTTGGTTTCCATTAGTTTTCTTGTTTTATCGAAGAGCTATGATAAAACTAAATTTCAGAGATTCCGCGCTTGCAGGATTGATCTTCGGAATGAGTATGCTTAGTGGTCATCCACAGATTACGCTTTACGAAGCATTTTTCTTGGGAATATTTTTTATTTGGCAACTTATCTCAGCTGTCAAAGCAGGTGAATATAAGGGCAAGAATATTGGATTCGGAATAATCAGCGGAATAATTCCCATAGTGATTGCTGTTGGTATTTTTTGCATTCAGTATCTGCCATCGCAGGAATTAGCAGGATTCTCGCAACGTAGCGAGATGTCATTTGAAAAAGCATCCGAAGGTTCATTAGAGTTTGAACAGATTTTTTCGTCGATAACCCCAAAACTTTTCGGAGCCACAGAGGGTTCTGAGAGTTTTAAAGTCCCATTTTATTTGAAATCCAACGTTACCCATAGTATTGCTCCATATTTTTATTATTGGGAGACGGCTTATTATATTGGTCTGGCTGCACTGATTCTCGGATTTATTGCTTTATTCTTTTTAGTAAAAACTCGGCTAATCGGATTTTTATTGACAATGAGTATTATCGGATTTTTCTTTGCTTTGGGATCTAATGGATTTATATATGAAATATTTCATAAACTGCCGCTGTTCGGTAATTTCAGAAATCCAGCAAGGATGATGTTGTATTTTGTTTTTGGATTCTCAGTTTTATCAGGTTTTGGATTCGATTTAATCAGAGTGAAGACCAAAAACAAAACTTTTCTATTAATTTTAGCCTTAATTAGTGGAATTATCGGTTTAATTAGTATATTAATAATGACTGGCAGCCTCTCTTCTTTATTTAATACTCCTCCAAATTTCGCATCAATTGTTAAAGGACTTGGCTCAACTACATTTTTACTATTATTATTTATTGTCGGAATATTATTTCTGATAAATCTTAGAATTTTAAACAGTACAATCGGCGGAGCTATTCTCATTTGTATAATTTTTACCGATCTCTACATTGCTGGATGCGATTTCAACAGTTCAAAACAAAATCCAAAAGAAAAATATACACTTTCAGCAGACGAAATTCAAAAATTCAGAGTTAATCCACCAAATGATATTTTCAGAGTTAATATGAGAATGTATAAGCCAAATTATATATCCATGGCTCGAAATCAAGGATTGATTGATCGCATAATGCTTATTGAAGGCTATAACCCGCTAATTTTGCAGAGAGCTTCTTTGCCGGTTGAATCATCTTCAATTTCAAATGCATTATTCAATGTGAAATATGAATTAACCGTTGATTCTCTGCGCAGACAGCCAGCTTTCAGAGAAAGAACATTCACATTTCCAAGGGCATGGATGGTTCATAAAGCAAGGGTTGTGGATCCAAAATCTATAAAAGAATTTCTTAAAATCGGAAAAATTGATTTCAGATACGAAGTGATTTTGGAAGAACAGACTAAAAGCTATTATCAGGATAGTTCAATAAAGTATGGTGATGAGAAAGTTGAATTTCAGGAATATAACAGCAATAGCATGAAAATTGCTGTGGAAAGCAAGTCTGCCGGAATTATGGTAGTAAGTGAAGTTTATTATCCTGCTTGGAAAGCCTATATTGATGATCAGCCTACGAATATTTTTTCGGCTAATTATTCTTTAAGAGCCATAGAAGTACCGCAAGGTAAACATATAATCGAAATGAAATATGAATCGGCAACTTTTTCTTTAGGAGCATGGATTACGGTTATAACATTAATCCTGTCTTTAGCATTGTTATTTTCTAAAAGAGGCAAAAAATGAGAAATTATCTATCGCTATTTTTGGCACTTATTTGTGTCATTAGATTAGATGCAGCTTTACCGAGGGAAGTTGATTTTTCTGCTAACAAAAACAGATATTCTCCTTCGGATAAAGCAATTTTTTCTGCTGATTATGAATTTCAGAAAACTCGTGACCCAATCACAGAGCAGATCCCTGAGGCTATTCATCAAAAAGAAATGGTTTTTTCTTCATCAATTCCAAGCAAGCCCTACCAATTTGGAAAACAAAAAACTTCAAATAATCTTCAAGACCTTGAAACCATTAATTGGCGCTCCCGTGGCCCGGTTAATGTTGGTGGACGTTTTTTGTCAATTGTTCTTGATGTTGATAATGAGCAGCATATTATTGCTGGGTCTGCATCAGGAGGTGTTTGGACATCATTTAACGGCGGCCAAAGCTGGACAAGAACTTCCTCACTTTCAGGAGAGCAGAGTGCAACTTGTTTAGTTCAGGATACAAGAATTGGAATGCACAATGTATGGTATTACGGAACCGGTGAACTACACTGCACAACTGATAGACGAGTAGGAATAATTGCTCGTACTCTGGGTTTAGGAAACGGAATATTCAAATCTACAGATAACGGTGCGAGTTGGAATCAGCTTTCGTCATCTAAGGTCGGACAAAAAGCTGCACTGACTAATGTTTTTCAAGGTGTTTGGAATATTATTACTGATAAATTTTCTTCTTATGATGTAGTTTATGCTGCATGTTACGGAGCAATTATGCGCAGCAGTGACGGTGGTAAAAACTGGATTAAAGTTCTTGGTGATTTACAGAATAAGTCGTTTGGCTCGTATATTATTCAAGCAGCAAACGGTGTATTTTATGCAACACTTGGCAGCTACAGCACTGATAAGAGCATGCCTTCTGATGCAGGTGTATGGAGTTCCACCGATGGTTTGAACTGGAAGGATATTACACCAAATACTTTCGGCACCAAAGAAAGAACTCTGAAAATGGCTTCTGCTCCAAGTGATCCGACTGTTATTTATCTTTTTACCGAATCACCGGATAATTATTCAAATGATAATTTATCATTTACTGCTTCTACTCATAAATTTTTTGTTGGCACTTTTGATAATTCAGGTTCCGGAACATGGAAAGATAACAGTTCAGGATTGCCGGGTAAAGGAAAAGGTCAGCTTGGTAATTGGGGTATTAGTACTCTTGGCGGCTATGCTATGTTTGTAAAAGTTAAACCTGATAATCCGAAAACTGTTTATCTTGGCAGTGCAAATTTGATATATTCTACAAATGCTTTTACCGATTCTTTAAAAACCGTTGCTGTCGGAGGTTATCCGTATAATTTTGTTGATAATCAACTGCACCCCGACCAACATGATATGCTCTTTCTTCCATCTAATATTAATAAAATTTACTTAGCAAATGATGGAGGAATTCAATATAAAACAGGAATAGACGCAACTCAAAACTGGCTCAGTGCAAATAATGGTCTCTTAGCTTCTCAATATTACTGGGTGGAAATGAATCCCAATCCTGCGAAATCAATGCTGATCGGAGGTTTGCAGGATAATGGCTCTTTTTTGACAAAAACTAATGATGAAAAAGTACCATGGGAAATCCAGTATGGTGGAGATGGAATGACATGTGGCTTTTTAAACGATGATGTGATCATTGTAACAGTCTATAATGGTGCAACTGTACTTGGTTCAATTACAGATCAAAACTCAGGTGTTTATTTTGGTCCAAATGATCCGACTGAGTTTTCGTTCTATAATAATTTTACTTATGACACTTTAGCCGATTGCTCTATTTACTCTCCTTCTCTAAATAAAATTTATCGTGTTTTCAAAATTCGTGAGGCTCTGGCTGCCAATAAAAGCAATATATTCCAAAAAGAAATATTATCAAATTTAAAAATCGGAACTGGTGAACAAATATCAGCTATAACTCTTCAAAGTCGAAGTGGAGGCAGATTATTTTATGGTACGAACATGGGAAATCTCTTCAGATATGATAATCCAAAAGATTTGACTGCTTCTGGATTTTCAATTACTGGAACAGATTTTCCTAAGAATGCTTTTTTAAGTTCCATAGATGTCATAGCCAATAATCCGGATAGTCTTTTAGTTACTTTTTCTAATTACAATGTTCAAAGTATATTTTTTTCGTCAAATGGCGGTGGTAGCTGGATTCCGGTTAGTGGCAATCTTGAGGAATTTCCAGATGGTAGTGGATCTGGTCCTTCTGTAAGATATATCAAAAGTGTTCGGTTTGCCGGAAATAATCATTATCTCGTGGCTACCAGTACAGGTTTATATTCTACCAATCAATTGGAAGGCACAAATACCAAATGGATACGTGAAGCACAGAATATTATCGGTGATGTAATTATTGATCAAATTTCATACCGTGAGGCTGATGGCATGATTGCTGTTGCAACGCAGGGATCGGGGGTATTTGTAGCAAATTTAAAAAAGACGATATCTGAAGTTGATGAATCCTTTAGTTTAGATTTTTTACAATTGGAGCAGAACAGCCCCAATCCTGTTGAAAATACAAGCAATATTTCATTTAATTTACCATCAAATCTTGCATGTTCTTTAATAATAAGCGACCCATTGGGAAAATGTGTTGCTAAATTATTTGAGGGAAAAATATTTGATAAAGGAAGGAATACAATCCAGTTTGATAGAAAGGGCTTGTCTTCAGGTGTTTATTTTTATACTTTATCGGCTAATTCAAATAATATAACGAAAAAAATGATAATTAAATAAAAAAAAAGTCTTAAATTGAATGTTTTTATAATTTAAACTGACTTTTAATAATTAATGATAAATTACAATTAATAATATAATATTTGTAGGGGTTACAATGGAATTAACAGAAAATTTGAAAGAACTTGTGTGGCAACGTCAAAAAGGAATGTGTGGTAGTTGCGGAAAAAAAATTGAGGTACAAAGCGAAAATATTCAAAACGCATATTTACCATTTCTTACCGGAAATGATCCAAATGAAATTCCAACTCAGGAGATGCTCATGCTTTGCAACATGTGCCATGGCGAACATACTTCTAAAAAGCTGATTACTGAGGTTAGAAAATATTCCTTCCCATTCGCAAATTTTTCAAATTATAAATACAATGACCTTTACAATGATGTTAAAAACGATGTTTTCTCTTCCATCGAACAAATTAACAGTTTAACCGATTTAAGAGAATCAAAATCGAAAATGAAAGAATTACATCAAATTTTTCGGTCTGTTAATCTTGAACGAGAACATCACGATGAATTACATAATGCTATTTCTAAAGTTAATGATGAAATCCGGCAACAAATTCAGCAGAGTCAAGAAAAAACAGACTTGGAATTTCTTGAAAATTATAATAAATTAAAAAATCAAATTACAGAAGCTACCCAAGCCTCCGAAACAGCAACTGATCTAAAAGGTGCACGTGAAGCACTTATTAAAGCACAGACTCTTTTTTCTGAATATAAAATTAAAAACGAAAACAGAATTGAATTAAACTCTATTCTTCAGTCGGCTTTTGAAAAACTTAACAGCCGTCAAGCTGAGGAATGGGAAAAATATGAAATGGAATGCAGTGATAATTATTATTCATTAAAGTCCATAGTTGAAGAAGCCGCAAACTTCGCTGATAAAGCAACTGAATTCAAATCTGCAAGAGAAAAATTAATCGAAGTGCAAAATGAAATTCGTGGAAAAAAACTCAAGAAAGAACAAAGAGACAGTCTTTATGAAAGAATACGTGGTTCTTTCGATAATTTGAATACGCGTCAGAGCGAAGAACGAATTGTTTATGAGAAGGAATGTGAAGAAAATTTTGCTTCTATCTCGAAAATAATGTTAGAAGGAATTGAATTCAGCAGCACTTCAATCATTTTCAAAGAAGCTCGTGAACGATTGATAGATTTGCAAAATCAGATTAAAAATTTAAAACTTAAAAAAGAACAGCGTGACAACTTATTTGATCAGATCAGATCTGCATTTGATAGTCTTAACGAACGTCAGTCATCGGAGCGCGAAGTTTATGATTCAGAATGCGAAACAAATTACAATAGTTCCAAAATTAAAATTGATGATATTAAGGCTCAGATTGATAATTTTGGAAATTTTGGTCAAATTCGTGATAATCTAATAACTATTCAAAGTGAATTAAAAATTCTGAAACTTAAAAAGAATCAGCGTACCGATCTTTTTAACTCTATTCGTAACGCTTTCGGCTCATTAGATGCTAAAAGACAAGAATATAAGAAAATAAAAAATGATGATAAACTCAAGAAATTAAATTCAATACTTATTAATCTTGATAATAAAATTCTTCGCATTGAAGAATCTATTACAAGGGATCAACAAACACTATCGGGCTTTGTTACGATAAACGATATCGATGAGATTGAAACTGAATTTAGTTCTGCAAATGATAGCGATAAAATAATTTCAATAAAAGCAAGAATTTCTGATAAAGAAGCAAGTTTAAATGATGCAAAAGCAAGAATACAAGATATTCAGTTTGAACTTGCAGAATTGAATAAAGAACTTTAATATGTTTTCAACAATAAAAAATGTTCACTTTGTAGGAATCGGCGGTATTGGCATGAGCGGAATAGCCGAAATTCTGATTAATCAGGGTTTCGTTGTAAGTGGCTCTGATTCTGCCCGTTCCGATAATACTGATTATCTTGAGAACCTCGGTGCTAAAATATTTATCGGACATGACGAGTCTAATATTATTGGAGCTGAGGTCACTGTCTATTCAAGTGCGGTCAACCCACTCGAAAATCCTGAAACAGTGGCTTCCCATCGGAATAATATACCCGTTATTCGCCGAGCAGAAATGTTAGCCGAAGTTTCACGTCTTAACTATTGTTTAGCTATATCCGGCACTCACGGTAAAACAACAACTACCTCAATATGTGGACTGATTCTGCTTAAAGCAGGTATTGATCCAACAGTAATTGTAGGTGGCAGGCTCAAAGATTTCGGCGGATCGAACGCAAGACTCGGAAAAGGCAACTGGACAGTCGTTGAAGCTGATGAATATGACAGATCATTTCTACAGTTATATCCTACTATTGCAATTGTAAATAATATCGAACGCGAACATCTTGATATTTATAAAGATTTTACTGACCTAAAGCAGACTTTCACCACTTTTGCCAATAGGACTCCGTTCTATGGACTCGTGGCTGTAGGACTTGATGATCCCGGCGCTGCCGAGATTTATCCCGATATTAACAAAAAGACAGTTAGTTTCGGATTGTTCCCCCAGTGCGACTATTTTGGAGGCGATATTGAATTTAAAAACAATGGAACTGAATTCAGCGTTTTTGAATTTGGAAAATATCTTGGAACAGTGCATCTAAAAATTCCTGGATTACATAATGTAAAGAACGCTCTGGGAGCTATTGCAGTATCAAGATCAATGGGTATTGACTTTGATATTATTAAATCCGCGATTTCGGAATTCAACGGTGTTTATCGTCGATTTGAAATTAGAGGAGAATATAAAGGAGCAATGATTGTTGACGATTATGCTCACCATCCAACAGAAATAGCCGCGACTCTTGCCGCCGCTCGAAAAACAAGCAAAGGTAGAGTAATTGCAGTATTTCAGCCACATACATTTACTCGGACAAGAGACTTTTATCTTGATTTTGCGCGATCTTTCTTTGATGCCGATATTGTATATATTACAGATATTTATCCATCAAGAGAAAAACCTATTGAAGGAATAAGTTCTCAATTAATCATTGATGCGGCAAAATTATATGGTCATAAGCACTTTATTTATAAAGCGACTCAGGATGAAATCACTCTTGAATTAGAAGCTGTTTTGCAGGAAAATGATTTAATGATTACTCTCGGTGCAGGTAATATTTATAAAATTGCTGAAAAATTGACTAAATAATATTATTATCAATTCGTCAATAATTGCCTATAAGATTGTAAATAATTTTTTAATTATATAAACAGGTTTGCTATGATAAAACACAATAGTTTGCTCTATTACTTAACTTTTGTTATAATATTTGTAAGTTTCTCTATATCTGCCTCAGCAGCGGATAATAATAAAAAAGACAAAACAGTAATTGCAACTGTTGCTGATGAACAGATAACTTTCGGCGATTTAATGAAAGCCTATAAAAAGAATTTAAACAGAAAGAATGTCGAAATAAAAGATATTTCTTCCGATAGTCTTCTTGATTTTTTAAATTTGTTTATCAATTATCGTTTAAAAGTCGTCGATGCGCTTAAACGTGGCTATGAAAGCGATTCTTCGGTTCAAACTGATTTGCAGCAGAATCGTAGAATATTAGCTGAAAATTTTTATTATGATAAAAAATTGATTGAGCCAAGCATTGACAGAATTTTATCTAAAAGAAATATTGAATTGCAGGTTGCTTATGTTTTTATTATGAATAAAACAAAAGGAGCTGATGTTGACACAGTTGAAGCATTCCAAAAAGCAAACGAAGCTTTAAGCTCAATAAAAGGAGGAATGAGCTTTGCTGACGCTGCTCTTAAATATTCTGACGATAAGGAATCTGCCAAAAACGGTGGCATTCTGCCAGTATTTATTACTTCGGGAAAATTGCAACGTCAAATTGAAGATGCAATTTATTCAGTTAAAAATATTGGAGATATTTATCCCGAATTGATAAGAAATCGTTCTGGCTATTTTATCATTAAGCTAATCCGCCGTGAACCACGTGTATTCATCATGGCAAGACAAATTATGCTGACTGAAGGTTTGGAAAAAGATACAGCTTCAGTGCTGAAAAAAGCAGATTCATTAATAAAATTATTGAAAAAAGGTGCGGATTTTTATAAATTAGCCGAAAAAACTTCCGATGATGCTCAAACAGCTATGCGTGGCGGTTCATTTGGTGGCTATTATAGCCGTTCTACAGGTTTTGAAACCGGTAGCAGAAATATTTCTCCTGTTATCGAAGATGCACTCTTTAAATTAAAAGATGGAGAATTTTCAGATAAATTGATTTCTGAATTTGGAGTTCATATTTTAAAGCGTGATTCGACACGTCAGTATATTCCTGCTCTGGAACGCGATGAAATTAAAAAAATGTATAAAAGACTTTATTATGAAGATGATAAACGAGATTTTCTTGATTCATTGAAGAAACTCTATGGTTTTGAGATTAATCAAGCTGCACTCAATGAGCTTGTTGCTTCACTGGATACAACAAAAGGAAATATGGATATTAAATGGCAGGAAAAAGTCACTGATGATATTCGCAATAAAGATTTATTTAAATTTAACAAAAAGACTTATTCAGTCCGCGATTTGATGGCATTAATGAATAATAAATATGAATTCAAGGGCTTTCCATTGAATGAAATTGGATTCAAAAATGCAATGTATAAAATTGTTGAGCCGATTGGATTTGAATTAGCTACAAAAAATATTGAAAATGAATACCCTGAATTTTCAGCCCAGATGAAGGAATTCCACGATGGAATACTTTTATTTAAGGTAGAAGCAATCGAAGTATGGGACAAATTAAAATTTGATACCGTTGCCGCAAAGAAGTTTTTTGATGCTCGTCCCGGAAGATACAAAACCGAGCCTGCTTATGATTTCTCTGAAATATATATGTTGAGTGATTCTGCCGCTAAAGAGGCTTATCACAAGGTCAAATCATCCTTGACAGAATTTGATAACTATGCGGCCGAAAACACCCAACGTGGAGGATTTAAAGAGAAAAAAGGCAGATGGGGATTGATGAACACTAAAACAAATCGACTTGCAAAATTGATTCATGAAAAAGCACAGGGTAAAGATAATCTAATTTTAGAACCATTGACTTTTGAAAAAGGTTTTTCTGTAATTAAGATTAATAAATTTGAAGATGTTAGATTAAAAACTTTTGAAGAAGCAATTCCTGATTTTGCAACTGAATTTCAGGACATGGTTCAGAAGAATCTAACGGAAAATTGGCTTAATAGTATTAGAACCAAGTACAATGTACAGATTAATAAGGATACTTTGAAGAAATTGATTTCAGAGAAATAGTTAGCAATTAATAAAGAAAAAAAATGTTTAAAAAGTATTTCTTAATAAGTTTTGTTTTGTTAATTGCAATTAGTTCGTTTGCTTTTGCTCAGAAACTTAAGCAAGGTGACGTATTGGATAAAATTGTTGCCAGAGTAGGTAATGAGGTTATTTTACAATCCGAAGTTGAAGGATCTCTGATGCAATATGCAATGGAAAATCATTTAAATCCAAAAGATGAGAAGTTACGTAAATCTATTTTAGATAATCTGATTAATGAGAAATTGATTGTTCAAAAAGCAATCGAGGATTCTGTCGAAGTCAGTGATGATGAAATTAAGCAAAGATGGGAATATTTTCTCGGAACAATGGTTTCAAAATATGGCTCGGAAAGCCGTGTTGCATCAGTTTATGGGATGTCCATCGCTCGACTGCAATATGAGTCACGTGATAATCTTAAAAATGCAATTCTTTCTGAGAAACTGATAAGAAAACAATTTGAAGCCTTAAAAATTACTCCCCACGAAGTTGAAGATTATTTTAAAACTTTAGACACTGTTCCAAAAATTCCAATGCAATCTGAAATTTATCATATTGTATTGAATGTTCCTGAAAATAATCAAGGGAAAGATGAAGCAATGAAACTCGCAAGAAAAGTAAGAGATTCATTACTTAGCGGAGTACCGTTTTATTTATTAGCAGTGAAATACTCTATCTCCCCTACTGTAGTTACTGACAGTGGAAATTTAGGCTGGAGAAAAAAGGGCTATCTTTTTCCTGAATATGAAAATATTGCTTATTCATTACAAAAAGGTGAGTTTTCGGTTCCAGTCGAAACACCTTATGGAATCCATGTTTTTGAGGTATTAGGAAAAACAAATGACTCGGTGAACACTCGTCAGATAATATTTAGTATGAAAAAAAGCGGTTTTTTAGTCGATTCCATTAAGAATTTTCTTATTACTTTAAAAAAACGTGTAATTGCAGGTGAGCAATTTGAAAAATTAGCTGAACAATATTCCGATGAAAAAGAAACAGCCGCTTTCAGTGGATTTGTAGGAAATATCTCCCCGAGTGAAATGTTTGGTGTAACTGTATTAAAAACTGGTGAAATTAGTGATCCTCTTCCCTATGACTTAAATACTAAGAAACCTGCATATCATATTATATTTAAGAAAAGAGAGATTCCTGAGCATACTGCAACACTTAAAGATGATTACAAACAAATTGAGAATGTTGCTAAAAGATATAAACAAGCAAAAATTTACAATGATTGGATTGAATCATTAAGGAAGACCTTGCATTGGAAATTAGTTGATTAAATTTTGTAATTAATGGATATAATTAACATAAATATTTAAATTTTTTTAGGTTAAATCATGAGCATACTTGTAAATAAAAATTCGCGTGTAATAATTCAGGGCTTAACTGGCTCGGAAGGCACTTTCCATACTGCCTCAATGCTTGATTACGGAACAAAAATTGTTGGTGGAATAACCCCCGGCAAAGGTGGAACCGTTTATTCAGGTAAAGAAGGAACAATTTTTAAAAAACCCGTTCCGGTATTTAATTCTGTTCGTGAAGCCGCTGATGCAACAAAAGCCAATGTTTCAGTTATTTTTGTACCACCGCCGTTTGCAGCCGATGCGATTAAAGAGTCAATTGATGCAGAAATACCATTGATTGTCTGCATAACCGAAGGTATTCCGACTAAAGACATGCAGGATGTTTATAATGTTTTAAAAAGCTCAAAAAGCCGCCTGATCGGCCCTAACTGCCCTGGAATAATATCCCCCGGTGAAGCCAAAATCGGTATTATGCCCGGATTTATTCATAAAAAAGGGAATGTCGGCGTTGTTTCTCGTTCCGGCACATTAACTTATGAAGCTGTCAAACAATTAACAGACGTTGGGCTCGGACAAACAACTTGCATCGGAATTGGCGGAGATCCGATTATCGGGACTCAATTTATTGATGCAATAAAATTATTTAATGAAGATCCAATGACTGAAGCAATTCTTATGATTGGGGAAATTGGCGGGAATGCCGAAGAAACTGCGGCTGACTTCGTTAAAAAACATGTGAAAAAACCTGTAATTGGATTTATTGCAGGTCGTACAGCGCCTCCTGGCAGACGTATGGGGCATGCCGGTGCTATTATTTCAGGTGGTAAAGGTACTGCAGAAGATAAAATTGCTGCACTCAGAGAAGCAGGAATTACAGTTGTTGAGTCGCCTGCTAATATTGGCAATACAGTCGCCGGAATTCTTAATGCAATACCAAGAAAACGCGGCAGAAGACCAGGACTTGATATTAAACGTAAGGCTATTTCACGTAAAATTTCAAAAAGCAAACAAAAATTGAATACCAAAGAAGTTAAATAATTAAATTTTTTTTGATTAATGAAAATCATTTCCCTGAACAAAAAGTTGCGAACTTAAAGCTTAGGGAAATGTTTTTTTTTAAAATCATATTAATTCTTGTTCATTTTTGTGATAAATATGTATTTTTTGTGTCTTTATAATAAATAGGAGTAACAAATGACAAACAGAACATTAGCAATTATCAAACCCGATGCAGTAAAGAAAAATGTAATCGGTGAAATCGTTTCACAAATAACACAAGCCGGATTCAAAGTTCTTGGGCTGAGACTTATGAAAATCTCTAAAGAGCAGGCTGGTGCTTTTTATGAAGTACATAAGGAGCGTCCATTTTATGCAGAATTGGTTGATTATATGTCATCCGGTGCAATCTGTCCGATTGCATTAGAAAAAGAAAATGCTGTTGAAGATTTCAGAAAATTAATCGGCTCAACTGATCCGCTACAAGCCGACGAAGGAACGGTTCGTAAACTCTATGGCACATCAAAAGCCATTAACGCAATTCATGGCTCTGATTCAGATGAAAATGCAGCAATTGAAATTGGTTTTTACTTTAGTGCCAGTGAAATTGTGGCGACAAAGTGATTTGATGAATTTATCTATGAGAATCAATAGTTTTACATTTGTTTCAAGCATAAGGGACTGTGTGAAAACAGAAATATTTGTGTTGTTTCGTCATGAACGAAGTGAAGGATCTCTCCAAAAGTGGCTGTAAAAGAGATTCTTCACATCCTCAGAATGACAATTATAGAAGGTAGGAAAAGGAAAATTAGAATTTAGGATTAGAGTTAGAATAAATCTAAGAATTACTTGGCTCAACTCCCCATTTTAATTGAGTGGGAACTGGAAATTGGCTCTAATTCTTATTCCCCATCTAATAAGAGTGGGTTAGGTGTTGTGTAAAAGATGAACGAATTTTTTTATATTTACTTTATTTCAGTGCCATTAGAGTTAAAAATAAGATCTTCAGTTTAATTACAAAAATATTGTGAGAAATTTATTTTCAAGTCTAAAGATTACAAAAATATAAATGGATAAAACAACAAAATATACAACTCTTTCTTCTGAACTATTATTCCAAAATCCTTATTGGAATTATCGTTTTGATAAGTATATTCTGCCAAATGGTGAAACAGGAGATTACCATTTTGTTGATTCACGGGGTTCTACTCTTGTTATTCCTATTCTTGAAGATGGCAGAATAATAATGACCCGCCAGTTCAGATATTTGAATCGAAAATTCAGCATCGAATTCCCGGGAGGAGGAATAAAAGCTGAATTGAGCCCAGTTGAAAATGCCAGAGAAGAACTTCACGAAGAAGTCGGATATTCCTGCGGAAAGATTGAACTAATGGGTACGTTCAATCCATTTAATGGAGTGACAAATGAAATATGCAGCATATTTACAGCCTCCGATCTTGTAAACATCGGTTCTAAACCAGAATCAAGCGAAGAATTTGAAATATTATATTTCCATTCAAATCAAATTACAGAATTAATAACGAAAGGTGAATTATGGGATGGTATGTCTCTTGCAGCTTATGCTTTGTTTCAAAGCAAAATAAAAAATTAGTCAAACACTTTATCTTTGCGTGTTTGACTCTTTTAATAACTGTTTTTCCGATTTTTTCACAAACTCATCCAAAAGCTGGAAATGAGTCAAAAAATGGAAAATATACTGCCGATGAGATATTTAAAGTGAAAATTTCTTTCCCTGCACTTATCTATCATAAATATGTGTTCACTGACTCTACCAAAGTTTTACGTACTTATAGTGATGGTTCAACGAAAACATATAATAGAGTGTTGCAATATTCATATACCTTCTTTGCTCCTAACCCTCCCTCCGAAGGATTTCAAAAGGTTAAAATTGATATCGATTCATTGATTTATTCTTTCAAAGGTGATTCATTATATATTTTTTATGATTCTCAAAACGGTCATGCTCCAAATACCCGTTTCCCCGACTGGATCGCTAATATGCCGATGTTAAGCAAGACTTTTGATCTTACTTATTCTCCTTATTATGAAGTTGCTAATATTGAGGATGAAAAACTTCAGGAGTTGCGTAATTATATCAACGACAAAGGTGGATCATCAATGGATTCACTGACCAAATATATGTGGATTCGCGGTTATTCCCATGAGCATCTGCTTCATTTTACAGAAATGAATAAGGGAATCATTCCATTTGGTTCCTTTCAGGGAGATAGTGTTTGGAATGCTCCTAAATTCTCAATTGAGATTAACGGAATGGATTTCAACGATACTGCCAAGGTGAATATGAAATCTTACAATGCAGGTATTATTACTTTGGAAGCAAAATGTACGAATATTCAACCTCAAGCTAAAGAAATTCGCTCGCATGGTATCAGTAAACTCACTCAGGTTGAATCCGGTACTGGTACTGGTAATTATGAGTTTGAGGTCAACACACAAGGATTAATCAAGCGTGCTGAAGGAATATTTGATACTGAGGTAAACATTAGAATTGGTAATGAAGTTTTTAAGGAAAAAATTAAAAGCCATCAAAAATGGACTTTGATTGGCGGATACAGGATGTAATTATAAGTTATGAGTTTTAAGAAACTGTATGAAAACTGGAATAAAGGAATAATTTATGATTAAGACTTTCTTTGATAATCTTATATATTTTTTTATATTATGTGTAATAATTTTATTTGTTTCTTGTAAAACTGATAACCCAATATCTGCTACTGAAGATATTCTTTCCGAACATATCTCAAGTACTCATTTTGAATATTTTTATTCCAAAAGTGATAATTCTCCAATTGATACTGCTTGGCAGGAAAAATATTACTCATGGTTAATTTCCGAACTGAATGTAACTTTAGTTAATAAATTGGAATTTTTTAAATATAGAGATATTGACCATCTGGAAAGAGTTACAGGCAAACGAACTAATGGTTTTGCTGAAATGGGAACATATAAATTCAATACTATATGGACAATAGACAATCATGAATGTGTGCATTCAGTTGTTGTAAATTTAATCGGTCATCCTCCAGCTCTTTTTAACGAAGGGATTGCGGTTGCCCATCAGGCCTTACCTGTTGATAAGAAATTTGTGCCGGGATGGAACGGTCAGGATTTTAATCTTTTAGCTAAGAATTTTAAAAAGAACGGAGAATTGCCTCCATTGGACGATTTATTGGGTTATCTTTCCTTCTGGAATTACAACAGCAATCTAACTTATTCGGTCTCAGGATCATTCGTCCGTTATATAATCAACCAATATGGTATTCAAAAATTAAAAGATTTTTATAAGACCGTCCGCTTTGAAACACCCAAGGATTCAACAAAACTCCAATTTAAAAAAATATATAATTTTACTCTTGATTCTGCATGGCAGGAATGGAATAATTTTATTTCCAAGTATTAGATAGAATTTTGCAAAGATGATAAATAAATTATAATTGATTGGAATTTGATTATCATTTCGAAACAGAATAATTCTAATGAGATTTTGGGAAAAAAGTTAAATAATTATATAATTCTTGTTCAATGAGCTTTCGGGATCGTTCGTGAAGGTTTCGGGATCGTTCGTGGAGCTTTCAGGATCGTTCGTGGAGCTTTTGGGATCGTTCGTGGAGCTTTCGGGAGTTCCCGAAAGTATTTTGAAGGCTCCCGAAAGTATCACGAACGGCTATTATTGCAATTCTACTATTTTTATCTTATTAAAATCAGTTTCTTTGTAAATTTTCGTTTATCAATCTCAAAACAACAAAGATATTCTCCGGCTGACCAAGTTTTAACATTGCAGCTTAGTCTCTGAAGCCCGGTATTTATCCTTTGATCTATTAGATTTTCAACAATATTTCCTTTTATATCGATAATGTAAACTTTTATGTGACAATCAGTTTCAGGATTCAAATCAATATTAAATAATGAATTTGCAGGATTCGGATAAAATCCGATTTTAAATGGCAACTCTTCCTCAATATCGCTGATACCCTTAATTCTTGTAGAATCATAAACTTCAATTTCATATAATGCACAGCCGAACCATAGAGTCTTTTTTATGAAGTAAAATCGAAGATATCTTCCTTTGCCATTCAATGTATCAAAATCATCGAATTCTCCATTGCCATTATTAACCGTATAAATTGTTTTCCAATTGGTAGTATCGTCAGAAGTTTGAATAAGATAATCGGTTGAGTAACTCCAGTGCCATTTTAATCTGACTCTCGTAAAACTCTCTGTTTTCCCAAAATCAATATAAACCCATTGTGAATCCAAATATTGAGTAGAGCAATATGTTGACAGATCTCCATCAATTGAATTTTCAGGTAAAAATTCAGGATTAGATGTATATACCGATGAAAATACAATTTTTTTAAATAAAGCTAAATCATTTGGCAATGGATCTGATGGAAAAATAACTCCGGGAGCCCTTCCCAATTTTTTTGCATGAACATTAAAATATGAAAAATTTGAATCAATTGATTTTGAATTCCAAAATAATTGTCCAAAGGTTCTAGTCGTTAGATATAAATCCAAAGCTATTTGATTTTGAGTTTCAAGATTTGAACGATCACACCATACAAGAAACTGCCCTCCTAAAAAGTAAGGATGTTTAGCCTGCACTGTTTGATTATTATAAAGGATTTCTGGATGAGTATTGTAGATAATATAGTTAATAACCCATGCCCCATCTCCGATAATATAATATAAACAAGAATTATTAATTTTATAACCGGAATCCAATAATTGTTGTGGGTGAATATCACTATTCCAAAAATCAATAATGATATCTTTATTTAAATTTGTTTTATGGTCTATACCATTACTTTTATTTAAAAAATCATTCCAAATTCTTAAAGTTTTACCATGAGCAACAACTATACTATCAACCCAATTTACAAAATCAAATAAAGCATCTTTTCCAAATGCATCCAGACCATATTTGGATTTTGCATAGTTTATAAATTGGGGATATCTCTTAAAATCTGCCGGATATTCATCAGTTCCCAAATCCCAATATTTTGATGATGAAAATAAATCAAGGTACTCCTCAAGAATGTCCTTTACAAAAGCTCGAGCATGAGGAAGATTAATATCCAAACAACAAGAACCACTCGTGTTTTTAAGAGTATCATAAAGCCATAATTCAGGGAAATATTCTAATATCGCAGACATATGATTTGGCATATCAATCTCGGGAATAATATTTACAAAATATTTATCTGCAAGATTTAATATTTCTTTTATTTCGGATTTCTTTAAAAACTCTTTTGATATAATTTTCGGATATGAAGCACATTCAAGTCTAAAAGCTTCATTATCTGATAAATGCAAATGAAAAAGATTCATCTTCATGTAAGATAATTCCTTAACATGATTTTTAATCCAATCAGAAGAAAAATATTTTCTAAAATCAACAGATAATCCTCTTTCCTTGTAATCAGGAAAATCAATTGCCTCTCCACAGTTGAGACTATCATTTTGTTTCATTAATTGTAAAATTGTTCTTGTTCCATAAAATACACCTATCCTTGTTTTTGCGTTAATAGTAATTCTATCGCTTACATCAATTGAATAACCTTCCTCACCAATTGTGGTATCAACAGATTTCATTGTTAAAAATATATCATTTGGATATGCCTGATCGGTTATTTGAATTTGTAGATTTCTCCCATTCATAGCAAAAACATCTTCTTTAAAAGTTTGAGCGATAGAAATTAATTGTACCTCGAACATTTTATCAACTGCGATACGGTTGCTTGAATTAAAAACAAACAGTCCGTTTTCCGGCTTCCATTGCTTCAGTGCAGGAATTGTATATGGTATTTGAGGATAAATATAACCATAACTTATAAAACCAAATAAAAAAACAAACAAGTAAATTTCAATTTTCTTCATACTCGCAAAATTCCAATAATAATTTGATAAAATTCAAAAATGTCAACTCCTAATAATTAATGACACAAAATAAGGAAAAACATCTCCGAAAAATAAAAAAAATTAATCTATTGTGATAATCTTTTATAAAAAATTCGGACTAATTTTGTCAATTCACAAAAACTCCTTATCTTTGTAGTCTTGATCGGCGCGTAGCGCAGCCCGGGTTAGCGCACTACTTTGGGGTAGTAGGGGTCGCTGGTTCGAATCCAGTCGCGCCGACAAGTTTTTTCCCTTCTAAACTTAATGTTTTCAAATAAAATCAGAACTTTTTATTGAAATTCTATAATTTTATTTTATAAACAATAATTAGCTCCCAGTGCGACTTCCTTTTATCGATCCGAATAAATTATTTAAAAAATCCCACTCTTTCGTTAATAATTAACCATTAATAATTAATAATCGTATATACGATTACAATAGTCTTATTTATGTTTCGTTTTTATTGATGGTTTTGATGTTAAAAAGGAAATAAATGTTTAAGTTTTCAAGAAAAATAGAATACGGAATCCTTGCCCTACAGTATATGGCTGGGAGAAAGCAAGAGTTAGTCAGTGCAAAAGAAATTGCTGAAAATCTTGAGCTTTCTTTCGATTTTCTTGCCAAAACATTACAAACACTTATGAAACGCGGACTGGTCGCATCTCATCAAGGTATTCACGGTGGATATTTATTAGCTAAAGATGCTGATAAAATCTCAATTTCCGAAATAATACGATCATTGGAAAAAAATATTAGCATTGTGGAATGTTCTCCAAGTATTGACGAGGCATCATGCTCACGGATGAAAAACTGTACAATCCGTGGCCCACTGCTGAAAATTGAAAAAAAGATGCTACTTTATCTCGAACAAACTTCGATTGCAGAAATATCTCAACATGATAAAAAAACTAAACTTGAAATTAAAATAAGAAATTAAATGGCAAAAGATAATGAATTATTGGAACAACTGTCTCAGAGCGATTACAAATATGGTTTCGTCTCGAATATTGAACAGGAATTTGCACCAATTGGCTTGAATGAAGATATAATAAAATTAATTTCATCAAAAAAGAATGAACCGGACTTTATGCTCCAGTGGCGGCTAAAGGCATTCAAACACTGGAAAACATTAAAAGAACCGGAATGGGCTAAGGTAAATTATCCACCGATAGATTATCAGGCTATTTATTATTACGCCTCACCCAAAGCCAAACCTAAGAAAAGTTTAGATGAAATCGATCCTGAAATGCTTGCAACTTTTGAGAAATTGGGAATTCCTTTAAATGAGAGAAAAATATTATCTGGTGTGGCTGTAGATGCAGTTTTTGATTCAGTTTCGGTAGCAACAACTTTTAAAGAAAAGTTAGCTGAAAAAGGTGTCATCTTCTGCCCTATTTCCGATGCATTGGTTGAGCATCCCGAATTGGTTAGGAAGTACATTGGCTCTGTGGTACCATATACTGATAACTATTTTGCTGCTTTAAATTCAGCAGTTTTTACTGATGGCTCATTTTGTTATATCCCAAAAGGAGTTCGCTGCCCCATGGAATTATCAACATATTTCCGTATCAACGCAGCATCTACAGGGCAATTTGAGAGGACATTGATTGTTGCCGATGAAGGTTCTTATGTGAGCTATCTTGAAGGTTGCACTGCTCCTATGAGAGATGAAAACCAATTACACGCTGCTGTGGTGGAATTAGTTGCTCATAAAGATGCTCAAATTAAATATTCAACTGTCCAGAACTGGTATCCGGGCGATAAAGAAGGTCGTGGCGGAATTTATAATTTTGTAACAAAACGTGGAATTTGCCTTGATTCCAATGCTAAAATATCTTGGACTCAGGTTGAAACAGGTTCTGCCATTACATGGAAATATCCGAGCTGTATTTTAAAAGGAGATAATTCAGTTGGTGAGTTTTATTCAGTAGCTATGACTAACCACCATCAACAAGCCGACACCGGAACTAAGATGATTCATATAGGAAAAAATACAAAAAGCAGAATAGTTTCCAAAGGCATATCAGCCGGGTTGAGCCATAATAGCTATCGCGGTCTTGTTCGCGTTAGTAAAAAGGCAGAAGGAGCCCGTAATTTTTCACAATGTGATTCTTTGCTTTTGGGCGATAAATGCGGCGCTCATACTTTCCCTTATATCGAAGTTTCAAATAAAACTTCGACCGTAGAGCATGAAGCAACCACTTCAAAAATTTCAGATGATATTTTATTTTATTTTAATCAACGTGGTATTGGTCGCGAAGAAGCGGTTGCAATGATAGTGAATGGTTATGCGAAAGAAGTTTTAAGCCAATTACCCATGGAATTTGCAGTGGAAGCTCAAAAACTGCTTGCAGTGAGCCTTGAGGGATCTGTTGGATAATAATAAAAACTAAATTGAAGAATTGATAATTAATATATAGAGAATAAAATGGCACTTTTGAAAATAAGTAATTTACATGCTGAAATAGACGGAAAGCCAATTCTAAAGGGATTGGATCTAATGATCAATAAAGGTGAAGTTCATGCAATTATGGGGCCTAATGGATCAGGAAAAAGCACTTTGGCCGCTGTTCTCACCGGTCGCGAAGGATATACAGTGACTGATGGTTCGGTTGAATTTAATGATTCTGATCTTTTGGCTTTATCTGCTGATGAACGGGCAAAAGCAGGTATTTTTCTTGCTTTTCAGTATCCTGTGGAAGTTCCGGGCGTATCAAACGCTAATTTCATGAAGGCAGCAGTAAATGAGGCACGCAAATACCGAGGTCAAGAAACTCTTGATGCTTTTGATTTTATTCAGTTGATGAAGGAAAAAGCTGCTCTTGTTGAGATGGACAGCTCATTTTTAAGCCGTTCAGTTAATGAAGGTTTCTCAGGTGGTGAAAAGAAAAAGAATGAAATATTCCAAATGGCAATGTTAGAGCCAAGTTTGGCAATATTGGATGAAACAGACTCTGGACTTGATATAGATGCGCTGAGGATTGTTTCAAACGGAGTAAATAAACTTCGGGCTTCCGACAGAGCGATTGTTGTAATCACACACTACCAGCGTCTTTTGGACTATATTGTACCGGATTTTGTACATGTGCTGTATAAAGGAAAAATAGTACTATCCGGGACAAAAGAATTGGCTCTGATACTTGAGGAAAAGGGATATGAATGGCTCGAAGGTGAACAATCATGAATTTTGCTCAGAAAATAGAAAAGGAATTTAATTTAATAATTGGAAGTTCAGGTGATCCTGAAGCCAGATCAGTGGCAATGTCTATATTCAAAAAGATTGGACTACCCGGAAAAAAAATTGAAGAATGGAAATATACAAATATTAATTTTCTCAATGATTTTGAATTTGATGATAACGAAAAAATTAATAAAGTTCTTTTTAGTGAAATAGAACATTTAATTATTTCAAAAGATTTTTATCGCATGGTTTTTGTAAATGGTCAGTTTGATAAATCTTTATCATTTCTTGACAATATGGACGAACATATTAAATTATATCAGGCTTCTCAAAGAACTTTTCATAATTATAATCACTATCCGAATGGATTTATTGCTTTAAATGAATCTTTGTTTTCCGAAGGCTCTTTTATAGATATTCCAGATAATACTATCTTAGATAAACCATTGCAAATATTATATATAATTAAAAATAGCGAGAATTCTGTTTTTACAAACTACAAAAACCAAGTCTCAATTGGTAAACACAGTAAAATTGATGTTATAGAAACCGTCAGGACTATCGGCAATGGATCTACCTTTACGACTATTGCATCAAATTTTAAACTTGGTGAATCATCAACTCTGAACTATTATAATTTCCAGAGTGATTCTTCAAAAGCTAATTATTATGGCTATAGGAGCATAGATCAAAGTGCCAAGTCAAACTTCAATGATTTTACTATTTCTATTGCTTCTAATTTTATCAGAAACGATGTTTTTGTTAATTTACTTGGAGAACACTGTGAGACTTCATTGAGTGGTTTTTATTATACACTAAATGATGAATTTTTTGATAATCATTCATTAATTAAACATGCAAAACCAATCTGTACCAGTAACGAAACTTATCATGGTATTTTAGATGGAGCTTCTACTGCTGTGTTTAATGGTAAAATCATTGTAGAACCAGATGCACAGAAAACTCAGGCATATCAATCAAATAGAAATATTCTTTTATCAGATACAGCAAATATTTTCACAAAGCCTCAGCTTGAAATTTATGCAGATGACGTGAAATGCTCGCACGGTGCTACTATGGGCAGTTTAGAGAAAGAGCATCTATTTTATTTGTGTTCTCGCGGAATCACCGAAAAAATGGCAAAATCCATGTTACTTATGGCCTTTGCAAATAGAATTACTGATAAAATTAATATAGAGCCATTAAGGTCGAATATTGAGAAATGGTTATCCGAAAAATTGGAAATTGAATAAAAATGAATGATTATATTTATGATATAGAAGCAATCAGAGCTGATTTCCCAGTGCTCTCCAGATTTGTTCACGATAAAAAACTGGTCTATCTTGATAATGCGGCAACTACTCAGAAACCTCAACAAGTAATTGATGCAGTTTCTAATTATTATACAAATTACAATTCCAATATTCATCGTGGGGTGCATAAACTTAGCCAGGAAGCCACTGTTGGCCATGAAAGAGCCAGAAAGATAATTAAGAATTTTCTAAATGCAGCTTCTGAAGCTGAGATAATTTTTACTCGTGGAACAACAGAATCGATCAATTTAGTTGCCTCATCATTTGGTCAAAAATTTATTCATGAAAATGATGAGATTTTGATTTCTGCTATGGAGCATCATTCAAACATAGTACCATGGCAGATTTTATGTGAACAAAAGAAATCAAAATTAAAAGTCATCCCAATAAATGATGAAGGAGAGATCATTTTTGAAGAATTTGAAAAACTGTTGAATCCAAAAGTTAAGATCGTATCAATTGTTCATATTTCAAATTCACTTGGAACAATAAATCCGATTAAAAAAATTATTGACTATTCTCATAAACTTGGAATCCCTGTGCTTGTCGATGCTGCCCAATCGGTTCAGCATCAAAAAATCAATGTTCGCGAACTTGGCTGTGATTTTCTTGTTTTGTCAGGTCATAAAATATACGGGCCTACTGGAATAGGAGTTCTTTACGGAAAAAAAGAACTTTTAAATTCCATGCCTCCCTATCAAGGTGGCGGTGATATGATATTATCGGTAAGTTTTGAAAAAACAATTTATAATGAATTGCCTTATAAATTTGAAGCAGGTACTCCCAATATTGTTGGCGCTATCGGTATGGGAGCAGCAATTGAGTATATCGAATCTATCGGACTCGAAAATATTCAAAATCACGAAACCCAGCTTCTTACCTATGCAACAAAAAGACTTCTTGATATTCCGGGACTAAAGATTATTGGGACTGCGGCTGAAAAATCTGCTGTAATTTCATTTGTCCTTGACTTTGTTCATCCCCATGACGTTGGCACATTTTTAGATCTTGAAGGTGTTGCCATTCGTACCGGACATCATTGCACAGAGCCGGTGATGCGAAGATTCAAGGTTCCCGCAACATCACGCGTTTCGTTCGGAATTTACAATACCGCCGAGGAAATTGATATTTTGGCTGCATCTATTGAAAATGTGATAAATTTATTTAATTGAAAGCAAATTGATGAACGCATTAAAAGAACTTTACCAGCAAACAATTTTGGATCACAATAAAAATCCGCGAAATTTCGGTGAACTGGAAGTCTGCAACCACTGCGCTGAGGGACATAATCCACTGTGTGGCGATCATATAGATGTTTTTATGAATATTGAGAATGATATAATAGTTGATGTTAAATTCAAGGGAGCCGGTTGTGCTATTTCCAAGGCTTCTGCTTCAATTATGACAACAATTTTAAAGGGTAAGCGTATCGAAGAAGCAAGACGTTTGTTTGAGAGTTTTCACGATGCAGTTACTTCGGATCCAAACTCTACAATAGATGAAATGAATTTAGGGAAATTGGCTGTTTTCTGCGGTGTCAGGGAATTTCCTGCACGTGTTAAATGTGCTTCACTGGCTTGGCATACAATGATTAATGCTTTGGCTAATGAAGAGTTATTAATGGTTAAGGCTTAGATATGAATGAAACAGAAATTTTAAGACAAAAAGTGATCGACGCATGTAAGAGTGTGTTTGATCCTGAAATTCCGGTAAATATTTATGATCTTGGATTAATTTATGATATTGAATTTACCGAAGATAATGATGTTGCCATTTTAATGACTTTAACTGCTCCCAATTGCCCTGAGGCTGGGGCTATTCCTAATGAAGTTGGCGATGCTGTTAAAGCAATTGACGAAATAAACAATGTGAAAGTTTTTTTAACCTTTGAACCGCCTTGGGACAGAGAGAAGCTTAGTGAAGAAGCCAAGTTGGTCTTAGGTTTATTCTAATTTGAAATAATTTTTTTTATGTAGTTTACTTTTTTTTTATAAAATATAGAGGTTGATATGTTTGAAACAGGTGCAGGATTACAAGTTCTTAATACCGGTATTGACGGTGCTGTTGATACTGATGTAATTAAAATATCCGATTCCGCAATTAGCGAAATAAATAAAATTCGCGAAACTAATTCTATTAGCGAAGATTTTTTCCTACGACTCGGTACAAGCAATAACGGCTGTAGCGGTATGAATTATATTCTTGGCTTCGACTCCGATATGGACGAAGGAGATGTAAAATTTAACATGGATAAATTCGATGTTGTGATTGATAATAAATCCTTGTTTTATTTTATGGGTGTTACCCTTGATTTTGTCAATGGTGCTGATGGTTCAGGATTTGTTTTCAATAGTCCTTACCATGAAAAAACTTGCGGCTGCTCACACTAAGAGATTTATAGAATTTCAGTTTTTGTATTTTCAACAAATTCGGAAATCTATAATTTTTATCTGAGGCTGCCTCAAAGCTCGTTTTTTCATTTATGCGAATGAAGGAATCCCCCGATTGGAACAAAGAAGGGGATTCCCGAAAGCACAAAAATGAAAAATCAAATGATTTTAAGGATTTTTGATACAGTCACTTAGTCCTATCACGATCAAAAAAAACTATTTTTTATCATTAATTTAGAAGAATAATCATGAAATTTGAATTACCAGAACTCCCCTACTCAAAAAATGCGCTCGTTCCGCATATCTCTGAAGAAACTTTCGATTTCCATTATGGTAAACACCATGCAACTTATGTAACTAATCTTAATAATTTGATTGATGGTACAGAGTTTGCCGATATGAGCCTTGAAGAAATTATCAAGAAATCAAGTGCTGGAATGTTTAATAATGCTGCTCAAGTATGGAATCATACTTTTTTCTGGAACTGCTTATCACCAAATGGTGGAGGTTCACCAACAGGAGCGGTATTAGAAGCAATCAACAAATCGTTCACAAGTGTTGATGAGTTTAAAACTCAATTTACAAAAGCAGCAATTACTCAGTTTGGATCAGGCTGGGCTTGGCTTGTAAAAAATTCAAGTGGTAATCTTGAAATTGTTCAGTCGTCAAATGCCGGAAATCCTATGACAGATGGGAAAACTCCACTTCTTACTTTAGATGTGTGGGAACATGCTTATTATATTGATTATAGAAATGCCAGACCAAAATTTATTGAAAATTTCTGGGAAATTATTAACTGGGATAATATAGCCAAGAATCTTTAAGAATAATTTATTAATTCAGGGATATGGTTTTCCTATCCCTGAATTTTATCTTTGTATTTTTCATAAAACTTGATTATTTTGCTAATCTTTGAATTGTGTTTTTTTTAACACTATTAATTATTATATATGATGAAAAAATTTACAAGTTCTAAATATCTATTATTAGTAATCTTTTTTATTACTTTTGTAGCTTGTAATAAAAAAGCCCCTCAAACTTCTGCAATTGATGGCTCTAACGCTATCGTAAAAAATATATTTCCCAAAATTTTTAAATTTGGCGATACTATTACATTGACCGGTAAAAATTTCGGAAACTCACAGGGAAGCAATTATGTAGAATTTATTGGTATTAAAGACGATAATATTCTGTGGCTAATTCCAAATGATAATGAGGTAAGTAAAGATGCTGACGGATATATTATTTGGTCTGATACATTAGTCAAGGTAATAGCTCCTATAGATGCTGTATCAGGAAAAGTTTTTGTAAATAAAAGAATGAGTAATGGTCTGATTTATCAAATAAATCGTCCGACTTATGTTAATTTCATAGATTCAACAGTAAAAATCTCGCTTCTAATTTCTATTTTATTTATATATTTAAAAATTAATAAAATATGGAAGCGTAAGCATGAGCAGGAAGTTGCCGATTCACAGTCGCTTATCGGATTGGGTATTTATATTGCAAATTGCATACTATGGGTAAGTTATTATATATTTGTAACCTCGGATACAAAGAGTATGCTGGACACTTCCATTTACATCTTTGAAGGAGCTGTATTCTTTATCATTGGCTCAGGTGTTTTTGTTAAAAAGCAAAGAGGCCAACGTTTCTGGAAATTGATTTTAAGATCTTTAAGGTTGGAGCGTAAAGAGGCAGATTATTTAATTAAACGATTTTTCAATCCCGCAAATGCTGACAAAATTTTAAACATACTTCATCAATTGGCTATGATTGATAATGAACTCGCCCCCAAAGAACGTGAGTTGTTAGAATCCTTTGCTAAAGAATGGAATATTGATTATAATGCTGATAAACTAAATTTAGATCATCATTCGGATCCCGCTAATAATTATATCCGACTACGAAAAAGTTTATCCGATTATCTTGAAAATGATCCTCAGAAGGAACAAGTTACTCAGCTAAGAGATATGATGGATGCAATGATTCTTGCAGATGACGTTGTTGCAGCCGAAGAAGAACTTATTTTTAATGAGCTTAAAGGGATTATTGATAGTTATTTGGATAAGCAGAAGCCAAATACTATTTTTCAGGTATTAATTGTACCACAGAAGCATGAACAAGAGAAATTAATCGAAAATATCCTTCCTGAAGCCTCGAAAATTCAAACATCAGGTGGTATTGCTTTTCTTATCGGATCATATTGCTCAAGTAAATATGCTGAAATGATCTGTGATCAATATAGAGATATGAAACTCTTTACAATAGTCTCGAATTATATTGAATAATAATAAGAATGGTTCTATATAATTGAATAAACTCCTAAAAAATATCAATCCAGAAGATCTTAAAAAGCTTATGGTAGATCATGGTTTTCAAGCTTACAGAGTTGACCAGATTTTTTCATATATTTATAAAAAAAGAATCCGTGATTTTCAGGAAATGCTACTTCTACCAAGAGAAATACGCGATTTTCTTGATAAAGAATTTGAACTTGAAGTTTTTCAATCAAACACTATCAGACGCTCTGAAGACGGATCTGTCAAATTTCTTTTTAAACTTCGTGATAATCTATCAATTGAATCAGTTTATATTCCCGCCGACAACGAATCTGATGATGATAATTCCCGTAAAACCCTCTGCGTCTCGACTATGGCCGGATGTCCGGTTAACTGTTCATTTTGTGCAACGGCTACTCTTGGATACAAACGCAACCTCGATACCGCTGAAATTATCGAGCAAGTCCTCAAATCCGAAGAAATACTAAATTTAAAATTCTCGAATATCGTTTTTATGGGAATGGGTGAGCCTTTTCTTAACATTGAGAATGTAAATTCCGCGATTAATATATTATCCAATCAAACTTATGATTTAATAAATTCCAAGAAAATTACCTTATCCACAATCGGAATTCCTGATAGAATTATTAAATATGCTGATTCACCAAATCCTGTAAAAATTGCCGTCTCATTGCATGCTACTACCAATGGTCAGCGCGCTATGATCATACCGCTTGCAAAATCTCATAGCTTGACAAAACTCTTTGATTCGCTTGAATATTTTTATCAGAAAACTCATCTGCCCATTACTTATGAATATATCGTTTTCGACGATTTTAATAATACTGAACTCGATGCAAAACGATTAGCCAAGTTTTGCTCACGCTTCCCTTCAAAAGTGAATTTAATCCCGTTTAACGATATTTCCTTCACCAACCCCAAACCTAAAGAAGTGGAACTCAAAGCCGCAAGCAAAGAAAAAATAGAAGAATTTGCAGCATTATTAAGACAATACGGTGCAAAAGTATTTATACGCGATACCTTCGGAAAAGATATTGAAGCAGCTTGCGGCCAGTTAGCTCTGAGTTCCGAAAAATTATTAAAATAATTGCATTTTAATTACGTTTTTACCTAATGTTTGTTATCAGATTGATATTTTATTAATTCGTTAATCAATTTTTAGATAAAACAATGGCAAAAAGAATATATTTCATCTCTATTTTAGTTCAGTTTTTATTTTTAGCGGTAAACTCATTTTCCGCTGTTTCTTTTAAAAGCTATGATTTCAAAAAAGACATTGAATATGAAATTCGCTTTACAAACGGCGATATTTTAACTGGATATTATTCCGAATTTATTTCAACTTCCGACACTACTACCGGCGATGCCATTAAATTCAGTACCAATTTTGGCAAAGCAACAATTTACGAAAATCAGGTTGCAAGCATCTTTCTCTTAAACGATGCTTACCGCCACAATCATCGAATTTTCCTTATGCCAACCGCTGAGGCCATAAAAAGTAACCACTTTGTCGGAGTATATGAAATGCTTTTCGGTTATCTCGGTGTTGGAATAGATAAATGTATTTCAATAACTGCCGGACGTACTCTGATTCCGATGATTTCCTCAAAAGAGCAAATCACAGTCGGAGATATCAAAGTTACTGCATTGACTGAACATTATGATAGTGGAGAAACAATGTCATTAGCTGTGGGTGCCAATTTAACTTTTCTAAATCATGATAACAAATTAACTCATTTCTACATTAACGGAACTTACCACGGCAATAAAAGTATTGTTACTGCCATTATTTTTGCAAAAACCGGTGCAAACGATTTTAATACACTCCACTTCTATGGAAATTACTTAAACATGATTTATGAAAATGGATCCGTAGGAGTTGGTTTAGGGCTTGATACAAAACTTTCCGAATGGAAAGGAATTCGCTTAATCGGGGAGCTATGGAACAAAAGTGTCTTAGTGCCAACCGATAGCGGTGTCCTTCTTGGATTACGTACTTGCAACACACAATTAGCCGCTGATTTTGGTATTGCCTTCTTCCTGCAACCGATGTTTATACCATTTGCAAGTTTTTCATGGACACCTTTTTAACTTCATTATTAACTTAAAAAATTAAAATCTTATGGAAAAAGAAAGTCTTGAAATGTTTCTCGATCATCTGCATAGTCGGATTTCGGATTTGCTTGCTAACGATGAAATTTCCGAACAAGTTGATCTCAATATTGTCCAGGAGATTGAGAGAATAAAAAAAAGTATTAAAGCTAACAAACAGGATAATGATAATTTAGAAAAATGTGTCAATAGTTTGGTTAAGTTATTCGAGGATAATGTTCTCAAGAAATTTGAGCATCTTGAACAAAGTATTGAAATTTCACAGAACTAATGAAAAAGATCATACCTTATTGATTTATTATCATATTTTCAAATAGATTTCTTATTGATCGCAAACTCATGAAACTATTCCTCTAATCAGAAATTCTTCTTTCTGATTAGCTTGAAAATTCTACTAAACTGTCATTCCTGCGTTTGCAGGAATCCACATCAGTTGCTTTGCTGTCATTTGTGCGTATGCAGGAATCCCCATCAGTTGCTTTGCTGTCATTTGTGCGTATGCAGGAATCCCCATCAGTTGCTTTGCTGTCATTTGTGCGTATGCAGGAATCCCAGTCAATTGCTTTGCTGTCATTTGTGCGCATGCAGTAATGACATTTTCAAAGAATAGCACTAAATATGAATTAAAATCCCTTTTGAAAACTTTCGATGATTCTTTGATTACATTAAATTGATTATCGAAATCTTTCAATGACCTTTTGAAGTCTTTCAATATATTTATGCAATCTTTCAATGACCTTTTGAAGTCTTTCAATATACTTATGCAATCTTTCAATGACCTTTTGAAGCCATTCAATTTACTTATGAATGCTTTCGAAGGCTCTATGAATACGTTCAAAATGGTTTTGAATGCTTTCGATGACCTTTTGAAGTTCTTCAAAATATCTTTGAACGTCTTCAAAATACCTTCGAACGCTTTCAAAATATCTTTGAACGTATTCATATATCTATCGAACGCTTTCAAAACATCTTTGAACGTATTCAAAATACCTTCGAACGCTTTCAAAACATCTTTGAACGTATTCATATATCTATCGAACGCTTTCAAGACATTCAAGAATCTTTTCATAATATAAAAGAAACCCTTCAATATATCTACGAACATAATCAAAATACCCACGAAATATTTCAAAATATTATTAAATCTCTCCAAAACATTTATAATCTATTTCAAAGAACTATTTAATACAGATTTTTCATAACTCAATACAAAAATCTCCTTACATTCCTTATCAAATTGGGATATAATGAAAAACCCCTCTTTACAAAAGAGGGGCTGGTGAAATTTAAAAAAGAGATTTATTTAAATAAAATATTTCAATTGCATCAAATAATAATGAATTATCCTGATTAATTTTATTTTATTTATATTAACTCAAATATTTTGTCTGAAGTGACGCTACTAAATCGAAATAATATTGGTACTTGTCCTTCCCTATCACTTGTTCTTCGAAATGCTTGAATTTCTCTAACAATTCATTATTTTGCTGTGCTGTTAACCTACCGTCACCCATAGGATATAAGATATTATCCTCTTTGTCAATATGACTGGTCAAAAGAAAAGCATAAGAAGAAGCGCCTTTGGCATATTTCTGTTTATCAAGAACATCACCGGATATTGCTTCCTGCATCATGCTAACATAACTGCGCCCTTCCACATGCTCGGAAAGCATAACTGCAACCGGCCCAAACTCATTGCTGAACCCTGCTTCGACCATTGCAGGAAAATACAGACCTTCCTCTTTGCCGTGATGAAATTTATCAGCAAAAATTCGGATGAAGTCAATTATATTTTGTGCATCGCGGACATCTATCTCACCATCAGCACGTAAAATAGTGCAGATTTTTTCAACAACCTTGATTGCGAGCAATATAGTTTTATGCTCTGTTGATAATTCCTGTGAAGCTAATTTCATAGTACCCCTTTATTATATATAAAATTTATTAAGTTAATAATTAAAAAATAAGATCCGATTATATTATCATATATTTTTGTCATAAATTGAGTGTATGGTATATATATTAAAATACTTGATTCAAGATAGTATAAACGAATCTAATAAATATTTATTGTGAAATTAAATACTAAATATCTATTTTCTTCTATACATTATTGACTACGATTAAATATCATCCACGCAACCGCCACCTTCGCCAAGCTTCAACTGAGATAATATAAAATAAGCACCTTTGATAGCAATTTGAGAGCCATCGGGTATTTTATTTATCGGTAGAATCTGAACAAATCCGAGTTCGCGAGTGCCGGTTTTCACTTCAGCCAATTTAAATGAGTAACTTTTAGTAACTGATTTCTCTTCTGTTTTGGATTTTGATTCTTGATTCTTGGTTTCCTTTTTAGCATCTTCAGCACAGCAATCATCAATTGTAATGAAGATATATTCCTTACCCTCGAGCCGGACTACTGCATCCTCCGGTAATGCCAATGACTCTCTTCCAGTCTCATGCACTATGGCATTCAAAAACATTCCTGCGATTAAACCATTTCGATCACCACTGCAAATATCGGCATGAGCAATAATGGATTTGCTTTCGTTAGCAAAAGATTTATCCAGGCTAAATATTTTTGCTTCAATATGTTTATTGGGCTGATTTGTGATTACAAGATTAACTTTTTGCCCAATTTGAACACGAGTCATATCCTTTTCATAAATATTTAGATCTATATGCAATTTATTATTATCAATTATACTGAAAATTTCTTTATTGGGTTCTATATAAGAGCCAATTTTAATATTTATACTACCGATATAACCGGAAATCGGAGATTTGATATTAACAGAATTGATAATATTCTTATCATTTAACTTTTCAAAAGGTATTGACAGCATTGTGAGCTGATGTTCAAGAGATGCAACTTTAGCCTTTATAATATTAAATTTTGATTGAGCATCCTGAAATGTCTTTCCAGCATTTACGTTATTTTTCTGTAATTCCAATTGCCGATCATAATCATTTTGAAGAAATTCAAGATTGGATTTCGATTCCAAGTAATCCTGTTGCAATTTGATAATATCTGGATGGCTGATACTGGCAAGTATTTGTCCCTTATTAATATAAGCGCCTTCACTTACATCAATACTTTTTATTATTCCTGCAATAAAACTTGAAACCGAAGCTTGATTTTGAGGTGGTACTCTCAATATTCCAGTAACTTTAAGAGCTTCAGCTAATTCTATATTTTCAAAATTGCCTAATATAATTCCGGCATTAATAAATTGAATTTCACTCAATTCTACAGAATTTGTATTTTTTTCTTTATGTTCTTCTTGATGTGATTTTGTATCTTTTGCATCATCAGATTTATTACATGATTGAAATACCAGAATTAGAGGTATAATAATCGTTAAAACAGATAATTTCATTTTCATTTATTTCACTCCTGTTAAATATTCAATGTTTATTATAATTTGATTTAAGGTATCAATACTTGTGAAAAAAGATTCACGAATATCAAAAGAACGTTTTAGGTTTTGCAAATATTCCAAATATCCTATATCACCGGCTGAATAACTTGCTAAGGTATTTTTTTCAATTAGGGTTGCTTGAGGAAGTCTATATTGTTTAAAAGTTTCAATTTGTATTAAGTAAAGCTTATAACTGTCAATATTTGTTTGTATTTCTGCTAATAAACCATTCTTTAAATACTGATAATTTATCTTAGCAATTTCTTCATTTAACTCAGAAGCTTCAACTCTTTTGTTCTGAGGCATAAACCATATTGGAATATCAATACTAAATTCATAAACAGAAAACCGGCCAATATATGAATCAGTAAATGACTTATTTACATATCCCAATGAAAACTCAGGCATTAGTTTATTTCGCTCAATAGAACTAAGAGATTTATTTAACTTGATATTTTGTTCAGCTAATTTTAATTCGGGAAAGTTGGCAATCATTGACTGATCGGGAACGTTAAGCTTTTTTATATAATCTTCAAGCAGATTTATAGTATAGTTCTGCTTATCCGAAATAAGTACATTCAATTTATTTTCATTTATTGAAATTTCATTTTCAATTAATCTCTTATGATCTTTTATATCATAAAATTCTGACTTAGCATTTGCATTTTCGAGTGAAGAAGTCTCGCCTTTTTGAAATTTCATATCAACTTTTTGAAGATACTCTGAATAAATTGAATCCTGATGATTTACTAATTCAAGTCTTTGGTTTAATATTAAAAGCCTAAAATAAACAGATTTAATCTCTTTTATCAAATTATTTTTAATAATATTGTGCCTTGTCTCATAGCTTAAAATATTTTGAGCATAATAATCCGATTGACTTGAATACAAAGTTGGAAAAGAAAATTTTTGACTGATACCAATTTCATTATCATTTTTTGGAGTATTAATCTGGCCATAATTAAGGCTAAATGTTGTTTTTCCTAAATCTAATGCAGTTGCTGATAGCTTTTCCTGTACTTGAATTTCCTGATTCCCTACCTTTACAGCTAAATTATTCACCAGTCCGATCTGTATTGCTTTTTCTAAGGATATTTCTTTCTTTAAATCTTTACCATATAAACCGGTTGATGCTATAAATAAGAAAATTATACCAATAACATTATTTGCTAATATATTTCCATCACCTGATTTTATTTTTTTTGAAAATATTGAATATAAAATAGGCAGAACTATTAATGTCAGGAAAGTGGAACTAATTAAACCACCAATTACAACTGTCGCTACCGGTTTTTGTACTTCAGCACCCGGAGAAGAAGAAAGTGCCATGGGCAAAAATCCGAATGAAGCAACAAAAGCAGTCATCAATACCGGTCTGAGTCTATCTTTCGTTCCTTTTATTATTCTATTATATAAATCATCATAACCCGCTTTTTCCAAGCTGTTCAGATGCGAAATGAGTACAATTCCATTTAAAACAGAGACCCCAAACAATGCTATAAAACCAACTCCGGCAGAAATACTAAACGGCATTTCTCTGATATTTAGTGCAACAATACCACCTACTGCAGAAAATGGAATAGCAGTAAAAATCAACAGTGTTTCCCTTATAGATTTAAATGTAAAAAATAATATTAATAAAATCAAAATCAAAGCAAGAGGTACTGCATAAGTTAAACGTTTATTTGCTTCTACAAGATTCTGAAACTGGCCGCCATAAGTAACGTAATAATTAGCAGGTAATTTCAACTGCTTTTCGATTTTCTCAGTAATTTCCCTGACTAAAGATTGGACATCTCTGTTTCTTACGTTAATTCCGATGGTTATTCTACGTTTACCATCGTCCCGAGCAATTTGCTGTGGCCCTTCTTCATAATTAATATCGGCAACTTGTTCAAGTGGGATTTGTTCACCGGAAGCTAATGGAACAAAAAGACCTCGAATATCTGAGATTTCTTGCCTGTGAGAAGAATCAAGACGAACAACAAGTTCAAATCGTCTATCACCTTCAAAAATAACACCAGCACTTGCTCCTGCAAATGCAGCCTTCAACACATCACTCAAATCTTTGATATTCAGACCATATAAAGCCAATTTATCACGATTAAACTTCACTTGAACATGTGGCAAACCAATCATTTGTTCCACTTTAATATCACCGATGCCTTTTAAATCCTGAATAATCGCTTTGGCTTCCTCAGCTTTTTCAGTTAAAAGGTTTAAATCTTCACCGTAAATTTTGACAGCTATATCCGATCGTGTTCCTGTCATTAATTCACTGAAACGAGTTTCAATCGGCTGTAAAAATTCATAACTTGCACCTGGTAAAACAGATAATTCTTTTTGCATTTTCTCTATTAATTCATTTAAGGAACTTGCTGATTTCCATAGGCTTTTAGGCTCAAGTGAGACAACTATATCACATGATTCCATCGGAGTTGGATCGGTTGGAATTTCTCCGACTCCTATTTTGGATACTGCGGATTTTACTTCGGGAAATTTATTTTTTAGAATTTTTTCAATCTTTGTACTTGTTTCAATTGTTTGTGATATTGAACTTCCAGCTTTAATTTTCCCCAAAATCAGTAGATCACCTTCTTCAAGTCTTGGAATAAATTCACCACCTAAGCGGATAAATCCAATTACCGATAAAGCTAAGATTATCAAAGTTGTTCCAACGATAATTGCCTTTCTTTTTAATGCAAAAATTAATAATGGAGAATAAATCGTTTGAAAAAATTTCATTATTTGATCGGAAATGTGTTTTTTGTTTAATAATTTTTTATCGAGAAAAATTGAACTCATCATAGGCACATAAGTTAAAGACAAAATAAATGCCCCGATTATCGCAAAACCCACAGTCATAGCCATTGGTCTGAACATTTTCCCTTCGATACCAACTAAACTTAAAATAGGCAGATATACTATCAAGATAATTAATTCACCAAAAGATGCTGATTGACGTATTTTTGATGCTGACTTAAAAACATGAATATCCATTTCCGATTGAGATAAATTATCTTTTTCCTTATAATGCTCTAATCGAAAAACAATACTTTCTACTATTATTACTGCAGCGTCAACTATTAATCCAAAATCTATCGCTCCAAGGCTCATCAGATTACCTGATATTCCGAACGAATACATCATTGTTAATGTAAATAACATTGACAGTGGTAATACAGAAGCTACGAGCAATCCGGCTCTCATATTGCCCAGAAATAGTACAAGTACGAATATAACTATCAGTCCACCTTCAATCAAATTTGTTGTAACGGTTCGTATCGTTCTGTCAACAAGGTTAGTACGATCGATGAAAGGCTCAATATACAAACCTATAGGTAAATTCTTTTCAATTAATTTAATTTTTTCTTTCACACGTTCAATCACCTGACCTGAGTTTTCATCCTTTAGCATCATAACCATTCCACCAACAACCTCACCTGTACCGTCTTTTGTTACGGCACCATAACGCACCGAACAACTCATACGAACAGTCGCCACATCCTTGATCAGCAAAGGAACAGAATTTACATTTTTTATAACAATTTTTTCAATGTCTTTTAGTGAACTCACTAATCCCATACCTCTGATAAAATATGAGTTCGGCTTTTTGTCAATATATGCGGCTCCAGTATTCTCATTATTCTTTTCAAGTGCGTTATAAATTTCAATTATCGAGGTATTCATTGACCTTAGCCGATCGGGATTTACAGACACTTCATATTGTTTAATAAATCCACCAAGAGAGCTGACCTCAGCAACTCCGGGAGTTCCTAACAACTGACGTTTGACTATCCAATCTTGAACTGTCCTAAGATCGGTCAATGAATATTTATTTTCATAACCTTTTTTAACTTGAATTAGATACTGATAAATTTCTCCCAATCCAGTACTGACAGGTGCTAATTCTGGCCTGCCAATACCGTGAGGAATATTCTCTTCAGCTTCTTTTATCTGCTGGGCGACGAGTTGCCTGGCTAAGTACATATCAACATTATCCTTAAATACAACAGTAACAAGCGACAATCCAAATCGAGAGATTGAACGAAGCTCAATCACATTTGGAATGGTAGCCATAGATTTTTCTATCGGATAAGTCAGGAACTGTTCAGCCTCTTGAGATGCAAGAGTAGGAGCCACTGTAATTACTTGTACCTGATTATTAGTAATATCGGGAACTGCATCAATAGGAATATTTATCAACGAATATACTCCAAAAGAAATTAATGCAATCGTAAAAATTCCAATAATTAGTTTGTTTTTTATTGAATAAGCAATAATTTTATTAAACATAGAATCCTTCTTTAAGTTTAGAAATAGTTCTCTTAATATTTTTTAACTCTTTGGTCAGGCTTGTTGAGCTTTTGACTTCAGAGATTGTGTAAATAAATTAAATCTAAATAAGGATAGTATGCAGAAGAAAGATTAATCTACTTTTGAGGAAGAGTGAGAGAGGATTTAATACAAATAATTTTAAATTAATCAAAGCCGGATGAGGACTTTCATCCAGCAATATAACTGATATTAAAAAAACAGAAAAAATCGGAACATTCGGAATCTGAATAATTTTTGATGGTTTACCGGAATTTTCGAGAACAAGGCAAATATCGTGATTAGCACAATCATCCCATTCATTCTTCATCAATCCTAATTCAGAATGGAGAAAAGAGAAAATCAATATTGCAAGATAAATGACGGCTATATTTTTCATTTTTAATTAGACGATAATATTTATTTGAATATTGTAAATTTATAAATTAATTATTAATATTTTTGATATTATATCATTTCATAAATGAATTAGGAATTATTGTCATTCCCGCGCATGCGGGAATCCCATTCCAGTGCCAATCAGGAGATTCCTGCATACACAGGAATGACAGTTTCATCCTCCGTGTCATTCCCGCGCTTGCGGGAATCTCCTTCGGTTACAACTTCATAATCCAGAATCCTGACAAATGACTGCGCTACTATTGGGGGGATTCCTGCATTCGCAGAAATGACAAGAAAAGGTAGTTTTCACACAGTCTCGAATGCGGGAATCTCCTTCCAGTGCCAATCAGGAGATTCCTGCATACGCACAAATGACAGCCTTCAAGTAGGAAACATTTTATTCAAATAAAAATAATCACTCATCAGAAATTCTACTATCAGTTTCTATAATTTTCGAGCTATTAAATCATCAATAATAAGGATTGAATTGGGATGAATTAAAGTGAAAGCAAAACTTGAAGCTTTTCATTCCTTCCAGCCATCAGCACCAATTAAAGGTACAAATTTAAAAAATTGTTTAGGTGTTTCCCGAAAGTTTGATTCACTGATCCTTTCAATAAGATACATTTTCTGAGTATCTTTATCACCCACAGGTACTACCAGTCTGCCTCCAACAGCAAGTTGAAGTTTAAGTTTTTCTGGGATATTCGGTGCGGCTGCTGTTACTATAATCCGCTGATATGGTGAATATAACTTCCAACCAAGTGTCCCATCACCACACGAAGTCATAATCTGCAAGCCGAGCTCTTCAAAGCGTTTTTTTGCATTTTCGTGAAGCTGTCTATGCCGTTCAATTGTATGAACCCTTGCTCCCAATGCCACAAGAACAGCACTTTGATAACCGGATCCCGTACCAATTTCTAATGTTTTCATACTCTGCTCAATTTTAAGAAGTGAGGTCATAAACGCAACCGTATAAGGCTGCGAGATTGTCTGATTGCAGTCAATCGGTAAAGCTGAATCATCATAAGCACGGCTGGCATGAATGGGGTTCATAAAAAACTCCCGCTTGATTGTCAGCATTGCATCAAGTACATTTGGATCAAGTTCCTCATGGCGTCTTAATTCGTTAATAAGATTGATTCGCTTCTCACGGTAATTATCCTTTAATTCTTTCATTTTAAGCACCCTTCAGCTTTGGTTCTGCCATTACAACATCTTCCCTGCTCATTACCACGGCTCCTACTGCAGCACCCTTAGGTTTTCGGACATATTTACGTTCACAATATGCAACTGGTACATACTTAGCATTTCTGGCTCCTGAATAATAAGCTACTATATCGGCAGCTTCGCGGATAATAGCTTTTGTTGGTGATTTTCCTTTATCCACACGAATGACTGCATGAGAGCCACTGGAGCCACGTGCGTGTAACCATATATCATTTTGTTTAGCAAACTTCATTGTGAGTTCATCATTATTGGCAGCGCTTTTTCCTACATAAAGAAAAAATCCGTCGGATAACTCGAAGACTCGATATTTACTACTTGGATCTATCTTTTCAAAATCCGTATCTGAGTTTGATTCAGAGCTCCCTTTTTTTAATTCATCCAATTGTTTCATTGTTTGGGTTTCTTCAATTTTCATTTTCAAAGTTAATAATTTATTCAGATTATTCTCTAATTCAGGTAGTTTTGCAGTTCTTATTTCAGATTCAGCTCGGCTTTTCTTAGATTTATCATAATAGAATTTGCTATTTTCAATCAAATTGAGACGGGGATTAAGTTTAATAATTATATTATTCCCTTCATAATCATCCAAATTAACGGATTCAATTGATTTCACACCCGGATCAGGCTGAGAGCAAAGCAAATCACCGCATAAGCGATAATAATCTGCTTTTGATGCTGTTTCACGTATTTGTTTGGTATGAAATATTGTAGCAGAGATTCTTTTGATTTTTCTATTAATTTGCTGAATAATAGAATTTTTGCGCTGGCTGAAGGATTTGACAGAATGAGAAATTGAATGTTTACGCCTGATCAAATCACTTAAATTATCTGATTTGTAATAGCAATCAGGATAATTGATCAAAGGAATCAGGGAAAGAATCAAAACACCAGAATTTGATTTTAATAAATAGTATTCCCTTGAATTAAGGCACTCACTGTGTATCTTTTCTGCTTCGCTTTCAATTTGTACTATTTGCTGGCTTTCAAGTTTATTAATAGGACAATCCTCAAATTTCAGCCTTAATAACAGTTCCTGAGTATAGTAAACCCCCAATAAATATTCTGAATTTTTCAAAGCTTTTGAAAGAAGTAAATCTTCTGGCATTTCTGAAAAATTTGTTAATTTTGCTTCCAGACATTCAAAAATATCAATCCTTAAATTTTTAACGCCGGATATACCACCCTCCAAATTCAAACTATCAATAATTTTTCCATCAGTTGAACATGCTATTATTGCGCTCTGTGAGCCTCCATAAAGACGTATATACAGGATTGAATTAATAAATGTAAATCTGATGATTCTGTCATGTTTTATCAGCTCAACATTTTGCAGCGTTTCTCCGATTAATAAATTGAAAACATCAGCGCTGTTTCTTTTTTGACGGTGGAAATCTGAAATTAAATAACAATAGGAATTATTTGCTTCAACTGAAATGTAAAGATAGTCAAGTCTGTTACCATTATCATAACACATTACACAAGAGTCTTTATCCTGACTAAAGCACTCCGAAAGCTGAAAACCAACAAGAGAATTAAGTTCAGGAATTAGTTTTTCAAGTGTATATATATGTCGTACCAAAATACTCCGGATTAATTGAATATGTCAGTATTAAAAGATAAACCTGTACTGATTCCGGGGATTAATTCATTAACATTAGCATTCATGTTTCTTTGCCAAAGCAAATAAGATTCAAAAACGAGGTTTAGATTTTTTATTATTTCCGAATTAAATCCCAAATGATACGATAATCCGAACCCATCTTGATTTTTAAGAAAATGGCCTGAGCCGTAACCTGTTCCGAATGAAGTATATGGTTTTAAAATATAAAATTGTGGCAGCCATGCCGCAAAATATAGAGCAAAAGCCTGACCTTTACTCACCCCCATATCAAACACCTGAGAATAAGCAGGAATAATAGCATAACTTAATGTTTCGGATTTTTTTAACATAATAATTGATGATAAGGAAAAACCAGTGTAATTAAAAATATGATATTTAATCGGCAGACCATTCAAATCATCGGATGTGAATGGAAGATTTGTCCAAAAGCGACCCTGAAGTGTAACATTATTATCAATTGCATATTTAGCTCCTACCCATACCGCATTTGTTGTTCTGTGATACCAATCCGCATTAACCTTTGGCATAGTTTCAAACGCAGCCGAAATGTGTGTTTCGCCTTTTTTCATTGGTTCGGGTGGAAGATTGATTGTTGGCGAATATATATATCCGGCGCATGAATTTAATAATATTACACAAATAATAATATTTAATGACAAGATACTTTTTACCATAATTTACTCCGATTTAAATCATACCAAATTTTTTCCTTAAAAACCATTCTAAAGAAAACAATATAATTACAATTATTAATATTATTGAAAAACTCCTGAATACAATTTCATTCCTTTTTGTCACTCCACGTTCGGAAAAGTTTGAATTAGCTTTCAAATCCTTTAAAAACATGGAAGCGTCTTTCGCTAAATAGAATTTCCCTCCACTGCGTTCGGCTATTGATCTTAAAAGCTGGACATTCATTTTAAGATTTTGATACTCTAAAGGTAATTCTCCAACACTAAAACGTCCATTATCATTACCAATATCTTTTTCATTTACTTTTGCATAACCTGAAAAAGCATAATCACCTTCGGGCAAAGGATCTATTGCAGCCGTATATCGTCCATTACCAATAGAATTTAAAGCTATTTCACGCTGTTCCTTGCCACCGTTAATTTTTAGACTTACGTAGGCATTTTCGATTGGTGTATAGGCTGCATCATAAACCTGAGCATAAAAATCAATTTTTTCATTACTTGAATAATGTAATTTCCCTGTTTTAATTTTTACATTTTTATTCTTATCGGTAACAGAAAGCCATTGAACAGAATTTTGCAGTAATGTTGCAAATAAATCGGTAGTTTCTTCTTTGCCCTTTGATTTTTCTAATGCATAACCGAATAATTTCCAACGGTACAAGCCATAACCCATAATAGCAAGTGATTTTTTATCCTGAAAATCGCGCATAATAATTAAAGGTTCCTTCAATGATACTCCGTTGACTTTCATACTTGCAAGAATTTCACTTTCTGGTTTAGGGCGAACAAAAGTTTCAGTATGAAAAAGTGGAGGTAATTGATTCCAAAGCTTTGCATCATCATCGTTACCGTTTATCCTTAGAATGTGATTTACGGTTGCCTGAGGTTTAACGTCTGCCTGAGCAAGCATTTCCTGTGGATTGGAACTAACAACGGAGAAAGGAAGATAATTTTCTAAGGGATTTAATTTAGAATAATCGGTTGAAATTGAAGGAATAAAAATAAGAGATTTCCCTGCATTCAATTCAGTTTTTAGCATTTGAAGAACATTTGCCGATGTTGATGAAATTGGAAATCCAATTAATGCAAAAACATCGGTTTCTTTAAAATCTTGGATAGTAGGTGCTGGATCATAAAATTCAGCTTCTTTCTTCTGAATAAATACTTTAACCTCAACGCCTTTTTCCTTGGAAACAGTGGAACGGAAAAAGCTTAAATCCGCACTTGGTGCTCCTGCAAGAATTACTATTTTTCTTTTATTTTTCAAAACATTAACAAATTCGGAAATCTGGTTGTTTTTGGTAGTAAGTTCACCTGATAACTCATTAGCTTTTGCTGAAATTTTATGAATACCGTCTTGTTTAGGCATATAATTAAAAATAACGGAATAATCCTGCATTTCCGGTGATATATTCACTTTCTGTTCAGCTATTTTATTTCCATTATCAAGCAAATCAATTGCTACTTCTGCTTTTTCATATCCGGATATTTTAAAGTTCACATTAACCGGAACTTGATTCTCAAGGTAAATCACTTCATTGGTTACAAGAGATTGAATACTTAAATCTTTCGGGTCGTTAGTATCTCCGATCCCGATAACATATATGGGTTTTGCAAATTCATCAGCCTCATAAACCGGATTTATACCTGAATTGAAAGCGCCATCACTAATTAATAATATTGATCTGATATTATCTTCTTCTGAATTATTCCTTGCCCAACGAATTGCTTTGGATATATCAGTCATTTGACCATTTTGACTAAATGAATCTATCGAAAATTTAGTTGGGAATTTAAGTTCATAATCGAAAAAGCAAATCTTTGTATTTTTCTGATCTAAACTAATGAAATCAGATCCTTTTATAGCTTTAAACAGCTCTTCTTTCCTGCTTCCGGCTGCATCATTAGTAGCACAAGATAGCGAGTTATCTATTAACACAGCAAGTCTTGGCGGCTCTGTTGAACCTCCGATCATTGTAAGCACCGGATCGAAAATAATAAAAAGCAATAGACCAATTGCAATTGTTCTTAATATAATCAATAAATTCTTCTTTGACTGAGCAATCTCCGGAACCGTATTTTTATATGTGTATAAAGTTATTCCAAGAGCTATAATTAATAGTAAAACTAATAATATCCAAGAAGCACCGAAACTAAAAGAGTAAGAATTCATATTTACTTAATTTAATGGTATTTCAATAATTAATAATTCAACATCCGTATCTGCTTTAATTGGTATGCAATTGCTTCTGCCAACCGATATAGAATCACGTGGGTTTAATTCTTCACCATCAATTACTGCATTACCACTTATTACCATAATAAAAGTTCCGTTTAAACTATTATATGGTTCGTAATTTATCTCTGTACCTGCATCAAAATCAGCTCGTGACAGAAACGCTTGTTGATTAATGAAAAGATGATCTGTGCTATTTTTAGGAGAAACAAGCAAATGAAATTTATTCTTCCTATCGGCGGGGTTAAATTTCTTCTGATCATACCGAGGATCAATATTCTTTTGTTCCGGAAGAATCCAAATCTGGAAAAGAGTCAGGTCTTCTTCATCAGAAGGATTAAATTCCGAGTGTCTGACCCCTCGTCCTGCAGACATAATCTGAACTTCATTTTCTGTTAATATCTCTTCCGTTCCAGTACTATCTCTGTGTTTGATTGAACCCGTCAGAATAATTGTAATGATCTCCATATTTTCATGAGGATGAGTATCAAAACCCGTTCCAGCCTGAATAAAATCATCATTAACAACTCTCAGCGCTCCAAAATGAACCCTTGACGAATCAAAATAATTAGAAAAACTAAAGCTATGGTATGTTTTAAGCCAACCGTAATCAAAATGACCACGAGAATCGGCACGGAATATATTTTTTATCATTGATTTATATTAAAAAAGTTTATATCAAATTTACTTACATAGTAATGACGTTTAATAATCTTTTTCATTTTAACAATTGATAAAAATATTGCAAAAAATTTAAATTTATTATTACATCAAGCCAACTTCCTTGTGACAATCTTAGAAAATCTCCACTTCCCCTCTTTTGCGGTTGAGGGGATTTTTATTTCATTCCATCCTTAGAAAAAGTGGTTGGTTTTTTTTTATATGTCATTGACTATTTAGTTAAGGAAGTCAATTTCTACTTCCTCAAGTCAGCTATTATATGCTTTCAACCTCCGAAGTATGCAGCGCTTGTTGGTTCAAATCGACTTCACCCGCCGGAATAGCGTCCGCAGCTTCGATATCATCAAGGAAATCGGCTGCAAAAGGCGGCGCAAACGAAGGCAAAGCAGCCGTAAAAGCAGTTTGATCAACGATTAATTCGCTCTGAAACAGATAAGCCTGTGCAAGAGCTTCGTC
>JAPLFL010000094.1 GCA_026390695.1 Candidatus Kapaibacterium sp. | reverse complement strand
AGAACTATATGAATTGGTTTAGAATACAAAAGACAATGAATGGAAATATAAATAATTACTTAAAGTTAGCGCTGACATCAAATTCATCATTTGTTTCAGCAAACAATTTATCTACACAATATGTTATATCATAGCCAAATTTTTATATAATAAGAACTTTTTTTCAAATTGATGAAGTTTTATACCCTCAATTCCTCTGCTATTGCCATTTTTACAGAGTCTATTTATCAAATTATCACATAACAATCAGTTAAAATATCATCATCAAATAACTGATTATACAAATTTAACAATTTCGTTTGATATAATTGCAAGAAAATTTTAATTAAATTTTAATTAATGAATTTATACTTCAATTGAAAACTATATGATAATAAATTATATCGTTTCTTACTTGAAGTCTGTCATTCCCGCGAATGCGGGAATCTCCTAAAGTGTGTCTGGTAGGGGATTCCTGCATGCGCTGGAATGACAATTAGTGGATTGTAGGATAGGTAACATTGACCTATTGTGATTATAGATTAAATTTAAGGTGTAATCGTGAAGAATTTTTATAAGGATTTAAAAGCTGCTGCAAGCGTTTTTAATTTACAATTCATAATTCGTAATTCAGAAGTTTTCTTCTTGAATATTTTCGAGGAAGTTTGCATATCTGGCGGCTGTGAACAGAAAATCGGAAAGACGGTTTAGGTATTCGATAATATTGATATTTATTTCTTCTTCTTCAGACAGATGTACAACTATTCGTTCTGCACGGCGGCAGACGGTTCGCCCGTGATTAAGATGGGCTGCTATCAGACAACCGCCCGGTCTGATAAAGTTTTTGAGTACGGGCATTTGTGAGCTGTAATTGTCTATTTTATTTTCGAGAAGTTTTGTAGCTTTACCGTCGAATCGTGTGAGTTTAAAGGTTGGTGGCGGATTGTATGGGCTTGCCAGATCCGTTCCGATTTCAAATAATGTTGAACAGATTTTGTCGATAATGGTTTTGAACTCTATGTTGGGGCGGTGGGCTAAGACAATTCCTAATACGCTGACGAGTTCGTCGATCGTACCGTAAGCGTCCACCCGTAAAGAGCTTTTGGATGTACGTGTAGCGTTGAACAATCCGGTTTTACCGAGATCTCCGGTTTTAGTATATATCTTCAATTTCATTAAAATAAAGTTCTACAGAAGCAGAAAACGCGGGAAATTCACTTAAACCGATTATATCGGGGAATTCACACTCGAAATCGATACGTTTTTTGTTATTTATTTTAAATGATTTAGCTAAAAGCAAAGTAGCATCCAAAATATTTCCGTACCGTGCATGAACTTTGGCTAATTCATAAAATCCTTCTGCGTTTTCGGGAGCAATTTTTATGACTTTTAAAAAAACATCTTCAGCTTCATTGACTTGGTTGAGTTCAAAAAGAGTTGCACCGTAATCTATCAGACAATCGTAGTGATCGGGATTCAAATCGAGTGCGCGTTGATAACAGCGAACTGCGTCTTCTGGACGACCGAGATTATATAATGCATCTGCTTTTGCGTACCAGAGTTCGGGATTGTCGTGTTTTAAAATAATAGCTTTATTATAATCTTCGATTGCGAGATCAAATTTCTCCTGAGCGTCGTAACAAATGCCACGCCCGAAATAAGATTGGGAGTGGAGTGGGTTTATATCAAGGGCTTTAGTAAAGCAAATAACCGCTTCATCGTAATTACCGCTATCACCAAGTGCAGATGCAAGGTTGTGCCAGAGGTCTGTGTCTTTAGGATCAATTTTTATAGCTTGTCGATAATTCTCAATGGATTCGCTGAGCATTCCAATTGATGCATAAGCGTTGCCTTTGTTGTACCATGCCATAGCCATTTTCGGATCGATTGCCACTGCATTTTCGAAGCATTCAATGGAAGCAAAAAGGTGTCCGAGATCAAGATGAGTGACACCTTTATTGAACCAAATGTTGGCATCAAACGGGTCTTCGTCTATGGATTTTTCGTAAAATTGTATGGACATGTCCAATTCATCAAGGCAATTGTAACAGTAGGCTATTTCCGATAGTGCGTCCCTTAGATACCGCATGGAATCGGATAATGAGTCCAGAATAATAATAGCTTCTCTGTATCGTTCGAGTGATTCAAGGATTAATCCTTTTTGAAGGATTGCTTCTTCGTTGCCTGGTTCGCGCTCTAACAGTTCTTCAGTGAGGTTGAGAGCCTCCGTAGATTTGCCAAGACTATCTAAAGTGTAAGCTTTATTGATGATACCTTCGCTGTCGTATGGATACATTGATAAAATTGTATCGAAACAAATAAGTGCATCATCAAATCTGTTGAGATTTAATAGGATTACACCTTTCTTTTGCATTGCCTCAAGTGAATGAGGAGATGATTCGAGCCACATATTTGAAAAATCGAGGGCTTCATAGTACTTTTCTTTTTCAAGGCAGTAGTAAACTAATTCCTCAAGCATTTCGGAATCGGGCAATTCCCGCTGATCTTTTGGTTTTCGCAAAAGCCGGCTGTAGTGGCGGAACTGTTCGTCCATATTTTCATTATATTCATTGCTGCTAAAATCATCGTCGTAATTAAATATATTCATTGGCAAGCCATATTGTTTCAAAAATTATAAATTATATCAAATAACTCTAATCACAGAGAAAGAGACGAAGTATATTTTAGATTATTTTGAGATTTTAGAAAAAATTATTTGGGAGGGAATCTTCCAGCCAGATGTGGATCTGGCTGGAAGGGAGTCTGCTCGGCTTGTGCAATATCAATAAAGTGTATGTCCCGAACGTACGTTAATAGTGAGAAAACTTAAAAAAAACATAAAAAATAAAATTAAATATACATTTTTCATTTTTTTCCTTTCAAAAATTAAGCCCAAACTTGAAGATTAAGTTTTTTTAGTTAGTTGATTATTTATTTTAATTTTACAAGTTTCTCTTCAATATCTTTATCTCCTTTCCAGACTGTCGGTAGGTAATATCCGACGGGATTATTGTCCTTATAATAAGATAAAATAATTGACTATATAGCTATTATTTAAAATATTTCGCAATTATTTTGCAAATTTCTTTTGAGAAACCCGTTCTGATCTGATAATCAAAAGTAGCTAAAACTTTTCCATTATTATCAATAATTGCTACAGCAGTTGTAGATGGGATTTTTAATTCATCAAAAACTTTTCCTTTGTTCCATATAACAAAAGGTAAAAAGTTGAGTGTTTTTTTATAATTTCTAAATTCAATTTCTCGAGTACATTCAACGCAAGATATTGCTTTGACTTTTTTTGCATATTTTTTATTTTTTATAAAATCAAGAGCATAAATGACCGAATTTTTATCAATATCGAAGCAATGTACACATTGTGAAGTATTACAAAAATATATAATAATCAAATCGCCGTTTTGATTTTTCAGAACTGAGTTAATTTCAGACATTGTTGAAAGCTGAAAACTTAAAATTAGAATCAATGAATATATCATTAAAGGCATAATTACCAATCAATTAGATTAATAAAAACACCCTTTTCTGATTTTGAGAAAACAACAATTTTACCAATTTCTTTTGAATAGTTTATATAAATTATTTCTTCACTTTCGGTATTATTAAACTCCATTTGAGATATTAACTTTCCACTTAAAGTATATTCTTGAATAAAAAAATTGATTTTCTTATTTAACCTTGAGCACCAAAAAATAATAATGTTATCTGTATTATTTAGAGTATTTATATTTAATATTGTTGTTTTAAAGAGTTCTTTGAAATTTTCTTGTTTTTGAATAAGTTGAGGTTGATCATATAGTTTAATAAACCCAAATTTGTTATCATCCGGAAAATTTTTAATATTAAAATGGGTTTGATTATTGCTAATATAAATTTTGTCTGATAATGGGAAAGTATAAAATAAAATGTTATCTTTATTCATTGCCATAATCGGACGAGCAAAATTATACTCAAGTTTTGATTTAACATATTCATCCGGCAAAACTACTAAAGGTTCTTTAAATCTGCCGTCCGTGAAGTATTTACAAATGATATACAGTGAGTCTTTATTTATACTGCCTGGTTGAATATATTTCATTGTTTTTACAAAAAATAAAATATTTTTTTGATCATATACAAAAACATTAGGATCAGGAAAAATTTGTTTTTCTTTCTGATTTTCTAATAAATTATATGATAATATCTTGTTACTATAATTTTTTAAAAGGATTACTTGCGGAGCACTTGCCCAATGCACACCATTAATTGTATCAATTAGCAAAGGATAATAAATACTTGCCATTGATACGATTGTATCATTAAAATAAACAGAATGACCGTAAAATGTAGAAAGAGACTTTTTAATATCTGCTACTTTTTTTTCCTTCCGTAGTTTTAGATTATTGATAAAATGTGTTGTAACCGGAGGTTTGTCGGGGAACCATGGCTGAACTTTTAATGCAATGGAATCAATATATTCTTTTGGAATTTCGGTAATAAATCTTAATTTGCCTGTATATAAATGATAAACTTTAATTTCACCTGAATAATAATCATTTAATAACAATTCACTGTTTTTACTTATCGAAAAGTTTGTGATGGTCTTAATAATGTTTTCATCATTTTCTTCGAGCTGAATTTTATTTATGATTTGAATTTGCTTGTTATTATAATCAGTTGTAATTTTAATTTGACTGGAACAGGACTGACCTAAAATAAACAAAAGAAGTAATATTATTCTAATATTAGAGATTAATAAATTGTATTTAAATAAATTATTTCTAAATAATGTAATTTTTGTGTCCATTTGATGACTTTCTTTAAAATAGCTGCCACTCTATTAAATATGAAAATATTTAAAAAGTGGCAGCTTAATTAATAATTATTGAAGATTTGGAATAAATACTGCATTGTAATTAACATTATGACCATCATCAGGATCAATACCAGTAACTAAAGTACCATTGCTAAATGTGTAACAAATGCAAGGTGTACATAATCCACAATGTACGACAACAGAACCATCAGGGTAGGTAGTATCACCTAAATGACCACCATATCCTATATCAGGACTATTATCACCATGTTTCATATTATAATAAATTGCTGGAAAAGTTGGAATGATTAGTAAAAAACTACTTATTATTGCTGCAATAATGATTTTTTTCATTGTAAAAATCCTTAAATTTGTAAATGAATTAGTTATTTAATTCTGCGCTCTCTTCGCAATCTTGGGTTGAAACAAAAACTGCACTGAGGGCGCTTCTATTTTTTAAAACCTTTCAATCTTCATCTCATAACTTAAGAAAAGCAATCATGCAGGTGTATCCTTTCGTTTTTAAGCCGCCACCAGTACGGCTGTTCAAAATATAAATCTTTCAATCCTTCATCTCATAACTGAAGAAAAATAATTATGCAGGTGTCCCATTTCCTCTAAAGCCGCCACCAGTAGAGGCTTTAAAATATTTTTTTCAATCTTCATCTCTTATCTGAAGAAAAACGAACCAGCAGATATGCACATCCGTTTAAAGCCGCTATCAGTACGGCTGTTGTTTGTTTGATTTTGACTTTCACCATGATATTCTCCATAAAATCTATTTTCAATATTTAGTCCAAATAAATCCTATATTTTCTTCCTTTCCGCTTCCAGTGCAGCTTTAGCTGAGTTGAAAGTTGAAAGTTGAAAGTTGAAAGTTGAAAGTTGAAAGTACTTTCTACTACCGATTATTTCGAATAACCACTAAATCAAATATACAATATAAAAAAACAAAAGTCAATAGGTTGATTAAAATAATATTAAAACAGTGTGATTTTTTATAAATATTCCCCTTGCATCATTGAGATAAAATGAGGTTTTACAATTATTCTGAAATTTCTAATGAAAACCATGTTCAAGTTTTGTAAAGGATATAAAAAATCCCTGAAAGATTTTGCTCTTACAGGGATTAGACTTTATTGATGTGCGGAAGACGGGACTTGAACCCGTATGCCCGTAGGGCGCCACCCCCTCAAGATGGTGCGTCTGCCAATTTCGCCACTTCCGCTCTTTGAGGACTTCAAAATTAAGAATAAATTAGCAAGAAAACAAATTTATCTGATTTTCAAGATTTTATTTAATATAATATCAACAATTCTTTCTGCTGCTTTTCCGTCCCACAGTGGCGGTACTGTGCCCGATGGACGTTTATAAGCCAAATAATCATTAAATGCGGCAATGATCCTATCTTTTTCGGGTATAATCAATCTGTTTGTTCCAATTTCGCATGTAACTGGTCTCTCGGTTGTTGTACGTAAAGTCAGACAGGGGATACTAAGAGCTGTTGTCTCTTCTTGAATACCACCTGAATCGGTAACAACAAAATCCGCATTCATCATCAACGATAAAAATCGAATATATGGCTGTGGATCGCATAGAATTAAATTTTTAATTTGATTTGCTTTTTCAGATAACCCAAATAATTCGAGATTCTTTCTTGTACGAGGGTGAATAGGAAAAACAATTTTTCGTTCTGAAGAAAATTGAGAAAAAATATCTAAAAATTCTTCGATCTGTTGGCTCTCATCAACGTTGGATGGCCTATGAAGAGTTACGAGAATATATTTCTCTTTTTTGAGATTAAATTCCTTCAGAACATCAGAATCTTTTGCTTTATCCATTGCATAAAACTGTGAATCAATCATGGTATTGCCAACAAAGAAGATATTTTTTGAATTAAATCCTTCCCATGCTAAGTGTCTGAGACCGCTTTGCTCTGTCACAAAACAATAATCACAAATAGAATCAGTTGCTATGCGGTTAATTTCCTCTGGCATTGACCGGTCAAAGCTCCGCAGCCCAGCTTCAATATGAGCGGTTGGAATACCGAGTTTCACTGAAGTTAATGATGCAGCTACCGTCGAATTAACATCTCCCACAACGAGCACTAAATCAGGCTTCTCAAGCAAACATACTTTTTCGAATTCAATAATCACTCGTGCTGTTTGTTCAGCATGTGAACCTGAGCCGACACCTAAAAAGTGCGCTGGTTGCGGCATATCCAGATCATCAAAAAATGAATCCGACATCATTTTATCATAATGCTGACCTGTGTGGACTATTTTATGTTCTATAATTGAATCATATTTTTGTAGAGCTTTATCTATTGGAGCTACCTTCATAAAATTAGGTCTGGCGCCAACAATCGAGATTATTTTCTTCATTTACCATCACCAAGTAAAACAATGTTTGATTTATCATTTATATCTTTACAGGCGTTTCTTGTATCGATTACAACTTTTGCATTTTGGGATACCATATTAAAATCAAAAACCGAATGATCGGTGGTTATTAATATAATATCGTGATCGCGCACTAATTCGGCTGTCAGAGCAGGAGTAGAGTAATAAATAATATTTTTGATTTTAACTTCAGGAATATATGGATCATGATAATTTATATTATTAATTCCGTCGTCAAGAAGTAATTCAGCCACTTTTAAAGCAGGAGAGTGTCGTAAATCATCGACATCTCGTTTAAAAGCCATACCAAGAATGAGAACTTTAGCTTGACTCATAATAATAGGCTGTTTTGCTATTTCCTTTATCACCATTTGTCTTACATAAAAAGGCATATCCTCGTTAATTTCGGCTGCCAATGTGATAAAATTTGTAACAAAGTCATATTCGCGAGCCATCCAAGCCAAGTAATAAGGATCAATCAAAATACAATGGCCGCCAATTCCCGGTCCCGGATAAAATGGCATAAATCCAAAAGGTTTTGTAGCCGCTGCAGATACTACTTCCCAGATATTTATACCGATTCTGTCGCACAATTTAGCCAGTTCATTAACCAGAGCAATATTCACACTTCTGAAAATATTTTCAAGCAATTTTTCCATCTCGGCTATTTCAGGTGTAGAAACTGTTACTACCTTTTCAACAACAAGATTATGTGCTGCTGCTGCAACTTTTGTGCAAGTATCGGTTAATCCGCCAACAACAATAGGAGTATTTGATGTGTTCCATTTTTGATTTCCAGGATCAATTCTTTCTGGTGAAAAAGCAAGCCAAAAATCAGAACCAGCCTTCAATCCACTTGCTTCAAGAATTGGAAGAACATTTTTTGTAGTTGTACCGGGGAATGTTGTACTTTTTAATATTATAACTTGATTAGCTCGCATATTTTGAGATACATTTTCGGCAGCAGAAACTATGTAAGATATGTCTGGCTCTTTATTTGCAGTGAAAGGAGTTGGTACACAAATAAAAATTACATCGCATTCTTTCACAAATTCAAAATTGTCCGTTGCTATTAAATAACCGGAACTAACACAGTCTGATACCCATTTATCGTTAATATCCTTAATATAATTTTCACCTTTTTTAAGGGCATTAACTTTATTTAAATCTACATCAATTCCATAAGTTTTAATATTCTTTTTTGCAAACTCTATTGCCAGTGGTAATCCTACATATCCAAGACCTATAACTGTCACAGTAATATCATTTTTACTAATTTTGTTTAATAAATCCTCTGAATTTTTTATACTCAAATCATTAATCATTCCAAAAACTCCTCAAGATCAATATCATTATTTGAATTGTAACTTACAAAATTACGCAATATTTATGTTTTGATTGACTTAATTTGGTAAATTTGTAAGATTTTAGTTCACAAATTATAAGAAAGAATATTATGTACGGAAAAATTAAAAATTACTTGTCAGATGAGCTTAACTCATTACATCAACAAAAATTATATAAACATGAGAGAATTATTGAATCAGCTCAAGGAGCAGAAATTATTGTTCGTGGAAACACCGTTTTAAATTTTTGTGCGAATAATTATTTAGGCTTATCATCGCATCCGGAGCTAATTAGTGCTGCCCACAGAGAAATAGATTCTCGTGGATTTGGCTTGTCATCAGTCAGATTTATTTGTGGAACTCAAGACAGGCACAAAGAATTAGAAAAAAAAGTAGCCGAATTTCTTGGAATGGAAGATTCAATATTATTTTGTTCTGCATTTGATGCTAATGGTGCTGTGTTTGAACCACTGCTCGGACCAGATGATGCAATTATTACAGACGCTCTGAATCACGCTTCAATCATTGATGGTATTAGATTATGCAAAGCACAACGCTGGGTCTATAATCATGGAGATATGAGGAATATTGAAGATTTAGACTCATCGAGCGGAAAAACAGTTAAGGGACTTGAACGCTGTCTTCAGGAAGCACAAGGTTGTAGATTCAGAATGATAGCCACTGATGGAGTATTTTCAATGGATGGTGATATAGCCAAATTAAAAGAAATTTGTGATCTTGCTGAAAAGTATGATGCTCTCGTAATGGTTGATGACAGCCATTCTTCAGGTTTTATGGGAAAAACCGGTCGTGGAACCCATGAATATCATAATGTAATGGAGAGAGTTGATATTATAACAACAACATTTGGAAAAGCTCTGGGAGGTGCATCCGGCGGTTGTATAGCTTCCAAAAAGGAAGTTATTGATTGGATGAGAAACAAAGCAAGACCATATCTATTTTCAAATACATTAGCTCCTGCAGTAGTTGGAGCAACAATTCAGGTAATTGATATGCTGAGTTCAACAACTGAATTGCGCGACAAACTTGAAGCTAATACGACATATTTTAGAAAAAAGATGACAGAAGCCGGATTTGATATTATTTCAGGAGTTCATCCGATAGTTCCGATTATGTTCGGAAAATATGACAATTGTTCGCAATTAGCTGTCGATTTTGCAAATAAAATGCTGGAACATGGCGTCTATGTTATAGCATTCTCATTTCCGGTTGTACCAAGAGGCAAAGATAGAATTCGCGTACAAATATCAGCAGCTCACAGTCAGGAACAAATCGACAAAGCACTTTCCGCGTTTATAGCCGTCGGAAAAGAATTAAATATGATTAAATAAATTTTTTGCTAATGGATATTTCAATAATAATTGTCAATTACAATGTTAAAGATTTTTTATATCGTTGTTTGCGCTCAATAGAAGCTGCTTCCGACGGGTTAAGTATTGAAACAATCGTAGTTGATAATGCAAGTGACGACCATTCGGTTGAAACTTTATCCATGCAATTTACTGATGTAAAATTTATTTCATTAACCGAGAATCTTGGATTTTCAAAAGCCAATAACATTGGGCTGGAAGCGGCAATCGGGCAATATACATTAATCCTCAATCCTGATACGATACTTCAGGAAGGCACACTCAGAGCTATGAAAGATTATATGGACAGAAGTCCTGATGTAGCTGCTGCTGGTTGTAAAGTTCTGAATGCAGACGGATCTTTCCAATTATCGTGCAGAAGAGGATTTCCGACGCCTTGGGCTTCATTCAGCAAACTTTTTGGCCTGCAATCCATGTTCCCAAAATCGAAATTATTTTCACAGTACAACCAAACATTTCGTAGTATAGATGAGACTTATGAAATAGATGCAATCATCGGAGCATTTATGTTCTGTCGAACGTCGCTATTGAAGAAGCTGGGCGGATTTGATACGGAATTTTTTATGTATGGTGAAGATTTAGATTTATGCTTTAGAATAAAAAAAGCGGGTTGGAAAATTATGTACTTCCACGAAACTTCGATTATTCATTATAAGGGAATAAGTGCACGCAGAAGCGCATTCAATGAAGTGAAAGTATTTTATAATGCAATGGAAATTTATGCTCGAAAGCATTACTCATCATCCGGATTGTTTATAGTTATGCTAAGATTAGGAATTAAAATGAGATCACTATATGCCTATTTTATTAAATATAGATTACGCTTTATTTGTATAATATTAGATTTATTTATAGTAAATTTTTCTTTAGCATTAGCTACTAAAGTCAGGTTCGGTGATTTTTTAAATTTTCCACCTTATGCCTATCCAACAGTATTTATCGTAATATCATTAGTTTTATTTTCTGCAATGACGGCTGTAGGAGAATATTTCGAGAACATTATATCAATTAGAAAATCATTTATCGCTCATTTGATAACATTCTTTTTTCTTTCTTCATTAACCTATTTTTTCCTTGACTTTGCCTTCAGTCGCGGTGTTGTGCTGATGACCATTGGATTTTCAATGCTCCTCAGCTCTTGTCAAAGAAGCATAATACTTCTTTTGAAAAAAACTAAAGGAGCCGAATCGGACAAGAGGATTCTTATTGTTGGTATTAATTATATTTCTGATAAATTCATTAGTTCAATTGAAAAATCAACAATGTATAATTCTCAAATCATTGGACTGGTACGGACTAATGAGGAATCTATCGATGGTGATTTAAGCTATCCGATTTTAGGAAATATAAAATATTTAAAAAAAATTATTGAGGATTTTGGTATTGATGAGGTTCTAATTACTGATAAATCAATCACTAATAAAGAACTAATCGAAATTATATCAAACAGAGAATCGACAGTTCGATTTCATATTGCCAATGAATTCGAAGATTTCCTGACTTCAAACATAATTGATGATATCAGCGGTATAGAGCCTTCAGTGCCGATATATAAATTGAATCTATTTAGGTACAAAATTTTAAAACGATTAATTGATCTGATTATTTCTTTATTCTTTTTGAGTATTGGCTTTCCGGTGCTAATTTTGTTGTTTGGTAGAATGCAAAATTTAATAAAAAGCATATTTGAAATATTTATTGGAAAAAAATCTTTTATCGGAACTTATCCGATTAATGGTGATTTATCAAAAATCGGGAAGTTTGGTTTAATTGGAATGGCACAAATTAGTCGCCCCGATAGGCTTAGTACGGAAGCTAAAATTAAACTCAATGACTTCTACCGTATGAACTATAGCCTTTCTCTCGATTTCGGTATATTTTTTAGATTTATTATTAGAAAGTTAAAACGTGGCAAATAAATTTATGTTGGAATTTGAAAAACCTATTTCAGAACTTGAAAAAAAAGTTGATGAAATGCGCCAACTCTCAACTACTGTCGATTTATCCGACTCAATTCACGAGTTAGAAAAAAAGGTGGAAGAATTGCGTGAAAGTATTTATCGAGATTTAACGCCATGGCAGCGCGTTCAAATAGCTCGTCATCCCGAAAGACCCATTACATCGGACTATCTGGCAAATGTTTTCACAGATTTTATTGAATTGCACGGAGATCGCTCTATAGGCGATGATCCAGCTATAATTGGAGGAATGGGCAAATTAGAAGGGCAGCCGGTAATGATTATTGGCCACCAAAAAGGTCGGGATACAAAATCGAACGTTAAAAGAAACTTTGGAATGGCTAATCCTCAAGGATATCGAAAAGCGAACAGATTATTCCATTTAGCTGAAAAATTCAAAAGACCGATCATTACTCTTCTTGATACACCCGGTGCTTATCCCGGAATAGAAGCCGAGGAACGTGGCCAAGCGGAAGCCATAGCAAAAAATTTACTTCAAATGGCCTCATTAAAAGTTCCTATAATAGTCGTAATTATCGGAGAGGGAGCATCTGGTGGTGCTATTGGATTAGGAGTAGGGGATAGAATATTGATGTTTGAAAATGCATGGTATTCGGTAATTTCACCTGAATCTTGTTCTTCAATCCTATGGCGTAGTTGGGATTTTAAAGAACAGGCTGCTACTGCACTTAAATTAACAGCAATGGATTTAAAAGAGGTTAATGTAATTGATAAAATACTTCCGGAGCCAATCGGAGGAGGACACCGCGATCATAATCAAATGTTTGCAACTTTAAAATCCGCATTGATAGCGGAACTTACCGAATTAAATAAAATTCCGGCAGATAAATTAGTAGATCAAAGACGCGAGAAATTTTACAATATGGGATCTTGGATTACTAAATAATCACGAATTACAAATTATGTTAAATTAGCATCATGCCTAATTATTCCATAATTCATAATTCATAACTCCTACTTCTAACTCTTCTCATTAATAATTAACCATTAATCATAAACAATTAACAGATGTCCTTTTTCAAATTAGAGACTACTGATACTAATAGCAGAGCCAGAGCGGGAATTATTAGTACTGCACATGGTGAGATACAAACTCCGGTGTTTATGCCTGTTGGAACACTTGGCACGGTAAAAGCAGTCGAGCAGCGGGTATTAGAAGAACTCAATGCTAAAATCATACTTGGAAATACATATCATTTGTATCTCAGACCAGGGTTAGAGGTAATTGAAAAATTCGGTGGATTGCATAAGTTCATCAATTGGAAAGGTGCCATATTAACCGATAGTGGCGGGTATCAGATATTTTCCCTCCAAGATTTACGAAAAATAAGTGAACATGGAGCTGAATTCAAGTCACATATTGATGGATCAAAGCATTTCTTTTCACCCGAAAAAGTTATAGATATACAGCGCTGTCTTGGCTCTGATATTGTAATGGTATTAGACGAATGCGTTCCATATCCGACAACTTATCAGTATGCTTCACAGTCGATGGATCTATCACTTCGCTGGGCAGGAAGTTGTTTAGCGGCATTTAAAAATACTGAACCTCGATACGGACATAATCAATACTTGTTTGCAATCGGTCAGGGAAGCATGTTCCCTGACTTGAGAATAAAATATAATCAGGAAATGGCTGAAATGGATTTCGATGGATATGCTTTAGGAGGGCTTTCAGTCGGTGAACCGGCAGAAGAGATGTATAAGATAATAGATATTTCAATCAATTATTTACCAGAAAATAAACCACGTTATTTAATGGGAGTTGGAACACCTGAAAATATATTAAATGCAATTGAATTAGGAATTGATATGTTCGATTGTGTACTGCCAACAAGAAATGCTCGAAACGGGCAACTATTCACATCAAACGGTAAAATTAATATTAAAAATGCTAAATATAAATTTTCTGAAAAATCTATTGATGAGACTATTGAGAGCTATGCCAGTTCTAACTTCTCTTTGGCTTATTTACGACATCTTTTTATCTCCGATGAAATATTGGGATCGATAATAGCTTCTCAGCATAATATAGCTTTTTATTTGTGGCTTGTCCGAACAGCACGAGAAAAAATACTTTCCGGTGATTTTCGTCAATGGAAAGATAGTTTATTGTATAAATTAAATAATGATATTAATTAATGGAGAAATTATGATTCCCTTTGCAAACACATTTATGATTATGACTCCGCCTGCCGGTGGAAATGGTGGCGCTGGTTCTATGTTACCGACATTATTATTTTTTGGAGTAATCATTTTAGTAATGTATTTTATGATGATCAGACCACAAAAAAAGAGACAGCAAGAACATCAAAAAATGCTTGACGGACTAAGAAAAGGTGATAAAGTTATTACCGGTTCAGGCATCCACGGCGAAGTTGCCGATACTGATGAAAAAACTATTGATATAAAAATTGCAGAAAATGTCAAAATAAAAGTTGATAAAGCGGCAATCGTAACAAAGAAGTAAATAACTATGATGAATACTATTGATGAAGCTCTGCTGGACTTATCCTCCGGAAAGATGATTATTGTTTTGGATGATGAAGAACGTGAAAACGAAGGTGATCTGATATGCTCATCCGAGTTAATAACACCGGAAATGGTCAATTTTATGTCGGCTAAAGCCAAAGGTTTAATATGCGTTGCAATAACTCCTGAGAGAGCCGATGAATTGAAACTTGAAGTGATGGTTCGCGATAGCTCTGCTTTACACGATACCAAATTTACTGTTTCCGTAGATTATCTTCATGGAACAACAACCGGTATATCTGCTTTTGATCGGGCTTTGACGATAAAAGCTTTAATTGATCCCCAAGCAAAGCCTGACGACCTTGGCAGACCTGGACATGTTTTCCCCTTAATTGCAGTCGAAGACGGAGTTCTGCGTCGTGCCGGTCACACTGAAGCTACTATTGATCTGATGCGCTTTGCAGGATTAAAACCGAGTGGTGTTCTTTGCGAGATTATTAATACGGACGGCTCAATGGCTCGTCTTCCTCAATTAAGAAAGTTTGCAAAAAAATATAATTTAAAAATGATAACAGTAAAAGATTTAATTTCCTATAGATTACGCTCTGAGTGCCTTGTTGAAGAAGAAGTTGAAGCCAAATTACCAAGTGAATTCGGTGATTTTATTATCAAAGTTTTCAGAGGTAAAAATGATAATAAAGAACATATTGCTATCATTAAGGGAACTTGGCAAAAGGATGAACCAGTACTTGTTCGAGTGCATTCTGAATGTCTAACTGGTGATGTTTTCGGTTCAAAACGGTGTGATTGCGGTGCTCAACTCGAAGCTGCATTAAGAATGATTGAAAAAAATGATAAAGGTATTGTCTTGTATATGAGGCAAGAGGGGCGTGGAATCGGGCTTATTAATAAATTAAAAGCTTATGCCCTGCAAGAACAGGGACGAGATACCGTGCAAGCCAATGTTGATCTCGGATTTGCACCTGATGCTCGCGATTATGGTGTTGGTGCTCAAATACTTTCACTACTCGGCGTAAGTAAAATGAAATTGATTACAAACAATCCGAGAAAGCGTGTGGGACTTGAAAGTTACGGGCTGGAGGTCGTTGATTTGGTACCTATTGAAATTGAAGCAAACGAAGTAAATAAAGAATATTTAAAAACTAAAAAATATAAATTAGGTCATCTATTGCATAATTTATAAAAATTTATTAAATTGCTTATTGATTTAGTGATTATAAAGCCGTAGCTTAAAGGCGGCTTTATTTTTTTTCAAAATATATAAAAATAGACTATAAACAGGAGATCCCATGTCAGATGTTGTTTACCTTACAAAGGAAAGAGTCAACGAATTTGAGAGCGAATTACACGATCTGAAAACCAGAGGTCGTCGTGAAATGGCTCAGAAAATTTCCGATGCACGCTCTCATGGCGATTTATCTGAAAATGCTGACTACGATGCAGCAAAAGAAGCTCAACAGTTAATGGAAATGAAAATTGCTAAAATTGAAATGACTCTTGCAAAAGTTCAGATTATTAAAGCTGATGAGTTCCCAAGTGATAAGGTCTATATTTTATCCAAAGTAAAAATTAAAAATACAAAAACCGGTGATATTATTGATTATCAGATGGTTAGTCCTGAAGAAGCTGACTTTGAAAGAAGGAAACTATCGGTAACTTCGCCGATCGGAAAGGCACTTTTAGGTAAAGTGACAGGTGATTTCGCTCAAATCAAAGTTCCAGCCGGAATTGTTGATTTTGAAATTTTGGAGATTTCAAAATAAATATTCTTTACTCACTTTATTATTATAAAAGACGATTGATTATTAATGCCCGCTATCTGAACAATCAGAAGCCCGCTTAAACCGCGGAGTGAGACTGATTTGGCTGATTCCGTACATACTTGCAATTTACCCTTCAGTTTTATATTACCTGAATAATCGTATATAGAATAATCCGAATAATTCATTGATTTATCATTGAAAGTCAGCTCTAACTCCTCAGTTTGCTTATTATAATAGTACTTTTTATTAGAAGACTCTCTTGAAAATTCTATAACTGGCTGCTCTGGCTGATATTCATAGGCACTTATGTCAACTTTATTATAAATAATTCGTGCAGTCGAATCGTTAGGATTTTTATATTGGTAAATAGGTAATAATTTTATACTATCAACAATGCCAGGATCAATGCCATTATCAATAGCAGGAGATGTTTTTAAAAGCTTATAATTATAATCATTAATTGACACAAAACCTGCATTTGATGGATTCAGAAAAATCAGATTATTTGAAGAATCAGACGGAACGTCGATTGGTACACCTTTTCCGGCAATCAGGTTATTTTTAAATATACAAGTTGTAATTCCGGGTTTAATACTGAGAAACGGACCGGATTGACAATCATTTACCATCGTATTGTTAATGAAATAGAGCTTTTGTTCAGGGTTTGGAGGCGTTTCGAAATTATAACTAATTAATTTCTTATTTTCAGTCAAAAGACCTTGATGCATAACATTTCCTGCAACATAGCATTTGCCGCCATTAGGCATGTCAATCAAGTAACTTGAAGTACCAGAATCTTCGTCCATGAGCCTATTACAATAGATATAGTTAGACAGGGCGCGGGTTTTAAGATTATGTCCAACCTTAGCAAGATGAGAGTAATTAAATCTAAAAATTAATTGTTTAATATGATTTATATATAAATTATGACTTTGGCCATCACCAAAGCCATTTTTGCGAAATTCGGAAAATTCAATCAAGATTGTACTATTAGCATTGTCCCCTGCTAAGATGCCATCTTCATTATCGTGAAAAAAGCATCGTCTGACAGTTAGATTAGTGCCTTCAAAGCGGATTCCGGCACCATTTTGATCGACAACCGATGCTTCGGAAAACTCAATTCCTTCAACCGTACAATCATTACCTGAGATTACCCATATTGCCTTGCCACCATAACAGATACCTCCTGATTTTAAATGAGCAAATCCTGAACTACAGCGGATTAGAAGGTTATTTTTTGACCAGCGGCAAGCATCTTTTGGATAAATAGCAGAATCAATTTCAATTGTATCTCCGTCGGATACAGCAGCAGCAGCTTGACTTGGAAGTTTATACTGTTGTGTAAAGCCAACTTTCCTAACATTTGCATAAGATTGAGATATGCTGAATAGTAAAGCTAATATAGGTAAGATAATTTTCATAAATGTAAAATAATGTGATAGAGAGCTGAATAATACAATACTAAAATACTCTTATTTTGAAAAAAAAATGATAACTTTGAAATTTTCTATTATGATACAAAACCAGGCAAGATTCACAGGCACCGAATTAGAAGCGATTTTCGGGGCTTCAAATTTAATAAATATCGCACCGGAAGCAGCATTTATGGGTATTTCCACTGATACAAGATTGTTGAAAAACAATAATATTTTTGTTGCATTAAAAGGGGAAAATATTGATGGACACACAAAAGTATCTGAATCGTTGGATAAAGATGCTGGCTGTGCTTTAGTGCTTAATGATTGGTATTTCGAAAATAAAAATAATTTAACTGGGAAATCATTCATACTAACCTCAAACACAGGTTTAGCTCTTGCATCACTGGCAAAATTTCATAGAATGCGATTTAATATACCAGTTTTTGCGGTTGCTGGGTCTAATGGAAAGACGACCACAAAAAATATAATTTCGCACTTATTGCAGCAGAAATATAATATTGTCAGCACTTATGGTAATTTTAACAATCAACTCGGAACTCCGCTTGTACTGCTACAAATCGATGAATCAACTCAAATTGCTGTTATCGAAATCGGAACTAATGAACCGGGAGAAATTTATATACTTTCTGAAATGGTAGCTCCTACTCATGGTTTAATAACTAACATCGGGAAAGAGCATCTCGAAAAACTTATCGATTTGGATGGAGTTGAAATGGAAGAAACTGCACTTTTTGCATATCTGATGAAAAGTGGTGGAATTTCTCTCATCAATTGCGATGATCCGCGTTTGGAGCGCTATTCTGCTATTTTGGAGAATAAATTTAAGTATGGAAAAAGTGAAGCAAACGATTTGATATTTTCTTTTGATATTGATGAAGAACTGCATCCATCAATCTGTTTCAAACATGAATCAAATAATTTTGCAGTTAAGTTAAAGACTTATGGACTTGCAACAGCATATAATGCCGCAGCGGCAGCGGCAGTAGCTGTAATTTACGGTTTAAGCAGTGAAGAAATCATTGAAGGATTGGAATCTTATTCTGAAGAGTCTGGATCGGGATATTCACGTAATTTGTTAGAAAAAAGTAATGGTTTAATAATATTGAATGACTGTTATAATGCAAATCCATCTTCTATGGCTTTAGCTCTCGATTCAATTGCATTATTAAAATCAGGTGGAAAAAAAATCGCAATTCTTGGAGATATGCTTGAATTAGGAGAATTTTCCAGCGAAGAGCATGTTGAAATTCTGAGTAAAGCCTCTAATCTATTAGATGAGGTATATACCTTCGGACCGCAAATGTTTGCTGCTTCAGAAAAGGTACAAAATAATAATATTTATAAATACATTAATAAAGCTGTTCTGGTAGCAGATCTTAAAGGAAATATAAAAATTGGAGATATTATTCTTTTAAAGGGCTCGCGTGGAATGAAAATGGAAGAGCTATTGCCGATTTTAAGGGAAATTTGAATTATTTTATGAACTGATTTTCTCTTTATTACAATAAAAAGAAAATTATTTTTTAATTTAGTTCTGGGGGGTTTAACTAATCAAGAGATTTTATGTTTTTTCTTTTATATGAATGGAATAAGAAATTTTTCAATTCTTTGGGACTTTTTTTACTGAAGAATATTACATTTCGCTCGGCAGCAGCAGCTATTACTGCATTATTTATCAGCTTTTATTTTGGTCCGAAAATAATAAGGCTTATGAAAAGTAAGCAGATTGGCGAACAAGAAAAAAAAGAATTAGCTGGAGTAGGAAACCATGCAATCAAAGCCGGTACACCGACTATGGGCGGAATCATTGTTCTATTGGCTGTTTTAGTCCCAACTTTGTTATGGGCTAATATCAGTAATTGGAATATAATATTAATAATGGCTACTACAGCTTGGATTGGAATGGTCGGTTTTCTTGATGATTATTTAAAAGTTATAAAAAAATATCCAAAAGGTTTGATTGCCAGATATAAACTTATAGGGCAGATTTCCATTGGATTACTTGTTGGATTAGTCCTGTATTTTCACCCGGAATGGCTCTCAATTGAGTTTGCTCAACAGCGTACTATCACTACTATACCTTTTATAAAAGATGTAAATTTCGATTTTCAATACTTTTATATCCCAGTTATTATTCTAATTATTACATATACTTCCAATGCAGTCAATCTGACTGATGGGCTGGATGGGCTTTGTATCGGCACTGTAGGCATCTCGGCACTTGCTTTTGCTATAATTGCTTATGTAACGGGTAATGCACAGTATGCAAAATATCTGGATATCTTTCATTTACCCGGTGCTGGTGAATTAACCATCTTTTGTGCGGCTCTGGTTGGTGCTTCTCTTGGTTTTCTTTGGTTTAATTCTTATCCTGCTCAAATATTTATGGGTGATACCGGTGCACTGGCTTTGGGAGGTGCTCTTGGTTGTATTTCCATATTAATAAAAAAAGAATTTTTATTACCAATCCTTGGTGGTATTTTTTTTATAGAAATATTTTCAGTTGTTGTGCAGGTTACATATTTTAAATACACAAAGAAGAAGTTTGGCAGCGGTAAAAGAGTTTTTTTAATGACACCTATTCATCATCATTTTGAGAAATTAGGCTGGCATGAATCGAAAATTGTTGTGCGATTTTATATTTTAGCAGTGATGCTTGCTATTATTGCAATGACAACATTTAAAGTCAGATAATTATCATGTTAAGCATCAATGATAATTTAAAGTTTATACATGAAGAAATAGCTTCTACAGCGGAATTTTGTGGCAGAAAATCCGAAGATATTCTTTTAGTTGCTGTTTCTAAATTTCGCGAAATCAAAGACATAAACACCGCTTTAGAAGCCGGACATGAAGTATTTGGCGAAAATTATGTTCAAGAATTAAAAGATAAGATAGATTATTTTGCTAATAAACCGCAAAAGCCAGTATGGCACTATATTGGCCATCTTCAAACCAATAAGGTTAAATATATCGTTGATAAAATTGAAATGCTTCAAACTATCGATTCAGTCAATCTTGCAACGGAAGTTTCAAAATTTCTTAAGAAATCTGATTGTAAATTAGAAGTTCTGATTCAAGTCAATACAAGCGGCGAAATGTCCAAATCCGGCTGTGATCCTGATGCAGCAATAGAATTGGTAAACAATGTTTTAAAATTACCTAATCTTTATGTTAATGGATTGATGACCATTGGCTCTTTTTCTAATAATGAGAGAGTATATCGCAAGGAGTTTATTTTGCTCAGAAAGCTATTCGATGACATTAACTCGCAATTAGGGCTTAAGATGAAGCATTTGTCAATGGGTATGACTAATGATTTTCAGGCTGCTATTGAAGAAGGCTCGACTATTGTTAGGATTGGTACTGCCATATTCGGTGAAAGATGAATTTAATTATGAGTTATAAGTTATAAGTTATGGATTATACGTTATCCTTTTGAATTATTGGATAATATCGTTTCCTACTTGAAGGCTGTCATTTGTGCGTATGCAGGAATCTCCTGATTGGTACTGGAATGGGATTCCCGCATGCGCATAAATGACAATAATTCCTAATTCATTAAGGAAATGATATAATATGTTATATGAGACTTGAAATAATTGAAAACAATATTTAGTAACGAAATTAATCAAACATCAGATTTCTACTGCTTATTTCTTAAAATTTTTGTAATTTTGTATTCTTATTTCTTTCATTTATAAATAAAATTATTAGTTATTTAAAGGTAAAAAATGAGCCTAAGTTTAATTGGAAAATCAATCAGCCAGTCTGCAACATTAAAGTTAAATGAAAAGGCTGCTATTCTTCGTGCAAAGGGTGAACCAATCATTCATCTCGGCGGTGGAGAACCCAAAACTGCAGCACCACTTGAAGCTATTTTAGCAGCCACAGGAATTATCAATTCCGGTGAAGTTCGTTATACTCCCGCAGATGGTATTGTCGAGCTTAAACAAGCAATTATTCGTTATACTGAAGAATTTTATAACAGAAAAGTTAGTCCGCTTCATGTTATAGCTTCCAGTGGAGCAAAGCAGTCAATCATGGTAGCTTTGCAAGCAATTCTTAATCCTCAGGAAGAAGTGATTTTTCCTGCACCTTATTGGGTATCTTATACTGAAATGGTGAAATTAATCGGTGGAATTCCTGTTCCGGTTCATCCGGAAGATGGTTCGTTTCACCCGACTATTGAAGATATTGAAAGATATGTTACTTCTTATACTAAAGCAGTTATAATAAACAGTCCTAACAATCCGACCGGTGCAATGTATTCAGAACAATTTATTTCTGATATTGTAAATTTCTGTGAAAAACGAGGACTGTGGCTAATTATGGATGATATTTATCATCGTTTGATTTTTGATGGCAGAAAACCTCTGAATTGTTATAATTATACAAGTGACTTTTCTGAAAATTCAAAAATTATTATTATTAATGGCGTATCTAAACAATATGCAATGACTGGATTCCGCATTGGATGGGCAGTTGGCAATAAACAGCTTCTTGCAGCTATGACAAATATTCAGGCACATCAAACATCGGGGCCATCAGTCGTTATGCAAAAAGCAGCAGTAGGAGCTTTAAATGGAGTCCAATCGCATGTCGAATCTCTTCGCCGGACTTTAGAAAATAATAGAAATATTCTCTGTGATCGTCTTGCGTCATTCGATGGAGTCCGCTTCTATCGCCCTGATGGAACTTTTTACTGCTTTGCCGATTTCAGTGCTTACACAAACAGATTTAAAAATGATTCAATTGCATTATCAGAATATTTACTCGAAAAAGTCCGTGTTGCTACAATGCCTGGTATTGAATTTGGTATGAAAACCGGCTGCTGGTTACGATTATCTACTTGTGGAGCAGTGAAAGACATTACCGAAGGAATGGAACGCATCAAATGGGCATTGGATCCTAATGCACCTAATGAATTATATATTGGTGAGCGCAAATTAACGAGAGATTGGTTATGACAAAATATTTGAAATTTGATAGCCCTGCATCAAAACATGCTGGCGAATTTGCCAGTGATTACAAATTGATTAATCATGGTCTGAAATATTTGGATAGGGTTTTCTGGAATTTACCTTCCGAAGCTTTATACGAAGAGGCAGTGTTCCGTGGTGAAGCAAATATTATGCATGGTGGCCCGCTTTTGGTTCAAACTGGTAAATGGACTGCTCGTGCTGCTAATGATAAATATGTTGTTCAGGAAGCCGGATCCGTTGATAATGTCTGGTGGGGAGTTTACAACAGGCCAATGGATCCTGAAAAATTTTCCAATCTCACTACAAGATTGCTTGCTTTCTTACAAGGGGAAGAACTTTTTGTTCAAGATTGCTATGTTGGGGCTGATCCTGACTATCGTATGCCAATACGTATCATCACTGATTCCGCTTGGCAGAGTCTTTTTGCAAGAAATATGTTTATAAATATTAATAATAGAGAAGAGTTAAGAACTCATGTCCCTCAGTTTACCGTTATTGCATCTCCTCGATTTAAATGCGATCCGGTTATTGACGGTACGCGTACCGAAACGGCAATCGTTATCAATTTTGCTCAGAGATTGGCTATTGTTGCTGGTACTATGTATGGCGGTGAAATTAAAAAGTCGATCTTTACTATTATGAATTATCTGAAACCACTTGAAAATGTTATGTCTATGCACTGTTCCGCTAATATGGGCGATGAAGGTGATGTTGCGCTTTTCTTTGGGCTTTCCGGTACCGGTAAAACCACTCTTTCGGCTGATCCTAAACGTAAACTTATTGGTGATGATGAGCATGGCTGGAGCGATGAAGGCGTTTTCAATTACGAAGGTGGCTGCTATGCCAAAGTTATTAGATTATCTGCCGATCACGAACCTGAAATTCATGCCGTTACTCATAAATTCGGTACTATTCTCGAAAATGTTGTCTGGGACAAGGCTTCACGTAAAATTGATCTTGATGATGAAAACATTACCGAAAATACACGTGCTTCTTATCCGCTTGAGTTTATTCCAAATGCTCTGCCCGAAAAAATGACACGCACCCATCCTAAGAATGTTATCTTTCTGACTTGCGATGCAACCGGTGTATTGCCTCCAATCGCTCGTTTGGATGAAAATCAAATGATGTACCATTTTATTAGCGGCTATACTTCTAAAATTGCCGGAACTGAAATCGGCCTTGGAATTGAACCGGAAATTACATTCAGCCCTTGCTTTGGTGGCCCTTTTATGGTTCATCATCCATTTGTTTATGCCAATTTGCTAAAACAAAAAATGATTCTCAGTGGCGCTCGCTGCTGGCTCGTTAATACCGGCTGGGTTGGCGGCAAGTTTGGTGTCGGGAAAAGAATTTCAATCCGCCATACACGTAATTTGCTCAATGCCGCTTTAGAAGGCAAACTCGATAATATTGAATATCGCAAAGATAAGATATTTGGGTTTGAAATTCCTCTCACTTGTCCTGAAGTGCCCGAAGACGTTCTCGATCCCGCAAATGCCTGGGGAAATAAAGATGAATACTGGAAAAAATATGATGCCCTTGCCGCAAGATATATTGATAATTTCAAACTTTACTCCAAAGGATGCAGGCAGGAAGTCATTGATGCCGGCCCAAAAAGAGTTTGATCTATTCAAATTATTTGATTTCTTACAATGAGGTTTGGTCTTCCATACCTCATTTTTTTTTATTTTAAGTAAAATTATAGTAAATTTCTATTGCATTATTAAATTTTTATTAGTAAATTAGTAAAGAATTATTCATAAAATCAAGTTATTGTTATGAGAGTCACAAAATTATCTTTAGTTGCTATCTTTTTTATTGCTTCTATTAGTATGGAAGCGCAGAACCAGATAAATTACAAAGATTATCGCTTTGGAGTGTTCACTGACTTGAGCTATAATCTTCACAGCGCTGATTTTCTTTATACACCCGATTGTCCAACCTGCAATCCCGGGTTTACAAGTGGCTCCAAAATGTCATATCTCAATTTCGGTGCCCTATTCGATTATAAAATTTCAAAAAAGCTCTTTCTCGGTTTGAGAGTCGGCTATTTTTCCTACAACGGCAATCTCAGAAATCAGGATACTACAACCGTTCTTGTTAATACCAAAACCCCGCCCGATGTTACCGGTCATTTTGAATATGGATTAAATGCTTATTTATCGACCATCGGCTTTGCCCCGATTCTCACTTACAATGTCTATAAAAGTTTAAATTTGCATGCAGGAGCCAATATCGGCGTATTAATCAATAAAACGCAAGATGTTTATGAAAAAATCATCGATCCCGCCGAAGCTGTGTTTACTGACAGTCATACTAAATTTCGAAATGTTAAAAACGGCGTTGACATCAAAGGCACAAACTCCGTCCAAGCACATTTAATCTTCGGTGCCAGTTATGAACTGCCTCTAAACCGCGATAGAACTCTGATCGCCGTGCCCGAAGCTTTCTTCTATTATGCACTCACTTCAATTATCAAAGATACGGCTTGGAGCGCTCACGCACTGAAATTCGGTGTCGCCATTATGTACAATCCAATTGAAGAGCCGGAAATCAGGCAAGAAATCAAAAATCAAAATAAAATCGATACAATCAGGCTCGTCTCCGATTTATACGATAATAATACTTTTAAAATCGGTACGAATATTGTTAAAACCGATGAAAAACTTGAAAATTATATAAAAACTATTACAAATATCACATTCAGAACCGATACAATCTTCACCAAAAAGAAATATGCGCTTGATGGTGATATTGTGGCTTTTGGACTTGATTCTGCCGGCAATGAAATTCCAAATCCTAAAATGACAATCGAAGAGTTCTCTGCTTCAAAATTGCATCCTCTACTCAATTATATCTTCTTTGATGAAAATTCTGCCGCAATCCCCGAAAAGTATAAGGCGCTTACTAAATCCGACATAAGCACTTTTGATATAAATAAATTATATACACTCGAAACTATGTCAATTTATTATTATATTTTAAATATTGTTGGAAAAAGATTGACCGATAATCCGACGGCCAATCTTAGAATCGTGGGCTGCATCAATGATCGAAATCAGGAGAAGTCAAATAAAGAACTCTCTAAAAGTAGGGCTGAGGCGGTTAAGAATTATTTTCTGAATATTTGGGGAATAAATGAATCCCGTCTAAAGATCGAAGTGAAGGGCTTGCCCGAAAAAGCGTCCACTCCTACAGATGATCCTGAGAAAATGCAGGAAAATCAGCGTGTAGAGCTTTATTCTGATAATGATGTCGTTCTTGAGCCGGTATTTGTTGCAGATACTCTTCGCGTCTCGAATCCGCCGTCACTGCGCTTTAAAACAAACGTCAGAACAGAAGCCGGTTTTAGCAATGGCAAGATAGAAATTAAACAGAATCAAATGATTTACAAAAATTTTAGTGTCAGCTCAGATGGTTCTGCCGCTTATGAATGGAAATTAGATCAGGCAAATATGCCGCGATTGAATCAGGTACTTGAGTATGGGCTTATGTTTTCCGATAAAAAGGGACAGATTGCCGCTCCTATCAGTAAAAATATTTTTCTTGAGCAGATTACAATCAAGAAAAAACGTCTTAATATATTAAAAGATAAAGAAATAGAAAAATTCAGTTTGATTCTCTTCAATTTTGATAAAGCAGACATCAGTTCCAAGAATTCTAAAATAGTGGACTTCATTAAAAGTAGATTCAAGACTAATACACAGATCACAATCACAGGATTTACTGATCGCACAGGAGATGAAACCTATAATAAAAATCTATCGCAGAGGCGAGCAGAGGCAACTTTCAAAGCATTAGGCAATAAAAATGCGAGTTATATTGGTCGGGGAGAGGAGCAATTGATATATGATAATAATAATCCCGAAGGGCGCTTCTATTGTCGAACCGTAGAGATATTATTAGAGACTGATATTAATTATTAATCGTTAATGGCTGATGGTAAATGGATAATTGTTGATGAAATATTTTTAGAAATTGTAATTGATAAAAATGATTTTATAAAAAGTAATAATAAATTTAGAAATATTAATGGAATAATTTAAAACAATAAGAAGAAAATTAGTAAAAGTACGAGTAAAATAGATAAAAGTACGAGTAAAATAGATAAAAGTACGAGTAAAATTGGTAAAAGTACGAGTAAAATTGGTAAAAGTACGAGTAAAATTGATAAAAGTACGGGTAAAATTGATAAAAGTACGGGTAAAATAGATAAAAGTACGGGTAAAATTGATAAAAGTAATCAGAATAATTGGTTTTGTTTTATTATAAATGAAAGATGTATTATGGCAAACACTTATTTCCCTTCAAAAGATGCCGACTTCGTTGCTTGGCTCGCGAATTATCTTACAGTTGCTAACGCAAATCTCACTGCAATAGGTCTGATAGCGGGTGATTTAACCCCAATATCAACATTGCAGCCAACTTATTCCACAAATCTTCTTGATGTAGAGGCGAAAAAAGCTGCATTTGCTTCTGCGGTCGAAACGAAAGATGCAACAAAGGAATCAATTATTGAAAAAGTACGGATAACTGTCAATAAAATACAGGCAAATCCCGCTGTAACTCCTGCTTTAAAGGCTTTATTAGGCATTTCGACACGCGAAGGAGGTTCATATCCTCAGCATCCTATACCACCTGCTGATCTTATTGCGGTATTACTTCCTGACGGCACGATTGAGCTGAGTTGGAACCGCAATGGTAATGCACCTTCGATCAAGTTTGTGATAGAATACAATCAAATGGGCATTGCTGGCTGGCAATTATTGGATATTGTTACCAAGACCACTTATATTCACGCTGGGATGCCGCTTGGACATCCTGTCCAATATCAGATTAAAGCCAGGAAAGGCACTGAAACCAGTCCGCCGAGCAATATGGCCGTTGTGGGGTAGAGTGATTCAACCTTCCGAAGGTTTCAAACCTTCGGAAGGTTCAAGAATAGATGTTTCTGCGCTGGCTGTTAGAATTTATATATTAAAAGCCGGAGCGAAAGTACAGAAGTTCGTGAGGATGTAATACCCAATCTACAACTTAATAAACTAAAAAATTTAAAAACTTTAAAAACTAAACTTTAGTCCGCACATAGGTTGGCCATTGAGGAAATCAATTTTCAGGGATGCAGTTATTTTATCGCTTACATCGAAATCAAATAAATGTGCTCCGACATAAGAATCAACCATTGCAAAAATATAAACAACTCCGGCGTAAAAAATCATCTCATCCCGAACGTCGTGATAGTATTCCCTATAGCGATAAAGTTCACTGATGGTAATAAAGCTTTCTTTTGCATCCTTGGCCTGTTGCCATTGATTATAATAGTTTTTGTAATCACTGTTATTTTTGATTGCAAAATATATTAATGTTCCAAAACCGCCGGCAAATAATGGTGCTTTCCAGTATGATTCAACGTAAACCTGTCCTAATCCCGGAAAAGCCGCTGACCATAATATAGAATTAATCCATGATTTTTTCATATCTAACATCTTTGGGCCTGAGTCTTTTTTGATGGTTGAATCGGACTTAGTCTTTTTCGTTGTATCGGAAATTACTTTTTCTGGTAATAGTTTTTTTGAACTTGATAAAGAATCCTCGGAATAAAGATATATAGTATTTAATAAAAACAAAAGCACAGTGCAAGCAAATATATGAATATTAGTTTTCAAAAATTGTTTTATTATTGATTTTAAATGTTTCAAATTATTAATCAGCTCCAAATCAATAAACGGCAATAGCTTCAATTTCAACAAGAACATCCTTTGGCAGGCGACTTATTTCAACGGTTGAACGAGCTGGAAAGACCTTCTCAAAATATTGAGCATAAATAGAATTAATAACCGGAAAATCGTTCATATCTTTAATAAATACTGTAGTTTTAACAACGTTTGAGTATGATAATCCTGATTTATCCAGAATAGCACCAAGATTTTTCAAAACCTGATGTGTTTGTGACGAAAGGTCGGCTCCGGCTAAATTACCAGTAGCATCCAGCGGAATCTGGCCGGAAATAAATACAAAGTTACCAACGGCACGTACAGCCTGTGAATAAGGCCCAATTGGCTGTGGTGCATTTTCAGAACAAATTTCTTCTTTCATATTTTTAATCAATGTCTAAATAAATAATAAAATTAACTACTTCACGTAATAAATGTAGTTTTATTGCAATATTTTTAGAAAATCTATAAGGATAAAGACAAATTAATCAATGGCAAGTGCAAAATCCATAGAAACCTCACCCAAACCCTCTTCGAATGATAGTGACACAAAGATAATACAAAAAAATGAACAATTCGTACATCTTCCTAACGCCACCTAACCATGTTAGTACAAGGATAAGTGTTTTATTCTGTCATTTCTGCTAATGCGTCAATGACAGAAACAAAATATAAAAGACAGTCAGAAATAACTCCTAACTCAAAACTCCTAACTTATAACTAATCTCATCCTTCCGGAAACAGCTTCACTAAAATTTCATCGCTTTGCTGAGGAGTCATCCAGCTTACGATCAGGAGTGAGCCTATAGAAATTAATGCAGCCGGATAAATACTCGGAATGCCCCAAGGATCGCCTGCTATCATTATCGACGGTGCAATCGAAGGAAGTATAATATCAAGAATAATTACACTGAATGCGCCGAGTACAATACTTGCCAATCCACCGGCTTTTGTGGCTCGTTTCCATGCAAGAGCAGCAATCAGTGCAGGAGTAATTGCTACTCCATAAATAGTATATGCAAAATAAGCATATTTTAAAACAGAAATTTTAATACCGAAATAAGTTGGAATAAAAATCATAAGAAAGGCTACCAGACCAAGGATAACAATAAGTACTTTCTGAAGAACTACCATTTTCTGCTGATCAGCATTGGGGTTTATAAAAGTTTGGTAAATATCACGAATAATATTTGTCGATGGACTAAGCAAATAGTTCATTCCGGTCGAAATAACCACTACCACTGCGGCTGAAAGCAAAAGTAATCCAACTGGAGCGGGTACCATTTTCTTTGCTGCTTCCAGTACTACAGCCGCTGCATCAATATTTATATTATGTTGTTTAAAATATGATGAAGCATAAATTGCAATTACAACTACAACTGTTTCGACTACTATTGTGCCGACTATCCAGAGTGAGACAGCTTTCTTGGCATCCGATGGAGTTTTGGCAGAATAAAATTTCTGATACATACTTTGAACACCAAGCAAAAGCAGTGCAGTAGCCAAGAAATACGATAATCCTTTCAAGATCGGATGTGCACCGAAATCTGAAGAAAACATCTCAAAGTGTGTTGCAGGTAGAATAGCAGCAGGAGCAGATATTCCACCAGAAGTGATAATAACAAAAGGAACAGCGATACAACATGCTAAAACGATAATTATTCCATTTGGAAGGTCAGTATGAGCTACAGCAATCATTCCGCCCAATGCCGTGAAAGAAATAACAAAAATTGCTGCTATAGCCTGTCCAGTGGCTAAACTAATATATCCGTCGGTGATGACATTCAAAATATAGCCACCAGCGCGGAATTGGTAAGATACTATAGTTGTGAAAGCTACGATAAGGGCAATAGCACCGAACAATCGGGCAAATCGTCCATATCTTACTTCTAAAATATCACCGATTGTAAATTGACCAAAAGTCCGAATTTTACCAGCTAAAAAGTAAATTATTGCAATTCCAACCCATGCTCCTGCTGGCATCCAAAGCGAACTCCAACCTGCATTATAAGCAAATTCCGCTCCTGCAATGAATGTACCTGATCCAATCCAAGTGCAAACAAGAGTAAATACCATTTTTGTAATTCCAAGGCTGCGTCCGGCAACCATCATATCTTCCTGATTCTTAACTTTTTTAGCCTGAAGGAAGTTATAAACAGCAAGGGCTATGAGATAAATAGCAATAATTAGTATGTAATAATTCATCGGACAACTCCACAAAGATAAAAAAAAATAATTTGTCAATTTACATAATTAAGCAATTTAATTATTATTTATGAATTATGAGTTATGAATATTAAAATTATTAAGTAAAGATTAATACTAACTGGCAGCCTATCTTAGCTGATTCAAGTTGAAAGTTTATAAAAGTTTGAAGATTTTCGGTTAATTGTTATTTAATTATGTTTTTATTTGTAAAATTTCAAACTGGAAAGTATATTATTTAGACAGAGTAGGAATTGCCATTGTGACCAAATTTTTCTACTACTATATTAAAGTAAATATTTATTCTAAAAAAAAAAAGGGCTCGGCTTACCGAACCCTTAATCTATTATCCTTGAATAATTACCTCGCAGGCGAGACTGACTGTTTTTACTAATATTCTACTAATGAGACAACATCTGAATTATATAAATATAATTACAGAATCTCTACTTCAAACACTTTAGGCTTTTCCGGTTCTTTCTTGTTCAAGATAATTTCGAGCAAGCCATTTTCAAATTTTGCATTGATACTGGCTTTGTCCACATTATCCGGAAGCATGAAAGAACGGGTAAATTCGCCAAAGCCACGTTCCACGCGGATGAATGTAGTTTCCGATTTTGCTTCATCTTGCGCTTGTTCCCTTTTTTTATCACCTTTAATGATAAGTACATTTTCGTCATTGATAGAAACCTTAACTTCATCTTTTTTTATCCCTGGTAGTTCAACATGCACAAACAAATTCTTAGCATCCTCTGAAATATCCGTGCGAGGTATAAATGCTCCGTATTCAACACTGAAGCCCTTTTCAAGATCGCCGAAAAAATCATTCATCTTGCGTGCGACATTTTCGAACCCACGCATGGGGTCCACTCTTAAAATTCCCATTGTAGTACTCCTTAAATTATAAAACTAATAAATTAATGATTAATTGTTAATTGTAAATGGTTAATTCAAAACCAAATTCGCTGATTAAAAGAACTTTTCTTCTAATATCTTATACGCTTTATTTTCAAAAAAGTTCGCAATCCTGCACTTTACGCACTTTACAAACTTTATGAACTGTTTTAGTTAATCGAAACGTTATATTCTTTTGGTTGCTCCGATTCTTTTTTTGGAACTGTTAGCTCTAAAACTCCGTTTTTATATGCAGCAGCGATATTTTCAAACTTGATGGACTCAGGCAATCTGAAAGTTCGTTCAAAACTTCCGTAACGGCGTTCAGTGCGAATCTGTGAATGGTCATCAGATTTTTTCTCAGGTAGCTTTTCACCTTTGATAGTCAAAAGTCTTTCATCATTTACCGAAATTTTAACATCTTCTTTAGACATACCTGAAACTTCAACATGTATGTAAAGATTCGTTTTATCTTCCGATATATCTATTCTCGGACTAAATTCATTTGAATGGGGATTAGCAATTCCTCGATAAAAATCGTTGAAAAATGGTGCTGCAAAAACTGCGGGACTTGGTGCACAGCAAGCTGTGTTGTGGTGGTGTAATCTCATTTTAGTACTCCTTTATAAAATTTATTTAAAAACTTATGTTCACAATCAATGAACTAAATGAGTAAAGACGAAAACCGTGCCAGAACCAAAATAACGCCATAACGGCATAAATATGCGCCATTATTGCAGGCTGATAAATACAGGCTGACATAGGTGCATACTAACTACGTCATTATGGCTGTATATTTGTCATAATGGCACACTCTGTTGATTTATTTGATAAAGTTTATTGTAAACTATTGTTTTTAGTGATTTGAATTAAAAAATATATTTGAAATTCCTTTTTAATATTCTAAACTGTCCAAATATGGCTGTAAGAGAGATTCTTCGTATTCTCTAATTTGCAATCTATTGAAATTTCCGGTTTTCATTCCACACAATAGCTGAATGACTTTAATTAGTCTTTTTAGTTTCTAATTGAGTATTAAAAATTTTACTAAGATTTTCTCAGAAAAAAATCGTAATTTTACTTTTTAAAATTAAGTAAATTAAGATGAAATTTAAAAAGTACATAGAAAAAGCAAATTTCTTTTTTCCTGTTTCTTTACTTTTCATCTCGTTATTGCCAATGCTATTCCTGATTTTCAGAGTTAATCAGGGAAATTTTATTTATATCACAGATGATGCTTATATCCATTTGGCAATCGTAAAAAATTTTGTTGAGCATTTTATCTGGGGTGTAACAAAATTTGAATTTGTTTCTGCCTCTTCATCAATCCTCTATCCATTAATATTAGCTGTTTTTTATAAATTTTTCCAATTAGGTCAATACAGCAACTTCGTTTTAGATTTAGCATTAGCGCTTTTCTTTTTATATATTTTATATAAAATATTTATAAAGGAAGGTCTGTCACAAAATCATGCATCAATCGCGACTTCATGTTTCATTTTTCTAACACCACTTATATCAAATATTTTTGTTGGATTAGAGCATATTTTACAGATAGTTGTTGATTTGTGCTTTTTTTATTTTTTCACTAATATTCTGTCGAGTGACCGGTCAAACAGTCCAACTGATGCAGAGCAAACGCTAAACTCGCACAATAGAAAATGGAGGATTAGGACTTCTTTATTATCAAATGAAAATATTTATCTGATGATATTGTCAACTCTTGTAACTGCAGTGCGTTACGAAGGAATGTTTATAATTGCAGCAGCAATATTCTTACTTTTTATGAAAAAACAATTCGGTCTGGCATTTTTAGTATTTATCTCGGGAGCGCTTCCAATCTTAATTTTCGGATATATTTCGATGTTAAATAATAATTTTCTGCTGCCCAATACTTTACTTATGAAATCATCGCTATCGCAGGCAGGGATTTTTTCGGCAATATTTAAAGATTTCGGTATCAAAGCAATAATGCAGATTATGAAGTACGGATATATCATGTCTATGCTTTTAATCAGTATTTCTGTTCTAATTTTCTCAATCAAAATTGAAAGAAGATTTTTCACTAAAATTGCTGTATATAATATGATGTTCATTTTAGTTTTATTGATGCACCTCCAGTATTCTATTATACTTACATATACTTCAATGAGATATGAGTTCTATTTAATAGGAATTTTTATCTTTATCATGTTTATATCAATTAAATATTTTATGAAATCTGGTTTGAAACTTCCTAAATTTCTTAACAAACGACTGATTATCATTGGTTTGGTTTTAGTCAGCATATCTCCAATTTTTAGCACGGTATTGAAACTTTATTTTAACATTCCACAGATTTCCAATAATATATATTGTCAGCAATATCAAATGGCTAAGTTTATTGAGAAAAATTATCAGAATCGGGGCACAATCGCTTGCGATATTGGAGCTGTGGATTATTTTGGAAATTCGCGAAATATAGACTTGGAGGGTTTGGGCTCGGTTGATATTGTAAAAGCAAAGCGGTCTGGAAATTTCAACACTCATTTTATAGATTCAATAAGCAAGGCGAATAAAACCGAAATGATTGTTCTTTTCAAAGATATATATATTGATAAAATACCCAAAACATGGATTGAAGTGGCATCATGGCGCTTACCGGATAATTATATTTGCTCCGATGAAAAAGTAACTTTTTTTGCAATTGATTCTAATCGGGCAACAGTTTTAAAGCAAAGATTGATAGAATTTAAATCATCAATGCCTGACAAAGTTGAAATAATGATTAATTATTCCCTGTGATAACTTCAAATATTTCCTATCGAAATGATTCCAAATCCAATTTACGTAAAATATCGGAGATAATGCAAGAGAAAATTAATTTCCAATCAAATCAATAGCTTATCAAAGCAAAATAAATTCCCGCAAATCTCTAAATCCCTGCTCTTTAACTGTCCTCGCGCTTAAAATAAGCTCCTTGATTTCATCTTCTAAGTGCTCATTTTGCCAAACTCTCTCCTCAAATACGCTTCTGCCGGAAAATTTGACCGCTTTTAAGGCATAAATCGCTCCTCCTAATGAATGGTCAGCGCAATGAGCGGTCGCAACAGCATGACCAACGGCGCGTGCAACTGCAATAGATACTGGATTTACCGATTCTCTTGCAATTGCGTGCGAAAGAACGGCTGCTTTTCTTGCATCGCCAACAGTAGCTTTGCTGTAAGTCCATGCTTTTCCTATTCTAAGCGCATTTAATAAATGTTCATCAATCTTTTCGCCAAAAAGAGGCAAAACATGCTCCGCACAAAGGCATGCCCAATTCATTAATAAATAATGATGTTCCTTTTGAAGTTGTCCGCCACGATGAATGGCGATAAATCTACTATCTCGCATGATAAAATTGAGCAAACTAATTGAAATAAAAAGCTATCTAACGAATATATTTTTCCATCAAAATAAAACAAAATGCTATCAAATCAAAATTAAAAGCTATCAAAACACATAAAAGTCCCGACTAAGTAAAATTTAACTCTTTTCCCAGCTCTGTAATTCTATTATATTGCCTTCGGGATCGCAAATATAAATCGCGGTAATTATTCCAACGCCAGCAACTTCTGCACGAACAAGATCGCCATATAAACTACCACCATTTTGCACAACAATATCTCTAAGTTCTTCTACATTATCGACTAAAAAAGCTAAATGACCGAACCCGAAATTATTAATTTTGTGCGTTTGCGGACTTTTTTCCTTGATATTATATTGAAATATTTCAAGAGTTGGTCCCGAATCACCATGACCGGGCAAACGAAGGTGAATTCCCCGCAAATGAGTATCAGGAACCTTCGTCATATCAGAGATCCAAGGTTCCGAAATATCACGTTCCGGATAAATAGGAATGCAAGCAAATGTTTTAATATAAAAATCTGCCAAAGAATGCCAATTATTAGCAATCAAATTAGTGTGTGCGTATTTTATTGTATTCATAAGAGTTTATAATATTTATTTAACAAATAACAAACATCAATCCAAAGCAAAATTACTAAATATTTTTGATATAATTGCAATAAAAAAATCCAACAATCCACTTTATTTTTCCAACCACCATAAACGAGTATTTTGTTGAATATCATAATCAACAAACCATACAGTCAAAGATTTCAATTAGGTCAATAATAAGACAATATTACAAAAAAAAACATCAACCAGAGGCCAAGAAATGGTAACCAGAGGCCAAGAAATGGTAACCAGAGGCCAAGAAATGGTAACCAGAGGCCAAAAAATGGTAACCAGAGGCCAAGAAATGGTAACCAGAGGCCAAGAAATGGTAACCAGAGGCCAAGAAATGGTAACCAGAGGCCAAGAAATGGTAACCAGAGGCCAAGAAATGGTAACCAGAGGCAAAGAAATGGTAACCAGAGGCCAAGAAATGGTAACCAGAGGCAAAGAAATGGTAACCAGAGGCAAAGGAATGGTAACCAGAGGCCAAGAAATGGTAACCAGAGGCAAAAAAATGGTAACTAAACTATTTGGTTATGGAAATTTTTTATCTTTTTGAGAGGAAATTACAGTTGATTATGATAAAATCTTGTCTTTTTATCATTTTATTTGCTATTTTTGAGGGTAAGTTTGATATTTTTGACACAAAATATCAATATTTTAAGATAAAATCAAATAAATTAATCATTGGATTGTCTTAATCTGAATAAATTTGGGATTTTTCAATAATATATCTTAGTTCCGTCTTGAAATTTCATTCTATTTTGATTGATTTTGAATGCTATTTCAAAATGGTGGTTGCAAAATTTGGTGAAAGAGGGTTAACCATTATCTTTTGCTGTTTTGGTTCAATAATGACATCCATATCTTCCATCGGAATAGAACCCAGAAGGATTTGCGTATCGCCGGGTAATACCAATGCTTGGGTAATTGTTCTTCGATTTTGGAAATGAATTTCTATTGGACCTGCTATATCCAAATCTTTTATTGATCCGTCGGCAAGCACAGCAGGACGTTTGTCAATTATTTCCAGTCCTAATTGGTGAAGGGTATTTTCGTTTATACACAACATATAAGCGCCTGTATCAACTAATGCTTCGACAGTAATTCTTTTGATTTCATCTTTGTTAATCAATCCCTTTTTATAGGATATTAGATCATAAGAATTAATCAGTTCAATTGTTGCGTTAATCAAACCCATATATTCACCTATATTTTATTTTCAAAAAACTCAATTCTTATTAACGTAATGATTATATGTTTATTTTATTACTTTTATTATTACTTCAATGTTCATTATTTATACATCCCTATAATAAATCCCAATCAGAAAAGCAGTGAATGAGATATTTTTGTAAGTTGACTATTAAAGTTAATCAATCATAACTCTATGATCGTCACTCCTGCTCCACCTTCGACTAAATCTCCAATTCGGAAACTGACTATTGACGGGTGTTTCTCTAAGAAATCATGTATTGTTACGCGCAAAGCTCCCGTTCCTTTGCCGTGAACTATCGTAAGGCGTGGAATGTTCCCAACAATTGCATCATTGATTAAATCTTCGACTGCTTTGACTGCTTCATCGGCGCGAAAACCTCGTAAATCTAATCGCGACTTTGCATCAAACTTGATATAACTCGAATAATCATTTTTTATAGTTGGTTTTTTCTCAGTTTTGATTAGTTTATCGAATGGAATACGGAACTTCATACCGTTAAAATCCACTAAAGCGGTTTTTTCTTTCTCATCAATTTCAAGAATTGTACCTGTGGCGGAAGAATCTTCATGCAAAACATATTCGCCAACCACTGGGGCATGTACATAATTTCGTTTGGGTTGCTTTTCTTTTTTCTGTCGAACTTCGGTTTCAAGTTTATTTTTGGCGGCAGTAAAATCATGTTTGATTTCCGCAAACTGACGTTTTTCTTCGCGAATCTCACGGATGGTATTTTCCACCAAAGCATTGGCAGTTTCAATAATATTCAATGCTTCGTCCTTAGCATCAGAAATATATTTGCGTTTCTTTTCGGATAAATCCTTCAGACGTGATTCATAGTTATCTTTTGTCTTGCGAAGTTTCTCGCGTTCGGCACCTAATTGACTACGAATTTCTTCGGCATCATTCCGGTGACGTTGCAAAACCGAAATACTATTTTCCAATTCCTTTTCACGATTGCCAAGATATTTTCTGGCACGATCCAAGGTCAGTTCGGACATTCCGATTGATTGAGCAAGAAAGAAAGCATAAGAATTACCGGGTATTCCGGATAGAAATTTATAAGTAGGACGCAGATTTTTTTCATCAAACTCAAGTGAAGCATTTTCGATTTCTTCGCGGTTGAGTGCATAAACTTTTAGAGAGGATTGGTGAGTCGTAACAACGAAGAAGAGATTCAGTTCAATAAATGTATCTAAAATTCCGGCAGCCAAAGCGGCGCCTTCCTGCGGATCTGTTCCGGAACCCAATTCGTCAATGAGAATTAGTGAATGAGAATCGCATACATCTAATATTTTTTTGAGCGCCAACATCTGCGAGCTGAAGGTACTCAGATCATTTTCGATTGACTGACGATCTCCGATAGAAGAAAAAACAGTTCTGTAATTTGTGGAACATTCTCCAAGAGGGAAAATACCGGATAATGCCATTAGAATACTGAGTCCCATGCTTTTCAATGCGACTGTTTTGCCTCCTGCATTAGGTCCGGAGATAAGAAAACCGCGTTTTGCTTCAGAAAAAGTTACAGAAAGAGGCAGGACATGTTTGATTCCCTTCGTTTTACATAGTATGGGATGCTTGACTTTGTTTAAATATATTTCATTAAGCTCGCTGACGTTAGGTTTGATTCCACCGTATTCCATAGCATATCGTGCTTTAGCTGAAACGGCGTCGAAATGCCCGACAATCTCGGTGGAAATAAGAAACTGCACGGCGTTTTCGGCAATCTCACGGGTGAGATTAAATAACAATTTATATATTTCGCGTTTCTCTTCATTATAAAGAAGAGATAAATCATTGTTCATTTCAATAATTTCCGATGGCTCCACATAAACAGTCGATCCGGTTTGAGACACACCATGTATGATACCCGAAATATGGCGCTTGTGCTCTGCTTTAACAGGTATGACGAATCGTTCCTCGCGCATGGTAACAAATTCCTCTTGTGCCATATCTTCATCAGCAACTTGGCGGAGAATTTTTTGCAGTCTTGAACGCAGGTGAGCAGATTTAGAATAAATATCACCGCGGATCCGCATCAGTTCTCTCGAAGCATTATCTCGGATATTGCCGTCATCGTCTAATACTTCGTCGATATGTTTTTCTAATAATCTATTTTCAAATATTGAAATTGCTTCATTGAATATATTTGGAAATCTATCACGTCGTAAATTAATAAAACTCTTAATCATTCGCGATATTCGCATCAGATCACGCACTGTAAGCATTTCTGTAGCAGATAATACAGAATTTTGGATGGTAGCCTTATGCAGAAAAGGACGAACATCGGTGAAACCACCGAAAGGCAGCGACTCCTCCATAACAATCAGTTCCTTCATTTCATCAACAAGCTGCAACTCACGATTGAGAGCGTCGTAATCGGCAGAAGGGAAGGATCTTTTGATGATTTCTGCACCATAATCGGAAATAGTATTTTTGCTGATAATATCTAAAACTGAATAAAATTCAAGTTCTTTCAAGGTTTCAATTATCAAACTATTTTCTAATACAGAAAGGTCATTGCTGCGAATGCGGGAATCCCCGTCGGAATCAGCAAAATGTGTAGCATCCAATGTTTCAGAATTATTAAATCTATTATTTTCAGAAGAATTGTTTTTAGTCATATTACGAATTAGAAAGTAAGTTTTTAATAATTTCAGTAACTACCTTCCCATCCGCTTTTCCGGTGACTTTTGGCATTAAGGCACCCATAATTCTACCAAAATCTTTTGAATCGCGCACATCAAATTTGATGATCAGTTCCTCAGCCATAGCAGTGATTTCTTCAATGGTTAATTGCTGAGGAAGAAATTCCTGAATTACCTTCAATTCTGCTTTTTCCCGATCTGCAAGGTCTGCCCGACCACCTTTTTCGTACATTTCGATAGCATCTTTTCGCTTTTTAGCTTCAAAATTCAAAATTTTTATGGCATCATCTTCATTTAGGTCGCGTTGAGAGCCACTTTTATTAAATTCAATAATTCGTGCACGTAAGCCGCGTATAGTTTCAAGGCGAATTTTATCTCCGGCTCTAATTGCAGTTTTTAACTCCTCGTTTATTTTTGCTTCAAAATTCATTATTGATCCAGCTTTAATAAATAAAATTATTACATAATTCTTTCTCAAAATTAATGTTTTTTTTGGATAATTGACTTATTTATTTTAATTTAAGTTTTATTTTCAGTTATACCTTAGAAACGACATTCAAGATGGATATTTTTAAAAATTTAAATGTTTTACAACAAGATTTTATTCCAGTTGAAATTCTATACAAATCTCCCGCGAAATTGGAAAAATTAAATGGGGATATCGGAAATGACAATAGAATAACTAATAAAAATTTATCTCGCCCACAACTTGCACTGGCAGGCTTTGTTGAGTTTTTTACAAATAACAGGGTTCAGATTTTCGGAAATACTGAATTTTATTATTTGAAAAGTCTTAGTAATGAAGATCGTATAAAATCGTTCCGAAATATTTCTCAGTTTGAAGTTCCTTGTATAGTTCTGACCGGAAACAAAGTGTTAGAGCCGGAATTGATGGAAATTGCCAACGAGCGGAATATTGCGGTTTTTTCATCACCTTTTGATTCCACAAAATTAGTTTTTGGATTGTCCGAATTTCTTGATGATCAGTTTGCTCCTCAGGTTGTTGTTCATGGTTCACTTGTGGACGTTTATGGAGTAGGAATGATGTTTCATGGCCAAAGTGGAATAGGCAAAAGTGAAGTAGCTCTTGATCTTGTGGAACGTGGCCATAGATTAGTAGCAGATGATATCGTAATGCTGACAAAAAAACGTGAATCTATACTGATGGGAACTGGCACTAACACAGCACAGCATTTTATGGAAATCCGAGGATTGGGAATAATTAATGTACGCGAAATGTTTGGAATACGGTCCACCAGATTTCAGAAGCGTCTTGAGATAATTGTTCATTTGGAGCAGTACCAGCCGGATCATGAATATACAAGGCTTGGACTTGAAGATGAGCCAGCCAATATTTTAGGAATAGACATACAGTTTTTAAAACTACCGATTTTTCCTGGGAAGAATATCACAGTTATCACTGAAGTTATTGCATTGAATTATTTACTCAGAACTTATGGATATAATGCACCAAAGGTATTTGCAGAAATGCTAACTAATTCAATAGCTAAAAAATCAGGCCCACAGCAAGCCTTCCACGATAGAAGAATGATAACCTATTTCCAGGGAGACAATGAGTAAGTTGTAAGTTATGAGTTATGAGTGATAATTTGATTCATTATTAAGCTAAATTCAATCACAGTTTAAATTAATAACTTACAACCCATAACTGATAATTCCTATCTCATAACTGTCAATTCTTAACTCATAACTCATAACTGACAACTCATAACTAAGAATGACTCCCAGACAGCTTAAGGAATTAATCAATGAAGGTGAATCTACAGTTTTGGAATTCAAGAGAAAGCTGAGTTCGCCACAAAAAATTGCACGAGAAATTGCTTCTTTTGCTAATACAAAGGGTGGAACTCTGTTAGTCGGAGTAGATGACAATGGGGATATTTATGGCATTGAAAGCGAGAAAGAAGAAATAGAAACTATTGAACTGGCATGCGAGTTCGAAATTTTTCCTTCTGTTGTTCCGGAAATTGAAATTATTAATATTTATGATAAAGATGTACTGGCTATTACTATTTATGAATCTCTTACAAAGCCGCATCTGATCTATATAGAAGAGGATGGTAAGAAAATTAGGCGCGCATATATCAGAGTTGGTGAGCAAACATTGATGGCAAGTCGTGAAATGTATCGTTTACTAAGTGAAATGAGCCCTAAATCACGTCCTCTGAAGATTGCGATAGGGGATAGAGAAAAAAGATTATTTGATTATCTGGAAGTTCACACAAGGTGTACAGTCAAGGATTTTGCTAACCTCGTAAATATATCTGATAGACGTGCTGAAAGGCTTCTAATCAGTCTTGTACGAGCTAAGGTAATTCAGATTCATAATGATTCATCGCACGATTATTTTACTTTACTTTAAATTGAAATTCAAAAATGATAAAAATGTACGACAATATTGAAAAGCCGGAAAAAGCATTAGCTGTATCCGTTCAAAAAAAAGGTTATGACCGCAAACTTGCTATGGAGCATTTAGATGAACTCGATCTGTTAGCCGAGACAGCAGGTGCGTTTGTAATTGAAAAAATATATCAGGAGTTAGAAAAACCAAATCCTTCAACCGTAGTCGGAAAAGGAAAATTGGAGGAAATTAAAGCGATTGTTGACGAAAACCAAGTCTCAGTAATTATTTTTGATGATGAATTAAGTCCGGCACAAGTCAGAAATCTTGAACGTGAATTAAATATTAAAGCCTTAGACAGATCAAATATAATTCTTGATATTTTTGCAAAACGCGCAAAATCTCTTGAAGCAATAACTCAAGTGGAACTCGCCCAACTGCAATATATGCTTCCGCGTTTAACACGGCTCTGGACGCATCTTTCCAAGCAATATGGCGGTGTTGGAACAAAAGGGCCCGGCGAAACACAGATTGAGACTGACCGTAGAATGATTCGCCAACGAATTATCACACTGAAAGATAAAATAAAAGCTATTGATAATCAAAAAGTACAACAGCGCAAAAACCGTGAATCATTCCCACGTTTTGCACTTGTCGGTTATACAAATGCCGGCAAATCAACAATAATGAATACTTTGACAAATGCCGATGTTTATGTGGAAGACAAACTGTTTGCAACTTTAGATACAACTGTACGTGTTTTTGAATTCCCAAATGGTCAAAAAGCGCTACTGTCCGATACTGTTGGGTTTATCAGAAAATTACCGACTCATTTGATCGCATCCTTCCGATCTACCCTTTCAGAGGCTGCAGAAGCAGATGTGTTGCTACATTTGGTGGACATTAATCATAGTTTTTTCAGAGAACATATAAAAGTTGTAAATGACACACTAAAAGCTCTGAAAATAGAAGATAAACCGATAATTCTCGTATTCAACAAAGTTGACATGATGCTTGATAAGTATGAACTGGTCGCAATTGAGAAGGAATTTCCATCTTGTATTTTTATATCGGCAACTCGTGGAATAAATGTCGTGAATTTATTAGATAAAATGCAGATATTATATCACGAGAAATCCAATATTATTAAATTAGTGCTGCCATACAGTGAAATGAAACTAATTTCACAGCTTTATATGATTGCAGACGTGTTGAAAAAAGATGATTTGGACGAAGGTATAAGGTTCGAGTTAAGGGTGAACGAAGAGCGGCGGCTGCAGTTCGATAATTCGTTTAAAAATTATATGGTAAAAAATGTTTAATATCCAAAAGAACGTAACATGGCTTTATCGTTACGCCAATTGTTGCGAACTTTAACGAATAACTCAAGGTAAACCGGCTTTGCCAGATGCTTTTCGATCTCTTCGCGTGCCTGAGCACCTAATAATCGAATTTTATTACCTTTTTCACCAATTAAAATTCTTTTTTGGGAATTTTTATCAATCACTATATCGGCAGAGATATACCATTTCCCATGTTCGCGCTCTTTGAATGCGATAATAACTACTTCAGTCGAGTATGGCAGCTCGTCTTCAAAGAGAGTGAATATCGATTTACGTATTAATTCAGCTACAAAAAATCTTTCGCTTTGGTTAGAGAGGTATTCATCATCGTAATGAAATTCAGACTCAGGAATATTTTTAGTAATACATTCAATTAATGTTGTTATACTATCGGCTTTCAGAGCAGAGATTGGAATTATTTCAGAAAATAAATTACTCTTTGCAAGATCAGAAATTTTCGGAAGCAATTCTTTTTTATCTATAAACAGATCTGTTTTGTTTAAAACGCATATAAGCTTTTTGCCGCAACTGCGGAGGCTTTCCACAACTTCAGAATGAAAATAACGGCCAATTTCCGTAAATTTTTCAGCATCAACAATTACCAAGACCAGATCGGTTGCTTCCAATGTTTCGGCAACATAGCCCATCATCGAGCGCTGTAGCTCGTAACGTGGTTTTAAAATACCGGGAGTATCAGTAAAAATAATCTGAATATTTTCACAGGAGTATATTCCGAGAACATTTTTTCTTGTAGTCTGAGGTTTAGGAGTCACTATTGAAAGATCTTCTCCCAAAATTGTATTCAGCAATGTGGATTTGCCCGAATTTGGCTTACCAATAATTGCAACAAATCCGCATTTAGTCATCATGATATAGGATTCACATCCTTTTTCTTGAAGACTTTCATAATTCCATAAGGAATGATGACGACATAGCCAATAATCAGTACAATAGGTGCTAAAGTGATTGCAAAGAAATTATTCCACTTACCGTCCACAACCGAAGGTTCATTTGTCGTGATACCTGTTGCCATTAACCCATAGCCAATTAATATAGTTACAAACCCGATCAGCAAAACTATCATATTGTTCTTTTCTAGTGGAAAAACCCATTTTAAAGTTTTTGCTGCCTGTTTAGCAGGTTTGCGACCGTAGTTTGCCTGCTTAGACGCTGTTGCACTTTTATTTGCTGAAGATTTGATCTCTTTGCTCATAGTTTACCTTAATTTATTGTTTTCAATTATTCAAATGATATAAACGACAAATATAGCTAAAAATTGTGTCGTGATGAAATATATTCCACAACTCCTCAGCAATTATGAGAGGGGTTGTGGTATGCTTATTAATCCTTCTTCTCAAACTTTGCTTGGAAGAATCGTAAATATTTCGGTTCGTATTTTAAATTCAATCCCTTCGCTTCATGCCGTTTTTCATAGAGTTCTTCAACCGCATAAGCCGCTACGTCAAGATGAGCCTGTGTATAAACACGACGTGGTACTGTTAAGCGAACTAATTCAAGTTTTGGAAAATTGTGATCACCGGTTTTGGCATTACGTCCTGCAGAAACAATTCCGCGTTCCATTGCTCTGACACCCGATACTTCATATAAATCAGCAGCAAGAACCTGTGCAGGAAAATCAATTTGAGGGATATGTTCATAAAAACGACGAGCATCAAGAAATACTGCGTGACCACCAATAGGCAATACAACCGGTATCCCGGCTTTATGCAACTTATCACCAAAATATGCAACTTGTTCAACACGGCATTTAATATTTTCATCCATTACCGCTTCTTCTATTCCACGCGCCATTGCTTCCATATCACGACCAGCCAAACCGCCGTAGGTATGCAATCCCTCATATATAACAACCATGTTTCTTAGTTCTTCAAATAAATCCCAATCGTTACAAGCAACAAAGCCTCCGATATTGACTAATAAATCTTTTTTGGCGCTCATGGTTGCAGCGTCTGAGTAGGAGCAGAATTCTTTGTGAATTTCTGCAACAGTTTTATTTTTATATCCGTCCTCACGTTGCTGAATCATGTAAGCATTTTCCATGTTGCGTGTTGCATCAAGAATGACTTTAATACCATGCTTCTTTGAAATTTCGGAAACTTCTTTCATGTTTGCCATAGAAACAGGTTGGCCACCAGCCATGTTTACAGGTGCACCAACAGTAATATAGGCAATTTTTTCGGGCCCTTCGCGTTTGATTAAATCCTCGTACTTCTGTATATCGATATTTCCTTTGAAAGGTAGAATGACACTTGGATCGTGGGCTTCATCAATAATAACATCGACAAATATACCTCCCGCCAATTCCTGATGCAAACGTGTTGTTGTGAAATACATATTACCGGCAACAAACTGATTTGGTTTTATCATACACTGGGACAGTAAATGCTCTGCACCACGCCCCTGATGCGTTGGTACAAGATATTTGTAACCATAACAGGATTGAACTTTTTCTTCAAGATGATAATAATTTTTACTACCGGCATACGCTTCGTCACCTAACATCATACCAGCCCACTGATAGTCACTCATGGCATTAGTACCGCTGTCAGTGAGTAAATCAATATAAACGTCTTCAGAACGAAGTAAAAAAGTATTGTAACCGGCTTCTTTGATTTTTTCAGTTCTATAGGCTTGATCGGTAACTTTCAAGGGTTCTACGACTTTTATTTTATATGGCTCAGCCCAAGGTTTTTGATAATTTGGCATTTTGATTCCTTAAAAAATTAAATAGCAATAATGATTAAATAATTGAAATGAATTTGGTTTAGTAAAGACTTGCAAATTACGGATAATTTGATAAATAATAAATTAAAAAAAATTAAGTGAATTTTAATCGTTTTATATAGTTTTGTTATAAAATAAAGTATTAATTTAAACTAAATTTATTTGTTCATTGTTTTATGGTTATTATTCTATTATGTTTACTGAAATTACTAAGTTTAAATAAATTACGGTATATCTCATGATTGAGAATTTATTTTCAGGTCCAACTTTGTTGATTCTATTTGCTATAATTTTTATGTGGGTACTTTTTGTTTTAAGTCTTCAGAGAGCCTTAGACCTTTGTGAAACGGAAAATCGAAGTATGGAACCTATTATGGTCTGGTTATTAAGTATTCCTGTTCTTAATGTTTATTGGATGTTTAGGGTAATAAATGAAATCGAAAAAGCTCTTAAATTAGAATTCCAAAAACGTGGATTAGGACAGAGACGTGATTATGGAAAAAAATATGGCCTATGGTCTTGGGTATTAACTTTCGGAGCATTAATCTTTATGCTTTTTTATTTACTTTTTCTTTCAGTACCATACTTCTTTGTATTCAGTTATATTTTTGGTTTTACCGGAATCTTCTTCTGGATTGTTTACTGGATAAAAATCAATTTAATGTCAAATAAATTATTTATTCAGGAACAAGCATAATAAATTTAAATAAAACAAATGGTTTAAATATTAAACAAGAGTTATGTATTTAAACCATTTTTATGATTTTTAATATTGCAATTTTATCATTCCAGGGCTTTCACTCCCGGTAATTCTTTTCCTTCTAAATATTCAAGTGAAGCTCCGCCACCAGTGGAGATATGAGAAACTTCTCTATCCAATTTTGTTTTCTTTATGGCAGAAACCGAATCACCGCCGCCAATAACCGAAAATGCGCCTCTTGAGGTTGCCTGAGCAATTGCCTGAGCAATTTGGAAGGTTCCGTTAGCAAAATTCTCCATTTCAAAAACACCCATCGGACCATTCCAAACAATAGTTTTTGCCTGACTTATAATATCAGCAAATAACTTGCATGTTTCGGGACCAATATCCATTCCAAGTTTATCACTTTTGATTGAGTTCACTTTAACAATGGAAGTTGCTGCATCATTTGAGAATGAATCGGCTGTGACAGTGTCAATCGGTAATACCAAATTAACTTTCGAGTGCTGAGCTAATTCCAATAGTTCTTTTGCTAAGTCAATTTTATCTTCTTCAAGAATAGATTTCCCTATTTCCAGACCTTGTGCTTTGAAGAATGTGAACATCATACCGCCACCAATCAGGATATTATCGCAAATATTCATCAAATTCCTGATTACATCTATCTTTCCTGAAATTTTTGCACCTCCGATTATCACTGTATATGGTTTTGCGGGATTACTTGTTGCTTTTGATAAACTCAACAATTCAGCCTTCATCAATTTTCCTGCAAATCGCTCGGAAAATAGTTCTGCAGCACCAACTACGCTTGCATGTGCACGATGTGCCGCTCCGAAAGCATCATTTACATAAATATCACCCAAGGAAGCAAGTGCTTTGGAAAATTCAGGATCATTATCTGTTTCACCTTTATAAAACCTTAAATTTTCTAATAATACGATTGAACCTAATTCCGCATCTGCAATGGCTTTTTTAGCAGTTTCTCCGATACAATCATTTGCAAAAAAAACTTTGTAACCATACTTATCTTCTAATAATTTAGCAACAGGGGCAAGAGAATATTTTTCATCTCTTGTTCCTTTGGGGCGTCCCAGATGCGAGCAGAGAATTGGTAACCCGCCATCATCGATGATTTTATCAATAGTAGGTAGAGTTTCCAGTACCCGCGTATCGTCTGTAATATTTCTGTTTGCATCCATCGGGACATTGAAATCAACACGAACCAGAACATTTTTACCATCAAAATGTGCTTCATAAATTGATTTTATCATAATTTGTTTTCCTTATATTTCAAAATTGAACTTTCAAAATTAAGAATATTTTAATAATTATCCTTAAACAATAGATTTATTTATTATATTCAATTTTTTACATGGAGAAATTATGATAAAGTTTGTTCGACTGTTTTTTATTTTCTCTTTTATAATCCTTATTACCAGTTCAAGCTATGCGAAGACCTCTACAAAAGGTAAAGAATTTTGTCTGATGTTTCTTCAAAATATTGATGAACCCGGAAGGCCAAGCCAACTGACGGTTTATATAAGCTCTGACCGAAATGTGACCGGTACTCTGACAATTCCTAAGAAAAGTTATTCAGCTAATTTTTCAGTTGCTGCTAATACTACAACAAGTATGACTCTCACTCTGCCATTGGCTTATATTTATGGCTCTGAAGCAGTTTCACAGACCGGAATTTTTATTAATGCAAGTGACTCAATCACGGTTTATGCTTTGAACTGGGCTTTATATACTGCTGATGCGTCGGTAATTCTTCCAATCGATGCTTTGGGAGGCAGTTATTATTGTCAGACTTATAAATCCAATCCAGCCTGGGGTTCGGAATTCGGAATTGCCGCTACCGAAGATAATACAGTGATTACAATTACACCGAAAACTGCTACACTTGGCAACCATGCTGCAAATGTTCCTTTTAATATTAATTTGAACAGAGGTGAAACCTATCAGGTTCAATCCAGCGGAGACCTGACTGGCTCCTATATTTCATCAACGGGAAATTGTAATAAATTCGCTGTTTTCTCTGGTACCAGATGCACGAACGTTGATCAGAATTGCGGTTCCTGCGATCATTTATATGAACAAATGTTTCCAACCGTAACTTGGGGTAAGGAGTTTATAACCATTCCTTTTAAACCACGAACTGATGTTTTCCGAATAATTGCTATGAAACCAGCTACGGATATTATAATAAACGGAGCTTTTGTTTCAACTCTTGGAACAGGTGCTTCTTATGAGTTCCAAACTTCAAGTCCTAAATGGATCAGTTCAAATAATCCTATCAGTATTATGCAATACATGAGAGGAGGGACTTGTGAAAGCGGAATTGGTGATCCTTTTATGATATTATTAAGTCCTGTTGAACAACAACTGAAAAACATTACATTTAATGCAATTCCAACACTCACTCCTAATGCCGTATATAGCGTAAATATAATAACAAAAACCGGCAACAATGTAACTCTGGATGGAGCCAATCTGAATTTTCAGAGTGTTCCGGCTAATAATAACTATTCTTATTGTAACATGGTTGTAAGCTCAGGAAATCATTTGTTAAATTCAACAGGAACGGACGGGTTTATTGCTTATGTATATTGTACTGCCCAGTATGAGTCTTATGGCTATTCTTGCGGCGCTACTCTTGATAATATGTTCGTTGTAACTGAATCTTATCATCACGGCATTCAGACTAATGATTCTGTATATTGTGTAAACGATTTGATCGATTTGCATATTAAGATAGACCCCGACGTTACCTTAATAAAAATTGAGTATGGAGACGGTACAAGTGGCACTCAGACTAATATTACAAAGGTTTATCAGAGTCCGGGCAAGAAAAAAATCAAAGTAATTTATCAATTAATTAATTCCTGTAATCAGGATACTGCATCGACGGAAATTACTATAAACGCGCCACCACAGGTTGAAGCGGGAATAAGTCAATCAATTTGTGCGGGATCGTCAGTGAAAATAGGGAAGACTACATCTGGAGGCACTCCGCCATATTCTTTTGTGTGGGAGCCATCAACCGGACTTTCTGATTTAAATAGTGAACAAACACAGGCAACGCCTAATCAAACTACAATTTATAGGCTTCTGGTTAGAGATAAAAATGGCTGTATTGGCACTGACTCTGTATTAATTACTGTTTTGCCCAAACCTTCAATCAATTTGCAACGCAATTATTCAATTTGTCCAGGTGATACAATTAATATCGGCAATGCTGTTGTACTATGCAATATCCCTTATAAAGTCACCTGGAATCCCACCTTGAATCTGTCAAAACCTGATTCATCCCTCACAATGGCCTTTCCTAAGTCAGATCAGGTGTATTATATAACAATTAAAGATTCTAATAATTGCTTAACTATTGATAGTGTAAAAATTCATATTTTCGCAAAACCAGATGTTCAAATTGCTGGTGTAGCACCGGTTTGTGCAGGAACTTCCGTCGATTTGACTGCCACAGGTGCTCAAACATATACTTGGTTTTTGAAAAATATTATTGTTGGAAACAGTCAAAAGTATTCTGTGATACTTGACACCACAACATCTTTTATTGTCAAGGGGATTTCATCAGATGGCTGCACTGGCTATGATACTATTACAATTCAAGTAAATCCGTTACCAAAACTTAATTATTATAATCAGAATGCTGCATGCCCAAAATCGACAGTGCCTTATGGTATTTCAAAACAAAATGCGGTTACATATTCATGGAAAATAAGTGGAGGGAAAATCATAAGTACAAGTTCAGGTGGTACTATAGCCGTTGACGGGCTAAGTGCAAAATCAACCGATTCCATTTATATAACATGGGGCACAGGCCCCACAGGAACAATTGAATTATCAGCTAAGATTGACTCATCGGGATGTTCAAGAACGATACTTGTCAATGTTCCAATAAATGATGAACTCAATCCTACAATAAAACCTGATGATCCGAGCGGGATTATCCAATTTTGTGAAAACGAAACAGCGATCCTAAGCGCTGGCCCTGGTTATACAGAATATAAATGGTATAAAGGTCAAGTTGTGCTTGGTCAAGAAATTTCAAATGTCGCAACAATTCAGGTTTCCAAGCCGGGCGGGAAATATATAATAAATGTGAAAGATGAATTCGCTTGTCTTGGTAAAGATTCAATCACTTTGAATTTCAATCCGCAGCCACTAATCAGTATAAGCAAAGATATTAGCATCTGTCTTGGTGATTCAATCAGTTTAACTGCATCATGCTCAAATTATCCTTCGGTTTCTTACAAGTGGCAACCAGTCACAGGATTGAGCAATCCTAATATATCGAATCCAAAAGCATCGCCAATTAAAACAACATCATATACTGTAATAGTTAAAAGTCTAACAACAAATTGTATTGATAGTGCAAAGGTCAAAATCACTGTAAATATACCGCCAAAGCCACAAATCACATCAAATGGGATACTAAATAAAATATCAATTTGCGGAGATTCTTCTGCAACATTAATTATATCCCCTTCAGATTCAGCCACAGGAGCTAAGTATCTAAGTTATAGATGGTATGTTAATGATACAATAGTTAATGGGAATAATACAAATGCAATGAAAATAAGTAGGGCTGCTAAAATTAAGCTCCATGTAATTGATGAAAATGGCTGTAGTGGTGATGCTTTTTATGAGGTTCAAGTAAATAATCCACCTACTATAAAAGTAAGTGTTTTCCCTACGGAAATCTGCTTTGGCACTATTGCTACTTTAGTTTGTAATAATAATTCAGGGTCAAATAACTCAAGTAATAATTCTGTGAAATGGATTAATATTTCCGATAATATTGATAAAGATACTTTAATTCAAGTCAGAGTCAGACCTGCTAAAACAGGGAAATTTCAGTACAAAGTTATTGTTATTGACAGAGAGACTGGATGCGCAAGCAGCGATTCAGTATCATTGAATGTGATTGCGAACCCAAAATTAAATATTATTTACGACAAGGAATATTGTGCTGGAGTGCCTGCAAATATTAAAATATCGGCTTCTGAAGGCAGCCCTTCCTATAAGTTTATTTTTTCAACGAAAGATAGTTTGAAGGTAATAGATTCAACAGCCACAACAATGACTCTGAAAGCGAATGTATCTCAATTATCAAACTACATAGTTACATTAATAGATTCAAAAGGCTGTGTGAGTGTGGATTCATTCAAAATAAATCCCATTTATCCTGAATTACACCTATCTCTGCCTAAACTCGAACTTGATGTTCGTGCAAAAAATGTTAAGATTCCCATCGCACTGGTTTCTGAGAAATCTCTGATTAGCTGCGCACCTTCAATTGTAAATTTAAAAATTAAAGTTGATATGAATGTACTGAATCCTATCAAATTAACTGATAATTCATTAACATTTTCAAAAGTTCTCAATTGGCCATACTGGCTCATCAACATTAGTATTCCCGGAGCGCAGATTAATTCATCAACTACGGTCATTGCAGAAATTATTGCTGATGCAATACTCGGATCTTTGCCATCAGCGCCACTTCATTTTGATTCCGTTTCGTTTGGAAATCTAATTGTTAAAACACAGTTAGATGATGGAGAAATTAAATTGAACGGGATCTGTGAGACTGATTCAGCGCGTTTATTGAAATATAGTAATAATATCGGGATAATTTCAGTCCGCCCGATACCTGCATCAGGAGATGTTACCGTGAATATAAGTACTTATAAATATGCCGGAAACTGCCGTTTAGAATTAGTCGATATTCTTGGCAACAAACTTATGACAAAAGAATGGACGAATGAATCAGCCGAAGCGCTACTAATGCCTGAAATATTAGATGTAGCACTGGATTTGAGTAAAATTAAAGCTGGTATTTACCATCTGAGATATTGTGAGGGATCACGATGCTCTTTCTATAAAATCATAGTTTCGGAAAGATAGAGGAGGGGAAATCATGAAAAAACTTAACAATATCAAAAATGTGATCATTACTACAATTATTGTTTTAATTGTTGGAATAATATCCACTGTAGCGGCTGAACAGTCAGCAAATTATTTCGGAGCTTATGCTTTTTATCAATATTTTAATCACAAAACTGATATCAAATCATTGTCAGGTTGCTTAACGTGCAATAGTGGCTTTAATAGTGGAACCGGATCAGGTCTGGCTTTAGGATTATTTTACAAATCACAATTTAATGAAAACATAAAGTGGCAGCTCCGATTAGGCTATTCATTAATTAGTGGCAAAATGCAGAAGTCAGACACCAATATTGGCAATGTTTATATAGATAATTTTAAAAGAGATACAACTGGAAGTTCCGAATACATTTTGAATTCAAGTTTTAATGTTATAGAACTATCGCCATTATTGAGCTATCAGCCATTTTCAGTACCATTCAATATTAATTTAGGATTACAGTTTAAACTGCCATTCTCATCAAGTTTTGATCAGAGTGAAAATCTGATTTATCCCAATAATGCAACTTTTGAAAACGGATTAAAAGTTCGTAATCAAAAATCCGGTAAAATTGAGAATACAAGCCCTTTGTTCATGTATGCTTTCGGTAGTTTGAGTTATGACATTAAACTTGATAATTATATCTTTTCACCCGAAATTGGCTATGGATATGACTTTAATGATTTTATTAAGGGAAATAAATGGAAGGCTGATTTAATAAGGATAGGTCTATCTTTTGCAGTGAATTTACATTCCACTAAACCTGAGCCTATATATCCAGCACCACAGCCTCTAATGCCAAGTATTGAAAAAGCTCAGTCCAAAGCATATATTGATATTATTGCTCATGGTCTTTATGAAGATAAGCACGAAGATACTATACTTACCGTTAAAATTGAAGAATATTTATCTCGTCAGGCTTATCCTATTTTACCTTATATCTTCTTTAGTGAAAATTCTGATGTTATACCAATACGCTATTCAAGAATGGCTGTCAATGAGACTTCATTATATAATATGGATAAAAAATATTTCAACTCGGACAATATGACTGTTTATTATGATGTGTTAAATATCCTTGGAAATAGGCTCAGGAAGCGAGTATCAACTAAAATTACTCTGACCGGATGCAATGCCGATACTAAGAATGAGACTGGAAACATTGATCTATCCTTACGGCGAGCAGAATCAGTCAGAAAATATTTATTTGAGATTTGGGGAATTGATACAAATAGAATTTTGATCAAATCATTAAATCTTCCTGATAAATTTACAAAAGGCACAACCAGAGAGCATCAGCAGGAAAATCGGAGAGTTGAAATCAGTTCCGATGATTGGGATATAATAAAACCACTTATCGTTTATGACACACTAAGACAAGCAACGCCTCCGATGGTTAAGTTTTACCCCGTTTATCGCTCTGAGTCAGGTATTGCTCAATGGGAAATTCTTGCCGGACAAAATGCGAGTTTTGATGCCAATCCTCTTAAGCGCATTCCTGGATTTTCTATTATGGAGCAAAGTTATACTTGGGATCTGAGCCGTGATCGAGCTTCTATCCCAAGAATGGATTCACCGCTTTTATATAGATTAAACGTAGTCAATCAAAATGATGAACACAGTACAATCTCCAAAGAATTGCCAGTAGAGCAGATTACATTGAAGAAAAAAAGAAGTTTGAGGGTGAATGATATTGAAATTGATGAATTTCGTTTGATAATGTTTGATTATGATTCACCTCAGCTTACCGAAATCCACAAAAAAATTCTCGAACTCGTGTGTGAGTCGATAAAGGTTAATTCAAAAGTGATAATCAGCGGGTTTACCGATAAATTGGGGAATTCAGATCGTAATAAACAGCTTTCCGATTCTCGTGCAATGAGTACTAAAAGAGGCATGGGATGCAAAGCAAATGAAATTATTGCAGTAGGTGAAGGTGAAACAGATTCATACTATGACGAGGTTCCCGAAGGGCGCTTCTATAGCAGATATGTACACATAAGAGTTGAGACTCCGGTCAGATAGTTGAAAGTTATAAGTTATAAAGTTAGAGGATTGAATCTGATTCTTTTAACTTGTTCTGATTTTCTATAGTCGAAATATGTTGTGATTACTCGTATGGGAAGTGGCTTCTATAGCAACTATTGATTAAATAATAATAACGTCTCTGTTGTGATAATTAGCATTATCTAAAATTTTATTCATCTCAAAACGTCGATGAATTCTATTCATGTTTTATTTAATCAGGATGTAAACGGATTTATGAGCGAAAAGCCGAAAGATATACAATTGGTAGAATCTTTAGCAGATTCTATTGATAAAGTAAAAAAAGAAATTGCTAAGGTAATCATCGGGCAAAATCAAATTATTGATGAATTGATAATTGCTTTGTTCTCTCGCGGACACTGCTTGTTGATTGGTGTTCCAGGACTTGCAAAAACTCTTCTTATCCGTACACTTGGTGATGCGTTGAGCTTGAACTATAGTCGCATTCAGTTCACTCCAGATCTTATGCCCGGCGATATTACAGGGAATGAAATTATTGAAGAAAATATTTCGACCGGTCAGAAGAATTTCAGATTTATCAGGGGCCCAATTTTTTCAAACATTGTATTAGCTGATGAAATTAATCGTACTCCTCCTAAAACTCAAGCTGCCTTGCTTGAAGCGATGCAGGAGCATGAAGTAACAGCCGCAGGTACTACATATAAACTACAAGAGCCATTTTTCGTTCTTGCAACTCAGAATCCTATCGAACAGGAAGGAACATATCCTTTGCCTGAAGCGCAATTAGACAGGTTTATGTTTAATATTTGGTTAGATTATCCAAGTAAAGAGGAAGAAATCAGAATTGTTAAATCTACAACCGCTGACTACGTGCCGAATTTGCAGAAAGTTCTTCATGCTGATGATATTATAAAATTTCAAGATTTGATACGTAGAGTACCTGTTGCCGATAATGTCATAGATTATGCAGTCAGATTGGTTCGAGCCACAAGGCCGAGCGAAACATCATCTAAAATTGTTAAAGATTATGTGAGCTATGGAGCCGGCCCTCGTGCATCTCAATATTTGATTATTGGTGCAAAAGCCAGAGCAGCCATTCTTGGTAAATTCACTCCTGAAATTGACGATATACGTGCTATTGCAGCTCCGGTTTTACGTCACCGTATGGTAACAAACTTCAGTGCTGATGCTGAAAATGTAAGTGCTACTGATATTGTTGCAAAATTAATGGAAGAAGTAAAAAAGTCTTAATTTGATTTTTAATGAATTTTTAATAGGGATATTAATAAAATAGTATTCCTTTTTTTTGCTTAGATTAATATTTGAAATGGTTTATATCATTTCCTTAATGAATTAGGAATTATTGTCATTCATCCGAAAATAATCAATTGAGGCCGTCTCAAAAGCCTCATATTTAACAAAAATGTCTTTCTGCGAATGCAGGAATCTCCTTCCAGTGCCACTTTAAGGGATTCCTGCATTCGCAGGAATGACAAGAAAAGGTAATTTTCACAGAGTCGCGCATGCGGGAATCTCCTTCCAGTGCCACTTTAGGGGATTCCTGCATTCGCAGCAATGACAAGAAAAGGTAGTTTTCACACAGTCGCGCATGCGGGAATCCCCTTCCAGTACCAATCAGTGGATTCCTGCATTCGCAGGAATGACAATTAATTGAAGTTTTCACACAGTCTCATACACAGGAATGACAGCCTTCAAGTAGGAAACGATATTAATCCCGTATTTCTACTTATCTGAAACTTTTTGAATTATTCTATATTTGATAATCTTTTAGATTGGAATTTATTTTTGTGGTTGGGAGAAAACAAAATATAATCAACAATCTGAAGTCTGATTCTGGCCATTCTGCTGTCTTAATAAATGATGCAGAAGGCTTTGACAGGTATTCGGATAAACAAAAGAGAAAGCAGAAAACAACTGCTGATCTCGTTATTGATTCTGCTATTAACTCCAGCCAAACCAATGTGATCAAAATACAGCCTCCTGCTGCGGCTCTTCATATTTATAATCAATTAAAATCAATTGGGAATTATCAGTATCTATCAAATGGTAGTACAATTTCAAATCGTGATTTTAAAGCAAATTCAAGTGGATTTGTTGTTGACAGAAAAATGTAATTTAATGAAAAATGCAGAATGGAAGCAGTTAATAGGAAAATATTTCATTTCTGATAAAAAATTTTACCGTATAAATCTATATTTGATTTTAATTTTTGAGATTGCATCTGATTATAATCAATGATATCGACAAAATAAGGCAAACTGCTTTCCTCAAATGCACTAATTAAACTCCCAAGTTTGCTGAACCTTTCTGAACTTGTTTTGAGTGCAAGATCAATATCCGCAGCAGTACTATTTGTACCATCGGCTCTGGACCCAAAAATGATTACCTGAATGATTTCAGGATAATTTGTAAAAATTTCCTCAATAATTGAAATCTGCCTGTCAGTCAACCCAAAGCGCATTTAATCCTATTTTTAATTTAAAATCTTTATAAAACTCTTCAGATGCTTTATAAAATTCATTGATAATAAAATTCGTTGTATTAATTAAAATCGTGTCGTCATAAGCATGGGATGATTCATTTCTTTTTTCAATTGCATCCATCCAAATTTGACCAAATTCTATATATTCCGATTGAATTGCTTGTCTCAGTGTTTCTTTAGGACTTTTTGTGCTAAATCCGTTTTCAGTTAAATAATCTTTCAAGGTCTTCCAAGCAAGTTCAAAAGTGAACTCGAAAGCTTGAATCAGAGCCATCAATTCAAGTTCGTCAAGATTATCTCTTTTGACAATCCGTGATAATTTCAGAAATGCTTTCTCGTAATTTTCAAATCTTAACTTCCAACGCTCTACTTTCAACATATTTAAATCTTTCATAATAGCTATGAAACTATTGGTTAATTTGAATATTATACAAAATCAAATTACAATAAATCTTTGACAGAAAAAAAACTGATAAATTTATATGAAAATTCAATATTTTTTGAAATGAAGCGTCTATACTTAGTCATTTAAATATTATCAAAATGGAATCAAAAGAATATGAATATTCTCAAAATGTTGTTTGGATCTAAGCACGAAAAAGATGTTAAAAAACTACAGCCTGTTCTGCAAGAAGTACACAAATTCTATAATGAATTTAATAGTTTGTCGGACGATGATCTCAGGGCAAAAACTCAGGAATTTAAAGAAATAATTCAGTCAAGAATATTAGACTTTGAAGAAGAAAAGAAAAGCATCATTGATAGATTGAAAGCTGAGGCACTGAATGCGGCTGATTCTTTTGAATTATCATCTCGCGTTAAGGAATTAGACAAGGAAATTATTGAAGAAATTAAAGCTACTTTGGATGAATTGCTTCCTCCGGCTTTTGCAGCCGTTAAACAAGCATGCCGCAGATTAAAAGAGCAAGGTTTTGGTTATGAATATGCTGGTCAGCACTACGTATGGGATATGGTTCCTTTTGACGTGCAGTTGATCGGTGGTATGATTCTGCATCATGGAAAAATCTCTGAAATGGCCACTGGAGAAGGTAAAACTCTTGTTGCGATTCTTCCGCTTTATTTGAATGCATTAGCTGGTCTTGGTGTACATCTTGTTACCGTAAATGATTATCTTGCATTGCGTGACAGCCAGTGGATGACCCCAGTTTTTGAGTTCTTAGGGCTAACAGTTGGTGCTATTCAGTCTAATATGGAATCCGAGGAAAGAAAACGAATTTACAATTGTGATATTAGTTATGGTACAAATAATGAGTTCGGTTTTGATTATTTGCGAGATAATATGGTTCATGAATCAGAACAGTTAGTCCAGAGACTGCACTTTTATGCAATAGTTGATGAGGTTGACTCAGTTTTGATAGATGAAGCAAGAACGCCACTTATCATTTCAGGCCCTGTTGGCCAGTCAGATCAGAAATTCGATGAAATGAATCCAAGGGTACGCAGATTGGTAGAAGCCCAAAATAAGTTAATTAATCAATTGGCTTTTGAAGCGGAAAATTTATTGAAAACCGACAAAAAGGAAGATCGTGAGCGAGCCGGAAAGAATCTTCTCTCAGCTCATCGCGCTTTGCCTAAACATAAAAAACTACTTAAACTCATGCAGGAACCTGATTATCAGAAATTACTCCGTGAAACCGAACTGTTCTATCTTCAGGATCAGGGTCGGAAAATGCACGAAATTGATGATGATCTTTATTATACCATTGATGAGAAAAATCATAACATTGATATTTCTGAAAAAGGGCGTCAGTTACTGTGTTCTGCTACGGAGGATGCAGAAATGTTTGTTATTCCTGATATTGCATCACAGATGAGTATATTTGAAGCAGATCATTCGATGACCTCTGAGGAAAAGCAAATTAAAAAAGATGAAATTTATTTGGTCTATGCCGAGCGCAGTGACCGTATTCACACTATCAGTCAGCTTTTACGGGCATATTCACTTTATGAAAAAGATATTGAATATGTGATTCAAGAAGGTAAAGTCATGATAGTCGATGAATTTACCGGTCGTATATTGGACGGGAGACGTTATTCCGAGGGCTTACATCAAGCTATAGAAGCCAAGGAACACGTTACAGTTGAAAAAGATACTCAAACTTTTGCAACAATTACTTTGCAGAATTATTTCCGCTTGTATAAAAAATTAGCCGGAATGACTGGTACAGCCGAAACTGAGGCAGGTGAATTTGAAAAAATTTATAATCTTGATGTGGTTGTCGTACCAACCAATAAACCAATAATCCGCGAAGATTCTGATGATTTGATATATCGTACAAAGAAAGAAAAATATGCAGCTATCGTAAAAGAAATACGTGAACAAATTCAAAAAGGAAGAGCTGTTCTCGTTGGAACCACAAGCGTTGAAGTTTCGGAAATATTGAGTAAAATTTTACTCAGACAAGGAATTCATCACAATGTATTGAATGCCAAGCAACACGCACGAGAAGCCGAAATTGTTGCTGGAGCCGGTCGTAAAGGCGCTCTAACAATAGCAACCAACATGGCTGGGCGTGGTACCGATATTAAACTTGATCATGAAGTTAAGAAAAATGGTGGACTTTGCATCATTGGCTCTGAACGCCATGATGCACGGCGTATTGACAGGCAGTTGCGTGGTCGTTCCGGACGTCAGGGCGATCCGGGTAGTACCCAGTTTTTTATTTCACTTGAGGACGATCTGATGCGCCTTTTCGGAGGTGAGAGAATAGCTTCTATTATGCAGCGGATGAAAGTGCCAGAAGGGGAGCCAATTCAGCATTCTTTAATTACTAAATCAGTTGAAAAGGCACAGAAAAAGGTCGAGGAAAATAACTTTGCAATTCGTAAAAGATTATTGGATTACGATAACGTTATGAATCAGCAACGTGAGGTAATTTATACTCGTCGTCGGCAGGCTCTGAGTGGTGAGAGATTGAAGGGTGAACTTTTTGAATACGTGGAGAATATCGCTGAGAATTGGTTCGAAGAATTTCATCCAAAAGTTCAACTTGATGAAATTATCAAACATACAAGGGCACTTTTTCTCTGTGAACCAAAGATTGAGCTAAAAGAATTTGAAAATATGAAACTTGAAACCTTCATCCAGCGTGTTGTAACGGCTGCTGATGAGTTTTATACAAGAAAAGAAGAAATCCTTGGATCCGAATTTATGGCATACCTTGAAAGAGTAGCCATACTTCAGACTATTGATGATAAATGGCGTGAACATTTGCGAGTTATGGATGATTTGAAAGAAGGTATTCACCTTCGTGCTTATGGTCAAAAAGATCCACTGCTTGAGTATAAGGGCGAAGCTTACCGCTCTTTTGTTAATTTATTAGATGATATTAATAAAGAAACCCTTGGATTAGTGTTTAAGACATATCCAAGAAATTACGGGATTGATGGCCGTCTTGATCAGGGAAAAGGCAGAAAAACTGCTGAAATTCCCCGCTTACGTACAAAGCAACCCACCAAGGCAGCTTTAAATTATCAGCATTCTTCTGAAATACCATCATACCTGCGTGCAAATCCGAATGCAAATCCTGAACAGCAACAGCAAGAAACCGAAACCGTTACAATGGTTCGCCGCAGCCAGCCAAAGATCGGACGTAATGATAAATGTTATTGCGGTTCTGGTAGGAAGTACAAGCAATGTCATGGTAAGAATGAAAACTTTGATTAATGGTAAATGATGATTGGAAGAAAAAATTTAGATTTGCGATTTATTATATATAATTGATAACTTGAAATTCGTAATTAATAATTAATTTAGAGTTTTTTTAAAATTAATTGAGAATAAAATGGAAATAGCTTTTAATGCCCAAGAATTGGAACGTGTAAATAAAATTAAAGATCATTATCCAACGGAACAGGCCGCTCTGATGCCAGTTTTATGGTTAGCTCAAAGAACATTCGGCTGGATTTCTCCAGATGTGATGCAATATGTTGCTGACTTGCTTCATTTGCCTTTTGCTCAAGTTGAGGGTGTTGCCACCTTCTATACCATGTACTTCAAAAAGCCGATGGGTAAATATCATGTGCAGGTCTGTACGAATGTGTCTTGCATGCTAATGGACGGGGATTCAATTTATCATCATGTTTCAAAGAAATATGGTTTGAAAAATATGGAAACTACCTCTGATGGTAAATTCTCACTCGAAGAAGTGGAATGTATGGGCGCTTGCGGGGGTGCACCAGTAGTAGTAATTAATGAAGATTATTATGAATTATCTTCCATTGAATCAATTGATAAATTACTTGAATCTCTTAATTAAATTTTATTAAAAAATAACAAGGATTGAGATGCTGAAGAACAATAAACACTGGATTAGTACAACTTTATTTTTAACTCTTGCTATATTTTTATTTATCAAGTGTGGCGATAATTCTACTAACCCATCGGCTTCGGACTCAAACCTGAATATTTCTCCTACTGATTTAAATTTCGCTACTGTGGCGCTAAATCAAACGAAATCCATGAATGTAACTGTTGAGAATTTGAATGAATCCGATATTGACTTACCGCTTTCAATCGATGGAATCGATAAGACTTACTTTGGCACAAGTTTAAGTTCTACAGTTAAAATTACTTCCAAGAAGAGCCTGATCATTCCTATAACATTCACACCTAATGCAGAAAGATCATTTACTGCTGTTTTGAAAATCGGATCTAAAAAGACTGTGAATTTGAGTGGTAGCGGTTCTTCTACAATAAAAATCTCAGTGGTCGATACTTTAACTTTCTCAAATGTCAAACCAAACGATACTCAAACTCTCAAATTAACTATTCAAAATGTTTCTACAGATAGTCTCAATCTTAATTTTTCTATTGATGGATCAGACAAATCAGTTTTTTCGGTGAAACAAACAACTTTATCTATTGGATCAGGAAAAACCGGAACAATTGATGCAGTTTTCAGTCCCTCAATTGAAAAAACTCATCATGCAGTTTTGAATATCGGGTCTTATGCTAAGGTACAATTAGTCGGTATATGTTCGTTTGGAGCGCAAGTAACTGTTTCTCCGACAATGCTTGATTTTAAAACTTTATCGATTGGCACATCATTAATCAAGAAAATTAGCCTTCAAAATTTGAATGCCAATCCCTTTACTGTTCAACCAAGCTTAAGCGGAACGGATGCATCCAATTTTAAAATAGAATATACACCTGCTTCTGCATTAGCTCAGGGAACAATTGATAGCGTTACAGTTCGCTTTAGTCCCACAGAAGCCAAAACATACAATGCGGTTATATTTATTGATGCTGCTAAAACCGTGAGTGCAAATTTAACTGGTCAGGGGTTTGCCTCTGCCATTATTCAAATTAGTCCAAATATTCTTGATTTCGGAACTGTTTCCGTGAATAATAAAATGGACACTATAGTTAAAATTACTAATTTAACATCATCAGTTCAGAGTTTAACGGTTAAATTAACCGGTATCGGTTCATCAGCATATACACATACAATTCCTGCTACAATTGCAGCTAATGCCACTATCAATTCAAATATTTCATTTGCACCAACAAGTTCCGGTATTTTTAACGGATTAATTACAATTACTGCTTCCGCTGTGGATGCTACTCTTAATCTCAAAGGAAATTGTACATCAAGTTCGAAAACTCCACCGACTTTAATTTGTAATACTGCCGCTGCACCAGCTCTTGATGGAATTGATAATGATGCTTGCTGGGCTTCTGCTACTGAAGTTAAAGTAAATCTTTATGAAATTGAATCAACAATTAATGATAAAAGAATATTTCCTGCTTCAGTCAGATCAGTTCATACAAAAGATAGTATTTATTTCATTGTTAAGATTGATGATCCTTCAATGGATGATATTCCTAATAAATTTACTTTTACAGGTGGTGATCCTAAACTTGAATCAAACTGGAAATTAGATACAAACGGACAAGATGGAATAAGTTTTGTGTTTCCGATTTCAGCAAATGTTGTTGGAGAAGGATCAAAGAAATTTGCCGATTTTGGTTGTTTCACTTCTTGTCACACAGCCGTTTATACGAATAACTATGAAGGAGGATTTTTCCCTTATCTTGGAAAAACTGATATTTGGGTCTGGCAAGCAGGGCTGACAAACCCACTCGGATATGCCGATGACCATAATGCAAATGGTAATGACATTAGTTCAAATCCTTCGATTCGTACAGGTGATATTCCCGGTCGTCCATTTTCGACTAATAATTTTATGGTTAATGGTAAAAAGCTACCTATTTCTTTGGCTGCTGGAGATAACGGTAATTTAAACAAACGTTACATTTGGGATGATACAAGCGAACCATTCACAGGACAGAATAATCCTTTAACTGGTAAACCTTTTGCAGTTGGTGATTTTGTTTCGGGTTGGAAATTGCAGGGGCAGGATAATATGTTCAATCAAAGGAGTGATGTACGAGCAAAAGGTGTGTGGGCTAATGGCGTTTGGACTGTGGAATTTGCCCGCGCACTTGCAACCGAAAATGTAGACGGAGGTGATGTCGTTTTTCAGTCAGGAAAAGATTATCCTTTTTCGATAGCTTTTTTTGATAATGTCCGTAAATATTATACTTGGGAATATTTGAATGGTGCTAATGTTTGGAGACCAAGCCATTTTGGAATGAATAATCCGTATGTTATTATTTTATCGATTAAGTAAATGCCAAATTCAAAGAAAATATTGTCCCGAAAACTATTTGTTGCATTTTCATTTGTGTATTTGCTTAATATTGTAGTTGGCGGAAAATTAGATCCTTTGTTTAGTCTTGATACTGGAAAACTTGTTACAACAATGGAATTCTGGCGATTAATTACTTTCCCTCTTGCAACGGGAAGTTTCGAGGGTTTTTTAATTGCTTTCTTTGCATTTTACTATATTTCACCTAAATTAGAGGAACAATTACGTAATCCCTTCTATACTGTTTTGAATTTATTATTAATAAGTTTGCAGGGAATAATTTTTACAATTGTGTTCTGGAAAACACATGTGGCAATTGCCGGATTAGAAGGAATTTCATTCTTTATCATCACTTTATTCTCTCTTTTAAATTATAAATATAATATAAAATTTTCTGGTTTACTTCGTTTTCGTTTGATTTGGGTTAGCATATTTCTCGTTTTTGTCTGGATGATGGTCAAGCTGTCAAGTTTTTATATGACTGGACAGATACATGAATTATATTCTTCATTCTCAATAGTATTTGGCGGGATAACAGGTGGAATGGCTTATGCACAAATTCTTTATTTACAAAGAATAATCATGAAAAACAGAGTCAAAGATAAAATCGAAATGCCCTCAGCTACCGAACTTTCTTTGGCAATACTTTCTCAGTCAAAATTAGCTAAGTTCAATTCGAGTCTGATTGACGAATATAATAAAATGGAATTTGATTCAACTGAATTAAATGAAGATACATTAAATTTAATTTTAGACAAAATCAATGATAAAGGAAAGGATTCTCTAAGTCCTGATGAAATTAAATTTTTAGATGAATATTCTAAACACATTTCCTAAATGTACCGAATTTTAATCCCTAACAATCAGAATTTATCTCCGAAATCATGAAAATTATAATTCGATATTATTCTCCTTAGCATTCAATCAATGAATGATTCATTCTCAATAATTAACATAAAAAATATCTAAATATCATAAACTTATTAAAGAAAGAACTGACATGTCAGAAAAAAAAGATTTCCTAAATCCCGAACATCTTGTTGAACATATTGATATTACAAAACTTGATGTAGTGCCCATCGTTGATGCCATGGGTAAAACCGCTTTTCAGGCAAGAAACCTGCACCGTGCAGCAAATATTTACGTCAAAATGTTAGAAGATCAAAGCTGTGCCGTTATCTTAACACTTGCAGGTTCAATTTTCAGTGCCGGTTTAAAGAAAATCGTTGTCGATATGATCAAAAATAATATGGTGGATGCAATAGTTTCAACCGGTGCATTAATAGTTGATCAGGATTTCTTCGAGGGACTGGGTTTTCGCCATTATCAGGGCACACAATGTGTAAATGATAATGAACTCAGAGAATTAATGATCGACAGAATTTATGACACCTACATTGATGAGGATGAACTTCGCGTTTGCGATATGACCGTTGCAGAAATTGCAAATTCCCTCGAACCCGGTGCTTATTCATCCCGCGAATTCATCTCCGAAATGGGACAATGGCTCGTTTTAAATGAAAAAGGCGAGGATTCGGTCATCCGCACTGCTTATGAAAAAGGAGTTCCGATCTTCGTACCTGCATTTTCCGACTGCTCTGCAGGTTTTGGATTAATTCATCATCAATATAATACCGATGGGCCAGTCGTTTCAATAGATTCAGCTAAGGATTTTCTCGAATTAACCAAAGTGAAAATGAAAGCTGGAAGAACCGGAATCTTTATGATTGGCGGGGGAGTCCCTAAAAATTTCACTCAGGACATAGTTGTGGCTTGCGAAGTGCTTGACATTGAAGCAGAAATGCACAAATACGCCATTCAAGTGACAGTAGCCGACGAACGTGACGGAGGATTATCCGGTTCGACTTTAAAGGAAGCAAACTCTTGGGGAAAAGTTGAAACAACTTATGAGCAAATGGTATTTTCCGAAGCAACCATCGCCGTTCCATTGATTGCGGGATACGCCTACCAGAAAAAATCTTATGAGGGACGTAAAGAAAATCGGTTCGCAGATATTTTTGAATAATGTAAAATTTAAAATGCAGAATGGAAAACCAATTTCATTCTGCATTTTTATATCATAGTAAATATCCATTCCCTAAAATCAGATTTTCAATCTGACTTTCACAAATGAAAGGATTCAGGCATTCCAACATTAACCATTAATTAAAAGCCATATTCTGTTAGATATTTCATAATGTCATCTTGGTAAATGTTAATTGCTTCGCCGTACCATTTGCCAGGTGGCACCAGAACCAATACACCATAAGATGCGGGAATAAGCGAAGAAAATTTTGAGGAATTGATAATTGTCTCTTCTTCGGGTCGGAACTGATTGTCAAAATCGTGAAGTACGACTGTACAACCTAATTCAACCAGATTTTGCTCATCAACCGGAGAATGCTCAAATCCAAGTACGGCAAATGGAATTCTACACTTTAGAATATAGCCGTCATTGCGCAAAGCTGAGATTACTTTAATGTTTTTTGTGGCGGCTTTCTGGAAAATTTCAAGTTCATCAGTGGTTGAAATTGTAAAATTAGTTTTGGAACGATCAATGAAATCTCCGGGGAAGAATGAAATGCAGAAAACTCCGCCATCGGCATTTGTATTAAATTCAATTTTATCTTTATCTTTTTTACAGAAGCGGTCTTCACTTAAATTCCCGACTGAAAACCATACATCGGCATGGTCGCTGATACATGTATCACATTCGGCACTGACCAATTTATCATCTTTGACATTGATTGTCATATAAATAAACTGATTATCATAATTAGCACTAACGGAAAAAGAAGCATCTTCCTTGCCAGTCCAATAAAATGCACCTTTTGGGACATAATCTATATCAATGGGATTAACTTCTCCCACATAGCCCTTAAATATCTGTCTGCCTCGCTCATAACAAGGGATTACGGAATAGTCCGCAGAGAAATCCTCTTTAGATTTTGAACTTGGAATAAATTTTTCTGTATTGCGTAGTGTTTGGTAATTCCTATATGTTTCGCGAGTATATCTGCCATAAGGAAAGGTCTGGTACTCATCAAGTAAAACGAGAGTTCCATCGGTGAAAGAATAACCACGTATGAGCCAGTCATATTGTTTGCGTTTACGTGTAACATAGCAAGCATTTTTTCTTATGGAAACACCGACTTCGAGCGGCATTTCAAAATAATCAAAAGGAACCTGACCAACTTTTGTTAAATAATTTTCTATATCAACGAATAAGTAAACTTCCATCACTTTCTTTTTCTCTGCAGCTAACTTAATCGAAAAAGCCAGATCAATATTTCCGTCACCTGAAAAATCTCCGACATCCCATCCCCAAATAGTGAAATCGCTCCCCTGTGGCAACTGTTTTTTGATGTCATTTATCATTTCTTTGTCGAAATATGGTTCCAGCCGTTCTACTAAATCAGCAAACTTCATGCCCGATTGAGCCGAAAGAAACAAGGGACAAAATATAGTTATCAGAGTTAGAAGTAATATGTTAAGCTTTTTTGTCATGTATGTAATTTACAATTTTTTCTTTATAAAATAATCGAAATCTAATAATTTGAAGACTTCACCATCGAAAATTCCAAATTGAGGTTCCTTCATCCAAGCGCCAAGATTAATATACGAACCTGTTTGATTCTTGATAATTATAGGTTTATGGCAGTGTCCCATAACTACATAATCGAACCCTTCATCATTTTTTTGTTTGGCAAATTTAATCATTGAGTCATTACCATAATTTTTTTTATCAGTATGTTTACGACTTTTTTGGGAACTATATTTTGCTAAATAAATCCCAAAGTCTGGATGTAGCACTTGGAATAAGCGCATTGATAGCTGATGTCTCAATATAGATTTTAATATTTTATATCCGGTATCATTTTCTGATTTCCCGTCTCCATGAGAAATATAAAACTTTTTACCATAAAATTCCCGCTCAATGTCTTCACGGTAAGTTTTAATATCCAATTCGGTCTCGAAAAAATCAATCAATCCGAAATCATGATTGCCAATAATAAATTCAATTTCGATATTTCTCTTTTTCAAATTGTATAATTCAGCTAAAGTTCGAATATAAATTCGTGGAATAACCGTTTTATATTCAAACCAATAATCGAACAAATCTCCGACAATAAGCAATTTTTTACACTGTTCAGGAATAGAACTTAAAAAGGCAATAAGTTTATCTTCGATAATTTTATCTTCGTTTCGCTCAAAAAAGCCTAAGTGTACATCTGAAATAAAAAGGACCATATTGAATGGTTAATGGTTAATGTTAATTGATTCGAGAATTGCATTATAATCCTCCTTCAGACGGGCTCCTAATTGAGCAATAACCTTCGAAGCTGCTAATGATGCTAACTGACCAGCTTTAGCGGCATCATTCCATTTGTACATACCAAATAAGAAAGCTCCGGCAAACATATCACCTGCTCCGGTACTATCAATAGAATTAGTCTCGAAAGGATCAATCTGATAAATTTGATTACCCCATTTTATTTTCGAGCCTCTTGCTCCCATCGTTATCACAAGATTAGGGCAGGTTTTGCTAAGAAAGTTGAAAGCGTCTTCAAGATTCGTTGTTTGAGTATAAGATAATGCTTCTGTTTCGTTGCAAAAAACAAGATCAGATCTATCTACAACATACTTCAAATCATCACGGAAATTTTCAGTTACAAAAAAATCAGAAAATGAAACTGAGATTTTGGTGCCGGATTCCAAAGCATAATCGACAGCTTTATAAATCGCATTAGTTGTCGGTTTTTGGGTAAAACCATATCCCTCCAGATAGAGCCAATCTGAGCGTTTGATAATTTCAGAATCAAGATTTTTATCATCAAACTTGGCCGTCGCTCCTAATGCTGTTATCATCGTTCTCTCAGAATCAGGAGTGATAAAAACCAGACAGACACCTGTCGGATCGGACTGCAAAAAAGCAGTTCTGAGTTCTATACCCATATCCTTAAATTCATTTGAATAAAAATGACCTAAATCATCATCGCCAAGTGATGTTTTGTATGCTGCTTTTCCGCCAAATTCCGTGAAAGCTATGACAGAATTAGCCGCTGATCCACCGCTACATTTATTATGTTTTTTATCTTTTACCTTGAATAGTATATCCGGTACTTCTGTAATATCTATCAAACGCATTTCACCACGTCGATAACCAAGATTTTCCAATTCCTGAAAAGAAACTTCAAACTGAAAATCGACTAAACCATTTCCTATACCACATAACTGTATATCTTTATTCATCTGATTCATTTGCATCAATTCCTAATGTATTATTTATAATAAGTTCACATAATTCTGTAAAATTAAATCCGGCATGACTGGCAGCCATCGGAACAAGGCTCGTTGTTGTAAAACCGGGTAAAGTATTTACTTCCAGACAGTATGGCACTCCATCTTCGTCTAATCGGAAATCAACACGACCGAAACCTGTACATCCACAAGCATTAAAAGCAGTAATAGCCATGTTTTGAGCAAATTCAGTAATATCTTCTGTTAAATCAGCAGGACAGAAATACTGAGTTTTACCTTTTGTATATTTATGAGAATAGTCATAGAAGCCACTATCGGTAACTACCTCGACAATTGGCAACACCTGATCTCCGATAATACCAATGTGAAGTTCACGTCCTTCGATAAATTGTTCGATAATTACAGTTTCACAAAATTTTGCAGCTTCAAGTACAGCGCGGTGAACTTCGGCAACATCTGCGCTTAATACTACCGAAACTCCTATTGAAGAGCCTTGATCGACAGGTTTGACTACAACTCCGTCCGTAAATTCCGAAATTATTTCCTTAAACAATTGCAAATTATTATAATCATTTTTCCGAATCACACTCCATGGCGGTGTATTCACTCCAACTGATGAAAACACGAGTTTGGCTGCAAGTTTATTCATAGCCAAGGCGCTTGCCAAAACTTTACTGCCTGTATAAGGAATTCCCCTTAATTCAAGTAAAGACTGAAACAAGCCATCCTCCCCGTTTTTGCCATGCAATACAAGGAAAGCAATATCAATATTATCAAATAAATTTGAATTAACACAATTTATTAAATTGCGTGGTGAAAATGCAGCCAATTCCTCCGTAGTAGGGAAGGCAGAGGCGTCTGCCAATAATTCTTCCGAACGGGCAGCATCGGCTCCAAAGGCTGGATCAATAGGAATTACATTATGTCCTGCAGCTCTTAAAGCCTCTGTTATAGCACGACCACCATTTATTGAAACATTTCTCTCGGGTGAAATTCCGCCGAATACAACGGCTATATTCATTATAAATCCTTTAATTTATTTTTGATTTTAAATATTCATCATACATTGATCTTAACAACTTTACATCCTCCCATGTAGCGGTTTTCCAGTTCGGATTGCGCAGTAGTGCTGATGGATGGTAAGTAACAAGAGTTTTAATATTGTTATAAATTTTTATTTGACCACGGATATCAGCCATTTTAAAATTACTCTTAAAAAGCGTATTAGCCGCAGTCAGACCTAATGCTAATATAAATTCGGGTTTTATCAGTTCAATTTGTTTTTTTAAGTAAGGCTCACACTGTTCTACCTCGGCAGGAGTCGGAACCCTGTTGTTGGGCGGACGGCATTTTAGAATATTAGCAATAAAAACTTCTTCCCGCGAAAGATTTATAGCTTCTAAAATTTTTGTTAAAAGCTGTCCTGCGCGTCCGACAAAAGGTTTGCCGAGTTCATCTTCATCTGCGCCGGGAGCTTCACCAATAATCAAAATATCAGCATGATGATTACCGGTTCCGAATACAAAGTTCAATCGGGAGTTTCCCAGGATGCAGTTTTTACAGTTCTCGATTTTGGTATTTAATTCAGCCATAGAAGTGGCATCAGCCCAATCTTTACTTATTGTTTCATTCTGATTTTTTGTTTGATCAGAGATTAGATTGTTAACCGCGTGGCTGTTAGAAATTGATTTCTTCGGTGATTTGTCCAATTGTAATTTATTTTCGGAATTAGTTATTAATTTATCTTGTTGATGAGTTTTTTCATTATTTTTAAAATTGAAATGTTGATTCAAATATAAATTATTTCCTGACAAATCTTTTTGATAACTAAGATATTGCTCGGTTAATTCCAATATTGATTTATGTAATGTCAAAATAATTAATGAATATTCAAATTTGAAAAACTACAAATATATGAAATTTTTAATAAATGAGGGAATTCAAGCCCTTACATAATTAAATTAGTATTTAAAATATAATTAAATAAATTCGTCATTTATAAACTTAAATCTTTTGAGATTAGATATTGTTAGTTTTGGTAAAAATAATAGACAGAGTCATAGTCAAGGAGCATATAGGCCCGTTTTTATTCGGTTTTATTATAGTTATGTTTCTAAATTTAATGCAGTTTCTGCTTAATAATTTAGATAAGCTTGTAGGTAAAGGACTGAGTGTATGGGTGATTATCCAATTGATTCTTTTTAATCTGGCTTGGATGGCTGTTCTTGCTGTTCCGATGGGAATTTTACTGTCAACCTTGATGGCTTTCGGAGGTATGTCGGCTTCCAACGAAATTGTTGTGCTAAAGTCATCAGGAGCCAGTCTGATTCGTATGATGGCTCCGGTTATTATTTTGGGGATGGTCTTTTCTTATGGACTTTATTGGTTTAACGATCAAATATTACCCGAAACTAATCACAGTGCAAAAACTCTGATGATTGATATTCAACGCAAGAAACCAACGCTTAATATAGAATCAGGGCAGTTTTCTTCCGAACTCGAAGGCTATACTATTTTATCCAGATATGTGGATTCTGTTTCAGGCAAGTTATACGGAGTAACGATATATGATAACCGTAAAACAGCCGAAGCCTTTGTAACATCGGCAGATTCAGGTATAGTAGCCTTTACCGGAGATTATTCACGCTTGATCCTGACTCTGTTTGATGGTGAAAATCAATATTTAGTTGTTGGTTCGGGGATGAATGAAAGAAAAACACTCTTTAAGAAGTACCAGCTTGTTATGCATGCCGATGGATTCTCCTTCACACGCTCTGATGAAGCCTCTGTATCCAGATCCGATAGGGAAATGAAGATAGCCGATATGCAAAAAATTGTTGACGAGGCTGAATCACGCTATCAGTCTGCCTTAAAGAAAATAAATTCTGAACTTGATAAACAGTGGCTCTATCTTAATACTGGATTTGAAAATCCCGGAATAAAGCCTGCAACAGTTAATAAACCCAAGATTGATACTATTTCAACTCAAAAACATACAAAAAATATTTCTAAACCACCAGAATCTCCAAAATCTTTTACAGTAGAAACCGAGCCAGAACGAAAGAAATTACCCAGTAACCTTAAGTCTAAAAAAATTCCAGTTAAACAATTGAGTTTTGAGGAACAAATTAATAGATTAAGAGATAGTATTTCTCAATTGAGCAAAAATGGCAATATTACTAAAAATGAAAAAGGTGTTAGTATCGGCCATAAGACTGTGATTCCAAAAGATTCTGTTCGCAATATTCCAAAAGACAGTACAAAAAGCAGTACAATCACTCAAATAGAACAAAAAGCAGATTCAAATATTTATTCGAAGCTTTCGAAAGAAGAAATTAATAGCAAAATAGACGCATTGGAGGCTGTTCAAAGAAGAATTCAATCTTTCCGGTCTGCTATCGGATCCGAGACCTTCCAGTTAAAAGAAGGACATGAGCGTGCAGATAAATTTATTGTTGAAATACAAAAAAAATATGCTATTCCATTTGCTTGTTTTATATTTGTATTTGTTGGAGCGCCACTTGGCATAATAACCCGCGGAGGTAATTTTGGCTGGAGCGCAGGTATTAGTATCGGATTTTATATTTTATACTGGGCCTGTCTTATCGGAGGAGAGAAATTATCCGATAGGAACTATATGTCTCCTTACCTGAGCATGTGGTTTGGGAATATTATCGTTGGACTTATTGGTATAATATTGACATTGAAAGTAAATAACGAATCTCTGGGACTACCTTTCAAGGCTTTTTTCAAAAGGATATTGAATAAATAGTGAAATTTGCAGACTTACATACTCATACTTACTTTTCGGATGGCAAACTGTCTCCGGAAGAACTTATTGATAAAGCTTTAGGCCGTGGATTAACCACAATTAGCATTAGTGATCACGATACTCTGGGAGCTTATGATTACTTGCAATCTAACTCAATAACCCCGAAAATAGATTTAATAACCGGCATAGAATTGAGTGGATATGAGGGTACATCCGAGTTCCACATTCTCGGTTATAATTTTGATCTTAACAATAATAATCTACGTGAACACACAATTAACATGAAAAAGAGCAGGCTGATCCGAGCTGAGAAAATACTGTTAAAGCTAAGTTCTCTCGGAATCAAACTTGAAATGGATCAGCTTGTAACAAGGGTTGCAGAAGCAGCTATAGGAAGACCGCATATAGCTGAACTTATGTTTGATAAAGGCTATGTTACAAATTTAAAAGATGCCTACCTGCATTATATCGGAGACGGCTGTCCTGCTTACGTACAAAAGATGTATTTTTCTGTTCGGAACGCTATTGAGTTGATTAATAAAAGTGGTGGAGTGGCTGTTCTGGCTCATCCTGCCAATTCAACCGATCAATCCACGCTCTATAGATTCATTAAATACGGTCTGGATGGTATTGAAGTGATACATCCTTCTCACACACCTTATCTTCAGAAATATTATCATTCTATAGCAAGCCAGTATTGGCTGTTGGAAACCGGTGGTTCAGATTTCCACGGAATTGCAGAATATGAAGAATCAAATTTTGGTAAATTTGTTGTCCCAAGCTCCGTTGTTGATTCCATCAGATTCAGAGCCAAAAGCCACTTATAATTAATTGCGAAATACGAATATTGAATTAAAAATAAAAAGTTAATAACTTTTTCTTGCTCAAAGTACAGAATTATCTTAATTTTGTAGCTTTAAATTGTGTACTTTGAAAAATAGTGAAAAAAGACGAAATAAATAGTAAGGATAATACTGTTCGCTTGCTTGCACCGTATTTGAACCTTGGATTTCAATTAGTAACTCCGATTCTATTGGGTGCTCTTTTAGGGTGGTGGATTGATAAAGGTAAGCCAGGAACTCCGCTCTGGACTTTGATTCTTTCTGTTTTAGGCATAATTATTGGGTTCTATTCTTTCTTTAAAACAGTTCTACTTGAAGACAAAAAGAGAGAAAAAGAAGAGAGGATGAGGAAATGAACCTAACAGCAGCTTTAGCAGCCATTACTTTGAATTTACTTATCTTTTCTATTTCTCTTGTTTATCTTAAAAGAATTGGTAAAAGTGATTGGGAGATATTTATCAAACGTTTATTTACTTCAGTTGCTTTACGCTTTATAATTGTTTTAGCTACATTTTATATTTGCATCGTTTTTTTTAATTTCCCAAAACTTGCTTTTGCACTGACTTTTTTCATAACATATATAATTTTTCTCGGGATGGAAGTTTTGATTCTAAATAGTTTTTCTAATAAAGCTTCTTTCAGAAGGAAATAAATACTTAAAATAAAGGTTTTAAAAATGCTTCATAAAAATAATGATTTAATTGCCGAGCACACACAAATAAATGAGACTAATCATTCCAATAACATATCTTCAAGCACAGTCAGTGCATCTTCGGGAACTTTGACTACTGAGCACGTTGCAAGTACTGAACATCATGGTAAAGAAGAGTTTTCATTTAATCATTTGTTAGGTGAACTTGGTGATAATTATGCTCTTGTTATCGGTCCTTATGAAGTTGCACCACTTCCGATAATTTTAGTCGATAACGGCTTCCATTTTTATACATCACAGGAGAAAATGGAAGAAGCCGGTCTATACACAATGCACCATGGCAAACCTGCACGGAAATCAGATATGGGCAATCCTGCTCTTGATATGTCAATCACTAATCTGATATTCTTCCAATGGGTTGGTATGTTTATTGTTTTTCTGGTATTTCTTGGAGTAGGTCGTAAATACAAGAAAAATCCTTTTATAGCGCCATCAGGTATGCAGAATATAATTGAAAGAGCAATTGAGTTTATCAGGAACGATATTGTTTATGCTTCAATTGCTAATAAAAATATCGGCGATAAACTATTGCCTTATTTCCTCGGATTGTTTTTCTTTATCATTGTTTTAAATTTATTAGGATTGATTCCCGGAGGTCACACAGCCACAGGTTCTCTCAGTGTTACCGGTGGACTTGCAGTCACAGCATTTTTAGCAATAAATTTATCTGCAATCAGATTTGCAGGTATCGGATCATGGTTTAAACATCTATTAGGTGGTGCACCCGTTTATCTTGCTCCGCTTATGGTACCGATTGAGATTCTCTCAATGTTTATCAAACCATTCGCACTTACCATACGTCTTTTTGCGAATATGACTGCAGGACACGTTATTCTACTATCTTTACTTGGAATGATGTTTATGTTTAAGACCATTCTGATTTCACCTGCAATTATCGGTTTTTCAATCTTTATTTATTTATTAGAATTATTAGTAGCTTATTTACAGGCATATATATTTACTATGCTTGTTGCAACATTTGTCGGAATGGGAATTGGGGATCATGGCCACGATGGCCATGAAGAAGCTGCTCATGCGCATTAATTATTGAAATTTTTGAATATATATAATGAATTCTTTTTCTTTTCACAATATTTTTTATTATTTAGGAGTTTAAAATGGGTCCAACATCATTAGCTTATTTGGGTGCAGGTTTAGGAGCAGGTATTGCAGCAATCGGTGCCGGTATTGGTATCGGTCGTCTTGCCGGTGAAGCTTTATCAGCTATCGGTCGTCAACCAGAAGCATCAGGAAAAATTCAAACATCCATGTTAATCGCTGCTGCTTTTATCGAAGGTGTGGCTTTATTTGGTGAAGTTATTTGTTTGCTGTTAGCTATCAAATAATTAGTTTATAGAGTTTATTAAGTTCGTAAAATTTATTAAGTTGATAGTAAATATTATTAAAAACAGCTTTAAATAAATTTTGAATTTGAAATCGAAAATAATTGAATTTTTAGTCCGGGGGTATTAGTTTTCCTAACTTCCGGACTAAAATGAAATATTAAGTAAATCTTATAGATTTGAGTTACGTTAGCGGCGAAATTCAAATCAACGGATAGTTTCCGTAATTAATGAGATTTAAACAGTCAATCTGTTCTTTAAAATGAAATTTATTATAAATATAAGGTAAAATAATGGATAATCTTGTAAGTGTTAATCCGGGACTAATGATCTGGACAATCATTAATTTTTCTTTGTTTCTTTTTATCGTTATCAAATTCTTTGCAAAGCCGATTATGGGATACTTCAAAGCACGTGAGAACAGAATTGCTTCTGAGATCACTAATGCTGAAAAAATCAATCATGAAGCTCAGAAACTGCTGAAATTAGCGCAATCCAAGGTAGATGCCTCCGAAAAAGAACATGCAGATATAGTTGCCGATGCGAGGAAACAATATGAACATATCCTCCATAAAGCTACGGAAGATTCGGACATCGTGAAAAACAATAAAGTTAAAGAAGCACTTCGCGAAATTGATCGCAGTAAAGATGCAGCTCTAAAAGAATTGCGAACTGAAGTCGCAGATTTGGTTATCAACGCAACTGAAAGAATACTTCAGGAGAAGCTTGACCCTTCAAGAGATATGAAATTTATTGAAAATTATATTGAAAAACTACCTAAAAACTAAGCCATCGGAGTAATGCAACAATGAAAGAACAAAAAGTATCTGCCCGCTATGCAAAAGCATTATTCGATCTTGCCAAAGAAAATGGAATCACCGATAGAGTCAAAAGTGATTTCCAGATAATGAGGGATGTCATTCATTCATCGCGAGAACTGAAGATGCTCATCCATAGCCCTATAATACAGCACTGGCGTAAAGTTAAAATTTTTCAGGAAATATTTGAAGCACAGTTATCTAAATTGACTATGGCATTTTTTGTTTTACTAACCAAAAAGCGCCGTGAATCACTTTTCGATGATATCTTAGAGCAATATGAAATTCAGTATAATTCTGATAATAACCTGCTGCCAATTGACGTACACTCTGCAACTGAACTCAGTGATGAACTTAAAAACAGATTAGTTGAAAAAATCGGAGAATATTCAAAAATGACAGTTCTTCCTGAATATAAAATTGATAAAAGTCTCAAGGGTGGATTCACTATTAATATCCACGATTGGGTTTTTGATGCTTCGGTAAAAAATCAGCTTGATCTCATGTACAAGAGTTTAATATCTGAAGCTTAACTAATCACTAATTAATAAATTTTGAATTTTTTTTTATATTAAGGCTAATAAATTATGGCAGATGTCAGACCAGAAGAAATATCGGCGATTTTACGCCGTCAGTTATCAGGCTTTGAAAATGAAGCCGATATCTATGAAGTTGGTACAGTATTGCAAGTCGGTGATGGTGTTGCACACGTCTATGGTTTAAATAAAGTAATGGCTTCTGAACTTGTTCAGTTTCCAAATGATGTATTTGGTATGGTACTTAATCTTGAAGAAGATAATGTTGGTATCATGCTTTTCGGCGAGGACAGCCTTGTTAAAGAAGGTGATACTGTTCGCCGAACAGGAAGAATTGCATCAGTACCTGTTGGTAATGAACTTTTAGGTAGAGTTGTAAACCCATTAGGTGCTCCTATCGACGGTAAAGGCCCTGTGAAAACTACAGAGTTCTTACCTATCGAACGTAAAGCACCGGGCGTAATCTTCCGTCAACCGGTTAAAGAACCGGTACAGACCGGATTAAAGGCCATTGATGCTTTGATTCCGATTGGACGTGGTCAGCGCGAGCTTGTTATTGGCGATCGCCAAACCGGTAAAACAGCAATTTGTATGGATATGATCATTAATCAGAAATTCACTCATACTGAAGAAGCAAAAAAACTTGGTATTGAGCCTGTTTACTGTATCTATGTTGCGATTGGACAAAAAGGATCGACCGTTGCTAACGTTGTTGCTTACCTTGAGCAATACGGAGCCATGGATTATACGATTATTGTTGCTGCCAATGCTTCTGATCCTGCATCAATGCAGTTTGTTGCTCCTTATTGCGGTTGCTCCATGGGAGAATATTTCCGCGATAATGGAAAACATGCTTTAATTATCTATGATGATTTGTCCAAACAAGCTGCTGCTTATCGTCAGGTATCTTTGTTGCTTCGCCGCCCACCTGGACGTGAAGCCTATCCGGGAGATATCTTCTATTTGCATTCACGTTTATTGGAACGTGCTGCAAAATTCTCCGATAAAATGGGTGGTGGCTCTCTTACTGCTATTCCTGTGATTGAAACACAAGCTGGTGACGTTTCGGCTTACATCCCGACTAACGTTATCTCTATTACCGATGGTCAGATTTATCTTGAACCAAACTTATTTAATGCTGGAATTCGTCCTGCTTTAAATATTGGTATCTCTGTTTCACGTGTAGGTGGTAATGCCCAAATAAAAGCTATGAAAAAGGTTGCTGGTCCGCTTAAACTTGAACTTGCAATGTTCAGGGAATTAGAGGCTTTTGCTAAATTTGGCTCTGATCTTGATGAATCAACCCAAAAGCAGCTTCGCCGTGGTTCACGATTAACTGAAATTACAAAACAAAAACAATTTTCTCCTGTAAAAGTTGAAAAACAAGTTGCTTTGATTTTCTGTGCAACAAACGGATATTTAGATCCTTTGCCCGTCGAATCACTTGCTCGTTTTGAAAAAGAGTTTTTCCAGTATCTTGATGATAATTATTCGAATTTACTTTATTCAATTATCGAAGTTAAATCTTTAACAACCGAAATTGAAGCTAAATTGAATGAAGCTATTAGTAAATTTGTTGAAACATTTAAAAAGTCTTTGAAATAAATTATGATTTTGCTTACCGGTGGTGCAGGTTTTATCGGTTCATGCTTTTTACATTATCTTAATCAGCATGGATTTAGTGATGTTTTGGTTGTTGACCATCTCGGACACGGTGAAAAATGGAAAAATTTAGTCGGTAAACAATTCTTGTACTATGAAAATAAAGATGTATTCCGCAATAAATTACTTAATAAAGTTTATGATGGTAAGATTAGCGGAATAATTCATTTTGGGGCATGCAGCACAACGACGGAAAAAGACGCCGATTATCTGTTGAACAATAATTTTTCCTATAGCAAAGATATTGCAGAATTTGCTATTAGAAATGAAATTAAGATGATTTATGCCAGCAGCGCCGCTACTTATGGTAATGGAGCTGCCGGCTATGGCGATGCTGAGTTCTTTCATTTAAAACCTCTAAATCTTTATGGATTTTCAAAACAATTGTTCGATCTATGGGTTTTAGAAAGAGGATTCGATAAAAAATTAGTCGGTCTGAAATTCTTTAATGTTTTCGGGCCAAATGAATATCATAAGGGCGAAATGGCCAGTATGATTTATAAAGCGCATAATCAAATTAGAGATACCGGAAAAGTCAAACTCTTTAAAACTAATCATTCTGATTATCCCGATGGCGGGCAACTGCGCGATTTTGTTTATATCAAAGATGTTTGTAATTTGTTATGGACTATTTTTAATGACGATAATATTCATGGTATTTATAATCTCGGAACAGGCAAAGCGCATTCTTGGAATGAACTTGCAAACGCTGTCTTCAATGCCTTGGACAAGCCTGTTGATATTGAATATGTTGACATGCCAGACGATATTTCCAAGCAATATCAGAATTATACATGTGCTGAAATGACTAAATTAACCAATACAGGCATTAAATTTAGTTTTGATTCTTTGGAAACAAGTATCGCAGATTATGTCCGTACTCATTTGAATCAAGACTGGCAGTATTTATAATAAGATTTTAATAAAACTTAAATTTGAAAAGTAATAATTAAGGAATAAATAACAATGGCAACTTTAAGAGATATGATGCGCAGAATTAATGCGATCAAAAGTACTGCGAAAATTACTCAGGCGATGAAGATGATTTCAGCAGCCAAGCTTCGCCGTGCTCAGGACGCAATCATGAATGCCCGTCCTTACGTAAAAAAAATGGAAGAAATGCTTTCAAATTTAGTTGCTAATGTTGGAGATGATTATTCACATCCCCTGGTTTTGAAGCATAAAGAAGTTAAATCCATTGCAGTGATAATCGTTACCTCTGATCGCGGGCTGTGCGGCAGTTTTAACACCAATCTTGTAAGATCTGCTATGGTTAATTTAAAACAAAATATGTTAAATGAATATCCAAACGCAAAGATTTCATTACTACCAGTTGGAAAACGTGGATGTATTACCCTTTCTAAGGAAAAATTTCCTATTATTGCCGAATTTCAGGGTATTTATCAGCCATTAAAATTTCAAACTGCCAAAGATGTGATCAGTATTGTTAAAAATGGATACGCCGATGGGACTTATGATTTAGTTTTGGTTTATTTTAACGAGTTTATTAATATTATAAAACAATTACCTTCAATCAAAACTCTGCTACCTATCCAAACTCACCAAGCAGAAAAGAAAGCAGTAACAACCGATTATATCTTTGAGCCCGGACAAACAGAAATTATGGATGAACTTCTGCCAAAATTACTCGATATTCAGATGTTCCGCACACTTCTTGAATCTAATGCCGCCGAACAAGCCGCAAGAATGATGGCAATGGATAATGCAACAACCAACGCCAGAGATCTTATTCATAATCTTCAACTTGTTTATAACAAAGAACGTCAGGCAGCAATTACCAAAGAAATGTTAGAGATTGTCGGTGGAGCCGAAGCCTTGAAGAAAAGTTAAAAATAACCTGAGTTTATAAATTTCTTAAACATCAGAAAGTTTATAAAGTATTCGATGATTAAAAATTTGGAAAGCCTCTTCGTGAAAGAAGGGGCTTTTTTATTAATGTAAAATGCAAAATTAAAAATTAAGAATGATTTGATTTCATTAACCCAAATATTTCATTAAGATTTAACGTAATTGAAATATTATATGCTAATAAAGAGCTTTCTTAAATCTCCTCTGCCCCTCTTTTGCGGGTGAGGGGAATTTAGTTAAATCCCCCTTTGAAAATGGGGGTAGGGGGATTTTCTTTTGCCTAATGAAATATTTGGGATTAATATTGTTGATATTATAATTTATGGTAACAAGTATAAAATGAACAAATACAATAATTGAATTATGATAGAATTTAATAAAACTGATGAATACCAAAGTATTTATTAATTTGTCAAATATTGTTTTTAAGGAATCAAATGTATAATTTAATCTGTCAATGATAATATTTAGATTGTCGAAGATATAACTAACACAATCAAGAGTATTTTTTAATTAAATAACCTCTCTTTGAATCTGTAAAAAGAGTAAAAGAGTATTTTCCTCCTTTAAAAGAGTATTTTCCTCCTTTAAAAGAGTATTTTCCTCCTTTAAAAGAGTATTTTCCTCCTTTAAAAGAGTATTTTCCTCCTTTAGAAGAGTATTTTCCTCCTTAAAAAGATGTTTTTCCTTCTTAAAAAGATGTATCTTCTTCGTAAATAGTATTAGAGACAAATTGTAAAGAGTGATTAATTAGTTTATTTTGAATAACTTTAATAAAAAAGGATGTTCAATCAAAAAAAAAGACATCTTAGTAGTATTAAAAGATGTCTTTGATTGAATAAATATTGTAAAGGAATTAATTTTTTGTTCAATCGTTGGATATTTAATCAGAAGTTCGAGTCAAATTGGAGATCGGGATTGAGGGAAAATACATTTATAGTTAATTATTTAAACTCAAATGAAAATACAATTATTTTAATTTTACAAAATTCAATAAGTCAAAATCAATAATTATAAAAACTCAAATCAATATCTTTTCTCCTTCAAATTTCGCGCCACTCAGACCAGAGTTATTTTTCCATAAACAATTCTAAAATCTTGTTCCTAATTTAAGAGACAGAAATATTCCACCGAAATCCTTAATCGGATGATCAATTACGCTTTCAATACCATTTCCACCAAACGGAATGTAATAATAACGGATATTCAGCCCTAAGAACGAATTGGCTATACTACCCATATTAACACCGAAACCGAGAAATGTGTTCAACCTTGTATAAGAATTTCCTTTGAAGATATTCGGCAAGAGCGCTTTGTAATCGTAGGGTGCTGCAAAAATAAAGGTTGGACCTGCTCCGGCTTCAAAGTATGGTTTCAAATTCTCAAACAAAACATCCTCCAAAATAAATTTCTGAAGACCGAAACTCAGCGGGATCATTATCAAGCTGTTGATCTTTCCGGGCACATACTGGTAATAATAAGGATCGTAAGCAGGAATTTCGTCCGTATTTCTGGCGTTAGAAATAAAAGCATCTGCAAAAGCAAAAAATCCTTTCCCCAATCTTTTATCAAAGAAGAACCCGCCTGCAAAGCCATTATTTGAAAAAAGTAATTCCAAACCATAAGCATTTCTTATTTCATTGTCCTTAGATTGTACACTAATTAATGTACGCGGTGATTCAAAAATAAAGACGCTGTCTTCATTGAACGGCTTTCTGGATTCAGGGACACCTTTCATTTGAGAATAAGCATCAGAGCTGCTTAATCCAAAAAATAGAACAAAAACAATTGCTGTGAAAATTTCAAAATTTGATTTCAATTATATACTTTTGAGTTACTTTAACTTAATATTTATTAAAATTCGATACAAAATTCAGATAAATCACGAAATTAACATGAGATAATTGTACAGGTGAGCGATTTTTTGTAATTTACAATTGTGGAAAGTGTAATTTGAAAATATAAATGTCGAACAAAAGGATGAATAATCACAAAGTTCGCTTTGAATCGGGAGATTGATGATTCTTGAGAATTTATTGAGCATAATAGAAAAAAGCCTGCCCGCTTCGACTGCCATGGCAAACGATAGGATAGGACTGCAAATTCAGAGCGGTAGAAATTTTGTGAAGAGAATCCTGATAACTCTCGAAGTAACGCCTGAAATTATTAAAGAAGCAATTGAATTAGGTTCAGACTGCATTATTACTTTTCATCCCCTTATCTTTAATCCCATTTTATCTATAACAGAAAATGAAAGAGTCGGCCAGCTCTGCTCAGAACTAATTCGTAATAACATCGCTCTGGTTGCAATTCATACGAATTTTGATTCTTTTATAGGTGGAACAAGTAAAATATTTGCTGATAAACTTGATCTGATAAATGATGGGTTCCTTATTCCAGATCCAAGCATTCAGAGCTGTGGAATGGGAATTCTTGCTCACACGAAACAACCTGTTCCATATTTGGAATTTATAAAAAAAGTGTCCGAAATTTGCAATTCACCGATAAGATATTGCGAAGGGAAAAATTATTTAATCGAGCGGATTGCTATCGTTGGCGGCTCAGGCTCTTCATTTTTAAATGATGCTCTGAAATCGGGTGCAGATGCGTTTATTACGGCTGATATTACCTATCACACGTTTCATCGTGTTCAGGGAAAAATGATGATAATAGATCCTGGACATTATGAAATGGAACAATTTGTTCCCGAAGGACTACAAAAATTTATTTCGGAAAATACCGGAGCTGATCTCGAATTCGTAAAAAGATCAAAAGCCTTAACCAACCCTGTCCGATTCTTTCCCGAAGAAAATTTTACTAAATTTCAACAAGGTTATCTATCAAATAATTAATAATGAAAAATTACTTATAATAAATAAATGGTGAAAACAAATGGAATCACAAATCCATTATCTTGCAGCTTTATCTTATGTCGATGTCCGATTAGACGAATTAAAAGAAGAATTCGGCGATTTACCTTCCCAGCTCAAAGAACGCGAAAAAAAGGTTAATCAAACCCAGTCTCTCGTGAAAGAGACTGAGGAAATCCTCAACGATATAAGACGCTTTCTCTCCACTTCCTCAATTAGCATGCGCGAAATGAAAGATAAGGAAGATAAACTTTCAAAACAACAATTTATGGCAAAGAATAATAAAGAATTTGATGCCATTCAGAAGGAAATTGCTTTCTTGAAGGATGAATATGCCAAGCTTACCGAAAAAGGACGCTCTGAATCTATGAAACAGGATAATCTTGTTGCTATTCTTGAAACTCAAAAGAATGATTTACAAGAAGCAGAAAAAAATCTTACTGAAAAGCAATCAGAATTTGAGACTCTTGCCAGCGATCAAAATGAAGAGGTCAAAGAACTTTTCAGGATACGTAAAGCCATTATGGAAAATATCGGCGAAGAGTTCATGGCAGCTTATCACCGCGTTCGGAAATATCACACCGAAGCGGTTGCCAGAGTCAAGAAAAACAGTTGTATGGGCTGTTTCAGTGCTGTTCCACCTCAAAAAATAGTGGAGATGCGCAACAATCTTGATACTATCTATGCTTGTGAACATTGTGGTAGAATAATTCATAGCGAAGACATTATCATTAATGACGATACTCTCGAAGCATTTTAATTTCCCCAAAGGATTTTAATATTTATTTACAAAGGCAGGCTTGATCCTGCCTTTTTTGATTCTACAATATAATCGCGAAAGATTTATAATATCATTTCCTTAATGAATTAGGAATTATTGTCATTCCCCGCATGAGACTGTGTGAAAACTATGAAATTCCAATGAAATGTCATTCCTGCGTATGCAGGAATCTCCTTCCAGTGCCACTTTAGGGGATTCCTGCATTCGCAGGAATGACAGAAATTGAAGTTTTCACACAGTCTCGCATGCAGGAATCTCCTTCCAGTGCCACTTTAGGGGATTCCTGCATTCGCACAAATGACAGAAATTGAAGTTTTCACACAGTCTCGTATGCAGGAATCTCCTTCCAGTGCCACTTTAGGGGATTCCTGCATTCACACAAATGACAGAAATTGAAGTTTTCACACAGTCTCGTATACAGGAATCTCCTTCCAGTGCCACTTTATGGGATTCCTGCATTCGCACAAATGACAGCCTTCAAGTAGGAAATGATATAATACAGTCAAGAAAAACTCCTTAAAGAAGCTAAAAAATGTTAGCAGAACTTAGTTTTCTACCAATATATAATCGCTAAGTGATAACAAAAGGGTGGCGGATGATGATTTCTATCGTTATATAATCTCTATGCGTTAAGGAAGAAAAAATAGAATCAATTCTTTGAATTTTTTTTTAAATGTAATTTACCGAATAACTATGACAATTGAAAGTGGATTTTATCTTTTAGAATATGCACAGTCGAAAAAAACAACATTTTACCCGCAAAACCGTCTTAAAATAATAATTACATTGTTCAATTTAATAATTTAGGTGCAACTAATGAAAAAATATAAGATTTTATCGCTAATAACTGTTTTAGCGCCACTACTGTTCTTCTTCTCACAATGCAAAGGTGCTTCCATGAATAAATCTATCTATGACTTTTCTGCTAAATCAAATGACGGAAAAGAAATTAATCTTTCTCAATACAAGGGGAAAGTTCTGCTTATTGTAAATGTTGCGAGCTACTGCGGCTATACACCACAATATAAAGGTCTGCAAGAGCTTTACATGAAATATAAAGATCAGGGACTGGAAATTATTGGCTTTCCCTGCAATCAGTTCGGAGCTCAGGAACCCGGATCCAATGAAGATATTCAAAAATTCTGCACTTTGAACTATGGAGTAACTTTTCGGATTTTTGATAAAATTGAAGTAAATGGCGAAAAGGCGCATCCACTCTATAAATATCTTACAAAAGAACTTTCGGCATTAGGTAGTGATGATATTAAGTGGAATTTTACAAAATTTCTTGTCGATAAAGAAGGGAATGTTGTTGATCGTTTCCCTTCAAAAGTGACACCTGCTGCATTATCCGAACAAATTGAAAAGTTGTTGAAGTAGGGGAGAGGTTTCTAATTCGGTCTTTTTATTACAATTTTTTATCCAAACAAAAAGATTGTGTGAAAACGGAATAATTGGTGGAATATCGTTTCCTACTTGAAAGCTGTCATTACTGAGAATGCGGAATCTCCTGATTGGTACTGGAAGGGGATTCCCGCATTCGCTGGAATGACAGACACGTGAATATTTCATGTTTTCACACAGTCTCATGCGCGGGAACTGTCATGATTAAAAAAAATCACAAATTAGTATGAAAATATTATTCATGAGGCTGTCTCAAAAGCCTCATTTCTGTCATTCCTGCGAATGTAGGAATCCCCTAAAGTGGCACTGGAAGGAGATTCCTGCATACGCAGGAATGACATCTTTGTTAAATATGTGGCTTTTGATACAGCCTCATGAATTGATTATTTTCGGAAGAATGACAAGAATTTCTAATTCATTAAGGAAATGATATAATGTTATCCTGAGGCTTACAAACACAAATATTTCATTACTTAACAGAATTTTATAAAAAAAAACAGGAGTTAATTAGCTCCTGTTTTAATTTTAAGTTTGGACTTAATTTACATTGCATTCTTCACAATAGCAGCAAATACAGTAGGTCTGTTCATTGCTAATTCGGCAAGAATTTTTCTATTAATAGCGATGTTCTTGTCCTTCAAAGCATGGATAAGACGTGAATAAGTTGTACCGTTTTCACGTGCAGCAGCGTTGATTCTAACGATCCAAAGGCTTCTGAACTCGCGTTTTTTCAGCTTGCGTCCCACATAAGCATGGAGTAAACCTTTCTCAATATGGTTTTTGGCTATAGTCCAGACATTCTTACGTTTGCCCCAGTAGCCCTTAGCTAATTTGAGAAAGTTTCTGCGTTTGCGGTGCGAAGCTACTTTGTTTTTTGCTCTTGGCATAATAAACTCCTTATAGATAATAAGTCGGCTGAGGGAGAGTGTCGCAAAATTAGCCCCTGTAGCCTGTTAATAAAATTTGCAGATAAAGTAATTTACTTTAATCTGCTCGAAATTAATGATTAGCCCTGTGCTAACAGTCTTTTTACGCGTGGTAGATCAACTGCAGAGACCAGAGTGGCCTGACGAAGATTTCTCTTCCGTTTACGGGATTTCTTGGTGAGAATATGGCTCTTAAAGGCTTTCTCACGTTTGAATAGACCGCTTGCTGTGCGTTTAAATCTCTTTTTGGCAGAGCAATTTGTTTTCATCTTAGGCATTTCTTATTCCTAATCTATATAAAAAATAAACTTTTTCAAATAACTAATTGTACAGACTTGCAATTTACGGACTTTTCCTGAAATAACCAAATAAAATTCAATAAACTGATTAAAAATCTATCTTTCACTAATTAAATTTAAATTTTATTACAAAGACTTATTTAAAGTAATTAAAGTGTTTGTATGAAAACTTTTTGAATATTTAACTGTGACAATTACGGCCAGTGGTGCGCGTTGCGGGATTTGAACCTGCGACCTTTCGCGTGTGAGGCGAACGCTCTGGACCGGCTGAGCTAAACGCGCTTTATTTTAGTAGAAAGTTGAAAGTGATAAAGTTAATGGTTATTTAAATTGGATCAAAATATAGTACAAATTTATGAAAAAATTCGATACTTTACAAAAAAAAAGCGCCGCAGTTTGACCTGACAGCGCTTTTCTTTTTTTTAATCGTTATTAACCTTCTTTGGTTTTGCAGCAATTTTTATTTTTGTTGCCTTTTTTATCTTTGCATGCTGAAGCATCATCTTTACATTCGGCTGATTTTGCTTTGATTCTGTCGGCTTTGAATCCTAAATCAGAAATTGACTGACGGATTTGATTATCTTGAACTTTGTCAGCATCGTAAGAAACTGTAACTGTTTTCTTAGAAACGTCAACTGATGCGGTTTTGATACCGTCAAGCTTTTGCAAGCCGGCTTCTATCTTTGTTTTGCAGTTTGCACAATGTGGATTCGATTTTATGACGAGTTCTTTAATCTGTTCAGCGAATGCTGCAGATGCGAACAATGCAAAAGCAACGACTGCTATTGCGAAGATTTGAGTTAGTTTTTTCATTTATCACCTGTATTTTAAAAAATAAACATATACAAAAGCATTGACGAACTGATGTTTTTTTTAGTGTTTAATGTTTAAAAAAAAATTATTTATTCTACATAAACTAAAATTAAATCTTTAAAAATCTTATTACTGATGTTCCATATCTAATAAAATACACTCCTGATGCTAAGTTTGAAATATTTATTCTCAATTGATTCCTTACATCTTGGATGTCCGAAATATTTGATAAATTTATTTCATTCCCATAAACATCAAATAATTTTAATTCATGTATATTTAGATTATTACAGAACATATTTATAAAATCAATGGCTGGATTAGGATTGGCTTCTATTGTGGGTTTATCGGAATTAAAATTATTATTTACGGAACTTGTAGTATCTTTTATTAGAATAATGCAATCTGACGGGGGAATCGTTATTTTTCCTGCAAAAGTTATTGTTTCGATTTTTTGTGGTTTCATGTTCCCGGCTGAGTCAATTTGGCCGCCACCGCTTGTTTTGATGTATCTCCAGTATTCACCGTAAGGATTGTAATCTATTGGCTGATCGGACGTATTGCACAGCACCATCCCATTATCGTAATTACGTCTCCAAACCGAGTGCCAGTCAGTTCCTTTAACACGTAAAACCTCTAAATCAACTGGTAATTTAGTCTGATTTCCAAGATCAATTTCATATTCGGGAAACCACTCTGGAGCTGAACCTGACAGTAAGTTAATATAGCTGTTCTCATTCTTAACCAACATATACATTCCGATAAGTCTGATCCTGTTAGTTGACTGATCGGGATAGGATTGAGCTATCAGAATCTTTCCACGACCGGTGATATGTCTGATAGTTCGTTCGAGAGTCAAATACATATCTTGACCGGTAGCTCTTCCAAAACTTTCTATCATTGCACCGTCAATTGTTTCGCCGATCGAGTCACCATCCAGCCACAAAGGATCATAAACAGTAGTTATCATCTGATCCACATTTGGAATAATCAGATAATCAATTGATGAAGTATGAAATGATTTATAAATAAATTGAAAATATTGGCGGTAAGATTTATTCATGAAATCAGTAAATTGCAGTCTCGTAGTCAGCTCTCCTGAGTAAGCGTAGGGTTTATGCGGACTGAGCCACCAATCAAAATTTCCGGGTGTAGGATTAGTGGCTTTCGGATTATAAAGCGAGCAATTGGTTTCAACCGCAACATCGAAAAACACACCTTGATTTCTATTCCCATTCATCCAATCAAGGCAGGTTATAGCAATATATGCTCTCCAGTTAGTATCAGATAGGTTCATCAGCCAAGCAGGATCGCTGTGCCACACACGGTTTGCTTTTTTTTGATCATCATAATGCTGGAACATTGATTCAAAAGGGATTGAATTTTCTGTTATTTTGTTTGAATCGCACCAAGGTCGAAAGTATTCATTGTATTCCGAGATATATCCTTTAGGAGCAACTACTCCAATAAAACCAGTTCCTGATAGATTTTTCGGATTCGGACAGTCATCATTTTTTTCAGGATTAAGTCCTGCTGCCAGATGATAAGTCAAAACAAGGAAATTCTTATTTAATACTTCAAATTGCTTCAATTGTGACGTAAAAATTTTCTGAGTGCCAATGTAATTATTAGCAGAAAACTCAAATTGTCTTTGTGAAACCCAACCTGGAACAATCTGATCAGCCCATACTAAGTTCCATCGCTTGCTTGAAGGAATTATTTTACTGTCTAATAGTTTGTAATTTTTAAAAGCAGTTGAGGCAGTTAAAGGTTCGGGGGGCCACGAATGTGTTTGACAAAAACAAGTGTAGTATAATAATATTATCAAAAGAAATATTATTGATGGCGTTTTCATAATAATTGCCCAAAATCAAAAAAGCAATATAATGAATTTTTACTAAATATTCCAATTCCATTCGTTGTTTTTTGCAGTTTATTGAAACCTCAATTGGCGTTTTGTTTGGCACTCTTCTGAATATAATCCTTCTATCATATTAATACAGAAAAAGCTGCAAAAACTAAAATTGCAGAAGCACAAATAATCTCAAAAATAACATCAGGCTTTAGGGAACATTCCAAACTTTTCTCATCATATTTTTCAAAATATTTTGTGAGTTGTTTGCAAGCGGTTTTCTTGATATTAAATTCTAAACTAATATTTTTGCGTTTCTGTTTATTTTTCAGTTTTTACAGTTCAAAAAGTTTGTAGCGTTTAAAGTTAAGGATGATGGGAAATTTTTATTATAGAAAAAGTATGCAAAAGTATGCAAAAGGCATTAGAAAGTAGAATAGTGGCGTGTCTTGTTTGCATATTATACTATGCAAATTTGTGTAAGTTTAACCATATATATATGCAAATGGCATTAAAAAGAGCAACAGCAGCGGTACTTGCTTGCATAATGGACTATGCAAATGGTTAATGATAAATTGTTAGGATTGAAAAAGTATGCAAAAGTATGCAAATGGTATTAGAAAGCAGAACAGCAGCGGTACTTGCTTGCATAATGGGCTATGCAAATTTGTGCAAGTTTAACCATATATATATGCAAATGGCATTAGAAGGCAGAACAGCAGCGGTACTTGCTTGCATAATAGACTATGCAAAATTGTGCAAGTTTAATTATTTATTTATACAAATGCCATTGCATTGTTTTACAGCGAGCAAAGCAGGCTGTCGGTAACCCAGAAGTATAAAAAATTCAAATGTTGGGAACCATCCTTTTGATTAAATTTCAGAATTTTACCATGATACATAAATTTGGGGATATTATCAGCCTGTCAATCTTATTATAATCATTGTACTGATAAATTATACTTGTCTCAAAATGTATTGATGTTTTTTGGGTAAACTCATAGCCGTAACCAAAATTATTTACAAAACCATATCCAAGACCATCAATAGTTTGATAATTTTCCTCACTTGTAATTGATTTCCTGACTTGATTGGAGGCAAAAGCTAAACCCATGCCTGTCATAAAAAATATAGAAGATTTGTCATCGTGATAAATATAAGTTCCACCCTGAAATGCAAGCCCATTGCCTTCACCTGCCCAGAATGCCCAGGCTCTTTGATATCTCATATTGAAAATGAAAGGCTTATGTTCATTTTTAGTAGGTATAAAAAAAGTAAATCCAGTCCCAAAATCAAAGGTTGCATATCCGGCATTCATCAAAATATTATAAGATGTTTCTTTAGAAAGAGATACCATGACTCCTCCTCCGGCGGATAATTGATGAGATTGATTTACATTTTCCGGCATTGCCTCTGGATAGTAACCGGTACTTGCAAAAATTCTATAATCACCTGCTCCGGATGGAGCTCTTACAGGAAGATTCAGTGAAGGATTATAACAATGGCTCATTCTGCAGGAAGAACCCATCAAAGAGAGTATGGCATAAGCAATTAGAATATAACTTAAGATAGATTGTAGATTAGATTTCATTTGTATTCTGATATAAATTAATAATTAATAAGAATTTCCTATAATTTAGTGAACAATTGCTTTTAGTAAAATATAACAACCTGCGTCCTGTAGTACGTCAAACCTTAATTTCCCAAAATAAGTTCCGGGTGAAGATCCTGAAAATGAAACTTTAATATTGACTGGATCATTTGGTTTGATTGACAGATCGCCGATACTATCCAATTTAAAATTTGGACTTCCTTCAATCCTGAAATTAGTTAAAATATGTGGCCACTCCCATCGGTTGGTCAACTGGAAAAATCTTTCATTTTTAGTATTCTTAAAAACCACTCCAAAATCTAAATATCTGTTGGTTGGTACAAATTCAATATTAGGAGAATAAACATTACCATAACAACCTTTTAACTGGACTGAATATTTTTTATTTTCATCTATGTAAATTTGAGCATTAAAGAGTTTAGATGAGGAATCGCCAAAAAATTTAATTACAATGCTATCGGAAGTATTAGTTGCTATTGGACATGAAGGTTGATAATCAAAACTAAACGCATCTTTATCAACACCTTCTATTTTTGGGGAGATAATCATATCGGCATTATAAATATTTTTAATAATGATTGATTTTCTTGTAACAGCCGCCCATGGCGCATCATTAAAATTAAGAATCAGAGATGGACTGATACAAAAATTGGTTCCTGTTCCTGTTAATTGAATTTCGTAATTACCTTGGTTAGTTTTCATTTTTATTATTGCGGAATAATCTCTATTCTCCATTGGAGAAAATCCAATAACAAGATTGTCAGATCCAGCCTTTGAAGTTAAAGTAGCACCTTTTAAAAATAATGAGGTTTTATCAATTGAAAAAAAATCCTTATCTTTTCCCTCTATAGAAACATATAGGTATATGTCATTAGGGCAATCATTGCCAATAGTACAAGTATTTTTTTGAATCGAATTTTTTAAAACCATTCCTAAAGATACTTGACTTGGATAATAAATTTTATTATCAATAGTTATTGGTCCCATTCCACCACATGAATCAATGAGAAAACTAATAGTTAAAATATTAAAAAAAGATAATAAATAATCGTATAATTTCACTGAACTAATCTCGGTTAGATGAAACAAAGAGTTTTATTGTTTATCAAAATAAGTCGAAATATCTTCATTTGTATTAATATTTGTTAAAATCAGTGATATACCTGAAGAATCGTTAACTGTTCCCTTAGCATGATAAGAAACTCCGATATTCAATTCAATATTTGGGAATTTATAAGTCCCGTTTAAACCGAATATCTCCTCATGATAACTCATCAAACTGGCAGTTGTGAATTTTGCTGTTCCAGAGATAGAATCATTATTTTGGGTCAATACCAATTCGATGCTTTCAGTACTAAAATAACTTATAAAATGAACCCATCGCCAAGAGCCGTTTAAAAATGGTTTAGGTTTTATGATTATTATATTGCTTGAATTTTCACAAGAAATAAAAATAATAATTAACATGAAGCAAAGTAGATATTTTTTTTGAGATTGTATCGTTGTATGCATATTATATTTCATTTTAATCCTTCACACATCTGACAGCAAACCCATCTGTTTTTATATTTCTAAAACTAATCAGAGCACAATTGTTATCATAAATGACCTTGCTCCACACTAACTGCGAATCAATTTCGGTAGAAGTCCACCAATAACCTTCTTGTTTATCAAAATTGTGTATCTCATTCTTGCTGTTACACATTCCGCCTGCTAATGCAGTGAAACCGAACTGATTGCTTGCTTTGTAATTTGGACTTCGCCAGTGATCAGTTCCAACTTCTTTTAATTTGCCACCAGCATAGCCATCACCGCCAAGAAACCAGCCAAGAACTTTCCAATCCGAATCACTTGCAATATGCCATCCGATGGGCGCTAATCCACGTGGATCATTCACAGTAAACCAATTATATAACTTTCCGAAGCTTGTACCAAGAATTGCACAAGTTATTAAATCAAGCCATTGGGCATGTATTTGAACAAATGGAATAGTATCACCATTGCGGTAGTGACTTACATTTAAATTTTCTGCCATCCAAATCTGGTTGCCAATCTTGACTGTTTTATAACTATTATTTTCAATATCCTGAACTGTTCCAAAAATTTTTTTATATGGAGGAATAATAACAAATTCCATGTCATTACTAATGTCTCCTTTTTCTGTTTTGACATTTATTTTACCACTGGTGGCTCCAACAGGAACTTTTGCAAATACCGCATCGCTGTTACAATAACAACTATCGATCATTCCAACTTTTACTCCGTTAAAAGAAACATACATAACCCGATTATCATAACATAAATGTTGGCCCCATATATAAATATAATCACCAACAATCGCTGTATCTGGATCAATTCTTGTGATAAGCGGTGGATAAATTTTATCCTTTGTAGTTAAATCTAAATTATATTGATAATTATTGCATGATAAAATAAAAATAATTATTGATATGGAGGATAGAAAAAATATTTTCTTCATTACATAACCTATTGTTTATTAAAAGCCATCTTAAGGCTATCTTTTGTTTGATTATTTGTAACAGTTAGTATCATAATAGTTTCGTTTGTGAGTTTTCCTTCAGCATGTTTGGAATTTCCAAAATCCATTTTAAGATCGGGGTATTGATAAATCCCAGTTAAAGGATAAACTTGCCGAGTATTATTTGAGGGACTTGTTGACCAGAAAGTTGATGTACCAATAATAGAATCGTTATTTAAGGTAATAACTAAATCTATCCCACTGTACTCATTAAAAAATGGATTTATCCAGAATGTCCATTTTCCTGTTATATCATGCTGTATCTTTGCTTTGTCAGGACTGATCGATGATTCGCATGAGAAAAAAGTATAAGTCGAGAACAAGAAAAAAATAATTACATTTTTCATTTTAATCCTTCACACATCTGACTGAAAAACCATAACTTTTTTCAAAATCAGATTTATAATTCGTTAAGTTTCCGCATGAGAGCCCCCAATACAGCGCATTATTAATATTTCTTTCCGTAGAAGTCCACCAATAGCCATCGAGTTTAAGTTGTGTTAAATATCCACTTCCATTAATATTAAGCATTCCACCAGCTAATGCAGAAAAGCCACTTGAATTAGAATCAGTCGCTCTAAAGCATGACCAGGCACTTGGAATAATCATTGTATGGCCAGCTACACTATCTCCACCAAGATATTGTATTAGTTTGATCCATTCTGCATCACTCGCCACATGCCATCCAGCAGGAGCCAATCCACGAGGATCATGAACTGCATACCAATTATATAATTTCCCATAAGCTAATGTTCCATTATGATCTTGCATGCACCAAGCACCGGTTTTGGAATTAGCCCATACAGATTCATCCCAGATATTTGGAATCTGATCTCCATTCCTGTAATGATCTACATCAAGATTTGTTTTCATCCAAACCTGAGTACCGATAGTAACAGATTCGTAAATAATAGGAGTTACCGTAAAATCGACTTCGTTGCTTTTTTTAGACTTGATGCTTACATAAACCTTACCACTTTTAGCTTCTGGTGGCACAATTACGATTATTTTAGTATCGCCCCAACTCAAGTATCTTGAAGCAGTTGTACTATTAAATGAAACATAACCACCATCGTAGTAAAAAGAACCAATATCGCCAAAATTATTACCAAAAATCGTAATAGTATCATTAATTTTTCCTGAACTTGGCGTTATACTTGAAATCTGAGCTATGATAATTGGATTTATACTTTTATTTTCGGTGCATGCTGATAGAAAAATCACTGCTAAAGCAATTTTAATAAATATTTTATTATTCATATAAGCCTCAATTTAAGAAAATTTATCATTTAAATTACTGCCCAATTAATTTTAAATGAAGTTTGGTTCAAAAATTGTTGTTTAATTATTTATTAAAAATATATCAGGAACCATACTGATATAAATTAACATTCATGTAAATTACAATTAAATTTTATTATAACCTAATAAAATAAATTATTGGTCATAAAAAAAATATTCGAACTTAGTTTATTAGGAAAATTATCAAGGTTAAGTGTTGTTCTAAAAACAACTTTTGATTGGTGATAGCACTATTTCCATTGTAAAAATTGGTATTAAGGTATATGTTTACTTATTCAAATTCATACTTATAGGCATCTTCGAGCTCTTCGTCGGATTTTAAATAATTGCTTATATACTGTCCGCAATTGGAACCTATCAGATTCTCTTCCAATTCTCCTATACTTATAATAACTTCAAATCCTTTGTCTTTTATTTTATCAACTTTTTCTTTGAAATAGTCCGAATCTAACTTCTCCGATATTGTTCCCGACCTTTTAGCTGCTGCTGTGGGATTAACCGGTGTGATTTTTAAAATTACTAATTCCGGATTGAAAAAACCGGCAAGAATATTTTCATCAAGTTCTGCCTGTCCGGCTAATGCAAAGTTGAGTGAAGTTTTTTTACCACCAGAACTATAGAATCTCTCGGATAACTTAGAAATTTCCTGAAAACTTAACTTTTTCACCGGTATTAATTTATCACGATATTCCAAATTTGTAGAATGAATTGAGAATTGCATCTGGAAATTCATATCATAAAGTCGCTTTTTTATATCAATGATTCGATCGAAAAAAGCATCTGTTCCTTTTGGTGCTACCGTTGAGACGGATGGAAGAAATCCCGGAGCTGTGTATCTGGAATTAAATTCTTCTAATACATCGCATACTGCCATATTCAGTGCTGGTTCACCCATACGAGCAAACTGAATTTTAAATTTTTTTGTTGTAATATCATTTGTTTCAAAACGAAGTCGAACTAAATAGTCAATTTGTTCAAACATTTCCTCTTTTGTTAGTTTGCCTTGATAGAATCCACCGGAATCACAAAAACTACATTTTATCGGACATCCGCACATTGTTGATATTAAATAAATAATCTTCTTTTCTACGGGATTGGGAGGCTGAAAAGATTCAACAAATTCTACTGTTACACCGCTATTTAATTTGCCAAGAAAGACTTTGGCTATTTTAGAATTATTTGTCTGAGCTATTATTTGCATTTAAAAATTTATTTTATGAAAAATCTGCATTGCTGCCTTGATACCGCTTCCAACCGATATTGATGCTTGTCTGCAATTATCAGAAATCGTATCACCAATAACGAAAGAGCTATTAACTGGAATAATTTCTTTAACAGTCTCAAATAGTGACGAATCAGGATAACGACCGATTGCAGCAAGAATATAATCAAATTCTAATTCATTATCGTTACCTTTTTGCTTAAAATTAACAATTGTTTTAGCGCTTGTTTTTTTAATATTTTGAATTTCAATATTAGGATCAATTTTTATATTCTTAACTAACTTAGCACGATGAACAAGCAATGGCAAGCATTTCATTTTCTCTGTACGTGAGAAAATATGTATATTATTGTATTTTGATAAACTCAGTGCATAATCGAACGCAGCGTCTCCGCTTCCAATGATTAAAATATCAGCATTTCTAACAGTTTTTAAAGAACTTAAATCATAATGAATTTTAGGATCATTTATCAATAAGCTTTTCTGTAATTTATTTGGCAAAGTACCGCATGCAAAAATACAATATTTTGAATTATAAGAATCCGTTTCAGTATTAATTGTATAACAATAATTATATGATACTGTCAGAACCTGCTGGTAAATAATATCAATTTTCAAAATATTCAAATGCTGATCAAGCAATTTACTAAAATCTTCTCCTGAAATGCCATTCGGAAAACCGGGATAATTTTCAATAAGATTTGCATTTAGTATTAATCCACCTACACGACTTTTCTCGAAAATAATAAAACTCATGCCTTGCCTTTTAAGTTGCGTTGCTGCTGCAATTCCGGCTGGACCTGCTCCTATTATTGCCACATCGTATATCATTATTTATTTATTGCTCCTTGAATATTTTGGGTTGTATCAATATGAGCAAATCCATGTGCCATAATAAGCAAGGATGCTTCAAAAAGTTTGAAATTGTATGTTGCAGTTCCGTCAATAGGAATAATAACATTGTATCCGAAATGAAAAGCAGCTCTGGCGGTTGATTCGCAGCATAAATGGGTCATTACACCACAAATTATAACACTATCAATATTATTTTCACTCAGAAAATCATTTAATTCTGTTTTAAAGAAAGCATCATATTGAGTTTTTCTTATTATTTTTTCGGAATTATATTCAATATCTTTATTGATTTTATATAATGGTTTCAATTCATTGATAGTATCTTTCCACCATAGAGCAAGCATTTGTGCATTTTGATCATTATTCAAATGCTGAGTAAAAATAACATGTAGATCATTACTTTTAAACAAATTGATCAATAAATTTATATTTGATATTATTGCTTTGGATGATGGTACAAAAGCATGTGAAACGGCATCTAAAAAATAATCCTGCATATCACAGACTATAAGTGCGGCTTTATTTATCTTTAATTCTCTTCTTCTTACTTGAGAATAGATTGAAGTTATGAGCTCTTTTGAACGCATTTCAATATTATCACTTGTAAAATACTCTTCTTTTTTCACTTTATCAGTAATTATAATTTAATAATTTTAGAGTAATTTGAAATTCCGTTTGCAGATACTGTCAAAAGATAAATACCTTTTGGCGCTTCGGTACCATTATCTGAGATGCCATCCCATTTTAAACTTAATACTTTACTAATATTAAAATTTTCTGCAAATTTCTTGATTATTCTGCCTTCAAGGTCATAAATACATACTCTTATTAAGGTTTGTGCAGGAAGATCAATTTTAAAATTAAGTTCATTTTGAAATGGGTTGGGTTCAGCTTTTATTTGAATCTCATTATCTCTAAATTCTTCATTTTGAGTTACCTCAGTGATATATTTTGTGATTCTATAATCCCAGATTCCGCGTCCATAAGTTGAAAATCTGGCTGTTTTTGTTTTGGAAATATATTCAACCCACCAATAAATTTGATCCGGAGCCGAACCATCGGAAATATCATACCATTGATTTTTTTTAGCAACATATACATAAGGCCCAACTTCGGTTGCTGCAAAAACAAATTCATCATCATCACTGGCTGCAATACGATATATCATTGTGCTTGGCAGACCGCTGGTGATGGACTTAAAAATTTTCCCGTAATCGTCCGTAACAAAAACACCTTTTCCGTTATATCCGCTGCCACAAATAAAAACCTTACCTGAACTAACTTTGGAAGGGCAGATACATGAGCCATAAAAATAATGAGGTGATAATCCAGTACTTGAATCGCACTTTGTCCATGAATTAGCACGGTCGGTTGAGATATAAAAGTGACCGGCATTATTCAACGAATAAACAGTCGTAGGATTGATTGGTGAAACTGCAACAGCTGATACTAATCTGCCGGATTTGCCTTCCTGAAAATCATAAGGCAGGGGAGAGCCAGTAATGCTATTGCCATCATAACTCATTCTCCATAAAAAAGATGAGTTTGCCTCCTGAGCCGTTCCAGTCTGGCCACCATTTGAAAGATATGCCTGTGAAGGATTTGATATATCAGCACAAATTGGCGATATCCATAAACGATTTTGACCCTGAAAATCCATTCTTGATAATCTTTGCGAGTTTGGTTCTTCCGCTAAAAAAGTTATTCCAGGATATACAAGCCAGAGATGTTTCCCGCTGTCAGCCGAACTTAAATGGCCATAATCTCCACTAATTACCTGAGTAAATGAAAACTTATCATCCGAAATAGATTGATATGCCTGAAATCCTTGATCCTGCGAACCCGATAATACATAATCGGGATTATGTGGCAGAGAATAGGTGGAATAATATTGCCCGACGTTTAATCCTTTTAAAGAAACATTTTTAACATTCGTACATAAATCATTCGAAATATAAAGTCCTCCGTCAGTTCCAATCAAGGTAAAATCAACTCCAGCAGGTGATTTTAAGCAAAAAATGCCAGGAATATCAGCATGTAGCTTTGATTGCATATTTTGGTAATATTCAGGCCAAGTATTTTTCTTTTGCCAGCTTATTCCAAAATTAGTTGTATAATAAAATTCCTGATTGCCGCAATAAATATAATCTCCATTTGTAGCTGATACTGCAAAAGAATTTCTATCAAAAAGATCAGTACTGACCGAAGATACATTTGTCCAATTCGATCCAAGATTATCCGATGCCCAAAGAGTTGATTTGGAGCCGGATCTGACTAATAAATAAAGATTTGTACTTGAAGTTTTATTATTATAAAATCCGTTTAAAAGTAAATTTGTACCTTGAGAATATTTATAATCCGATTTTATTTGATTCTTAACGGTAGTATTATTAATCGTAATTATTGAATCAGCATGATTGAGATATAAATCGCCTAAGTAATAGCGTGAAGTCCATATATCACTGCAATCCGAACTTTCTTTATACTGATAAACTTTCTTAAATGAATTTCCTAAATCATTTGAAGAATAGACTATATGAATATTAGCATTTGATTTGGAATCCCACATTGAAGCCAAAACATAAATAAAATCATTATTAGTACCGGAAATCAAGCATCTTTTGATTGAACCACCGACATTTGTTAATGTATCTAAACCGCTTGCAAATTTAACTGTTTGCCACTCATCATCGGAATACCAAATTTTCGCCGGACTGTTCGTGGCGCAAATAATTCTTCTCGAATTGCCTGCCGGCAAAGCATAAACAGCACGAAATTCATGATATTTAAAATAATTATTCAAACATGTCCAGTTTGTACCGTCGATTGATCCGCGCCACAGATTTCCGCCGTCTGACCCGGCATAAATTAATTGGCTGTTAAAGTCAATATCGGCAACTCGGATTCTACCTGCTAAATTATTTGAGCCAATCTCCTTCCAAGTGCCATCAATCCAACTCTTATGTTTGCTGTCAGCTTGTAATTGATTAGTTTTTAACTTATCGGAAGACTGAGAATTTCTGTTTAAAAATTTTGAATATCTTGTTTCGAAGTCTATTATTTTATAATCAATTTCGGGATCGCACTGATGCATTTGTCGGAAATACTCTTCACGCTGAAGTTTGAATTTATCCTCGTCATTTTCCTTAATATGCGAAAAGTCAATTGAAAATAAATTGCCGCTTAATAAAAAACATAAGGTAAAAAGTTTAATCATAAAAAGAGAGTTTTATTTACAAAATTAATAAAATACCCCTCTTTGGCAAAGAGGGGTTGGGAGATTTATTATCCTATTTTGTATCTGCTTTGCAGCATTTGGGCAATCTGGTATATGCTCTCGGATCGGCTTTCACAGCATCTGCATCATAACCTGCTCTGCTGATCATCAGTTTGATTTTATCAGGATTGGTCTTGGCTTCGTCATATTTAACAGTAACGATTTTGGTTTTTACATCAAGATCAACTGCACTGACTCCGGCATCTCTTTTAACTGCTTTTTCGATTTTCGCTTTGCACATATCGCAAACGGCAGAAGTTTTTATTTTAACTTCCTTTGCTTCAGCAGCCGCGAATGAATAATTTGATAATACAAAAAACAGCAATAATACTGAAACAAGTCCGCTGATTATTCTTTTATTAGTCATAAATACACCTAAATTTTAAATATTAAAAAATCAATAAATTTCAAGATTATTGAAGTTTAAAAATGAGAATTATTGTATAAAATAGAAAATTTTATTTTTCCTTCTGTCTGAATTTTATTCTGACTGGTTCATTCTTGTTCCCAAGCTCCTGCTTGGGAACACATAAACCTAATAAAAATCCCCACATTTTCCAATTTTAACGAAGAAAGCAGCAGAAAATCCCCCCTGCCCCCCTTTTTCAAAGGGGGGTAAGACAATTACTTTCTTAACCTCCTTTTTCAAAGGGGGAATTAAAAGCACCTTCCTTCCCCCCCTTTGCAAAAGGGGGGCAGGGGGGATTTCACTTTAATGCAAAATGATCTGGATTCTATTCTTCTTTCTTCCAGGGGGGATTTCACTTTAATGCAAAATGATCTGGATTCTATTCTTCTTTCTTCCATTTTGCATTCTTCATTTGGAAAATCCCCCTAACCCCCTTTTTCAAAGGGGGAATAAGAAAGTTGCTTCCAGACCCCCCTTTGCAAAAGGGGGGCAGGGGGGATTTTTCTTGTGGCAGGGGGGATTTCTTAAACATTAATCACTACCTCCGTCCAAGCCTCATCCGAATAATCACTTATGGCAGAACTATTCTTCGCTCTAATTTTATAATAATTGCGTTTATCTGCAACAAAAGCAACGCCTTGCGGCCCCGGCGCTTCCATCAATAAAGTATAGCTGTCAGACGGCAATCCGAAATTCACTGCACAAGTATATATTTCATAAGAACTTGCTCCAGTTACTTCATCCCAATTCAAAGTCACAACCGTTTCAGGCAACACCCAATTCGCGGTTACATTCTGCGGTTTGCCAAGCCCCGTTCCGCCATAAATCACGTAATCATTATACTTTGCTTCATTTACATCCTCCCAGATATATTTCCCGATCTCGCAATAACGGCTCACAAGCGCATATATCTCATTTCCCTTCTCAATCCTCTCAACCGTTTTAATATCACGGGTTTCCTGCGCCGTCGCAATATCATTCATCGCGTCTTCCATCAATTGCGCCGTATCCTCCAGATCGTCAATCATATCATCGGTCAGCCCAACCGACGTCAAATCAGTAAGATACTCCCTGGCAATCCCAACACCGAACCGGCAAGTCGTCAAAAATCTCTTATCATCCTGCTTCGTCATATCACCTGCATCAAACTTCCGCACTTGCGACGAATTAGCTCCCCACTTAATTTTAAAGTAAGTCATTATCACTCTTAGTTTTACCGTACACGCCTCACGATGCGTATTCTTCGTTTCGGTCGCGCCGATATAATCAGCATAATAATAAGCATCGGGCTGAAACACCTCGAAGGCATTGCCCAAAGTTTCCATCGCCGTC
>JAPLFL010000013.1 GCA_026390695.1 Candidatus Kapaibacterium sp. | reverse complement strand
TACGAATTTGATATTATTGCAGAAAATGGGAATGAAATTGTTGTTGTAGAGGTGAAAACAACACTTCGACCAAGAGATATTAAAGAATTTTTAGATGAATTAAAAATATTTAAGCAAATACTTCCAAAATATAAAGATAATGTAGTTTATGGAGCATTAGCATACTTACAGGAAGATTCAAATTGCAGTAAATTAGCTGAAAAGAAAGGTTTGTTTACTATTAGAGCTACAGGGAAAAGTGCGTGGATATGTAATCAGGAAGATTTCAAACCTAAGGCATGGTAATTTTAATCATTTAGGAAATATACCTGTTACAATCTATGATTTTAAAAAGCGTTTGATGCAAAATTTATCATGACGAATTCTGAACAAAGGAAATATAAACCAAGTGAATCAATGATGACTCTAAATCATTTTGATTTTGTATCTGAATTCTGCGTTTAACTTTATAACTTTAAGCTTTTTATTGAATAAAAGGTTTAACCGCTTTTTTAATAACTTCTTTATTTTGCATATAAGCTAAAAATAATCCGTAATTTGTGAATGGAATATTCGTTTGACGAGCTGTTTCAATTCGGTTCAGATATTTTTGCTGATCAATCATGCATGATCCACAGTGGATTATTAATTTATACTGCTTTAAATCCTCAGGGAATGGGCTTCCGAAATTAAAATCAAAATTCAATTTTCCAGCTATTTTCTTTTCAAATATTCTTGGAATTTGTACCGTCCCAATGTCATCACATTTTCTGTCGTGATTACACGATTCGGCAATTAGAATTTTATCGCCCGGCACGATTGAATCAACAACCTGAACTCCTTCAACCATGAATTCCAGATTCCCATGGCTCATATAGTTTGCCATCATAATCGAAAATGAAGTAAAAGATACATCATCCGGTGTCCATTTCGGAATAATATCAAAAGCCTGACTATCGGTAATGATAAGTTGCAATCCTTCAGGAGATTTTTTAAGATGATTAACTAAATTAGTATATCTTTCATATTCTTCATTAACTAAAAGCGGATCCGAATTCCGTGCTTTTGCAAGATTAAGCCTAAATAATACCGGTACTATATAATTTCGTAATAAGCGTTCTACCGCCATCTCTTGGGGACGAAGCAGCCTTAGTTCGGGTGTTTCTTCATCCATCGGCACAATAAGAAGAACAATCCCTTTGTCGTTTAATGAAGGCAAAAGATCAACTGGTTTGGCACGATTAATATAATTATTTTTAATAAAATCGACCAATTGCGATTGATAAGAAAAATCATTAGCATGAAGAATGATACTTGGAATGCCTAATTCACCATTAACTTGGTTCAGAAGTTCCTGGAAATTGTCTGCCTCATTTATCAAAGCGGGATTAAGGGGGATTTTCCCAAAATCATTTAGTAACAGCAGCACCTGCTTACCTTTATAACGCAAATAATGAATAAGTTCCTTTTCAATTTCAAGATCATTTGCTTGCCGAACTTTTTCTACATTTATCATAATTAAACTCAAATCAGCTTCATCAATTGCCTGATAAGTTTTTTTGCGTTTTTTATCACCTAATTCGGAATATTCATCAACTCCTGCGGTATCAAGAATTTTACAAGGCCCAATACCATGTATCTCTATTAATGTAACAACCGTATCAGTTGTTGTACCGGGTGTTGGATCAACTATAGCAAAATTTTCCTGCCCGCTTAGCAGATTCAGTAAACTTGATTTTCCGGCATTCGTTCTGCCGATTATTGCGAGTATATCTCTTTCGGTTTTTTGCGACATAATTCAGCCAATATAATTTATAAAATTTTAAGCTCATAAAGCTTGTAAAGTATTGGAATAAAAAAAATGCTAACATGTATGGAATTTTAATAGGATAATTTAAGTCCAACAATTCCGATTACTATAAGGGTTGCTGATAATAATCTCCAAATATTAGCAGAATCACCAAAATATATTATTCCGACAAGTAAAGTACCAACTGCACCAATTCCCGTCCATACAGCATAAGCCGTGCCAATAGGGATAGTTTTTTGAGCAATCCATAAAAACAGAACACTTAGAGCCATTGAGATAACAGCTATAATTATTCCTACAATTTTTGAAGACATAGTCTGTGAAAGTTTCATTCCCAGAGGCCAACCGACTTCAAAAATTCCTGCTAAAATCAAATATATCCAGTTCATAATATTTTTTAATAAGTTAGTTAAATATTTAATCCCTACGGGATAAAAGGGTGGTGGGGTAATTCAAGTGCTACCAATATTAAATCACTACGTGATATTTGGAAATAATTGATTTGATTCATAGCTTTTTTCATCATAATTTATTGTAGAAATAATTATATTTTTCTTTCGTTGCCATGTTTTTCTCTTATATCTCGTAGAGATTAAATATTGGTAGAAAGATTCTCCCCGTGAACTGCTTACCCCGTAGGGGTTAAATATTATTTTTATTATTTGTTGATTTATCATTTGTTTTAATTATTTCCATTTATTCAACATATATTTAATCCCTACGGGATAAAGATGTGGTGGTGGGATTCGTTTGCTACCAATATTAAATCACTACGTGATATTTGGAATGGGATTAATTCATTAATTATTTTATATTTTAGATTATTCATAATATATATTTATTTGTTGATTTATCATTTGTTTTAATTATTTCCATTTATTCAACATATATTTAATCCCTACGGGATAAAGATGTGGTGGTGGGATTCGTTTGCTACCAATATTAAATCACTACGGGATATTTGGAAATAATTGATTTGTTTCACAGCTTTTTTCATCATAATTTATTGTAGAAATATTTATATTTATCTTTCGTTGCCATGTATTTTTAAGACGATGGGTTTGATTTTTTATTTTTTGGATGTATTTTGATGTAGCTTTTAATTGATAGTAATTATGCTTCTAATATCAACTTTGTAATATTAGAGTTATTATCTATTGATTATTTAAAATAAATTTATAATCAAATTAGGATGTACTATTAATCTCTAATAATTTTATGTATTACATGAATCCAAAAAATATTTAATTGGAAAAGTAGAGCTATCACCTTCAAAACAATCAATTTTATAAATATTCCCTTTAATTAACTTTGGTTTATTGTCGTTTGGTCTTAATATTGCTTTATTTATATTTTGGGTATCAAATAATAATCTGATAATTGATAAATTTTCCTTTTTAATATCAATATTGTCAAAATAATTCAGTGCTTTAATTAAATAGCATATAAAGGCTTCTGAGTTATTTATCTGATTAAGATAATCCTTTTGTTTAGGATTATTAGATTTTAGTTCGCAAATCAGAAAATATACATGGTTATTTCTTACAACTACAATAATTCCATCACAGCCCTTATTATAATTCTTTCTATTGACATAAAGAGATAGCTGCTTAAATCTCTCCAAATCAAGGGAAAATCCAAAAATATGATCATTTTTATGAAATTTATCGATAGTTACTGCTTTTAATTTAGCAGAAGACTTATCTTCCTTTATTTTTATAAATTTATCTCCACATAAAATTTGTTTTTGTGATTCTTCTGATATTGTAATCTTTAGTTTATTTATTAAATCCGTCATTATTCTTCCTCCAATGAATAATAAATTTCATTAGATATTGCATTAATATCCATTATTGTTTTATCAAATAAATCCATTTTAATTCCATATTTATCAATATTAGCTTCTTTTATCGTATGATTATCAACAAAATATGCTTTTACTTTATTAGGTTCTAAAATATCATTGGACTCATATTTATATTTGCTCATTATTGATTTTTTTTCAGAAAATTCATTTGATAACATAACTAAATTATTAAATTCTTTTATCATATAATCGCTATGGGTTGTAATAATTATATCTATTCCGAGATTTACTAAATTTGCTAACAGCCTTGCTATAATAATTTGATTATCCGGATGTAAATTTAACTCAGGTTCGTCAATCATTAATATATCATTAGTTTGTGCTATTGACCGAATATAAATATCTAAGAGGAATAAAGATTTAGTTGCTGATGAAGTTAAATAAATCGGTATTAAATCAACTTTATCTCTATTCCTTTCCTTTCTTGTTTCGAAGAGAATTTGTTTATCTACGATCTTAAAGGAACCATTTAAAATCTCTGAAATCTTTTTTGATAATTTTACGAATTCCTCTTTATGATCTTTTTGAAGAAAACTTTTATTTTTTAAATTATCATCAAAATTCCTAATAATATCAATGTTGTGCTTAATTGAATCTGCATATCTTGCTCTCATAGATTCTATCAATTGAAATGGATGTGGAACGGTTTCCTTTGAAATTGCCTCAATCATTCTATTTTTTGCAAAATCCAATTCTTTATAAAAGAGCGAAATACCAGTTCTCTCAGAAGTAATAATAAAGGGTCTTTTCAAAATATTTTTAAATAATAATCTCGAAATTGTACGTGAAAAAATATCTTCAATAATTCCTTCAGGAATACGATTTTTAGATTCATTATTAATATAAAATTCAACTTCTGAAGAATTCGAATCTTTAAATATTTTAACCGAGTCCTTTTTGCCAATAAAAAATTGAGCTTTATATGGTTCACTAAAATCAGATTCATATTCCAATAATTCAAGTTTAACTTTTGAATTATGGAAAAATTCTTCATTTGTACTAAAAAAGGTGTGAATATTCTCAGAAAATTTTGAGGAATATTTACTGAAAATTTCAGTTATATTGTTTTTCCATGTTTTAAGGTCTATTTTTATATTCTCATTGCTAAGTAAATCTTTAATATATTTCTCATCAATTTCTATAAAATTAGTATCAGAAATATTATAAAGAAAGCTATAAATTGCGTAATTAAGATAAGTCTTACCGACATTGTTATTTCCACATATTATAGTTAGATTCCCCGGTGTTATATCTCCCCTATCAATATATCCCAGGTTTTCAAAAGTAAATTTCATGATTCAACTCCAAATTATTATTTAATATTTCAAATTACACTAAAATACAAAATTACAAAATATTTTCTAATTTCTATCCTCTCTCCACCACTCCATTAACCTTGACTTTTACTACTTCGATGGCTTCTAATCCTTCGTTGTCAACTGCTTTTACGGCTATGCTGTGGGTTCCGGGTTTGAATTTGTGTTGTTGGCGGCCTTCTTTGTCAATCATAATTGAGGCTTTGAACTTCTTTTCTTCTTCGTTATATTCAAAATCCCAAGAATAGAACTCAACTCCGGCGTCGCTCTCTCCGATTGCAATAAATTCTATTTCACGGAGAGACACACCCCCTGACCCCCTCTTATTAGAGGGGGAGTCTAAATCATTTATCTTTACAGTCAATCTCGGTTTCTTTGCTATCGGGATTATATCCTCGACATTGACTAATTTAATCGTAACGTTCTCTTCGTTTTTGAGACGCGCCACTTCCTGAACTGCTCCCTTGCCAAAACTAAATGCAATAATAAAGCCTATAGGCAGCGAATCGGCTTTGTTTCTTTCATAAAGCGCTTTATCATAGCGCATAAGGGCTGAATGGAAATTATCAATTACATTGCGGCCGATATTATCCGAACGCTTAACCTGAATAGGAATGCCTTCGCGGGTCTTACCATCAAGTCCAAGGTCGGAACGCTGCTTGATATTTGCAAGACCACCAAATTGCTCGACGATAAATTTTTCAAATTCAAACGCATCCTTATAACGAAGGGTGTCATAATCATATCTGTGGAGCGTAACCGAAAATGGAGCGGAAAATAAATTCTGCTCGTTGTTCAAACGCATCTCCGACACCTTCACAGCCTGAACAGATTGATCAATACCTATCCAATTTCTTTTCAATTTATCTGCCACAACTACCGTAGTACCTCCTCCAACGAAAGGATCGAAAACCGTATCGCCTTCATTGGAAGCAGATTTGATAACTCTGGTCATTAAAGCTTCGGGCTTTTGAGTCGGATAACCTATTCTTTCTGATTTTGTTTTGAAATTACAATTCAGCCATAAATCATCAATACTTACGCCGGGCATATCTTCAATAAAATGCTTTAGATATGGTTTTCCGGTTGTCGAATAATAAATGCGCCCTTCATCTTCAAATTTCTGCATATTATCTTTTGAATATGCCCAGTAACGATTTTTAGGAGGGAATTTGCCATTCCATTCATAATAGGTGTCGCCTCCGGGTTTTGCCGCTGATAAATCGGAAGCTTTGAAATGTTGCCCTGTTTTAGAGTCAATTTTATTATAGGAGGCTTCAATATATTCTTTTGTATAATCTTCAAAAATTGTATTGAATTTGGCTAATCTATAATCTTTATTGTATAAAAATATATAATCGCAAACCCTCCCGAAATGTTTTGCTCCTTGTTTTGAATCATTGTGAGTAGTCGCTCTTTTCCATGTGATTTTATTCCTAAAATTATTCTCTCCGAACAATTTATCTAAAATAAAAACTCTTATATAAGCATCAGCGTGCCAGTCGCAATGTAAATAAATAGAGCCGGTGGGCTTAAGCAGACGGTGCATTTCGGCAACACGTTCTTTTAGCCAAGCAATATAATGATCAACGCCGCCACTCCAGCGGTCTTCGAAGGAACGGACTTCTCCTTTGTCTCCCCAGATAACTTCATAGTTCCGATTAGAAAAGAAAGGTGGATCAAGATAGATTAGGTCTATGGATTCGGAGTCCATCTTTCGCATGATTTCGAGGTTGTCGCCGAGAATGAGTTGATTCATGTTTGTTTTTTCCTAAGTTTATTTCATCAATTTCATAAAGTTTATCAAAATTTATATGGAATTACAAAAATACGGATTTTTTATTATTATATTATAGAGAGTCCTATAAATATTCTTACGAAATCAGACAAGAATCTCTGATCTACTCTTAGCAGGACTAACATCCTTGTTTGTTTATTTTTTAGACTCTATATAATCGAAACATATTGGCAGGGAATTTTTTTAATTTGCAGCCATAAAATATAATATATATTTTTACGTTACTACAATAATTTATTATTACAATTATCTCAGGTGAATACATGAACAAGAATTACTCATACTTCTCTGCCATAGCCGTTATTGCAATAATCTTTGTTTCATTGAATACTAAGCTCAAGGCTTATGATGACTGGGAAAAGATTAAAGGGCCTTTTACTGGTCAATTTACTTGCTTTGGCGAAGATATGTCCAATCATGTATTTGCCGGATCATGGGGTGATGGCATTTATCAGCTTTCAGGAACCGGAACAACCTGGACAAAAGTTAGCAACAATCTGCCCGATCCGTACATTACCTGTATGTTTATCGATAGCACAAGTAAAATATTTGTAGGTACTTATAGCAGCGGCGTATTTCTTTCTACTAATTTTGGAGTAAGCTGGGTTTCAATTAACAATGGAATAACAAATTTATCAATAAAGTGCATTACAAGATTATCCAACGGAAATTATTTAGCCGGAACGAACGGTGGTGGAGTTTTTCGTACTACAAATGTCGGAACTATTTGGAAAGAAGCAAATTCCGGATTGTGGTATCGCGATATTAACAGTCTTATTCAGAATTGGTTTGGAACAGTTGTTGCTGCTACTAATGGAGGTGGATTTTATTATTCAACTGATACATGTAAAACTTGGAAAAGGGGCAATTCAACCACAAGTTCCACTGGTAAAAAAATTGATTTTGCTTACCAGATGATAATGCAATCCGAAGGTAGTATTTATGCAACTACTCCAAATAGGGGCGTTATCTTTTCTATGGACGGTATTTCATGGTACGAGCAAGATTCTGTTGGGATGACCGATTATAATACTTATGCAATTGCGATTAATGCTGAAAAATATGTTGTTGTGGGTACACGTAAGAGTGGTATTTTTTATCATAATGATAAACTTTATGGGATGTGGTTGCAGTCATCGACAGATAAATTCGGACCGGAAGCAATTATTAAAACTTCCGACGGGAGGATGTTTGCAGCTATTCCTTTGGTAGGAATACAGCTAAGTACAAACAACGGAAAAACATGGTTGGATCATTCCTTTGGAACAAATTACGGAGTTTTCGCTTTAAGTCCTCATAAGAATGGAATTATTTATTGTACGCATTATTTTGGAGGAATTGGTGGATTTGTTTCAACGGATAATGGTGTATCTTGGAACAGTGCGGGCTTGGACACGTTTTCCGTTCGAGGATTTACTTTTGACTCAAGCAATAGAGTGATAGCCGCGACAACACGTGGAATCTATCGTTCTTCTAATAATGGCGGTTCTTGGACTAAGTTATATGATTCAGCCGCATTCACCGTTGCTGTCTTACCAAACGGATATTTAGTGGCACCCGGAGGATTGAATTATTTTCGTTCAACAGATAACGGCGTTACATGGAGCATTATTACAATTACATCTCCTTTGAGTCAGCCAGTTAAACCACAATATGTTGGTGTAAACTATAATGGAGATATTTACATTTTTGGTCCGGGGCAAGGATTATATCGATCAACTAATACAGGAACATCTTATTCTATGGTACTGGATTATAATACTTTGCCGTTATGCGACGGTATAAGTTTTAATAAGCAGGGTCATATCTTTATCGCTGCCGATGCAAATGGAATAATTTTCTCAACTGATAATTTTACGTCCTACAAAAGAGATACGCTTGGATTATATCCGAGAGTTGTTAATTTTATTACAATGAACAGTCTTGATCAACCCTTCGCAAGCACAGCTAATTATATAGGTCTGTGGAAAAAAGATTCAATTAATAAATGGTCGGAACTAAATTCAAATATCGGAATTCATCGGTTCCAATGCCTTGTATCCAACGACCGTGGCAATATATTCACATCAACTGATGCAATATATACCCGAATGGATTCAAATAAATTAACTGTGCCAACACTCATCTCTCCTCCAAGCGGAACAACTGGATTAAGTCTTAGCCCTTCTTTTGCATGGTCAGCAACAAATAATGCCGAAACCTATTATTTCGAGATTTCTACTGATCCTAATTTTAGCTTTGCTTATGAGTTCAGAGTGCAATCGACCACTTTTACAAATATTGATAGAATTTTGAATTATGGCACAAAATATTATTGGCGTACCCGAGCCAAATTTAATAATGTGTTGTCGGCTGCGCAA
>JAPLFL010000001.1 GCA_026390695.1 Candidatus Kapaibacterium sp. | reverse complement strand
GTCCGGTCTGATGCCATTGATGTCGGCTTTGTAATTAAATTCAATGTCAAATTCCCGAAATGACCTGACAAAGGCTAAGGCAATATCATACTTCATACTCTCGTGAATAGCGTTGTTATAGCTCTTTGGCTCTTTATCTCGTTGTTCGCATCTTCGGTCAATATAGTCTGAGCCTTTTTTGGTAACAAAATAAAAGACTTCTCTTCGTTTATTAATGACTTTGACATTGAATGGGATTCTTTTGATCAATCCCTGCTTTTCCAGGTCTTTAAAGCACACTGTCGGCCACTGCACAGAACCATCATAGCTTTTGGCTTGCGGTGAATAGAAGTTATTGATGGAACCGGCTTTGATGGTTATGAGGTCATTTAAAATTTGTTTGGCAGTGTGCATATATCTTAAATATTAATTATTAATGAACAAAAGTGACTACAGCAGAGCGTTTTACCATGTCAAAGAGAAAAACGAATTTAAATACAAAAAAACTGATTATATCCAATGATATTAACTTTTCGGAGTTTCCGAATATTAGTTAATAGTCTTCGATTAATAATCAGTAATTGTAATTTAGGTTGTCTGGTGGCTTCAATTGTAACTCTATTAGTATTTTCTCGCATCTTGAAAACTTTGTCAAGGACTTATTTTATTATTCTCTTTCAATGCTCCGAGAACTACAACCAATGAGCATTATGAGGCTATTATCCATCCCAAAACTGTATATTGATTCTTATGTCAAAGCACGAAAACAGGCAACCGGTGCGAACATACAGAGATAGCAAAACAGAGGAAATAGTTTATTTATTATTTATTAAGTTCAATTTTTGTCCCGGAACGGGCAGCAAATGACGTTTATCGGAGTGTCCGCGTTAGCAACGTAGGAAATGGCATTTGCTGTCCGTTTTTGATTCTGTACTCTCAGAGCCACAATCAAACGGACGATAAATTGAACGCTATTAGTATTTTGCCGAATTTTCGGTCAAAAGGCGTTATTTGGGCTTCTGGCGCTACTGTGGAGATTTGTAAAGTAAAGTAGATGTAGAGAGGTTTATGGAAAAGTTTTATTGATATTGACTATAGACTAGTTTTTTCCATTATATTTGAATTTTTTAAAAGTTATTTTTAGTTTTTATAGGTCACAAATGAATTTTGAAGAATTTAAGGATAAAATTTTTGGACGAAACACTAAAGCTCTAAAACATTTAGAAAAATTACTAAATTCAAAGAATTCAAAAGGGAATTTACATTTTTCGGTAAATATTTTACAAAATTCTTTAATACTTGATGCTAATTATCAAGATTGGCTTAGTGTTAAGATTAAGGATTTGAAAAAAGCAGATTTAACTGGAATTTCTTCAATACTGGGTGAGATAAGAGCGCTATCATACTTGAATAAGGCATTTGGAAACATTGTAGAGCCCAAAAATGAGACGGGACCTGACTTTGAGATCAAATCGGAAAATCAAAAAATAGTTGTTGAAGTAAATACTCAGCTAGGCTCACAGAAGGCCAACATATTGATTGATCATGGCGAATTTATCAGTAAGAATTTTGAAATGAAAATTCTTGAGCATTTTCCATATTCTTTCCCCGACAGAAAAAGAGACAATATAACTGGTAATGCAACATCAAAAGTAGCTCAAATAAAAGGAGATGAGCATCAGTTTCGAGATGAAGATATTAATATATTATGGATTGATTATTTGGATCCGATAGCTTGGACTTTTGATCTAAGTCACCACACGCAACCAATTGGAATATTTAATGAATCCTTTACAAGCGGTTTTATTTGGTGGGCTATTTACGGGAAAAAAGAAGATAAAATATTTGATAATTTGAATATTGAATTTGGTATAGATAAACCTTATATTATGGAATTTGATGGTAAATTTTCTACTAATTCTAAAATCGATTTTATTGTTTTTATTTTTGAATTAAATACAATCGTTTTTCAAAATTATCAAAGGAAGAATCCGGATGACAGTATCTTTTTAGGTTTGTTTCAGCTACCGTTTTATAATTATCAAGAAAGTTGGATCAATTTCCCAATAATAAATTTACTGGACCGAATTATTAGTAAAAAATTAGAAATAGAAAAATTAGTAGATAAAATAAACGGTAATAAAAATGCCAACTAAATATATATGATAATTTAATTTCGTAATTTATTACGTTTTAATAGTGTTTATTTTATCTATTTTAATAGGATTTTACTTGTTTTATAATAAATTTAAAGAAGCATTGGATAATGAAATATTAAAAATTGTCAGCAAATAAAGCCATGATTCTGCAACTTGCAAATATCAATTTCGGATTTACCCCCGAAAAGCAAATTATCAAAAACCTTTCCTTGTCTTTAGAGAAACAGAAGATTTATGCCTTTATAGGTAGCAATGGCGCCGGAAAAACAACTTTATTCAATTTAATTACTGGATTTATTAGACCCCAAAGTGGACAGATTTTATTTTATGATAAAAACCTTACAAACATGCAGCCATACCAGATAAATCGACAAGGGGTTGGTAGAACTTTTCAGGATTTGCGACTTATCAATAAATTGTCTGTAAAAAAGAATATAATATTGGCAATGAAGTACAACCCAAGCGATAAATGGTTCAATGCTCTATTGCCTGCTTGTTTCCATCGTATTTCAAATCGAAATATAAACCAAAAAGCAGATGAAATTATAGAGCAATTTTTTCTAAATGATGTGAAAGACACTTTGGCTGACGAGATATCTTATGGACAACAGAAATTACTCACTCTTGCTTGCTGTGTTGCTAATGGGGCTTCTTTACTCCTAATTGACGAGCCTGTTGCCGGCATTCAGCCAGAGTATCGAAACAAAGTAGCTATGCTATTAAAACAAATAAAAGATCAAGAGAAAACTATCTTTCTAATTGAACACAATACGGATTTTATTTCAGATATCGCAGATAAAATTTTCTTTTTACATGAGGGAGAAATATCTGATTTTGAGAACATGGAAGCTCTCAGAGCAGATAAACAAGTGATGGAGGCTTATATTTAAACAAAGATGCTAAAAGTTGAAAACATATCTACTGGTTACGGTAAAAAGCAAGTGCTATTTGAAGTCTCTTTCGAAGTGAATAAAAGTGAAATTGTTTTGCTAGCTGGGAACAATGGCAGCGGGAAGTCAACATTACTTAAAGCAATATATGGAACATTACCTATTTGGAATAACGGCTCAATATGGTTTGAAGGCGAGAATATTTCCGGCAAACCAACGTCAGAGCTGTTGAATAAAGGCTTACTTTATATTCCACAAAGGAACAATCTTTTCGACGATCTAACCGTTAAAGAAAATTTTGAAATAGCTGGTTTATCTCTCGATAAAAAGACGCTCCAGCAGCGGATTGATTATGCACTTTCTATTTTTAAAGTTCTAGAACCTCAGCTTAGAAGTACGCCAATGAAACTTAGTGGAGGCGAGCGACAGGCACTTGCTTTGGCAATGGCAATGCTCCATAAACCCAAAATACTTTTAATTGATGAACCATTTTTGGGATTGTCAAATAAACTACTTAATTTTACAGTTAGTTATTTGAAATATTTAAACATGGAGCATTTAATGACGTTGATTATTGTTGAACACCGAGTTAAAGAATGTTTAAAAATTGCCGATATTTTTATTGGTTTGAAACTTGGCAAAATATTTATAAATAAAAAAGTTGATTTAAATTTTGAAATTAACGAAATAAATTCTGTGTTTGTTTGAGAAAGAGAGGCTAATAAAATGAGAACAATTAAACTTCTAATGACTGTGGTAGTTGCTATGATGGTCGTTGTGGGCTGCAACTCGTGCGAGAAGAACAATAAGGCTGTTATTAAGATTGGGGCTGTTATAGATATTACAGGTTCATTGTCATACATGGGGAAGTGGACCCAAGAAGGTGCGCTGTTAGCAGTTGAAAAAATCAATAAAAATGGTGGGGTTAATGGAAAAAAAATCAAATTAATTATTGAAGATGGAGGCACCGATGCTAATAAAACATTATCCGCATTCCAAAAATTAATTAATAATGATAATATTTCAATAGCTATTGGTTTTAATTCAAGTAGCGGATTAATGGCTTCGGCTCCTATGAATAAGTTCAGATACATATTGGACTCCGAAGGAGGACAAAATGTATGCAATTAGGATTCAAATATGGACATTTAAAGGGTTTTGCTGGATGGTATAATTACGCGTATAAGCAAAATACGCGTATGATTACTAAAACAGCCGAGAATAGGCATGAGATACTTAAATTCTGGTGGAAGTTTGGCGATGAGGCGGCTTTAGCCGCCTACGGAGCAAAAAGATCGACTTTGTATGGCTGGCAAAAGATATTGCGCGCCAAAGGAATTGAAGGGCTTAATCCCGGCAGTCAGGCGAGAATCAACAAAAATAAGAGACTAATTGATTCAAGAATTATTGCTGAAATCAGACGTTTAAGGTTAGAGGTTTGTCCTAATATGGGCAAAGCTAAAGTAAAGATATTTTTAGATAAGTTTTGCCAAGCCGAAGGCTTGGCAAAATACTCTGAATCTAAAATCGGTCGAATAATCAAAGAAAAGAAAATATATCATCACCGACAAAAAGTATCTCATTTTGGGAAAATCAAAGCAGCTAAAAAGAGTAAAAAGCTAAGAAAACCGGATAATTTTGTAGCTAAAGCGCCGGGCGAATTAGTGGAAATTGATACAGTCGTCAGGTTTGTCGGTAGTTTAAAAAGATATATAGTTACAGCGGTCGATACTTACAGCCGTCAATCTTTTGCTTGGTGTTATCGTCATCCGACTAGCAATAATGCCAAAGATTTTTTTCAGAAACTGCAAATGGCTTTGCCATTCGCAGCCATAGCTGTACAAACAGATAATGGCAGTGAATTTCATAAATATTTCATGGAATACTTACAAGAACAAAAAGTAGTTCATTACTGGAATTATCCGGGCAGACCATATCGCAATGGACACATTGAAAAGTTTAACAGAACTGTCCAAGAAGAGTTTGTTGATCAAAATGAAATGTGGTTGGAAAATATACCAGAATTTAACGAAAAATTAGTCGATTGGTTGATTTGGTACAACACCGAAAGACCCCATTGGAGCCTGCGGCTCCAATCACCTGTGGATTATTTAATAATTAACGGACACTTGTCCAATATGAGCTGGACTGATACATCCTATTGCTAATATTAAGAAAGTTGTTATAATTACAAGTGGCGCAGCAAGTCCAAGCATCACTGATGCAGGTGATTATATTTTTCGCAATAGATTAAGTGGAAAGATTGAAGTAGAAGCGATGGCTCAGTTTATTGTAAAAGAAAAAAAACTATTAAATATAGGGGTTATATATATTAATAATGATTATGGAAAGGGATATGAAAAAATATTTAGTTTAATGTTTAGATCATTGGGGGGTAAAATTCAACTCGAAGAAGGATTTGAACAAAATCAAACTGATTTTAAATCACTTATAAAAAAATTCAAAGATAACAAAATCGTAGATATGTATTTAATTGCTTTTGCACAAGAGGGAGGTAATATTTTAAAACAATCTTTTGAACAGGGCTATACAGCAAATTGGTTTAGTGCCAATGCAATAGAAGGTCCCGAATTTATTAAAATAGCTGACAAATCTGGGGAAGGCTTAATTTATTCAGTCGCAAGATATGATACTTCCGATTCATTAGCTATTAATTTTAACAATGATTACAAAGCTTCATATGGTTATAACAGTGAAATGTTTGCTGCTAATGCATATGATGCAATTAATCTTGCCGCAAATGCTTTTGCAAACACAAATGGAAGTGGTGAACAAATTAAAACATATCTTTATTCAATTAGTGGATATCCAGGCGTTGCTGGATTAACATCATTTGATAAAAATGGTGATGTCTTAAGACCAGTAATGTTTAAAATTGTTTCAAATGGTAAATTTATACCACTTAAAAAATAAATTTAATTTTATGACAAAATCCAAAAATCAAGAGCTAACAGAACGCGCTGTAAATGAGGGCTGGCTAATGCCAACTCCTGAAAATTGTTTTTGGCTATTAACTCCAAAAATGACAAAATTAATTAAGAAATTACACGATTTACTAATAAATAATATTGCTCATGAACTTGAATTTGAAGAATGGATTTTTCCAAGAATTATACCTGAGTCTTCAATCAAAAATACTGGATGGTTAAAGTACCATCCTCAACAAGCTTTTACAGTAGGCACATTGCCCAATTCAGATTATCCTCAAAATAGGTATATGCTTGATCCTATACAATGTGTATCACTATACAATGCGTTAAAAGATCAGAATATAGATTTTAAATTGCCTTTAAAAGTTGTAGAATATTTGGGTGGTTGGAGTTACAGAAATGAATCTGCCAAAGATTTAGATGGTTTTTTTAAATCAAAATCTTTTTTGAGGATAGAATTTATTACAATCGGAGACGAACAAAGTGTAATAGATTTGAGAAATTTCATACTAAGCAAGAGCCTGAAGTTATTTAAGGATGAATTTGGGTTAGCCTTCGATAAAGCAAAAGGAGACTCTTGTTTTATTGAATCACCACAAAAAGACGAAAAGCAATACAACTTGCTCGGTTCCCAAGTCAATGACAAAACTGAAACAATTGATATTGTCTATAAAAGGCAAGAAACAAATGAAATTTTAGAATTAGCATCTGGTAGTATAGTAGGTAACCATATAACCAATAATTTTTCAATTAAATCTGAAAAATTAGAAAATCTATGTAGTGGTTGTTTCGGCTTTGGGTTGAATCGTATAGCGTTAGTTATTTTAGAAGTAATGGATTTTAAAATATAAATTGAGCGTTAATAAAAAAATATTAAAAACAATCCAACCAATATTGTTATCTTTTGGAATATTGATAATTATTTTTTTATTAACTTGCCTATTTATTTTATTATTTCTTTATTTATTTGTTGACAAAAGTAAGGCTGTTGATATTTTATGGAATTGGTTTGAATCTGATAAAATAGAATTTTTAATCGGATTAATTATTGGCATTGCGGGAATTTATTTTGGTGTGCAAGCAATGCTTGAAGCATCAAACGCTGTCAAGAAATCCGAACAGATAATAATTAACATGTCATCATTTTTTAACGATTTTCAATCCATGATGCCACGAGTTTGCTCTCTAATTACTGAAGCAAAAGAAGATGTTCAGATTATGGTCTCATTGCCAGCTTATGGATATTTAATAAATTCAAAATTAGGCGATGAATTTTTTATAAAATTAAATAACCAGATTTCTAAATCTTCTTGTGGTGGTCCAGATATTAAATTTATTTGCTTCTGTCAACAAAAATTTTCAGATTTTGAAGATCCAAGTAAACTATTTCAAAAAGAACCTTTTATTTCCTTCAGTGATGACAATAAAAATTTAATGTTAAGCACATATTTTGAGCATAAAAGAACAATTTTGCAAGGATTATTTGGTATCTGTAAAGGAAAAAAAATTCATGATCACGGTTACTGTAATCTTTATACTTTAAGAGAAGACCCATACTTACGGATTTTTATCGCTGATGGAAAGAAAGCTATACTGGCAATAACTCCAAATTTTAATTCTGAAGATATAGCAGAATTTAATATTACTGGGTTATACACAGAAGATAAAAAAATGGTTGAAATTATTAAAAATTTGTTTATTAAATATTCAATACATCCTATTACAGAAACCGAATTTGCTTTATTTCAATTTAACAACAATGAATAACGTTTTTAATGTACAGTTTTCAAATTTTACTAAATATTTTCTTCTCATCATCAATATTCCTATTGATCGCAACTTCATTCTCTATAATTTACTTCTCGACTAGATTCTTTCATATTGTCCACGCTGCAATAATCACAGCCGGAGCTTATTTTGCCTTTTTGTTTGCTTTTAAGATGGCGCTACCATTACCGCTTGCCATTGTTTTGGCTGTTGTTACTACATCTATTTTGGGAATGCTCTCAGAAGTTTTGGTTTATCGTCAGATGCGCAAGCGTAATTTTCCGACTTTGGCTTATCTTATCACCTCTTTGGGTTTGTATATAGTCTTGCAAAACATTATTTCCCTATATTTCGGAGATGATACTAAAGTATTAAATACCACAGAAGTTACGGTTGGTCATCAGATTTTCGGAGCCTACATCACTACTGTTCAGATGGTTACTGTTTTTGTTTCAATAGCTTTATTCATTGCCACGAAATTGTTTCTGCATTTTGCAAAAGTTGGTAAATCAATCCGTGCTGTTGCCAGTAATCTCAAACTTTGCGATATATACGGCATAAATTCAAACAGAATTATTCTAATTGCTTTTGGTATTGGTTCGGCTTTAGCTGCCATAGCTGGGATTCTTTCGGCAATGGACACAAACATGACTCCTACATTCGGCTTTAACCTTTTGTTATACGGTGTTGTGGTAATGATTATCGGAGGAATCGGCAGCACAAGAGGTTTAATTGCAGGTTCGCTTGTCGTCGCTGCTGCTCAACATCTTTCAGCATATTACATAGACACAAAATGGATGGATGCTATCACTTACGTCATTCTTATTTCATTTTTAATTTGGAAACCGCTCGGCTTCAGTGGCAAACAGCTTAAAAAGATTGAGGTATAGAATGGAATATATTCTACATCTTTTTATACTTATTTGCTTTTATACCTTGCTCTCACAGAGTTTAAATCTGTCTGCCGGATTTACCGGCCTTATTTCTCTTGCTCATGCCGGTTTCTATGGAGTTGGCGCTTACACAACGGCTATCCTTGCAACACAATTTGGTTTTTCCTTCTGGTTAAATTTACCGATAGCCATGTCTATAAGTGGAGTGATTGCTCTGATTGTTTCACTGATAGCCCTACGGACAGTGGATGATTATTTTATCATATGCACTTTAGGAATACAAGTGATTCTTTTTTCAATAATGAATAATTGGATGGATTTGACAAGAGGGCCACTTGGTATCCCGAGCATTCCTTCGATTTCATTCTTCGGCTTAGTCATAGATAGTAAAATTACTTTTCTCTTGCTTTCACTTTTTATGGTAATGTTTGTGTGGTTTGTCTTGTCAAATATCTCGAAATCCGGATTTGGCAAAACTCTCCAGGCTATCAGTGAGGATGAAATTTATTCGCAAAGTATCGGTAAGAATGTTTACAAATCAAAAATAATTTCTTTTGTGATTAGCGCTATCCTTGCCGCTATACCCGGCGCTTTATATGCTCATTATATCTCCTACATAGATCCGACAAGTTTTACCGTCAATGAATCAATCTTTATTTTGTCTATTGTTATTATTGGAGGATTAAGAAGTTTAAAAGGGAGCTTCTTTGCTTCGGCATTTTTAGTTCTGTTGCCCGAAGCACTCCGTTTTGTAGGTATGCCGGATAGCATAGCAGCCAACATGAGACAAATTATTTATGGCCTTATTTTAGTTTTGGTTATGATGACTGGGAAAAATGGAGTAAAGGATTTCTTCGCTGTGATATGGAAAAAAGTTAATTAATAAGTTAATATTTGATACAAGTAAGCATGGTAAACACAAAAACAGTTTCAGGTGAGTCTCCATTAGTTGTTTTCGTTAGTAGTGTAATGAATAATGAGCTTAATGAAGCAAGAATTATTGTTAAAAATGCAATTGAAGAATCTTTTTTCTTAAATTCATGGTTATTTGAATATACACCAGCTTCAAGTTCATCAGTTGAACAGACATATCTTCAAAAAGTTCGAGAGGCTGACTTTGTTATATGGTTAATTGGATCATGTATAACTGAACCAGTTGAAAAGGAAATTTTGGAGTGCTTTGGCACTAATAGAAGTAATTTATTAATATTCAAATTACCAACATATAAACAAGACAACAAAACAGAAGAATTATTAACAACTATCGGTAATTATGCAAGATGGAAGAAAGTTGAATCCATTGAATCATTAGTGGATGAAATTAAAAAATCTATTGGTGATGAAATTACTAAAGCTGTCCGGAAAAATCATCAAAATAACGGTAAGAGCTTAGAAGATTTAATCAACAGTAAAATTCTATATGCGAAAGAAAATTCTATTAGTCATTGGACTTCAATAGGTTTGTCGAAAGATATTGCTGAAAATTTTTATAATGATTCCTCTGTAGGTGTTGTAAAACCGGAATATTTACCTAATACAGACAATCAAATTAAAATTCTAATTGGAGAAATTGGTTCAGGTAAGACTCTCATTGCAGAACGATACTATTTTCGAGAACTAAATGAACTACAAAATAATTCAAAACATCCAATACCAGTATTTTTAAAAGCCAATTCTGCATCACCAAATTTAAAATATGCTATTGATATAGAATTAACTGAATTCAGGGATTTCAAGAATAATGGAATCACTTTAATTATAGATGGGTTAGATGAAATTTCACCAAAGTATGCTAAACGACTATTAGAAGAATGTAAAACAATATCAAGCGTGAATAATAAAAATCGAGTTTTTATAACTTCAAGAGAAATACTTAATTTATTCAAAAAGGATGAGTATGCCGAGATTTCTTTGCTTACAAAGAGAGATATAGGAAATATTTTTGACAAAATTGGTGGAACAAACTATCAGGTAAGACAATTTGGAACAACTATGAATTTCGATAGGGATTGGAATAGTTCAATCGAAGAAGCAATTAAACGACCTTTATTTGCAATCATGATAGCAAAATATATTGTTGAAAATCATGGATACCATAGCCTCTCTATAGTTAATATCATTCAGGATTTAATAAGAAAAATTCTAATTGATGACGGTTTTGACTCTCAAAACGAAAATTTGTTAATTGATTTAGCTATTAAACTTATCGGTAAACAACAACGAAGGATTAATGAAAATGAACTAAATTTATCACAAATTGAATTATTTAATTTTTATCGTTCACATTTTCTGAATATTGAGAATAAGTTTATTACTTTTAAATTAAGTCTCTTCCTTGAATGGTTTGCATGTCAAAAACTTTCAAAGGATGAATTGTTTTTAGAAAATATAATCAATGAAAATGACAATTTTGAAAATTGGAGATTCACTTTCTCGTTATTTATTTCTACATCCTCCTTTGAAGTTGCATCAAAACTCTTAGTCCCATTAATCAAGAAGAATCCAGCATTTGCGGGTAGTTTAATTTCTGATTGCCTTGATAAATTAACATTGACAGAATTTTTCCCTTATACAAATGAACAAGTTTATGATCAAATAATGAAGACTTTCAATTTGTGGTTAAGCGTTTTACAAACAAATTTAAGTCAAAACATTGCGCCAGTTGATAGCCTTGGGAATCTGTTACCTTTTATGACTGAATTACAAGATCAAAGAATTAAAATTATATGGTTCAAGGAAAATGTTAAAATTCCGATTGAACACGAGAACATTTCAAAAGGTCTCAGATTTGCTCTGGCCCCAGATAATTATATCTCATCATTTGGTTGTGCGGTTTCTTTTAAACCTGATGCATGGATTTGGTTTTATTCTTACAATTTTCTAAGTGAAAAATTACAGCAATGTTTAAATAATAAAGCATTCAAAGTTGATAATTATTTAGAATCAGAAAGCAAAAATAATTTTCTGAAAGAAAATTACCAAAAAATGAATTCTGAGCAAGTTTTAGAAAGAATTTCTCATTTATTCCTTCAGGCAATTCATGGTTATAAACAAATAGTTAATTCTTACTTTACATGTTTTAAAGAAGAATTAAGAATATATTCAATGATGCCTTTTACTATCAAAGGGAACATCCTTCTTAATTCATTCAACATTTCAGCTAACTCATTTCCTATCCAATATTATTTCGATATTTTACCTTTTAGTGAAAAATCAGATGTAAATTTTAAATTAACTGAAGAAAAAGAAATATTTTATAACCATGATGTAACCGATCAGATATTTTTAGCTCAAAGAAATAATTTACAAAAACTGAGATACGATAAGCGATTTGTCATTCAAGGTGGGACTTTTCATATAGAATCCGTCAATTTAACAAATCCTGAACAAACTACTCAATTAATCTATCAATGGCTTTGGGATGATCTTGAAAGAATCTCTTGGGTTCATGGGAGATATGAAGGAAATAGAAGAACAAGATAGCTGAACAAGATGATTTATTTTAATAAAAGAATCTGAGTGATGTTCCACCAAAAAAGTGGTCATAAAGTTAAAAAACTTTTTTCATAAATCCAAAGTAATCTGGAGATAAATAATTTTAATAAGAATGTTTAAGGATCTTTTCTTGGCTCTCAGTCATTGATTCGCCAAAGAGGCAAACAGTATTCAATAATCCTTTTTGAATTAAACTCAAAGCTTCAAATGCACTTCAAACCAGCACCAGACTCTTAAAATATTGGATTGTAGCTCCATTACAGCGAATAAGTTGAAATTTTATGAAGAAATATTTTTTTGATTCCGCATTTTTCTTATAAATCGCTTCTACCCTACTTTATCTGCCATCTCTTTGAAAATTTTTCAATTTTTTAAATACTCACAATAGTGCAATTTAAGCTCTGGCAGCTCTCTTTGAGGATCATAGTCCTTAAAGATAAATCTTTTGTGTAAATCAAGGGCGGCTGTCCTAACGTCGCTACCAGTGCCACAATCAAACAATAAGGAATTTAAAGAATGCTTTTTATCAGAATTATTGAAAAAATTAAAGAAAATAGCCTCTGGTGTTGCTTTACAACCATTGAATGATTCAAAAAGTAAAAAAATGATTTTTCAAAAATTTCATAAGAAGAATCGTTTATTTTTTTATTAATTTTTACTCATCCTCCATGCTGTAAAATTATTATATCCATTAATATCAGTAAGATACATAATAATTTTTACTCAAAGTTATAAGCATGTATTTTGTTTTCATTTTTTTTCGTATTTTTGTAAATGTTTTATTGACAATTAAATAATGTAATCAGTAAAAAAATGAAAAATATCGAAATAAGTGATTTTAAGCCAAATATTTAGCCTCACTTGTGGATGTCCTTATTTTTGGAAGTTGAATTTTAATCTGGTGACGTTTTCGTGACACATTATAGTAAAACTATTAGAAAATACGGTATTCTATAGAAAATAGCGCTGTGGCTATGTTTTTTGAAAATCAGTAAGTTATTGAAAGTCAATAACCGCTCCAATTCTGCCTCATTTGACTTTTAATCAAAGGGTCGTGGGTTCAAATCCCCCCTGGATCACTTCATTGAAAAATAAAAGGTTAGCTCGATTTTACGACTAACCTTTTTTTATGAATGGCTACGATTTGGCTACGATTTAAAAAAATTATGGAAGTAATTGAAGATAGCCTTGAGTTGTGCTTAAATTTGAATGACCTAATAAACTCATCAATTCAAAGATAGGCTTGCCGGATTTAGACAAGATGCTGGCGTATCTGTGCCTCAAATTATGCCATCCCCACGGTTCTTTTTTAAGATTTTTTAATTTCTTTTCAATAAACCTTGGGACTCTCCCCCACCGATTAAACACTTTTTCCGTTTTATCTAACGGTTCTTTTATGCCCTTTATGCAATCTGGCTTGGGGACTTTTCTTGGGGTTAAATTTGAGTTTTTACTCTTTCTAGTATATAGAACCACTGTATCTTTTAAAACGTCCTTATAAGTCAAATTAAGAGCTTCGTTTATTCTACAACCTGTCTCTAATACAAATTTTACAAGTTGTTTCTGACCTTGGTCGCAAACAGATAATAATGTATTTATTTCTTCATCTGTCGGGATGTATTTCATTTTGTTATCAATTGAATAAAGCTGTAAATTTTTACATGGATTGTCAATCTTTAAATCTAAAATATTAATTCCATAATTAAATAAAGCTTTGATAATTCTCAACATTGAATTAACAGAATAAACTCCGTTACCCTGTGCTTTCATTTCAACTGCTCTCTGAATTAACAACTCATTAATGTCTTTCCTTGTAATCGAAAACACTTTAACATTACTAAAATATTCGAGCAAAGCATCAAAATAAATTTTATTCTCTTGATAATAATGTTCGCTTTTTTTAGATTTAATGTAATTTAATCTAAAATTTATCAATTCTTGTAAATTGATTTCATTATACACAGGTAGTTTAGTTTGAGCGTCCAATCGGTTCTGGTGCTCTCTTTCAGCTTTTTTTGCTGCTCCCTTGGTTTCATAAATGCACTTACTAAAATAAGTTTTATATTTATAATCAAACTTATAATAGAATTTAATGCCTTTGGCGAGTTTTCTTGAATATACTGCCACGGTAGCCTCCTTTGATAAATTGTTAAAAGAACTGTATAGCTCTTATTATAATCCTTTTTTTATTTCAAGTAAATTCCTTAATTTGCCTACTGTGGTATATAGTTTGAAATAATGGAGGTGGTGTTTTAAGCAAGTAGTAATTTGAGCAGGCGAGGTTTTGGGCTTATAAGCGAAAGGTGCTTATATGGCTGAATACCTGACTGTTCAGGATGTCGCGATAGAGCTGAAGACCTCGATTAAGTGGGTGTATTGCAATAAAACAATAATCCCCGGCTTTTTCAAAATAGGCGGTCAAATCCGCTTTGATAGCGACATCTTCAGAACTTGTCTTAAAAAACTGGCTTTCAAACCAAACTAAAAAAAAGCTGTCCGACACGAGTATCTCGCAGTCGGGCAGTTTTATTTGTCCTTAATAATCGCATACAGAGCGTCGTTGTGGTCTTTCAAGCTTTTATTTTCTTCTCTTAACTTAGAAATACGACCGTCTGACTTACTTGAATTATCTGATAAAACGCTCTCAATCACACTTCCCACGATATTAGCTCCGCAGATTTCAGCTATTACTATTGTTTCGATAATCATTTTAAACCTCTATAATATTGAACAAATTTACAGAAGCAAATTAACGAATAGCTTAAACCCTTGAAATGTAAAAGAAAAGACAATTTTAGATAAGATTGGATAATTTTTCCAGTAATAAATTTAGCGTTCCATTTTGAAATATTTGGTAGGATGATTTTCAAGTAAAAGTGAGAGTAAGAAGCATTTTGTCTTTCCCGGCTCTAAGAGCAAACCTTTCTGTTCATTATATTCAATACTTTCGTCGTTGTTTTCAATAACAAAATCTACGAAATAGTTGAATAGATGCCGAAATACAATGCCTTTGGCTTTTAATTCCCCTGCCGTTTCGTCTGTTAATATCCACTCGTTATTTTCTTTGTTTAATTTAAAATTAAATTCAACTTTTACCTGTCTTTTCCAGTCTTTAATCTTGCCCTCTCGTTTGAGCTGGTCAAGTTCCATAGCCTTGCTTGCCTCCATTTTGCTATCATAATGATGGTCATTATAGGTTTGCTTTTTCGCTTTATATTTGTTTGTGTTCCAATTTACATAGTATGCCATATACAAAGAAGTATATCATAAAAAAGCCCTTACCGCAAGTCAGTAATAAGGGCTCTGTGAGTGATAATAATTTAGATTATCTCTGTATCATAATACTTTGTGATGCTGAATTTACAATATTAAATAAGGCTGTATCCTCTGCTCTAATAAAGTATGCACCGACGGGAAAATCCGCTGTGGGAACGGCTATTGTTTGTCCGGGTTTTACTTCTTGAACAAACATCTCTGAGCCTAATGCTGACACAATTTTTACTTTTATTTTTGTATTTTCGTGGTCGGAATACAAGGCTGACTGCGGTAAATAAGCTTTTAAATATAAAATATTATCGGCAGGGTTCGGGAATATCGACAAACCTAAATCATTTTTATCAGTTATATGGGTTTCATTCAGATAAACTATTGATTGGGGTGTAATTGATAGCTTATTTGCATTTTCTTTAAACGGACTCGGAGTAAATACTATATTGTCAGTGAATAATACTTTTTTCCCTTTTCTGATAAATAATAAACGATATTCATCACCTTGACCATTGACTAAATCAAAATGCAAATGCACTAAAGTTGAATCAGTCGATTTATGAATAAATATTTTTTGGCTTGAAAGAGTGGATTTTTTCTGAACGTAAAAATGGCCGTGTATATCGTCGTAACCTTGATTCATTAATTCTAATATTGAATGTTCATCAACTTTAAACCATTGTGTCAATATACTATCAGTAAAATTTTCTTTGTTTCTATTTCGTTTTTGATGGCATGTATCGCAAAGCTCAGGAAATAGATAATCCAAATCAAATTTGATTTTCTTATCATCAATAAACATCTCTGATAAAGTAGATTTATGCTTTTTATCTTTATAACCCAAGAATCTCAATGGTATAGCTTCATTATTCACATTCTGTTTATAAAACATCTGAGAAGATACATTTATCGCTGTGTTTATTGCATAGTTATCATCTTGATACACTCTTCTGTTTGTCCACCAATCGCCACCGTTTGTATCAAGAAATTTAGGTCTGGCTGCCAAATGTTGCATTGAGCCATTATGAGCTAAATGTTGCCAGCCATTATCAAACTTATTATAATATCCTATTTGCCAATTAGTAATAAGATTGTGCCAAACTCCACAAACATCATATTCGGTATATTCAAGTATTGCGGCTCTATCACTTAAATTTGGAATAAAACTACCCGGCGAATTTTTTATAAAATCGCCTTGTGTTACTTCAGGTGTTCCAAGAGAATTATAATATGAACAAAAACCCAATTGGTAAACATCCGGTAATGTATCAATGTTAGTGATATACATTGTTGATATTTGATTTGTTGCAATTGGTGGATTACATAAATCCGTTGCTAATGGTCCAAATTCTTCCCAAGCCATATAATCTCGTGTAGCTTTTATCGGAGTCACGTCAGGTTCAATCCCTCTGTAAATTACAGGACAGGCATTTAAGACAGCTTGATCAGTTAATTTGACAAGTGTTGTATCCACGTTGTATTGGTAATATGGATAATAAACAGCCATATTTGGTGGTAATCTATGAAATAATGAATCAGTTATTCTTGTGTAAATAATATTATCAGAACTTGATTCTTCAGCATCATGTTCTCGCCAGATAAGCCCGCATTCTCTTTCCATATTTGAGCTTCGAGAATAGGTGCTAACGGAAGGGTTATAACATGAAGCGACTTCATTAAATTTTAGCACACCTGAAGATACAACTATATCACAGAGGCTGTCCAAATCAATTGTTGCGTATCGAATTCCAAAAGCAGGATCATTCCATGTAATAATATTTTTATCGTATAGCTGACCTATTGAAGGTATCCCCCACTTATTAAAATCAATGGCTGGAATACAAATGTCAGAATAAACGACAGTTTTCTTTAGTTGTCTTATTGTGTCAGAATTCACTGAATCTATTACAGATAAAACAAGATGCAGGTTGTTTGAAGTTGCATTATAATAGCAATTATAAATTATATATGCTCTTTCAACTCCGTTAGGAGCAGGTCTTACAACAATTGACGGATATTGACAGGTAATAGAACTGAAGGAATGTGTAACTGTATCACAGAAAGTAAAATTTTTGCTTACTACTATTGCTGGTTCCCATTTTATATTTTCAGTATCAGATTTCATCCAAATTTTAGCACTTCGTTTATATGCAACAACATTAGAATCATTGGAAACTGACCAATGATAAGCAAGATGATACCGCACTGTATCAGTAGCTTGTCCTGCTTTATAAATCGGGTATGCAACAAGTTTTCTTTGATTCTGATAATTCAAACTTGCTTTAATTGTTGATGGCTGGTGGAGCACAGTTACCTTGAGTATCTTCCCCTCTCCCGGCAGTAGGCGCACTGTTAGAAATTTATCTTGCCCGATAACGGTGTCTACTCTATGGTAATAAGCTGCTTGACGCCATGGCTGGGCATTGAGTGTGCTATCATTAGCTCCGAGCTCTTGGACTTTTAATAGGCAGTATTCGGAGGGATTGGAAGAAGTATAATTAAAAGGGATTGAGAGTTCTCTCGCACCACCTCTCTTCCAAAAATAGGGCTTCCATGTTGAGGTATATGAGCTACTATAATTCGGATAACCAATTCCACAACTATCATCAAATTCTGCTGATGAAAAAAATCTTACAGTATCGTTATAAATAAATAATGGACTTGTCCTTTTGTTTTGTAATCCAAGATATATTTCGTTGCTTGTTGCATTTTGGTCTGAAGAATCCCTAAGCATAGAAATCATAAAAAAAGATGAATCGAATGGTTCATAAAAAGGTGTACCATTTGAATTGATTCTCCCTATTGGTCTTGATTTAATATATTGTGATGGTAATGTGTTCGGTTTGGGGTCATTTGGATTTGAATAGATAATATTTTCATAATCATACGAAATAAATTTTGTGAGAGGGTCGTTATCTCCGAATCTTGCGATGTCCCAACCGTGCCAATTGCGTATCCCTTTATTATAAAAACTGCATAACCTTAATTTCATTATTGTTGAATCTACATCGGGAGTTTTAAGATAACTGAATAGTTTATATGATTCTGTTCTAAGGCTGCGTCTCCCGATATAAAGTCTATCTTTTGGAACTCCCCAATGTTTAGCTGTTGAGTCAAAATCTATATAGTCCCCAAAATTCAAAGCATCAGATCCATTATGATAACTAATTGGTAATGATAAATAATCTTCTCCAACTCCATCATAATTTGTATAGATTAATTGCTTAATCAAACTGTCATTAGGAGTTATAAGTGCATTGTCATAATAGGATTGGTCGCAAGCGTTATAGAAACCGTTTCCAAAAGTGTCCTTTTTATACGAAGTATCAATTTTCACTGCTGACATATCATTTCCAATTCCCTTGCTACCTTGACAAATGGATTGCCATAATTCCATACGAAATTCTTCCCCACAAGTATGACCATGAAGCTCGAATTTAAGATAATTCCCTATAAAATCATTTTCTGAAACGCAAAAATAGTGCCACCACGGTTTGCCAGAATAAAGATAATCCGGATGAGAATAGAAATTATTTACAAAATTTATTTCATTTCCAGCTAAAACTGAATGAGATTGATACATAATTTGTTGGTATGCCGAGAACCCATTTATTCCCCCATCAAAATTAATTGAACTCATCGAAGGTAATCTTAATGTATCCCACATGCTTCGAGAATGAAAACAGCAATGAGTGTCTTCCCACCATGGCGAAGAGGAGTCAGGAATAAAAACATCATAATTGAGATTTAATGGATAATCATCAGTATTTCGTCCAAAATTCAATCTCATATTGTAAAATGATGTATCTCCATAATAATTGAATCCAACTCAATAGCTGGGGTTGTTTGGATGTGGTAAATTATTAATAAATGGTCTATGCCCTAAAAAATCTCCGCCTCTTGTTCCGCTCCACTACCTTCTGAAATTCCAGTATTGCCAATCAATCTATTCATGTATCTATCGATATTCCAGAATTGCATTTCCTGACAACCTTCATCCATAACATCAAACCCTTTTATATCATAGCCATAAAAATTCATTGAATCTTTCCGTTTTGGAGAACAGCATGAGCCAATGAATCATACTCGCCTTTGAATAGTTTATCGCTTTTAGGATTGCCTATACGGATGTAATTGAGTAGTATGGAGCTGTTGCCGTGATAATTTATATTCAGACCTAATGAATCGATATGTGACGAATCGGCATCTTGGTCATTACTTTTAAATAGTTTATTGGAAAATGGCAATCCATTACATGTAAAATTTGCAGAAATTGTAATATCAGGTCCTATTCCATAATTTGCAGAATCGGATAAATTTGGAAGCATTGCCTTTGTAATGGCAAATATTCTCGGATTTGAGAAATTAACTCCTCGGCAATAACCACGGTTTATAGCATGAGTGGTAGTTCCATCATTATAAGAATAGTGCATTACCTTTAATGAAGAATCTTGTATTAAATCAAACTTTATTGAATCCTGTTTAATGATACGAGAAACTGATTCTGGTATCATATAGTAAGGAAGAATAATTTTTAAAATTGTGTCAGAGGTTTTTGAAGTGTCTGTGTTTAAATCCTTTCGTCTAAGATTGACCGTAACGATAAAATGTTGGCCATCAATTTGATAATCTGAGGTATTAGGAATTAAATAAAACTTATTATTTATCCAAGGATTTGAAAGAATTGGATTTGAATAAGCTAAACCGGTATCTAATAACAATTTATTATCAATAACAGTAGGTGAACTACCTAAAGTTGTAGATTTAAACCCCCAGATATTTTTATTAGGGTCATTATTGTTAGGATGAAAATTTGTCGGCTGAATGAGAGTTGGTTTATATACAAATGCCCTCGAATTAACATTCGGAATTGCATATAGATAATAACCATTCGGGCACCAAATATAATTCATTTTATATGAATCCCCTAAATTATTACTCATTGTTGTATCCGGTATCGCACCTCCATGGCTACAATCCATATATAATGCACGTGCAATGCGAGGATGAACTCCCCACTGTGCTCCTGTAACAAAACCGGTCTGTTTAATAGAATCAACCGACATTTTTATTGCAGTTGTGTGTTCATTATATCTAAAATAAAAAGCCGTCGGTTCAGTATTTTGTGCTATAACAAAATTTGTTAATAATAAGTAAAATATTATAGTTATTCCAAACGAATTAAGGAATCCGATTTTATAGTTCATTACCTTTTTCATTTTTAATTTCCTTATTTATTAACTATAATTTTAATTGTAGAAGTTGTTCCTGCGGCAATTATTCTGCAAAAATAAATTCCGGTTGCAACTAAAGATGTATTCCATTGAAAGTTCTGCATTCCTTGCTGCACTTGACCTTCAAATATTTTGGTAACAAGATTTGATGCAGTATTGTAAATTTTAATATCAATAAACTCAGGTCTTAATAAATCGAACTGAATATTTGCAGTTCCATTCGTAGGATTTGGAAAAATAATTGTGTTTGTTACTTGGATTGGATTTTCTAAAACTGGCGTTGTATCCCATTTGGCGTTGAGAAGATAAATACCAGCGCTTCCTCCTACCCCTATATAGTCTGAATTTTTTGAAATTGAAATTGATAAAGCCGCATCTCCTTCATTTGTCCCTAAGTATTTTTTAGAGAGATAATTAAGAATATATCTGTTTGATTCCATGTTGTCCAGAACGTTATATATCAATAAATACCAATGGATTCCACCTGCACCAACTGCATAATATTGATTATCTTCACTAAATACAACAGACCTTGCATCTCCAGTCTTAAAACTTCTATATAACGACCAATCAGTTGTATTCCAGATTTTATTGCCGTCATTGTAATAAGCTCCTCCAAGATAATTACCGTCATTTGAGAAAGTTGATTTATTAATTTCAATCCCTTTAGAATTTTTAACCATTCCAATAAACATTAGATTAGGGACATTAAATAAACCTATTGAAGCTGTTGTATCAATATTTAGAATTGATGAAACAGCTAATAACTTTTCGTCAGGGGAAAAATTTACATCTTTAGGAGCTTGTATATTCTCAACTTTACCAAGAACGCTCCAGTCTTTAGTATTCCAGATAAATAAAGCAGGCTGGTAGCCGAACATGCCACCTCCACCGTATTTTGCAATATGTGCGGCAAGATATTTTCCAGATTTTGAAAAGGCAACTGAATTGTTTTCCAAAGAATGGTTTTGATTCGGATAATAATCAATTACTTGAATGATTTTACCAGTATTAAAATCCCAAATTGTAATCTTTGACAAATCAGTAACAGCTGCTACCAGACTATCATTATATAAATCCATACCCCAAATTGCACTGCCAGCACCAAGATATTCTCTAACTAAATTTCCTGTCTGTGTTTCCCAAAGCCGAACAACTCCATCAGTGCCTGCTGAAGCAAGATAACGTCCATCCGGCGTAAACTTAACAGCATTAATTTGAGTAGGATAAGTGTATTTGCACCATACGGTATCGGGTAAATCAGCTTTAGAAGCAGAGATAAGCACAAAAAGAAGTGCAGCGATAAGAACAAAATACTTTTTCATGAGACACCTAAAAATTATATTTCAAAAACAATTATTTCAATAAAAAAGGGCGACATTCGGTAAATTCGCA
>JAPLFL010000101.1 GCA_026390695.1 Candidatus Kapaibacterium sp. | reverse complement strand
CCGGAATAATCTAATTGCGTATTTTGCATTCTAAGCATGGCTTCTCCATTAATTGTTTATAAATTTTATTTTTACCAAAAACTAAATTAATCAATTTTTGGTTAAGCCTGCTTTTCAAACATACAAACTCAAAAGCCTCAATTCTGTCATTCCTGCGAATGCAGGAATCCCCCAAAGTGGCACTGGAATGAGATTCCGGCATACGCAGGAATGACATTTTTGTTAAATATGTGGCTTTTGAGACAGCTTCAAGTATCAAAAATTTCCTTCTACATTAAAACTTTATAAACTTTACTAACTCATTTATTCTTTCACCGGAGTTTCGATAATAATCTGAACTGTACGGCTATAACCTCTTCCCTGAGGCAGATTATTATCATAGAGCAATTCGTCAGATCCTATACCTTCGAGTTTAAGATTTGATTCCTTAACTTTTAAAAATTTCTGAACCTCATTTGCCCTTCTTAAAGATAGTTCTTTATTATAATCGGGATCACCGATTTTATCAGCATATCCCTTAATTGTCACAAATGAATTGGCTTTGATCTTAGTTTTTATTTCTTCAAGAATTTCATGCTGATTTTTTGTAATTATTGCTTTGTCGAAATCAAAAAGAATGAGAGCATATCGCTCAATACGCTTATCATCTTTAAGCTCGAATCTCTTTTTGTGCAAAGTAAGTTGCTTTATCAACAAGTCCTTTTCAACTTTTAACTTTTGTTTGGCATTATCATTAAGATTAAGAGTAAGTTTAACTGCTGTCTCAGTTTTTGGTCTCGGTTCTTGCTCAATACTCCATTTCAAAGACGTCGGAATGGCATTTCCGCTGTAATTACGTAAATTTTTGTTTTCTTGCTCAACATCCAGAGTCCAGCTTTCGATACCGGCATCGGATTTAACAATAGGATTTATTTCGATGATCGGAGGATCTGATTTTACAAGAATGTCTTTAAGGCGAATGGGAGCTAATATTTTCGGATCATCCGAACTTAATTCAACTCTTTGATTTTCTGCTTCGCCCTCAGCTACTGTCCGGGTACTCGGATTATCGGGTATATTCTGATTCTTGAGAATTAATTTCTCTGCTATAACTCCAAATTGTTGTACCAAAACATCACGTACTGCAATTGCACGATTTAGTGAAAGAGATTTGTTATCAAGTTCGGCAGCTGTTCCGGAATTGCAACCATTAATGGTCAGTTTTGCATTAGGATTTGCATTTAGCCTGTAAGCAACAAGCTGTAATAACTCCGAATAAATACCCAAAGTATTCCATTGTAAGCTTTTTTCGGAGAAATTATCTGTTTTTTTAAGGGCAATAGATGATTTGCTCAAATCCGAAGAGTTGGAAAGAAAAAATAAATAAGGCAGTAATGGAAAAAGTTCTTCCGTTTCAGTTTCTTCAATCACAACCGTTGGATCTATTTGCCTTGTATTATTCTTCGAAATACCTACGGCTTCAATACTGGCACTTAAATTCACAATTTTCGGAATTTGATGTTCATAGTTTTCGGTTTTGATGTTTTTAATATATATAAGCGAATCTGTTTTAATCTCTTTGGTTTCGGAACGGGATTCTTTTAGTATAACTTTTTCTTCCTTAAAATTCATACTATAAACAACATTAGTATCACGAATAATATTTTCCTGTTTAATTTGCGGAATAATTTTAGCGGGATATATTGGTAATTTAATAGATGCACCTAACTGAACAGTAGCCACTTTCCAACTAAGATCACAAATATTGTTCAAAGGAATATGAAAATTAATCTCAGGAGCAATTGTCAATCCACGATTATTCAAAGGAAATTCATATCCTGCACCAAATACAATAAAAGCAAGCAGCGATGACTGGTTCGGCAATTTCATGTTGGATGAATCATTCCTAAAATTTTTACTCTTATTAATATTTGATGTATCAAGAAAAAGTACATCATTTGGCGATGTTATTTGCTCCTTCTGTGAAATATCTGTCTTGAAAAGGTAGGCAAGATTCAAACCAGCACTCAACGTTAATCTGTCATATAATTTGTAAAGTATATATGGCTGGGCGGTTAAAGAATATAGGACAATATTAATAGAATGTTCTGCACTAATCATTCTCAAATTTGTATCAGGGATTTGTGAAAAGATTTTTTTATCATAACCAATATTCTCATCTTTTGATATCACTCCGCTCAGTGAAGAAAATCCCACACGAACTCCAGCATTAATTTTTGGCAATACCGGAATCTCAAATAATCCACCAATCGCCAATCCTGATCCGAATCCATAATTGAAATTTGAACAACAAGTAGGATAACCCGGAATCTGCTGAAAATCAGTAAAATGATTATTCAAATTATAATCAGCATAAACTCCAAGATAAAATAATGGTTTATCTTGTAATTTCTGTGCTAATGATACCTTTGGTACAATAAAGAAGCAAATTAGAAAAATTAATATTAAATAATTTCTTAGTTTTTCATTCTTATTATTTTTAATCAAAGATTTCAATGTATCCATTCCTTTAAAACCAATCCTGTAAACCGTCATATTTTCCCAAACATTTATTATTTAATGATATATACAGGTACAACAATTCTATTTCCGGGTCCGGTCAGCATCATGAAATAGGTTCCTGTCGATATTGTCTTAGTATCAAATTCAAAATTATAATGATTTTCATTAATATCGCTAATATTCCACTTAATCAAATTAATGGAATTACCTTGTAAATCGATAATATCAAGTTTATGCTCTCCGATCATTAAAGTTGTTGCATCAATATCAATTGCATCAGATGCAGGATTTGGTTTAATGATCAAAGTTGGAGATTGTCTCTTTAATATCAATCTTGAACCACCTGCTTTGCATATTTTTGTAGTGAGTTTACCATCTTTATGAGTTACTTGTGGCATAACCGTAACCGGTGACCAGGTTAGATTATCAATCAATAGAGAATCCGATTCGATACTACCAAGCAAAGTAGCTCCGATTATTTCAGTCAAAATCTGATTAGTTCCAGATTGCAGAGTTATATTTTTAAGAGAAATATTTGCTCTTCCGAACGAAGCGCTGTCCAAGCCATTAATCAGAGTTCCATTTGATACCGATTGAGGGTAGTACAGATTTGTGTTATATTTGAAGGTGAAATTAACTGACATACCTGTGAGTGGATCAATAATATTCTTAGAATTATACCAAACCGGTAAATGAAAATCCCTGAATGTCGATTCAACGGTAGTATCAGGTAGAAATATTTCCATAGAAACAGGTGGTGAACCAGCTCCACTCAGGTTAACAGGTAAAATCTCCGGACATGTGTTAATTAGTACATCAAATTTCAGAACATCAGTATAAGACTGAACTTTATCAGGAACAAAATTTACAATAAGAGATACACTATCTCCCGGGTTCAAAATTTTATTCAAAGTTGCAGGATTAGTACTGAAAACAGTGGGGAAACCCAATGGAAGAATATTTTTTATCTGAATTACATGTACCCCTTTATTTTTAATTAGCAAAGTTCTTGGCTTTTGTAAATTCATTATGGTAGTTCCAAAATCTATCTGAGCCGGACTTGCAACAATACCTACCTGTCTCTCCCCTATCAACTGCGCCTGTACTTGCTTTGTCACGCCATTAATATAAAGCCAGAACGTCAGAAAAGCATTTTTCACGCCATCATTTGCACTGAGCGGAATGAATGTAATATTTTTAGTGAATGTTGCTGAAGGATTCAATGTAAACGGCAGTGCCGGATTAGGATCCATGATAAATAGCGAAGCATCAGGTCCGGTAATTTGAATTGAATCTATACGGAAAGCTGCTTGTCCTGTATTGGTAAGTGTGAATGGAACAATTTTTTGCTCGCATGGAGCAACGATACCAGCATTCAAAGGATTAAAGAATACATAATTACCCTCAATACAATTAGCAGAAACCGGTAATATTAAACTGTCTTTACATGGGGTATCAAATATTATCAACAAAGTATCAAATACCAAACCTGCTACGACTGGAGTGAATGTAATATCAATATTCTGAGTTGCCTTTGACCCGATTGTAAATGATAATTGATTCGGTGCAAATAAGCCTGTTTGACTTACAATATTTGTAACATGTTCAGGGAAAAAGCCATTATTTGTCAATTTAACTGGAAGCGTAATTGAAGAATTCAAAACGCAATTGCCGAGATTCACAGGGTTAGGAATTGCAGTTATATCAAGATGCTGAATATGAGCGATTAGTTTGATATTAATGATTTTTTTATTTGCGTCATCAGTAGTAACAACTACGTTAAGAACAGGGTCAGGGTTATTGGTCTTATTAGGTAAAAATTCAAAATATATCCAAATACTATCACCCGGAAGTAAGGTTGGTACTGTATATGAAGTAGTTACCTTGCAATTCAAAGAATCTGCTTTTATACTCCAAGTTATGCTTTTTATTGTAACATTAACTGAACCGTTATTTTTTAAAAATACTGAATCTTTCACTGAACCGAGGCACCATGGCACTGTTCCAAAATCAACAAGATATTTGGATACAATAAGTTTGGAATTTGCACCAATTCCGAAGAGCATAATTTTTGTAGTATCAGGACAAGCCACAGAATTAGCTATACCGGGAACTACCAATAAAGTGCTGTCACTTACTTCAGCAGTAGGTGTATAACGAACATCAATTGTAAAACTTTCTCCCGGTTTCAATTCAAATGGTAATGGCTTGCTAAATTTAATAATAGCAAACGGAGATGGGAGCACAATAGTTTTTATATAAGCTGATTTATTCCCGATATTCTTTACAGTATATTGCAAGGTAGAATCCGTTCCTATTTTTACATAACCGAAATTATTATTCCCAATTATTTGCAAAACCGGTTTTTGTACATCGGCAATAACTAAGATAGAATCTATAAAATCAGGACATTCCTCAATTGAAAAATAAATTTTTGAAACATATCTTCCAGTATCTGGTACATTTGCAACAAATCTTACTTTTATGGCTGCTGTATCCAAAGGTGGCATTAGCTTTGCACCAATGACATTTGAACTGAAATAAGCAGTTTGCTGAACCACAGGGTCTTTTAAAGTGACCTTTAATTTCTGAGAAAGATTATTCATCGCAAAAACAGTATCTTTTATATCTCCTGAACAGAGCGAACCAAGATAAAGAGTATCAATCTGTTTTTTTATTTGGATATCGAAAGGTTTGAAATTATAATCCTGGACATCAACAAAAAATTCAATTTCCCATGGATTTTTAGGATTAGATTTATCATTGTGCTGAACCCAGAGAACTTCATTTAATCTTCCAAAAGCACCTTTCTGGTACTTATATTTTACTATAACTTTAACTGAGTCGTTTGGTTTCAGTGTATCGGATTTTGTCGGTGAAACCAAAGTATAGCCGGGTTTGCCATATTCAAAAGTTGAATTATTGAATTCAAGAATCAAGTTGCCATCACCTCGATTGTAAATCGTGGCAGTATCAGTCACTTCATTTAAAGAGCAATTTGGAATGGTCTCAATAATAATACTATCACCGGCAATCTTCGGCTGTGAATATGTATGGAGAATATTTGCAGAAGCCTGCGACATTACAGAAACCGGTTCAAATCTATATTGAGAAGTCAAATCAGGATTATTAATATCCTGCATCACAGAAATATAGAAAATCGTATCTGGTGGTGTTAATTTAGGATTAATATTCCAAGCGTTAGGACTAGAATAAGTCACATCACCAACCCATACCCACGGTGTTGATTCTGATTTTTTATAAACCTTGATATTTTTTTCAGAATTATTCAAACTATTAAAACTACCACTTAGCAAACAATTATATTTAACAATAGAGCTTGTGTCAGTAGTTGGTCCCCTGAAATAGGATTCACTTTTTCCTGATGTATAAATTTTTCCAAATTTTGGTGTATCCCATCGGATTCTTCCGTCTCCTCCATAAACACCTGCTGTCACGCCTCCCGGTGCAGATAATGTAATTTGATCAACGCCAAGTTTTGACTGAATTCCAGTGAATCCGCCACTGCCGCTACCTCCGTTATCAGTACCGGTATTCTCTCCATTTGCTCCAGCAGCCTGCGCAGCGAAATTAATAATATTTCTTCCATAAACACTAACTGCACCGCCACCGCCACCACCGGCTCCACTGCATCCACTGAAAGGTCTTTGGGGATTACCACCGGCTCCACCACTTCCACCATAAATTGGAACAACCATGATATTACCATGAACTTTTCCACCGGTCAAGGACTGGCCTAATCCGGCTGTAGCATTTCCTGCCGCACCACCTGGCTTATCTTGCCTATAGCCACTTCCGCCTCCATAAGCGCCCGCAGGATCGCAATTATTCCCATCACCACATCCTGAACCTGAACTTCCAAAAGGATGACCTGTTCCACCACCGGCAGATTCATACGCTCCCGGATAAAATCCACCTTTGACCTTGTTTAAACTATATCCGGCTGCATCAGGATCAGTTACAGGCCCTGTTCCGGAGCCGATACCGCAAATTGAGGTACTCGAACCGGTTGGAAATTTATTATTTCCCCCTTTACCACCTCCTGAAAAACCATTCCCACCCTCATTTCCTGATCCGTTCATATTATCACAAAAATGAGCACCGGCTCCACCGCCGCCTGTGCCGCCATGTTTACCTGTTCCGTCAACAATAATTTTTGAATTTACACCTGCCCCTTGAACATCAGCCACCGAAATTAAAACGAATGGTAAAAATCCCTGATTCCCATTTGTATATGGATCACAATCACTTGTACTTACTGTATAATTAAAAGGCCCCAAATTCATTGAATCCACAATCATAGCGCCACGGCGTGATCTAATGCCAAAATTGGCTCCGCTGCCAAGCACTCCACCTGCACCTGCAATATTATTTCCAAGATGGAATGGCTGGACAATATAAAATGTATCAATATTTGTATATAATGGCCCGACTTTTACTTTGAAGGGAATTTTAAATTCTGGTGTTAGTTTTTTCCAATCCCAATCATTAGGCTTTAACCATGGGTTGACAAACACCTGTGTTGAAATCAATCTACCATTCCAACTTACTACTAATGGACCAAACACAATTTTACTTGCATCCGATGAATTTCCAAAAATAATTTGTACATTATCATTTGTATTATTCAGGAAAAAACCATCAGCGCCAAAATTACCGTTACTATCTGTAGGAGCAATTATTTCAATATATGTATTCATATTCGGAGTACCGATATCGGGAATAATATATGAAATTAATGGTTGTGCATATAGTATCTTCCCAATGAAGAAAAGCAAAGCTATAAAATTATATTTTTTCATATTTATCCCAATTTTATTTATTTTATTAAAGACTGTTTTAGTTAAAAAAAATTGTATGATTTATATATAATAGTTAATTTGTTTTCTGCTTTTATTGTATAAAATTTAAATTATTAATATGATACCTGAAAATTTATTATACTGCAATTCCAGATTAGAATGGAGAAATTGGTTGGCAGATAATCAGAATAGATTTAAAGAAATTTACCTTGTATTCTTTAAAAAAAAATCGGGGGTTCAATGTATTAATTATGATGAATCCGTCGAAGAAGCACTTTGCTTCGGCTGGATTGACAGCATAGTACGAGCAATTGATGATCAGAAATATTGTCAAAAGTTTACACCACGAAATCCAAAAAGTAATTGGTCGGATTTGAATAAAAAAAGAGTGCAAAAACTTTTGGCAGATGGGAAAATTGAAACTCCGGGAATGAGACTGATTCAACCGATTATAGATGATGGCACTCTTTATATTTCAAGTGAAAAAACAATTCCCGATCTAACTCCCGAATTTATTGAAAATGCTCTGGAAGCCAATCCTGAGGCATTTTATAATTTTTACAAATTAGCAATTTCTCATCGCAAGCAATATATAATGTATATTAGCAGTGCAAAACGTGAAGAAACGCGACTGAAGCGATTAAACGAAGCTATTAATTTACTAATTGATAATAAAAAAATAGGTATGAAGTAACACAATATGGAATTCCCAAATTTTCGAGACAGTTTCTCGATCTTTTTTTTACAAATTATCTTTTTTTAACGTCGTTTTTATTCCCATACATTGCATTATCTTATGCAAATATTCTACATCTATGATGAAATATTTTTATTAAATTTCCTTTCATTTATCAATTTCAAAATGAAAATTCCGTAATTTTGTAATCAAGAGCTTTGTAAAAAAAGCAATTGAAAACTTATTTAATTTTATGGATTAGTATATGAATATTTTCGTGTTAAACTGTGGTTCCTCTTCTCTGAAATTTCAGATAATGCAGACGGACCTTGAAATGATTGAAAAAGATCAAGACAAAACAATTGCAAAAGGATTGATTGAGCGCGTTGGCAGCCAATCTCTGATTAATTTTCAAGTAGATGGGCGCTCACCTATCAAACTTGCGACTCCACTCCGCGATCATCGTGCTGCCCTGCTATATGCTATTAATTGGATTACAAATCCCGAAACTCAGATTCCGGGCATTGAATCTCTTCAGGACGTTCATGCCATCGGACATCGTGTAGTTCATGGCGGTGAACGCTTCAAACGTTCCATCAGGATTGATGCAGCCGTTATATCCGAAATCGAAGACTGTATAGATTTGGCTCCACTCCACAATCCTGCAAATTTGAAAGGTATCTATGCTGCCCGTGACGTTTTTGGACAGACTATCCCACAGGTAGCTATTTTTGATACATCCTTCCACTCTACAATGGATGAGGTAACATACCTATATGCGCTTCCTTATCAATATTATCGCCGTTATAAAATCCGTAAATATGGCTTCCACGGTACTTCTCATCGTTATGTTGCATATAAATACAGGAAATTAGCCGGTATCAAAAAAGAGGAATGTAATATAATTACTTTACACCTTGGAAATGGCGCCTCAGCCTGTGCGATTAAAGCCGGAAAATCAATCGATACTTCAATGGGAATGACTCCTATCGAAGGTCTGATGATGGGAACCCGCACAGGTGACCTTGATCCGGCAGTAATCGAATTACTTGCCTATAAGGAGGGTGCAACTCTTGACGAAATTTTTGCTATATTAAATAAACGTTCCGGTTTATTAGGAATTTCAGGTTTGACAAACGATATGAGAGACCTGATTGAAGAAGAGCAGGAGCACAGTGACCGTCGCGCAACACTTGCTATTAACATGTTCTGCGGTAGAGTAAGAAAATATATAGGTGCATACACCGCTGCTATGAATGGAGTGGATGCACTTTGTTTCACTGCTGGTATCGGAGAAAATTCTGCAGAAATTCGCCGGAGAATCTGCAATAATATGAACTGGCTTGGTGTTGAATTGGATGACGAATTAAATCAACAAGCTTTCGGTGGAAGGGAAATGATGATCTCTACACCTAACAGTAAAGTTAAAATCTATGTCATTCCTACAAATGAGGAATTGATTTTAGCCCGCGATACATGCAGAGTAGTTCTCAATGTTCAAAATCCAGCCAATTAAGGAAAGTATAAAAATATGTCAAATACATTTATTTCGGATATAAGAAACAAGGCTAAAGCTCGCTTTCAGTCCGTAGCTTTCCCTGATGCGGAAGATATTAGAACTATTCAGGCTGCCAGAGCCCTGACTGATGCTGAGATTGCAAGCGCTGTGTTAGTTGGCAATGAAGAATTAATCTCCAAGGTTGCAAGCGAAAATAATATTTCTCTTGATAATATCCAAATCATTAATCCTTCAAATAGCCCTCTGACTGAAGATTTTAATAAATTACTTTTTGAAAAGCGTAAGGCCAAAGGAATGACAGAAGCTCAAGCTGCGGATTTGGTTCAAAATCCGCTTTATTTTGCCGGTCTTTTGCTTGAAACTTCTAAGGTAGCTGCCGTTGTTGGCGGAAATGTATCATCTACAGGGGATGTCATTCGTGCGGCCATATATACTGTTGGAGTCGCTGCCGGTATTTCCGTTGTTAGCAGCTATTTCGTTATGGTATTTCCTGATAGATTGCTCTGCTATGCTGATTGCGCTGTGAATCCTGATCCTAATGCCCAGCAGCTTGCAGACATCGCCATCAGTTCTGCTCGGAATTTCAAATCGGTTACCGGTGAAGATCCGAAAGTTGCCATGCTTTCATTTTCTACTAAAGGCAGTGCCAATCACCCTCACGCTGATAAAGTGATCGAAGCAACAAATTTAGTGCGTTCTAAAGCTCCCGATCTTGTCGTCGATGGTGAATTGCAGGCTGATGCTGCTCTCATTGCATCCATTGGTGAACGCAAATGCAAAGGTTCTCCCGTGGCCGGACATGCAAACGTTCTTATTTTTCCTGATTTGGATGCCGGTAATATCGCTTACAAATTAACTGAACGTTTAGCAGGTGCAGAAGCCGTTGGACCTATTGTTCAGGGACTCGCAAAGCCTTACTGCGATTTATCTCGCGGTTGCAGTGCTGAAGACATGGTTAATGTTGCAGCGATTTGCTCTCTGATGGCTTAATTTAAGTTGAAAGTTATTATGTTTTAAAGTTATTAAGATAAGATTTAATTCATCCGATGGCTCTCAGTCATCGGATGAATTTATTAATATCCGATATCAGATCAATATGTTTTATTCCATTAAATAATTTAATTGAATCCTTCCAAAAATTATCTCGTATTTTGTCCGCTTGATTCCTTCGGCGGCTTGGAAATGCAATCAGCTAAACGTGCCTCCGATGCCGTTCGCTATGGCAATAGTGCAGTTTTGGTTTGTAAACAAAACAGCCGGCTTCATAAATATGCCGGAAAGTTAAATCTCAATTGCGAATTTTTAAATGTTCAATTCAAATACATCGACATCTCTGCTGCCATTAAACTTGGAGGTTTATTCAAGAAGTATAAAACCGACATCTGTATTGTTCCAACCACCAAAGACCTCTCTATAGCCGTTCTTGCAAGAAATTTATTCTCCAAAAAAACCAAAATCGTCCTCTACCAGCAAATGCAATCCGGTTTGAGGAAAATTGACTTCTTCCATAATTGGATTTACCGCAATCTCGATTACGCAATTGTTATCACCGAGCAAATGAAGCTGCAATTGCCCCAATCAACGATTTTCCCAAGCGATAAAATCTCAGTTATTCCATGCGGCATCGAATCCGAGCACTTCTTGAACAGAAATAAAGTTGAAGACAGGATTGTTTTTAACGAGATTCTTAAAGCTGGCATTGACGCGAATGCAGAAATCCCCAAAGTTAATAATGGCGAAGGGGATTTCTGCATTTGCAGGAATGGCAATTATCAAACTTCTGATAGTTCTGTGTCAAAACAGATTTTCACATTACATATATTTATCATCGGTTACATTGCCAGATTCGATCAGCATAAGGATCAATTAACGGCTGTGAAAGCCTTTGCCAAAGCTGATATTCCCGATTCATTGCTTGTGCTTGTTGGCGAAGAATCTATCGGTCAGAGCGGCTACACTGAGCAAGTCACCGATCTCATTGAAAAAGAAGGCTTGTCCAATAAAGTTCTCATTCTGCCTTTTAACGATGAAATACCCGCGCTAATGAGCAGTTTCGATTTATTTATCCTTCCTTCTCGCTCCGAAACTCTTGGTTTGGTGCTGATTGAAGCTATGATGGCGGCTTGCCCCGTTATCGGAACAAATTCGGGAGGCGTTCCCGAAATTATTAAGCACAATGAAACCGGATTATTATTCGAACAAACTGATTTTGAAAAATTATCCGAACAAATTAAACTAATCTATTCGGACATTCCAACCCGCGAAAGACTTGCAAAAGCCGGACAGAAATTTGCAATCGAGCACTTTGAGTATGAAAAACAAAGCCGTAAGTTTTTTGAAGCCATAGCGAATTTATAAGAAGATGTCTTTTCTTCTTAAAATTAAATTTCCTTTATAACTGATCTAATATCATTTCCTATTTGAAATTAATCGATAAAACAGACGAGGACCTCTGTTCTACTTTGATTTATAGTAGATAAAACAGACGAGGACGTTTGTCAACTTTGATTTATAGTAGCTTATATCATTTCCTATTTGAAATAAGAACAATTATTAGCTCGTTTCGACTCCGCTCAACGAGCAATTCAGCTCCCTGAGCGTAGTCGAAGGGAATATTTATCCTTTTTCAAATAGGAAATGATATTAGACGTCCTCGTCTGAGCTTGATTTTATTTTTCTGAAATAAGAAATGATATAACTGATAAAAGAACTGTCGATATAGAAATATATTTTTATATTAACATCAGTGTTTTTTAAATTAATATTAGTACTTTTAAAACTGACATTAATGTTTATAAATCCAATATCAATGGTTTTTAATCTGACATTAATGCTTATAAAACCAACATCAATAGTTTTTAATCTGACATTAATGCTTATAAATCCAATATTAATGCTTTTTATTCTTAAAAAGATGTTTTGACTAATTAAATTTGATTATTGTTAGTTTAAATTGTAACATATTTTCTTTATGTTCATTATTTGATTGATTAATAAATTATATAATATATTTAATTTTTATTAATATGAATATAATAATAGCTAATGATAGATTTATCATAAATTTTAATTAGTTTTGTTTATTTAATGCTGAAAGATTTTATGGTTTTATTAAGTTTAACAAGAAATTATATAATGTCTGATGCAGATTTATGCATGTTTGCATCTAATTTGATCTCATTTTTAACTCGTGATCTAACTGAATTTGAAGCTTTTGGCGTTAATGCCGGTGCAATTTCTGATTTCGAGGACATCGGGAATGCTTTCGCAAGATTACCGACTGATAATTGGTACTTGGGGAATACAGCCATTGCAACCGAGGATAAAAAAGTGAAGGCTGATGAACTTCGATTAGCGCTTCGGGCAATTAGCTTGCGGGCTGAGAATAAGTGGGGAGTAAATTCTGCACGTTGCAAACAGCTCGGAGTAGTGGGAATGAATCGGTTTAATGACCGCGACTTGCTTGTGAATGCGAGAAATGTACATTATATTGCGACGCAGTATCTTACAGATTTGGCAAGTGAGGGTTTGACTGCTCCGATGTTGACGGCGTTGGAGACATTGGCAAGTGAATTTGAGTCCACGATGAATGCGCAGAGTGATGCTATTGTTGTGCGTGGGATCAAATCAGAGGAGCGTATCATAAAAGGCAATGAATTATATGCTTTAGTGACGAAGTACTGTAATATTGGGAAGATGATTTGGGAAAACAGTGATCCTGCGAAGTTCGCAGATTATTTGAGATATCCGACTGTGAATTCGAGGCTTTCCAAGCCGCAGAACGTGAGGGCAAACTGGACTCTGGGCGATTTAGCTGTAACTTTGAACTGGGAAGTTGTTGCAGGAGCAGCAACTTATGATGTTTATACTTGTTCAGTTGATTTTGGATTGCCGTCGGGGACTTTTTCGTTGTTGGCAGAATATGTGAATCCACCTCAAGGAGTAGCGTTTGTAGTTGATAAGCGTAATTATTACAAGTTAAAAGCGAAAAATAGCAGTTTAGTGAGTGATTATTCGGAGGAAGCGTGGACTGAAGTGGTTAAATCTATATAATGATGAGATATGAATCAGCTCTTCCCCAGTCGAATGTTCCATAGGATTGGCACCAAAATTCCTCAATTTTACATTCTACACTAATGGAGTCATTTCGGATACTTGCCGATCAGCTTATTAATCCATTTATGAACTTTATGGATGTGCATAGATCCTTCTAAAAACATAAAGATACATTCATTATTAACGGCTTGAATTGCATTTTCCATGCAAAATTTTAACGCTTCCGTCGATCCGGTTCCCTGCTGTAACCAAACACGCACAATTCCTGCTTCTTTTGCCTGTTGGAGAATCGGAACGACCTTTTCCTTTTTAATACAAAGGATTAAGTTCTCAACTTTGTCGGGAAATTCCAAAAAACTTCGGAATGTTTTAGTACTTTCGATTTCGGGAGCGAAGGTATGAATAGGATAAATGGTTTTGCCTTTGCTTTGGAGAAGTTTCAGAATTGCATTTCCGAACTTAGCCGGATTAGTGCTTGCTCCGACAAGAGCAAATTTTTCACTTGCTGTGAAATTGTCAATAATTTGTTTGCTGTTCATGGGAATTTATTATTTATAAAATGAATACTTTTTTTTTATTTAATAGTAAATTATATATCAAATGTCTAATCCTGAAAAATAATAGTATTATCAGCTTTGATAATTCCATAATGCAACTTCAATCTTTCAATTTGATCATTGCATAATCCGAGGGGGAGAATCCGGCATTTTTTAAGTTCTAAATAAATAGCTGCGGATTTAGAAGCAATATCAATCATATCAAAGGCTTCGCGTATATCCGTTGCACTTACAATGCAGCCATGCTTTTCCCAAAGAATTAAATCATTTTTGGTAATTAATTCGGCAGTTAATCGTGCAATTTCGTTTGTTCCGGGAATTTCGAAGGGAATAAAGCCGATTCCTTTTGGTAAAAAGTACAGAGATTCAGTGTGCATTGATAAAATTATTTTATTTAAATTCTCAGCAGAGCATAAATCGGGAAAATGAGTTAAGGTAATTAATTCCGTTGCATGTAGATGCAGAACTGCATGATTGATTGAATCGGAATTAATCAAGGCTTTCTGTGTTTCGAGATGGGAAATCAGCTCCGAACTCGGTTTATTTTTGTCAGAATTACTAATTGAAGTATAATAAACATTCCCATTTTTAATAAATACATAACAAAAATGATCTTGAGGTGATTTGGAAATATCCCTCATTCTTGATCCTGCACAAGAAACGAGAAAAATTTCTCCTTCAATACCACTTGAATCAAAATTATTTAATTTTATTTTATGTAATTCGTTTGAGGAATAGAAATTATCGGATGAATACAGAGAAGTTATTCTTATTGAGAAGTTTCCGGCATTTCTTTCTGCCCAGCCTTTTTGCCATGATAGCTCGGCAATCTCTTTAATCTGATTTATTATTTTATCAAACATTATTTTATTTTCAAATATTTACCGAACATAAATATCATACGCAACATCGCTAATATTAATTAACAACTGAGATTAAAAGGAATAGTAAAATAGAAATTCGAGCCTTTTCCAAGTTCGGATTCGAGCCAAACTTTTCCACCCATTAATTGTACAAATCCGCTAACAATAGACAATCCAAGCCCAGTACTTGAGTCTTTTTTGGGAATATTTGGGTCAATCTGATAAAAACGCTCGAAGATTTTTGATTGAAGTTCTTTCTCAATCCCGGCTCCGGTATCTTTAACATAAAACTCAATAAAATCATCAATAATTTGGTATCCGAAGTCTATTGAACCTTTGGCAGTAAACTTCATTGCATTTCCGACAAGATTTTGAAGAATTCTTCCAAGCTTTGTTTTATCACTAATAATAATTGATTCTTCGTTAGGTAATTGGCAAGATAGATTAAGTGAGATTCCATTCTCCTTGGCAAAGATATTGTTAAATCGCTGCAAATCAATCAGAATTTGATTTAAATTAAATTCTTCATTAAGAATCTCCATCTTATTAGATTCTATTTTGGAAATATCTAAAATATTATTTATAAAATTAAGAAGTCTATTCCCACTTCCAATGATAATATCAGCATACTCAAATCGTTCCTCATCATTTAATTTTTCTTCCTTGAGTAATTGAGCAAATCCGAGAATTCCATTTATTGGAGTTCTTATATCGTGAGAAAGATTTTGCAAAAATATTGTTTTTTGCTGATCTGCCTTTTCAGCTTTATCTTTAGCTTGAGAAAGTTCCAATTCCGTTTTCTTTTGTTCACTGATATCTTGAACGATACCATAAAGTTCTATCGCTTTTCCTTGTGAATCAACTTTTCTTGACCCGGGAATAGCTATTACTTTTTTAACCTTATCGTCTTTTGTAATAATTCTATATTCTAATGGTTTTGGACTTGTTTCGCTAAATGCCAAAGCATTTGACTCAATTACTTTTTCTCTGTCATCAGGATGGATTGAGCTTGAAATAACTTTATCCAGATCACCATCAAATGAACCCTTATCAATGTCAAATATATTAAATAATTCATCAGACCATGTTAACCGATTTGAAATCATATTCCAAGTCCAGTTACCGACATGAGCAACTTTTTGGGAGAATTTCAAACTTGTCTCTCTTTGGACTAATTCATCTTCTGTTCTTTTTCGTGAAACAATATCCCACGATAGGTCGCCTATTTGTTGAGCAATATCAAGGTCGCTTTGAGTGTAGTTCACTTGTTTGTTTCCTATTCCTAAAATTGCAACTATTGATTCTCCCCTGAAAATTGGTATAAGTATTTCTCTTGTAACACAAGCATGTCCAACAGGAAATTCCTTTTTATAAGGAAGCGAAGAATAATCATTATGGATTACCGGCTGTCTTTGATTAACACAATCAACCCATACACCAGCAAGATCAATAGGGAGATGACCACCATTAAGTTCAGAAGTACATAAAGTAGCCAAGGTATTAGTTGACCAAGCCTGAAGAGAAAGATTTTTTTTGTCTTTATCAACAAAATGATAAAAAGCAATTGAGCTTTCTGTTAATCTTTCAATTTCATCGAGAGTAGCAGTAAGCAGCTCATCTAAGGAGCAATTATTGGCAAGTTCAAGAAGTTTTAAACGAGCATGTGTAATATTCTCTTTTCTTTTTAGTTCGGTATTATCACGAATTATCGCCAAAATAGTTTGCGCTTGCTCAAATTCATCATAAATTATTTTTGATTTGGATAATCTGTTAATCCAATATCCATCTCTATGCTTTACTCTGTATTCAGTAGTACAGTTCCCATTAATTATTAATTCTTTAACCGCATCCTGCATCATTGATAAATCATCAGGATGAACAAGAGAATAACCATCAGGTTCAAGCTCCTCACCAACATTATATCCTAAACTCGTATAATAAGCTTTGTTTCTGAATATATGACGTCCATTCATATCAGTTAATAAAATCACATCATCGGCTGTTTCAACTAAGTTACTATATAAACTCTGACTCTCAGCCAATTCTCTTTCGATTTTTATTCTATCACTTATATCAAATTGAATCCCATCCCAGATAATTCTACCATCGTCAAGTTTACGAGGTTTGGATGAAATCTGCATCCATCTTAACTCCCCACTTAAATGATAAAATCTTACAATAACGTTAAAAATTGTAAGGTTCTTAGCTGATTCTCTCTGAGCTTTGTAAATTATCTCTAAATCATCGGGATGAACTTGATCAAACATTAATTGAGAATTTTCTAATATTTGATCGGGTTCAAATCCGGTCAATTGTCTTGCTGCTTCACTGACATAAATAAAGCGCATTTTAGAGTCAAAATCTTTCAAAAACTGAAACACCATACCATTTGGCAAATTATTACTAAGAGCAGAGATCTGGAGACTTTTTTCATCACTCTTTTCTTTGGAAGATTTTAACTCAAGGTGGCTGACTGTTAATAACATCACTGAAGATGTGACTATTGCCAAAAACATTTGAAATAGTAAAATTCTGGTTTGTAGATCATTACCACCCCAGAGCAGAGGACCATTTATTACCATATCGCTTGATAAACCGGAAAATGCAAGGATAAGAATTGATAAAGTTATTACCCTCAATCCCATTCTTAAGGAAGGCCATCCAAGCAAAGCAACAAGAAAGAATGGTTGAGGCTTGAAATGCCGAGGAAGATTGACATGAAAAAAAATGTAAGTAGCAAGACACCAAATAAACAGAAATATCAAAATTTCTTTTATCTGTTTGCTGGAAATTGATTTTAATTTACTAAAGTCACTCCATGAAATTATTAGTGGCGTAATTATTAAAAGCCCCAAACCATCGGCTACCCACCATGTAAACCATATATCTAAAAAAGTACCATTTGTAGCAAAATAAGCTGTGGTAGCACCTATTAAAGCAGTAAGCGCATTAACGAGTGTTGGGATTGTAAAAAACGAAAGAATTTCTTTTAATGTTTCGAATTTAACAGTTTTGTTTCCCAATTTTGTTAATAAAATAGCACTTAATAAAGATTCTAAAATATTTGCAGTCATAAACCCAAAACTTGCAACTAAAGGCTTCCCAGAGATAATATTGGCAATATTCCCAGAAATGAAAATGGCAATTATTAGAGCTGGCCATAATTTCCGATGATTTAGTAAAAGTGCAGCAAGTCCTATCCCAGCAGCAGGCCAAATTGGTGATATTAAATTTTGCGAACTCGAAAAAACAAAGGTAACGAAGGTTGTCAGAAAATAAATAATAGCGATAACAGCTATTATTAATAATTGTTTAGAATTATAATTGAAAAAATTATATTCAGATTTTTCAATACTTTTTGATCTCATAAAGCCTCCAATCTTTATGATTAATAAATATTCATTATAAAACGAACAATTCAAATATAAGAATAAAAGTAATTGAAAGCAAATAAAAATTTTCAACTTTGATTTCTATTTTTGGATTTTTTAAGTTATAAAATAGTCTGAGTGCATGATATTTCAAGACAATAATAAATAAATATTTTGAGAAGTATTCTAATTTTTGCAAAATATTTCATAATTTTGTAATGGTAGTTAAATATATAAATATAAGTTATTGTTAAAATTCAGGAATATAGCCATGAAAGCAAGATTCGGAATCATTTCCTATTTATTTTTTATAAGTATTTTTTGTAATCTGAAAGCAGCTCAGTTTTTTAATTATTATCAATTGGATAATTCACAATTTCCAATAGTTAAAATGAGCTTCGTCAGCAAGTCTCCGGGCGGAGACAAGTATGATTTTTTCCCTGCAGACTTCGCAATCACCGAAAATGGCAGACCAATTCCGGCATCTGATATCAGCGTTGATTGTAGTGAGAAAAAAGATTCTATGCCAGTCCAAATAATGATTATTTGGGATATAAGTCAATCAATGAGCGGCAGTTCGGAAGGGATTGCCCGCATGGAATGGGCAAGACAAGGAATATTAAGGATATTGGATTCTATTAAATTTGTTCCTAAAACTAAGATGGGAATTATTACTTTCAATACCACAAATACTCTTGGAATGGATTTTACAAGCGATAAAGCTGCACTGATTAATTTCGTAAATAATGCAAAAGTTTCTCCTTATGGAACCAATTTTGCAAAAGCATTCCTTGGTGCTTCTACTAATGTTTTTACAAAAATGGCAGCCACTGATCCTGATGTGCCGAGATATATTCTTTTTATCACCGACGGAGAACCCGATCAGTTGTTTAATGAGCCCGATATAACGAATATCTGGAAAGCTGCAAATACTAATAAAACCATTATTAATGAAGTTACCATGATTGACAATATTAATGCCAATATGAGCTCAATTCTGAAATATTCCGGAGGACATAACTATCCTGTTCCAACTCGGTCTGATATAAATGCAGTTTTCGGACAGGTTGCAGGAGTAATGCAGGAGCGGAGTTATTGCCAGTTGGTCTGGAAGGCACCCTTTGGTTGCGATCAAGCAAGTAAGACCAGAAATTATAATTTAAATAATACTATACTTTCAGTTGCAAAAAGTGGCTCCTATATTGCTCCTGATAGCAGCATTGGAGATCTTAAACCATCTGTCCCATCCATGCTTTTCGGAAAAACCGGAGTTGGCGATACTATCCGTACAGTTAGCTTTAAGGCAATAAATTTACCCTATACAATAACTGGTGTGAATTTTAGTATTGATAAAGAAGTATTTGTTCAGGACTGGGGCGGTTCAGCACCTCCATTCACACTCAATCCCGGAGAATCCCGGACTCTCAGACTTTGGAATTTCGGGAATATAAGCGGGCAATCGCATATCGTCAATCTCTCACTCGTCGGCGATGTTGCAAACATTTGTCCTATTAGTAACAGTGTTAATCTTGTTATCGGTTGCAACGTTCAACCGCTTGTATCTTATGATTTCACAAATGTTCAAGTGAAATTATCATCAACTAAAGTGATAACCGGGTCCGTAAAAAATCTGACAAATGCAAAATTGACTATAAAACCCACAATTTCCGGCACTGATGCCGCTGATTTTGCATTTACCGGAACAGTACCATCTACACTGGATATTGGGCAAGCAATTGATCTTTCCATTAAATTTTCACCGTTAACAGAAGGAATCAAAAATGCAGTAATTGATTATGGTATTCCTGCCGAATGTGGAAAATTTTCGACAATTATTAAAGGTACAGGAATTCCTGACCCAAAAGGAGTAAATGATAATTTTAGTTTGTCATCGAATCTATCAATGCGCTTGTCACCGAATCCTGCATCTGAACAAACTCAATTGATTTTTTCTTCGGAATTATCAGGAAATGGTAAAATTGAAATATTGAATCAGATAGGTACTATTGAAAAATATTTTAATATCACAAATCAAAGCGGTGAAGAAAATACTATTGATTTAAATACTTCTGATTTAAATTCAAGTGTTTATTTTATTAAATTATCAGTTGGCGCGGAAGTTCTAATTAAAAAATTACTAATAACAAAATAAGTCAATTAAGGAAAAAATATGTTGAAATTCTTACGGGAAAATCCCGAGGCTGTACGAGAGAATATTGTTAGAAAAAATGAAAAAGCGAGTATAGATGCAATTCTTGAGCTTGATGAAAAAAGGCGCTCGATAATTACTGAAGTTGAATATTTAAAAAATCAGAGAAATGTTGCATCTCAGGATATTGCCAGATTAAAAAAAGAAAAAGCTGATGCGTCCGAGCAAATAAATTCAATGAAAATTGTTTCTGATAAAATTAAGAGCCTTGATGATGAACTTAGGGCAATAGAAGCCGAGTTAGACGAGAAAATTCTTTATATTCCTAATATGCTTGATGAGAGTGTTCCCACTGGTCGCAATGAGTCAGATAATCCTGAAATTCGCCGCTGGGGCAACCCTTTGGTTCAAACTGTAAAACGTGATCATATTAGCATCTGCAAAGAATTAGGACTTATTGATTTTGATCGTGGAGCAAAAGTTTCCGGTTCCGGATTTTTATATTATACAGGAAAGGGAGCCACTCTTGAGCGTGCATTAATTAATTACATGATTAATTTTCATACTGAAAAACACGGATATAAAGAGATGTATTCTCCATTTATAGTCTCAGCTAATGCCATGCAAGGGACAGGTCAGATCCCTAAAATGGCAGAAGACATGTACTATTGCGAAAAAGATGAACTATACTTAATTCCAACGGCTGAAGTTCCCCTTACAAACTATCATTCCGGCGATATGTTGGTTGGAGAGGAGTTACCAATTAAATTATGTGGATATTCTCCATGCTTTAGACGTGAAGCCGGCAGCTATGGCAAAGAAACACGAGGATTGCTCAGACTTCATCAGTTTAATAAAGTAGAATTAGTAAAATTTGCAAATCCTAAAACATCATACCAAGAGCTTGAATTATTAGTAACTGACGTTGAAGAAGTGCTACAGTCCTTGAATCTACATTATCGGGTAATTTTACTTTGCTCTGCAGATACAAGTTTTTCGAGTGCTAAGACTTATGATCTTGAAGTTTGGTCACCGGCTGATGAAAAATGGTTAGAAGTATCGAGCTGTTCCAATTTTATTGATTTTCAAGCATGGCGGGCAAATATTAGATACAAGGAGACTTCCCAATCAAAGCCAGAATACGTTCACACCCTGAATGGAAGCGGGCTTGCAACTCCTCGTATGATGGTGGCTATTTTAGAGAATTATATTCAAGAAGACGGCACTCTAATTGTACCTGAACCACTCAGAAAATACACTGGATTTGACAAGATAGAGAAAAAATAAGTTGTTCCTAATTAACTTTCAACTTATTTCACTTCACCTATCACAATCGGATTTTCAGCTCCTAATGCGCTAATTACGGAATCCGCCTTATTTTTGGAGACAACAAGTATCAAGCCAATACCAAGATTCATGGCTGATCTCATATCTTCAGTCGGGACATCGCCAATATTTTGAATTAAATTAAATATAGGTGGAATCTGCCATGATTGCCAGTCTATTGATAATTGGCGATCTTTCGGCATAATTCGTTTTGTGTTACCTATAATCCCACCACCTGTTATGTGAGAAATCCCATTCAGAAGCTGTTGATTGAGAAGTGGAGTTATAATATTCAAATAGGAACGATGTATGGCAAGAAGAGAGTCAGCAAGAGTTCCTGAAATTTCGGGTATGTAATCATCAACCTTAAATTTATTTAGAAGTACAGCCCGTGCCAATGAATAGCCATTTGTATGCAGACCACTTGAGCGCAGTCCAATCAGAACATCACCGGCAGCTATATTTTTACCGTTAATAATTTTATTCTTTTCTACAACACCGATAATCGTACCTGACATGTCATACTCGCCATCATTGTACATAGAAGGCATCTCTGCGGTTTCGCCACCAATCAGAGCGCATGAGTTTTCGCGGCAGGCAATTGTAAATCCTTCGATAACCGAAGAGGTAACATCGGGATTGAGTTTACCGGTTGCAAAATAGTCCAAAAAGAAGAGTGGACGCGCTCCGCAACACAATATGTCATTCACACAGTGATTAACAAGGCATTGCCCTACGGTATTGTGTTTATTGGCTGCCACTGCAATTTTAAGCTTTGTTCCAACACCATCGGTAGAGGCAACAAGTATTGGATGCTCATACCCATCAAATTTTGCATCATAAAATCCTCCGAAAAGGCCAATATCTGTGAGTACGTTTTTATTGAATGTGGAACGAACCATTGGTTTGATTTTATCAACTAAAAGCTCGCCTGCGGCTATATCAACACCGGAATCTTTATATGTAATTGCCATTTGGGCTATTCAAAATTGTAAAACATCAAAATTACGGAAATTTTATGAATTTAATGTGTATTTTACTTCAGTCTTCTTACAATGTTTGCATGTTCCTTTTTATTTACTTAACATATAGAATGCCTTATTCATTCTTAATGATTAATTAATATCGGCTTCCTATATACATCCACTGCAGATTTTATCTGAATTATATACGTTCCTGATGCTAATTCCTCAATATTCACTGATTTACTATATTTATTATAAGTTTCGGACTTATCAATAAACAATCTATCAGATTTTATCATATTTCCAAGTAAATCATAAATCCCCCAATTAAACTCCCCACCTTCCTTGGTTTGAATTTCAATCTCAATTTTATACGATACATTTATTATGGAAAAATTATTTATTCCTCCTATCTCAAATTTTAACACTTGCTCTGCACAGACTGACAGAATCCGCAGTGAGCCATCGCGTTTTGAAGTTATTAAATTATTCTCATGCCAATAAAAACTATCAATAACAATCGGTGTATATTTAACATCAGAAAAAACTACATTACCATCTAAAAATCCGATAATATAATTTGCTCCGAAATCATTTGCTGGAATATATTGATTACAAGTGTCTGTGCTCATTTCGATAATTCTGGTTTGTCCGTCGATGTTCTTTGTTATTATCAGATTCCGCTGAATTTCCGAAGGAATAAATGCCATTTGATTGAAATGAAATTTAATATAATATCCTTTACAATTTGAAATCGGCGAAGAAACAGATGAATCATAAGCAATCGATAGATATAACGGAATAGAAAAATTATCCGAAGATGGCTTTGAAACTGTATCCGGAAAGAAAACTGTTGCTGAGTATGATTTTGCAAATATCGGAATCTTATAAATATTCGGGCAAGGTGCATCTACAGCAATTATCAACGTATCATTAAAATTTGAAAAACTATTAGGATTAAATAAAATTTTCAACTGAAGTGAATCGTTTTTCCTGATAGTTGCTGGCAGTGATGGATTACATATAATTGTATATTCATTTAGATTCCTTTTTGTAGAAATTGAGATTATATGAACATCCGATCCGATTATATTTCTTAAATAAGTCTCAAACTCCGCATTGGTATTTATTATCTGATTAGAAAAATCAATTGTCAGTGGTGTAATTAATGCATTTGATGCAGCTCGAACATTTATCGTTGCTGCACCTGTACATCCGGATGTATCAGTTACAATTACAGAATAGATTCCGGGCTGATTGACATAAATACTTCTGTTTGTTGAGCCATTAGTCCAACTATACGAAGAAAATGCTTCTGTAACGCTTAATTTATTTTCTCCTTCCGCACATAAAACATCTGATCCATCTATTATAGGAGCGACATCATGAGCATTTACCACAAAATCCAAACTTTTACTACAATCAAAGTCATTAGTTACTGTAACAGAATATGCGCCCGGAGAGCTTATTTGCGTGGAATTTCCTGTTGAGCCATTGCTCCAGCGAACTTCTTTATATTTCCCAACAACAGACAAATTAACCAGCTTTCCATTACAAATATCGGTTTTTCCTATCAATGTTGGCTGGGGAAGCGGAACTATAGTAATTATATAATCCGTAAACAAAGTATCCCCTGCCAGACTCAATGCTTTCAACCAGACATAATTTGTATTTGTTACCGTTATCTGATTAGTTGTTTCTCCGGTTGACCAAAAATATTTTGAATAGCCGCTTTTAGCTGTCAGAGTAACTTTATCACCTTCGCAAACATATTGTTTATCAGCCGAAATAGTTACAGTAAATTTTTCATATTCTTTTTTAATATCCGAATCATGCAAAGCAATTTTATATATCTTTACTTCATCTATCATTCCAGTCATTTGGGCAGATTGACGCCTTTCAGTATCCATAAACCACCAATGAGTATTTATACCAGCGGTATTTCCATCTATTTGAAGTAAAGCAAATCTTTTTTCAATTAAAATTCCATTTCGATATGCAGCCATAAAGCCATTATCATAAACAAGAACATAAAACATCCAAGCATTTCTATTGTTATTATTATCGAAAGGAATATATATACACTCTTGAGGTTCATCTTTAACCGCATTTGTAGCAAACTTTACATTTTTAGTAAAATCCGGATATTTTCCAGAATGCATTATTCCAGCCCAATGTTTATAACAAGCACCAAGGAAAATATATGCCTCTCCACCACCAGCCGAGAAATCAATTTCATCTACCCACAAAGAAATAGTAAATTTATTCAACTTCTCAAGAGGAATTCTCGGCAAAGAAATAAAATCGCCAATATCGGTATTTGCTCCTGTTGGAGTAATATAATTACCTTTACCGTTGAAATAGAAACATGAACCACTGATTCCATTAACTGGTATTGGATTATTGACAATTGTGCCGTGAAATCCATTCCCGCTGAAATCCTTTGCAGTACTATCGTCAAAGCTCCAGTAGAAGAATAATGAATCATTATAATTTATAGAATATATTGAGATAATATTTAGAAAAAATATTATCATAATTGATAACAATCTGCTATTAAATTTTCCAAAATATCTCATAACTTATCTCCATTAGATCAAATATTATTTTGATTATTCCATTTCCAGTCAGAATGAAATCCTGACTGAAGGGAAATTCCGTCAATCCGAACGAAGTGAGGAATCCAAATACCATCATTTACTCAAATCTTTCCATAATGGATTCATTTCCTCAATTAAAGCCATTTTTTGGGGATGCCAATATGTAAACATACCTTTTTTTCATAAATATCTCCTCCTGGATTCCTCACTCCGTTCGGAATGACAGAAATTTTATATATTTAAATCACAATAACATTGCTCGGATCACTTGTTTGATCATTCTTTTTAGCCCGAACACGGAAAAATGTTGAACCTGTCGGATTGCGATAAGGAGTTTCCAGAGTAGTTTTAGTTGTTGAATCAATGATCATAAAAGCATGATCAGGCACACCTGAAGCTTCAACTACAAAAATTGTTCCCTGAGAATTGCCATTTCGGTTCCATTTTAAAGAAATCAATGCTCCCGATATTGTTGTTAATGTTAATTCAGTTGGAATTTGTGGAATTGAAGGAGTAGGAGTTGGATCAGAAGGTTTTAGCCCTAACTGCACCTTCAAACTATCCGAAACTCCCGGATGAGCTTGAATTTGACGTGCAAGATCGCGAATATTAGCAGACAGAGTACTTCTTTTGATGTTCTTATTATCCGTAGCTGCTTTGGATTCGGCTTGTTTAGCAACTGCATTATTCAAACCGGTTGAATAATTTGTTTTATTTGTTGTCAAAGTGGTCATATCGCCAGTGACAAGACCAAGAACAGTAAGATTAGCAGTAGCTATTGTTATAAAATTTTCAGTCCATGGGACTAAATCACCATCACGTGATGGTAAAAAATCTGTTGTAGGCATAGTATTAATCCAATATAGTTAAAAAAACCAATTAATTTATTAAAAATTCTTTAAAACCGTTTTAGAAATACAAATTTATAGATTCTATTTTTAAAATCCAATGTACCATTTTTAAAATCCAGCATTCTATTTTTAAAATCCAATGTTTCATTTTTAAAATCCAATGTTTCATTTTTAAAATCCAATATCTCAATTTTAAAATCCAATGTTCTATTTTTAAGATCCAGCATTCTATTTTTATAAACCAATATTCAAAATATGATAAAGTATTTTAAAATTTAAAGATTTCAGAATTGATATTTAAATCACCATAATTTAATTTTGCAATAATTCATTGATCTCTTCAATTGTTAATGCTCTGTTATATATTCTGCAATCATCAACATAACCATTCATTTCAGAAGCTGAAGAAGAATTCCACCAATGTTTGCCTATCGCACAATTATTTCCTGCTAATATTATTGCCTGAATTTTTGTTCCTATCAAATTTCCATTAATATAACCTAATATAGTGCCATTAAAATATGTAAGAGTAAACATAGCCCAAGAATTTTGATATTTATTAGCAGAAGCTAATTTTATCGGACTTGGATTTGTATTCATATTACCAACACATCCAACAGAGAACACATAATAATAAGCATTATCAGTATAAGTATCAGGTAAATCTCCGATTCCAAGCCATCCATTAAAGTGTTCACCAACATAGAAGAAGAATTCACCTGATCCAGGATAAAAATATCCAATTTCATAAGCCCAAATGTTAATAGTAAATTCCTTCATCGATGAAAATGGGAGCAAAGGTAAAGAAACATAACTACCGCTATTTAAATTACCATTAATACCGTTAAATTTTAAAGCTTTATTTCCATTATGTCCTGTGATTATTGTCGGACTATTCATCAAAGTTCCGTCGTAGCCATTGCCAGTTTGATCTTTTGCAGTTCCGTCGTCAAAACTCCAGAATGCAATTAATCCTTTTGTAAGATCAACATTCCCTCCTGAAGTAGTGCTAACAGTAAATATACGTATTTCACTCTCTTTTGAAGCACCATAAGGATCTTTTGCCACTACTTTCCAATAATAATCAGTGCTATCGAGCGGCGCCGTAAAAGAATAAGTAGTATCCGTTATATCGCTTGCCTCAAGGGAGATTAAAGGTGAAGTTTTTCCTACAAAAAGATCATATTTTAGCTTATCATTATCAGGGTCTTTGCATGACCAAGTTAAAGTAATTGTTTTGGTTTTAAGCTTGGCTTTATCGGTAGGACTTTTCAGAACCGGTGTTTGAGGCGGATTGTTTGTGGCAGATAAATCTGTAAGGATAATTGTCGCCTCAGTAGTTCTGCCTCTGCTTACTAAAATAATAACAGAATTATCATTATATCCTGCTTTATGAGCTTTGATGATATAAGTTCCGGGCAAACATGAAATAGTATATTCTCCATTAACATCGGTCATCACAGCATCAGTAGGAGGAGAAGTAGTAATTTGAGCATAAAAAATAGCAGAGAGAGTTTTGCTATCAATAACTTTAATATGAATATCGCCTGTTTCGCTTGGACTACCGCTATTATTACAAGAAAATAGTGAAAAGCAGAAAAGTGAACTAATAATTAAAAAATAATATTTCATTCTAACAATCCTTCAGATGAATTTATACTTATTTGCAAATTAAAATAAAATTCGATAAAAAGCAAGGGGAAAATAATGGTTCATGATAAATGTTTAATTATCAGTGAAGGAATGGTTTATTTTAAATTCATTGATCTTCTCTTCAATCTTTTCTCTTATTTGTTTTGCACTGGGAATACCATTCGGATAATAACGGCAAGAAATGGAAGCTTGTTTGGGAGATGGTAGATTTTCCAAATCTTCTCCGTTTATTAATAATGTTGGTGATCCGCGAAATCCTATTTGAGCAGCAATTTCCGGTGTATAAATTATTCTTTCAATTAAATTAATTTTATCTTCAAGACCCGAAATCGCACGATGGATATTTGAAAGCATTTGTGGTACGTTTGGGCAGTCCTCAATAATTTGGAATTCTAAAACTATTTTATTTTCTGTTTTTGCCATTCTTATAAATCTTTTGCATTTTAATCTGATAAATATTTATTAATCTCTTCAGAGACATATTTACTAAACTTATCAAAGTCGCCATTATATTCCCAGATTTTATCAAGAGCCTTCCATTGGGTTACTTTTCCGTCAATTTTCTTACTTATAATTAATGTTTGAGTTTCGATCTTATAAAACTCAGCTAATTTTTCGTTTTCTTCTAATTGAAAATTATACATAGAAAGATGTAATTTCTCTATCTTTAGTTCATTTTTAAAACTCTGATTCAAAGTATTTTTAATAAAATCTTCATTCGTTAGGCAAGCCTGACAGCGACTGGTAGCATGAAAATAAATAACATCAACAGTCAGCTTTTCTTCCTTTGCTACAGAATAACAAGTAAAAATAAAACAAAATGACAAAATTAAAAGGCAATTTAATATTTTCATAATCCCTCCAACATTAATTAACCATTAATTATATCTTTCAAGAAATTCTTTAACAACCGGATCATCCGATTGGCGCAACTGATCGGGCGTCCCATAAAATTGGACTTTACCGTTATTCAGCATAGCAACTTTGTTTGCAATCAAAAATACAGAGAACATATCGTGAGTGATTACAAGTGAAGTAACTTTAACTTTTTTTGCAATATCGGAAATCAGAAAATCAATCTGCTCGCTTGTTACCGGATCAAGTCCGGTAGTAGGCTCATCATAAAATATATATTTTGGACTACCGACAAGAGCACGAGCCACTCCCACACGCTTTCTCATACCACCGGACAGGTCAGAAGGCTTTTTATTAGATAAGATATCCCATGCTCTCAGAAATTCATCTTCAGATACCTCAGATTTATCAGGAAGAAGTCCTACGGCGGACAAACACCTTTCAGCTTCAGAACGTAAAATTTGCTTATCCTTCACACCATGCTCTAACAGCCCGATTACAACATTTTCAAAAACTGTATAAGAATCAAATAATGCTGCCCCCTGAAAAACGTATCCTATATCTCTTCTAAGATCGAACAACTCGGATTTATTTAATTGATTAATATTTTTACCGTCAACTTTGACGGTTCCGCTATCGGCAGCCAGCAGCCCGACTATATGTTTCAAGAGTACACTTTTACCACAGCCCGACTTACCGATAATGCACATTGTCTGACCATTTTCGATATTTAAATCAACATTGTCAAGAACAATATTTGAACCAAAAGATTTACTTAAATTTCTCACTTCAATCATTATTTAGACCTCACTAAAAAAAATGCACTAACGCAAACCACCGAAATAATCGTAAAAACGATTGGTTCGAAATATTCATTCCAGAATGAATCCACTGGCTCCGGCACTTGCGCTTTACAGAATTGATAATTTTGACCCTCCAGGTTTGGTATCCGAATTCTATCTATTGTATCACGAAAGGATTTTTGATATTTTAAGAAAGTACCTCCATTATGGTGTTTAATATTTATTAAAAGATCAATATCAATTGTTCGTGAGATACAGTCAAAGCAGTTCTTCATATTATTATAGTTTACATTATATTTTGAAATATAAATCGTAATATCCGAATATTCGCCATAGAAGCTCTGTTTCAAATGCTTCTTTTGTTGAATGTTCTTTGATATACTGCTAAAAAAATACATTCCGGCATCAGAAGCAGGATATGAAAGTTTTAAGGTATCTTCGGTTTTACAAACTGATAGGATAGTATCGATTGACGATTTAATAAAAGGGGCTGTCAGACTATCGAAAATACTAATATTTGATTTTGTTAACGGCTGTGAAAAAACAAAAGTACAATTGCAAATAAAAAAAAGTATAATCAAAATAAATTTAATCTCTTTTTGGAAACAAACTGACCATAAATAAGTAAAGATTCTTTTTAAGTTATTGATTTCAATGGTAATTTTATTGTTCATGGATTGTATTTTGTGCAAAACCATAACCGCTATTATTTGTTAAGATTTTTTTTAAGTTTTGCAACACAACTAATAAACTCAGAGGCATTATGAAATGAGCTTGGACGCAAACGGATGAGTCTCCGGCGTGATTTTAGTCTTATTTTGATTACTTTAATAATAGCACCAAATCTGATCTTTCGTTCACGGCCAAGAGAGATCTTAACAATAGAATCTGCATCATAAACGCGCTCCCCAAGCCTACTTTTTAGGATCAAACAATCTTTTTTAACTATTACTCTAATACGCCTGTAGGATTGAATAATAAGAGTTAGTGTGGATAGTAAAATAAAAAGAGATAACAGAATTGAAAGAGGATCATTAATGACAAGAGTTAATTTATATGAATCGAAAGTGCCGCGAACAATATTATAAACAATCAATACCACAGCGTAAACTGCAATAGATTGCCAATAAAAATCAACTCTCATGTGAAATTCATGAGAATCATTATCGTTTAATATTTTTGATGAATTTGCCATTTTTCAATTGTAAAAATACAACATTTTAATTAAATAAGAATAAAATTAAGGTGTAATTTCTTAATTTAACTGTTTATTTAATAAACATAATCATAATCAGTACAGCATGGATAATTTCTCTTTCTATAACCCAACAAAAATCATTTTCGGTAAAAATACCATTCCATCGATCGGTCGCGAAATCAAACGGAATAATATTGATAAAGTGCTTATATTAGCAGGCTCCGGCTCTATACGGAATAATGGAGTTTATGATGCAGTTACCACATCATTAATTGACAATAAAATTCAATATACAGAGCAATGGGGAGTCCGTCCTAATCCAACTTTGGACCATGCAAATGAGACTATAGAACACACACGCATAAATAAAATACAAGCGATACTTGCAGTGGGAGGCGGTTCAGTAATTGATGAGGCTAAATCCATAGCCTGCGGTTTCTATCTTGATAATCTTTGGGATGCCTTCGAGCGGAAAGTTGCAATTGCAAATGCTCTTCCGATATTTACTGTTCTTACTCTTTCAGGAACATGTTCAGAAATGGATTCGTTTGCTGTCCTTTCAAACCAGACAGAAAACAAGAAATGGCCGATTGGCAGTGAATTGCTCTTTCCAAAAGTTTCAATAATTGATCCAAGTGTACAAATGTCGCTTCCATGGCACCAAACCGTAAATGGAGCAATTGATGCTATGAGCCATATAATGGAATTTTATTTTTTGGGTACAAATCAGGAAATTACTTTATCAACCGATGAAGCAATGTTGAGGACTTTGATCAGTAGCCTCGATCAATTGGCAATTAATCCTAAAGATTACAATGCCCGTGCAAACATAGCTTGGGCAGCCACGTTAGCACTAAATGGGATCTCAGGTATAGCTCTCAATGGCGGAGATTGGTCCACTCACCGAATGGAACACGCTCTAAGTGCATTTCATCCTGAAATTGCTCATGGAGCTGGATTAGCAGTAATGTTCCCAGCGTGGATAGAATATAATAAAAAATTTAATCGAGATCATTTTAACAGGTGGGCAAAAAATGTTTGGGATGCTGATAGCCCAGAGACTGCACTAATAGCCATGAAAGAGAAATATCAGAATTGGGGTGCCCCAGTTACATTGAGAGAACTTGGAATTAAAAAAGAAGAAATTCCATCTTTAGTAAAAAATACCTTTTCAAATGGCCCGATCGGAGCATTAGCAGCACTATCCTTCACTGATGTAGCAAATATATTTGAAACAGCATATTAATTATTTAAACTCACTCCCTGCATGTTTTTGTATTACGCCGGGAGTGAGTTTTATGAAAATATTTCAATTCACCCTTATTGGTAAAATCACGTTAGTAATTCCATTGAATTGGAGTTTTCTTTGAACAGCATAAGCAGTTTCGTTATGTAACAATCTATGATAGAATTTTTCCTTTTGAAAGGCAAGTCGCCCGCTAAATACGGTTGAATTAGGATATTCTTTTTTAATACTATCAATTAACTCAACAGCAGTTTCATTAACTTCAGTTCCGACAGCCATATAATATTCAGCATTAAAGCCGAGCTTCACGGCCAAATTCACATAACTTTTCAAGGAATCAATAACTGATTCTTTCAAACCTTCAATTGAATTTTCACCCTTGAACATTCCCTGATCAATTACTGCTACAGAGACGAATACTATATTTTTATAAAGTTCGGGGAAAGTCTTGATGACCGATAAAAGAGTGTGGATGCCAAAACCATTATACGATCCGACAAGCTGAATTACAGTCTGTTCTTTTCTATTTATTATTGCTGAAACTTTAGACTGGCTGCTTGCATATATTTCGGTTATATTGTCTTCCAGCTGCACCATAGCACCTCTTACCCTTAAATAATGTTTCTTGATTCTATAACTTACAATAATAAGAATACCAGTTATAAGTAGTGTTATCCAGCCTCCTTCAGCAAATTTTTCAGAAACGGTAATGAGCAAAATCGTAGCACATAATACTAATCCAATCAAATGTATTACAATATGTTTTTTCCATTGATTATCAGTTTTTCTTCTTCTGAAATAAAATCGAGACATTCCAAACTCTGAAAGTGTAAAAGTAAGAAAGACATTAATTGAATACATAACAACTAATGCGCCGATTGAACCATTCGTGTACCAAAGAATCAGAAGAGCAGATAATCCTATGAGAACGATTCCATTTCTCATTGTTAACCTTTCTGAAAATGCTGCAAATCTGTGCGGTAACCATGAATCTACAGCCATATTGGCCATTACGCGCGGTGCATCTATAAATCCTGTTTGAGCAGCAACAAATAGTAAAGCACCTTCGGAAAAAATTGTAATTATTGTAATTATATTTCCATATCTCCAATTTCCAAATAAAGTTTCTGCTAAAACTGTATTAAGAGTTTTTCCGGGTACTAACTTGACTTCTACCAATAAATAGCAAAGTAATAATCCAGCAGCAGCTACTGCAAGAGATGAAGCCATATAAAGCATTGTTCTCTTGCCGGTTTTTACTTTTGGTTCACGCATAATTTGCAAACCATTGGATACTGCTTCAATGCCAGTATAGGTGCCACCACCAAGAGAATACGCTCTGATTACCATAAAAAATATTCCAAAAAAGCCTATACTACTCAGGTCTTTTGTCAGGTTCTGATTTGCATTGGAAATTACGGGCTGTATTTCGCCAAGATGACTGAATATTCCATAGCCCAAAAGCAAAATATGTGTTAATACAAAAACAATAAATATTGGGGTTAAAACTGTGATTGACTCTTTAACTCCCCTGATATTTAATACTATAAGTACAACAATTAGAACCGTGGAAGTCATCACTTTATAACTCTGATAATGGATTGGCAAATTACTAAATAGGGCATCCACGCAAGATGTTATCGAAACAGTAATCGTTAAAATATAATCCACAATAAGAGCCGAGCCAGAGACTACACCTGCTTTTTCTCCCAACATGTGCGTGGCAACAATATAACCACCACCACCATGAGGGAAATGCTCAATTATCCTGGTATAGGCATAAGAAATGATGAAAATTGTAAAGGCAACAGCTAAAATGAGAAATAACGCTAAATAAGTATGACCTTGAATACTCCTGAATATTTCTTCAGGGCCATAAGCTGAAGATGATAAACCATCGGATCCAAGACCGACCCAAGCTAAAAGCGGGATCAGTGCTATTTTGTGGAATAACCCCGAATCATTAACATTTCTTGGAGATCCGAATAAAACTTGTTTAAATTTCTTGATGAATGATACATCACCATTTGAATTGTAGAAACTCATAAATCCTCCTTAATTTAAGGAGAAGGGCATTTGAGGCATAAAAAAACCACAGCAGCAAGGGCAGTGGTAATTGTCTGTCCAATGCTCTTCCATTAGCCTACGAGGTTAGCTGACGGGCTCGGATTTGGAAGTATCCTTTCTCTGAACTATGAGAATTCGCCCCGGTAGTGGTTCCCCCGCATTCATGTTTTTGCATGAATTTCGGCAACATTAATAAATATGTCAATTGCGGAGATGATGACGATGATAATTTATATGTATTGTAAATAAATTAATAGACTTCAAAAATATATTTTCACTCCAGTACCAATGTTCTGAATATATATAATTCGGCATTAGGAGCTAAATACGAATCGGTCGATAATCCTGCTTTAAGACCGAGATTTTCCAACAGTGCTTTTCTATTCCAACCCTGCTCAGTTGCTACTTGTGGTAAAAACAGTCCACTACGGCCGTCGGACATAATATAAACTCCATCTTTGCCCGGTTCGATTTCATGATAATCCATCACTCTTTTGAAACGTGAAAGAATACTGATTTCAATTTTTATAGAATCTAATTCCGAGGCTTTCAGTGCAGGGAATCTGGGATCACTTTTTGCAGCCATACGGGCAGTTTCTTCTATTTCCTGAACTATGCTTTGAGTAGAAAAGATGTGCCCCATACAGCCACGTAATTGCCCATTCTTTTTGATAGTGACGAATGAGGCATAATCTAATGCCAGTTCACGTGGAATCATCGGTGATTGCTGGCTTGAATCGTTTTTTGCACTTGAGAAAATAGCTTTTTTTGCCACCTCAAATAATCTATCACGATTTTCTTGGGATATTGTGGGAAGTGCTGGAAAAGTTTTTGTAGAATCTGCACCCGTCGCGTTGATCAAAGCAGAGGAGACATAACCTACAACACGGTCATTTGGTGTTTTGATAAGAGGTGAATCCGCTGAAGTTGCATAATTGAGAACTCTGTTATAATTAGCACCAAGCTGTTCTGCTGCCATCATAACGACAGAAATCGGACCATAGCCACATGCCTGATATCTGTCAGAAAAGCAGTTTAACATAAATTTGAAATAATCATATCTCGAAATTGTTTCAGCAAGTGGAATATCTATTTGACGTGCTCCAGTGCGACTTTTATAGTGGGACAGGTCACTTGATGCAACTAAGAGAATATTCTTTTTTGAGTTTTTAACGGATGTAACAATTGCTTTTGTTAAATCGGAAATCGCTTTACTGTCCTGTGTTCCCATTACTATCGGAATAATTTTTACATTTGGCAGATAAGTTTGAATAAATGGTATCTGAACTTCAACAGAATGTTCCGCACTTGAATCGCGCCAGTTGTGGCCTATCAATGACAATTGAATACCTTTGTTGCTTGAAATATCATTCGCAAGTGCAGTATCAACCATTGCATTTCCTAAGGGTGTGATATAAGCATCGCCGTTGAAGACTGATGATCCACTAAATGAAGCGAAATGGCTGGGACCGACAATAATTACTGCATCATAATTTCTGCCGTATAATTCTTTATATGCTCTGGCAGCAACTGTTCCAGAATAAATATAACCAGCATGAGGTACTATCAATGCTTGAATATTATAATTAAGTCTGGCTGGCTTAGAATTATCTTCCAGTGTTTTAAGCATTGAACGTAAACTATCGGGATTTTCCGGGTAAAAAGTGCCTGCTGCACGAGCCGGGCGATATGTAATCTGTTTCATGTCCAAAGCATCCTTTGCAAAAGAAAAATTAAGGAAAGCGGCAATCAGAGCCACAGATATAATATATTTCATTCAGTATTATTTAATTATGATTTCAAATATGCGCAATCAAAAGTTTGTCTCAAAAACAGCATCAGAAGTAGATTTCCGCATCTTTTACGATATGAGGATGTAACTTCTGACAAAATATAAGACATATATACTTTCAAATTATTGTTTATTATTAATAATTAAATCTTTTATTATATGCCTAATTTATCAATAAATTCTATTAAATTAATATTTGGTAAGTTTTCACATTTAATGAGTAAATCATGAAAAAACATCTATTCGAAAAATTCTTGATAAGCGCAATAGCACTTTTTTATTTAAGTTATTTTTCTATAAATGCAGCAGACAAGAATATCGTGCCAATCGATGTTTCGATTGTTGCTCAGGCTCGTGGACTGACTGCTCCAAGTCCCAGAATCATTATTGAGTGGCTCAAAGTTGATAGTGTTCGCAGCTATGACATCTATCGCAGAGTCAAGGGATTTAGTGATTGGGGCATGACAATTGCAAAAATTTCTAATCCTTTAACTGTTTCATTCACTGATTCTACAGTTAAAAAAGGAACTCTTTACGAATACTGGATCCGCTCCCATACTTACGGAGTATATCCGAGTATTATCGATAATAGTAATTTAGCTCAGAAGATTGATGGAAACACCTATTTAACTTGTGGTATAGAAATACCTGTCCGGGATAATATCGGTAAGGTTTTACTTTTGATTGATTCCACAATGCTTGCACCTTTAAGTACCGAAATTAACAGATTAATTGATGATCTTGTTGCAGAAGGCTGGGCAGTGGTTGTTCGCGGAGCGAAGCGCTGCACGGGCTTTGATAGTGCTGCGGTAATAAATACAAAAGCTATAGTTAATGATGAATATAATTTAGATAATTCGCTTAGATCAATTTTTATTTTGGGCAGAGTGGCTGTACCTTATTCCGGTATTCTCAATCCGGATGGCCACGGAGATCATCGTGGTGCATGGCCAACTGATCTTTATTATGGTTATCTTGATGATTATTTCTGGACTGACGATTATGCGATTAGTTCTGGAACTTCTTCGAATGATAATAAAAATGTTGTTGGAGATGGAAAGTTCGATCAGACCGATCTTAGCGGTGACGTTAGTCTCGAAGTTGGCAGAGTTGATTTCTATGGCTTAACTGACATGATAAACGGATTAAAGACAAATGAAATAGAACTCTTACGCTCATATTTGAATAAAGATCATGATTATCGAACAGGTGCTTTGGCTGTAAATTTCCGTGGAGTAGTCGATGATAATTTCGGGTTTTATGGATTTGGTTTTGCAGCATCAGGTTGGAGAAATTTCGGTCAATTGGTTGGAATAAATAATGTAACAAGCGGTAAAATTTTCACTGATCTTTCAACAAATAATGCTCTTTGGTATTATGGCTGTGGCGGCGGTTCACCTAACTCTTGCGGTGGAATAGGTGTAAGTGCTGATTTTGCCTCTAAACCTGTCAAAGGAGTTTTTACAATGCTATTTGGCTCTTATTTCGGTGACTGGAATTATCAGAATGATATTATGCGCTCACTTGTGGCTTCTAATCCATCTGTCCTAACAAGCTGCTGGGCTGGTCGCCCTCATTGGTATTTCCACGATATGGCTATGGGTGAAACTATTGGATATTCTGCCAAACTAACTCAAAACAATATGTCTGACTATCTGCATACAATTGTTTATCCTGATGATAAAAAATATCCGGGTGGAGTTGCTTATATTGTTGGAAACAAGCAAGTCCATGTTGCTCTCATTGGTGATCCGACTTTGAAAATATACACTGCTCCGGCTAATGGAGGAATAAATTGTATCAGGAATTTATCCATTGTTCAACCGGGGAAAGGATTGGTCGAATTAAAATGGACAAAGCCCGATTCATTATCATACACTTATAATATTTACCGTTCAAAAGATGCAAAAGGACCATTTACAAAAGTCAATACCAAAGTCGTAACAGATACGACATTTATAGATAATTATACTTATAACGGGAAGAGCTACTACATGGTAAAAGCCAATGGACTGGTTACAAGTAAGAGTGGCAGCTTCTATGCAAATAGTAAAGGTATTACTGGAAATGTTCTTTTGACCGGTATTGAAGAGAATAATATTCAACCAGAATTTTCGATTAACTGCTCACCTAATCCTGCGAGTGACTATTTGAATATAACTTTATCGTTATCAAATACAGCCAACACAAAAATAGAGATTTTTAGTGCCGATGGGAAATTCATGCAATCAGTTTATTCCGGTTATTTAGTTGCAGGTTCAAATTCTTGGTTAATCAGTCTGAATGAGGGGTATATGAATTATGAGCAAGGTGTGTATTTTATAAAATTAACTGCTTCGGAGCGCTCAGAAGTTAAAAAATTCGTAGTGATAAGATAAGGGACATGGGTAGAAATAAAATTAATTTATAAGAATCAGTCATTTACTTTATAAACTTAACAAACTCAATTGCTCAGTTGCAGTAAATCGTACATTCCTTGCCAGCACTTGCTTTATCTGACCATTCCTGACGTTTAACTAATCCATATCCGTTTACCTTAACTTTATAACCTGAATTTTGTAATAGTCTAATGGCATGGCGCAGTGACAGCCCTGTTACGTCTGGTTTTTTGATAGAATTAGTATCAGTTTCGACTCTTATAAATGAGCCTGATTCGAGTTTCTCACCTGATTTTATTTTTCTGTCGAAAATTATGGAAGATTTATCGACTGACTCAAGATTAATTCCATATTGTTTCAATAAGTTTTCTGCTTTTGTATAATCCAATCCGTTAATTTCAGGAATAAAACGCAGATTTCTTTGTAAATTCGTTGAATCTCCCGACTGAGAGTCATTTTTAACTTGATTATCAAGTTGCTTAAGATTTAAAAATCTTGCACAAATATTTCTAAATATTGGCGCTGCAGTCGAACCAGCGTAATAAGCTCCGATTGGTTTGTCCAGTACAACGATTAATGTTATTTCAGGTTTTTCTGCGGGATAGAAGCCAACAAAAGTAGCTATATAGTTATCCGAATAAGCTCCGTTTACTACTAATTTAGTTGTTCCGGTTTTACCAGCGACTGATATTTTATCTAATATTGCAGATTTTCCAGTTCCTCGACTCACAACTCCACTTAACATATCAGTCAGAGTTTTCGCTGTTTTTTCAGTTATTACTTTTCTGATTTTTTCTGCCCGGGTTTCAAAGAGTAACTGCCCATTGGATTTCACGGCTTTCTTTACCACATAAGGTCGCATCAGATCACCTCGGTTGGCTATTGCACCGTAAGCGCATAAGACTTGAAGAGGTGTTGCCATAATTCCATACCCGAAGCCCATAAATCTTTTTATGGCTGCTGTAAAGTTATCTGGTTTTGGCAGTCTGCCTGCAGATTCTCCGGGTAAATCAATGCCGAGATTAAGACCAAATCCGAAGTTACGGATATATTTATAGAAATCGTTATCCGGTATGGTATAACCAACGGAAGAAAAAATGACATTGCTGGATTGCTCCAATGCCTCACGAAAAGTAACTCTTCCGATCGGATGTACATCGGTAATCGTGTATTGTCCATAATCAATAGACCCGTTATGCCCGTCCAAAATATCATCAGGCGAAAAGAGATTCTCTTCGAGAGCCGCTGCTGCTGTTATACCTTTAAATGTAGAGCCGGGTTCATACACATCTGTAATCGCGCGGTTCTTCATATTTGGAATTGCTTCGGAATTTATATTATTGGGATCAAAATCGGGATAAGAAGCCATTGCCAGAATTTCACCTGTTGATGGATCAAGGGCAATAGCTGCACCGGAACTTGAATTAGTTTTTAAAACTCCATGCTGAAGCTCATATTCCAACACTCTTTGATATTTGATGTCAATAGTGAGGTATAAGGAATTGCCATCCATAGCAGGTTGATAGGGTAAATCGGCGGCAAAATGAAGTTTTCCGATTGCATCACGACTCATTATAATAAAACCGTCCTTACCTTGCAAAACACTGTCCCAGCTCTTTTCCAGTCCGATTTTCCCAACATTATCATTATCTGTAAATCCGATTAACTGAGACACAGCATTAGCAAAAGGATAGTTCCTTTTTGGCTCGCTTATTAAAAAAACACAACGATCATCAATTTCTTTTAACTTTGAAGATTTCCATGGATCAATGCCACGGGCTAAAATGAGATAGGATTTATCCGAATTTTGGATTTTATCTATATACTTTTCCTTTGGTACACCCGTTTCGTTAGAAAGGAATGTACAGATTTTATCTAAAGTCTTTCGCATTTTATCATCGTTGAGTATGCTCGGATCGACCACTACGGTGATTTTCTGCAATGAGGATGCTAATAAATTGCCATTTCTATCGTAAATATTACCACGTTTTGCAGTGAGCGTAACCTTTGACTCATGCTGCTTTTTCGCAGCTTCTTTATATTGATCTGAATTAATAACCTGAACAATAAATAGTTTTACGATTACAGCAAGAAAAATGATATTTATAAAAACCAGCATCAGCCAGAATTTCCAGAGTTTTCGCGGCGTTTCAGCTTGTGGCTGATTGTTTTGGCTTATTTCGTTTTCTTTATCGTTTTCCATTTGATTTTGTATTTATGAGTTTTAAGTTATTTGTTATAGGTTATTAATATTATAAAAAATTGATTTTTTTTTTTCAATTTCTTATTCATAACTTATATTTATAACTCATAACTTTCCAAGCTTACTTCTGACGCAGTTCTTCAGGAATTTTATCATTTCTGACAAGACCGAGAGAGGCTTCTGCTATTTTACAAATTCTATCAGCTGATTGCAATTTTTCTGCCTGTGATATTAGTAAATAGTTATTATTTTTCAATGATTCGAGCAACATTTCCTGCTGGTTAATATCTGCTAAAATTGAATTGACTTTAAACACACTATTTACGTATAAAACAGTCAAAACCGCAATAATAGAAATCAGCATAAACCATGTCCAACGGCTCAGTTCAAGTCTTTTATTTTCTTCAGTATTTTCAGTTTGAGTGTTTATTTCACGAAAAGATTCATTCAAATCTTCCATTAAACCAGATCCCCCCATCTATTGCTTAACGGTTTTAAAAATGCAATTTAACAAAAAAAAATTATTGATCAAAGTAAAAAACATTCAAAAAGTAAAAAACTTGGTATAAGGATTGTATATTAAATAAATGTAATTATGGGAGTAACGTGGACGATCAATTTACATATAGCGGCTATGGGGATTTGGACAATCCTGAGCTTTATTTTAACCGAGAGCTGAGCTTTATTGAGTTCAATAAAAGAGTGCTCAGTGAAGCGGAAAACCTTAGTCATCCACTGCTGGAGCGACTAAAATTTACTATTATCGTTTCGACAAATCTTGACGAATTTTTCATGATTCGTGTTTCGGGACTGAAAAATCAAGTTGCAGCGGACATTGTTGAAATTTCTTATGACGGGAAAACCCCTGAAGAACAGCTTGAGAAAATTCGCAAAGAATTAGTCCCTCTGTATGAAAAACAGGAAATAATTCTGAACGATACTATTCTTCCGGCTCTGGCTGCAGAGGGAGTTGAAATTCTCAATATAGAAGATCTGACTGATAAAGAAAAAATATTTCTTGAGGAGTATTTCTTATCCTCAGTTTTTCCACTTTTAACTCCACGAACACTTGATCCCGGTCATCCGTTTCCAAAACTGAAGAACAGAAACTTAAACATAGTTTTTGCTTTAAAAAATAATGAAAAAAATTCCGAGAAAAAAATTGCTTTTGTTGAGTTATCCACCAAGACACCACGCTTTGTTAGAATAAACAGGAAAAACGGCAACCACTTTGTTCTTATGGAACAGATGATAAAACAATTTGCATCTTATCTTTTCCCCGGATTGAAAATTAAAGCGGCAAATACTTTTCGGGTTACTCGTGATGCCGATATAGATATTGTTGATGATGAAGCCGATGATCTGATGAACGAAATTTCCGAGCAGATAAAACGCCGTCGTTGGGGGAAAGCCGCTGTCAGACTTGAAGTGAGCACAAGAATGCCTAAAAATATTCTTAAAATACTTAAAAAATCACTTGAGCTTGAAGATTCGGATATTTATTTTATAAACCGGTCAATGAATCTTGGAGATTTCTTTTTTCTTTATAAACTGGATTTGAAGCATCTGAAAGATCAACCATTCCTTACCCGAACACTACCACAGCTTAAAGGTGAAGATGTTAATATTTTTAATGTTATCAAAAAATCTGATTTAATGGTGCAACATCCATACGATTCTTTCACAAACAGTACTCTCAAATTTATGAATCAGTCTGCTGATGATCCGGATGTACTGGCTATAAAGATTACTCTCTATAGGACCGGAATGAACTCTGATATTGTGGAGACACTGAAACGCGCTGCTCTGAATGGTAAAGATGTAATGGCTTTTGTTGAGCTGAAAGCCCGTTTTGATGAAGAGAACAATATTATTTGGGCTAAAGAACTCGAAAACGTTGGAGTGAACGTTATCTATGGCGTAATCGGGTTAAAAACACATTGTAAAATCGCAATGGTTGTTCGCCGAGAGGGCAAGAAGCTTAGGACTTATCTGCATCTTGGTACGGGCAACTATAATCAAATAACTGCAAGAATTTATACTGATATAGGTTTATTTACCGCAAGGGAGGAATTTGTTATGGACTCAATCCATCTATTTAATTATCTTACAGGCTATTCTTATTATGAAGAATGGAAATCTTTCAACGTTGGCCCGATTAACCTAAGACAGCGGCTAATAGATCTCATCAGAAGGGAAACCGAACTTCACACACCTGAGAACCCAGGATTCATTTTTGCTAAGATGAATTCTATCGCTCATCGGATGGTTATTCCCGAATTATATCGTGCTTCCCAGAAGGGAGTGAAGATCAAACTCTTAGTGCGGGGTATTTGCTGTCTGCGTCCGGGATTGCCAGGTATTAGCGAGAATATTGAAGTTCGCAGTATCATTGGTCGATTTTTGGAGCACAGCAGAATTTGCTATTTCCACAATGCCGGTAATGAAGAATATTATCTTTCGAGTGCCGATTGGATGAGCAGGAATCTGCATAAACGGGTCGAATTAATGTTCCCTATTCACGATGAACAATTCAAATTGAGATTGAAGGAAATTCTGGATACTTATTGGAATGATAATTCTAAGGCATGGGATCTGAATTCCGATGGCTCTTATCTTAAAAGAACAATAATGGAAGAGGAAGAAATGTTTAATGCTCAGGAATTTTTCCTGAATGAATTTAAATCTTCGTTTCTGAAAAAGAAAGAGTGATAGATAATTTAGAAATACGAGTTATAAAGTTGGAATGGTCATTCTTTTTCATAAAGACATTAATAAATCCCCCTACCTCCTCTTTCAAAGGGATTTAATTAAATTGAGACAGTCTCTATGGGAGATTTAAGTAAGCCCAATTTTTTATATGATATATTTCGATTTCATCAAATCTTAATGAAAAATTTGGGTTAATTATATCATTTTTAATAGACTTGAGAGATGTTTTTATAACCTATCGGTTTGAATATCCAAAAGGGAAGCAAATCACCAATTCCTTGGTTTAAATCCTTCATTATTAACTAATTTTGCACTTTCTCCAGTGGCTTTTATCAAATATAAGCCATGTCTTTCTGCAAAAATGTCTGAATCACCATTTAGATTTATGTAAGCAACGGCTCCAAATATGTTATTGTTGGAATATTCGCTGAATACTAACTTAAATTTCTTTATTTTATTAATAAAATGTTTCACATCATTTACATCCATTGTTGTTTTAACTTCAACTATAACAAGGTCATCACCATTTTTTGCAATCAAATCAAATTCATATTTTTTATTCTCATAGTAACGATAAGTCCTTTGGGAAGTTCCGTTAACTTGAATTCCAATTTCTCTGAATAACCTCACCAAAGCTCCATCAACTAATGCTTCAACGAACTTTCCCCATCTTTTTTCCATTCCGTCGGTTTTCGACATTAGATTTTTCAATCTCCGATCAGTCTCTTTCATCTGGCGATCAGTCTCTTTCATTCTACGATCAGTCTCTTGAAACATCAGCCAAACTTTCTCAAAGTTGAGCGTTTCGTTATTTTGAAGTATTTCTTGCATTATATTACATTATTAAATGATAAAAGATAAGTGACGTGCAATTATTTTGCTTATTTTATAAATATATTTAAAATTAAAGTTCATCATAGAATATACCAACTAATTTTTAGAAAATAATTTATTTTTTCTTGCTATTTATGGTATTTATTTTACAAAATTGTTGTAATTTTGTATGTGTTTTTTAATTGTGTTTTGAAATAAATTATTTGATGTGATATGGATGACGACCCTGGCGGTTTAACGAATCTGAATAATCACGAGTAGGGCACAAACCTCGCTGTTATTGCCCTGTTCGTAAAATGGAGGGCAATATTATGGCTGTTTTTACAACTTTGTATTTAAGTAGAATTCTCGGATCGAGCGTTCTTTCGGATAATGGAGAAGTCATTGGCAAATTACAAGATGTCGTTGTCGATCTTTCTTTCATTCGTCCTAAAGTTATTGCCTTGAAGGTAAAACTCGGAAGACGAGCTATTCCTATTGATTTTAACGAATTTACCGTTACTAAAACTAACGGGCACTATGCTGTCGTCTGCAAACATATTGCTGAGATGATTATTCTCCCTGAACACACCTATTTTCTTGCTAAACACGTCATGGATAAGCAAATTGTCGATATGGACGGCAAAAAATTAGAGCGTGTGAATGATCTTAGGCTCGCTAATCTATCCGATGGCATGTTTGTAGTTGCTGTTGACGTCGGGACAGAAGGATTATTGCGACGTTTATCTGTTGCTAAGACTATGAAAATGCTGCTTAAACCCGTTGGAGTCTCGTTATCCAGCAAATTAATCCTATGGGACGACGTTGCTACCATTGATTTCCAGCGCGGAGGACTTATTTTATCCAAATCGCAGGAAAAAATATCAACTCTGCATCCTTCGGACATCGCCGATATTATAGAAGACTTAGACAGAAACTCACAAGTTGCATTTTTCTCATCTCTGGACGAAGAAAAAGCCGCTGATGTGCTTGAGGAAATGGAAACTGACGCTCAGGTGGACTTAATTGAATCTCTTCACATATCTAAAGCTGCAGATTTACTTGAAAAAATGCCCGCTGACGAAGTTGCTGACATCCTTGACGAAATGGAAGAAGACAAAGCAGAAGAAATTTTAAGCGAGATGGAATCTCAAGCAAGCACCGAAGTTCGTGAATTAATGGAATATCCCGATAATTCAGTCGGTTCGCTTATGGCTACGGACTTTATTTCCTTCGAGGAAGAAATGACAATCGAACAAACAATCAATGAACTACGACTTTTACGCCCCGAATCCGATACTATCTACTATTTATATATATTAAACAGAAATGAAAATCTAATTGCAACAGTTTCACTAAGAGATTTGATAATTTCTCATCCTATGTCACAACTTAAATCTATAATGAACCGCAATGTAACCAAAGTTTACGACACTGACAAAATAGATTTATTAGGAGAAATTATATCTAAATACAATCTACTTGCTGTGCCAGTCGTTGACGCCGAAGAAAAAATGGTTGGAATAGTTATTATCGACGATGTTGTATTTAATTTAATGAAAAATCGCCGCCGTAAAGCATAAAAAGTAGTAGAATGAAGAATTGGAAAATCCCCATAACCTATTTCTCCAAAAGAATGAAGAATTGGAAAATCACCCTAACCTATTTCTCCAAAAGAATGAAGAATTGGAAATTCCCCATAACCCCCTTTTTCAAAGGGGGGATGAAGAAATATTCCTTCTTAACTAATTGTAGCTATAATATATCCAATATAATCTCCCCCTTTGAAAAAGGGGCTTGGAGGGATTTCCCATTATCGCCAATCCTACACAATTAAAATAAGAAATGAGAGGATTTATATGTTTAAATTAAGAAGAAAATCAATCTGGCGAAACATTATTTTCTTTCTGGCAATCCTCGGACCAGGTATTATTACCGGTTCAGTCGATAATGACGCCGGCGGAATCACAACCTACTCCGTTGCAGGTGCTAAATACGGCTATGCGCTACTCTGGACACTAATTCCATCATTCATTGCACTCCTTGTAATACAAGAAATGAACGCCCGAATGGGAATTGTAACCGGGAAAGGATTAGCTGACCTCATTCGGGAAAATTCAGGAGTCAAAGTAACCTTCTTTATATTCGTTGGATTACTAATTGCAGACATTGGAAACACAACTACGGAATTTGCTGGAGTTGCGGGCGCTATGCAAGTATTCGGAGTAAGCAAATACATAGCTGTACCCATCGTTGCAGCAGCAGTTTGGTTCCTTGTAGTCAAAGGTACATACCGGATAGCAGAAAGAATATTCCTTATTTTCTCAGTTTTCCTCCTTTCTTACGTAATATCAGCAATTATGGGCAAACCTGACTGGGGAGAAATAGGAACTGCCATCATTCATCCCAAAGTTGAAATGAGTTTTTCATATATTACCATCGTTATAGGCATAATTGGCACAACTATTGCACCTTGGATGCAATTTTACATGCAATCTGCGGTCATTGAAAAGAAATTAAAGATAGAAGATTACAAATATACAATAATGGATATAGTTGTTGGATGCATTGCAACAGTAGTTGTGGCATTTTTCATTATAGTTGCATGCGGATCAACACTATTTCCACACCATGTTGTCATAAATGAAGCAAGTGACGCAGCAATTGCATTAGAACCACTTGCCGGAGCCTTCGCCAAATATGTATTTGCATTCGGATTATTAGTCGCATCCATCTTTTCCGCCACTATTCTACCACTTGCAACAGCTTTCTACGTCTGCGAAGCATTTGGATTTGAAGCCGGAATTGATAAAAAGATGAACGAAGCACCACAATTCTACTTTTTATATACCGCAATACTAATTATTTCAGCACTGATAATCCTTATCCCCAATGCCCCATTAATTTTAATCAGTATTTGGTCACAAGTGCTAAACGGAGTGCTCCTACCCGTAGTATTAGTCTGCATGATACTACTTGTCAACGACAAAGAAATAATGGGCAAATACATAAATAAGCCATTTAACAACATTGTAGGTTGGACTACAATAACAATTCTAATAGGATTAACAGCAATTCTCCTATTCAATCCCCCTTTCCTAAATGGGAATCAAGAGAGATTTTCCAAGTTTCCCCCTTTGAAAAAGGGGGATTAAGGGGGATTTTCCAAGTTTCCCCCTTTCCTAAATGGGGATTAAGAGGGATTTTCCAAGTTTCCCCCTTTATAAAAGGGGGATTAAGGTAGTTTTTCCAAGTTTCCCCCTTTGAAAAAGGGGGACTAAGGGGGATTTTCCAAGTTTCCCCCTTTCCTAAATGGGATTCAATGGGGATTTTCTTATTTTCCTTACAATCTAACCTCATTTTCAGTCATTCTGAACACTTTTTATATAAAATATAAAGTGAAATATAATTATATTAATCTCATTACGACTGCGCTCAATGAGCTATACAGTTCACTGAGCGAAGTCGAAGTGAATATTATTCTATTTTCCCACAAATATATTAAATTATTTTAAAATTATACTTGATAATACCATTATTTTTTATTATATTTGTAATTGCTGGATGTATGAAATTATTTATTATATAAATTTTTGATATTACTAATTAAATAAAATAATCTACAAGAACAATGGCAGCAAAGAATCAATATAATAAAATATTTATTAGATCAATAATTAATATATTATGTTAAGTTTATTATTAATCGAAGAGAATATATTAATCTATTATGCGTTTAAGAGATCAATAAACTGTTTCAAGAGATCAATAAACTGTTTCAAGAGATCAATAAACTGTTTCAAGAGATCAATAAACTGTTTCAAGAGATCAATAAACTGTTTCAAGAGATCAATAAACTGTTTTAAGGGATCATTAAACCGCTTTAAAGTAAATATAAATTTATATAATAGATGCAGTAATTGTTTTATTTTCCAATATATTAGAGAAGGGTACTATAATGAAAGAGATTAATCGAGATTATTCGATGTCTAATGCAGAATTAAGTATATTAGCAGCAAAAATTATTGCTAATATGACAAGAGATTCAACCCAATTTGCAACTCGTGGTGTTGATTCTGGAGATATAACAGCTTTATCAGTATTGAAAACCGCCTTTGATGCTGTTCCACCGGATGAAGTTTATATTGGCGAGATTAAGGATGAAGCTTCCGAGAAGAAGGCTTTACGAGATACTTTAACAACAGAGATTCAAACTGTTTCTGGGTTCTTTGAACAGAAGTATGGAACTAATTCTGGGAAGTATTCAAGTCTTAGAATTAAGGGATTTCATAATTTCTCAGATGGAAATTTTATTCTAACAGCCCGTAATGTTGCTGCTCAGGCATCTGCTTATTTTGCTGACCTCTCAGCAATTGGTTTAACGACAACTTTATTAGTTGATTTGACCTCAAATACAGGAGATATTGAAGATAAAATAATTGACATCAATACTAAAAAGCAATTACGTGATTCAAAAACTGTCGAACGCACACAGAAAGGTAATGAACTGTTTTCATACATTACTCAATATTGCAAAATAGGTAAATTAATCTGGGAAAATGTTGATGAAGCCAAGTATAATGATTATATAATTTATCGAACAACTCCTGATCTGCCTTCAAAGGTACAGGGATTAACTTATGATAATGCCACATTCACTGCAAGTTGGAATCCAGCCGCTTCAGCAAATGCTTACGAGTTAGAATATAAATCTTTAAATCCATCAGGACCAGTTCCCGATTGGACGAATGCTTATTCAGGTGCTGAATTATTAATTATGCATAATCCTGGTATTGGAGATTGGCTATATCGTTGCCGTGGAACCAATGATAATGGTAGCGGTGAGTGGTCAAATGAACTTCCGGTATCTCTTGGATTAGAATAAAGTGAATAAATTTGTAGAATAAGTAATTAAATCACAATAAATATTGCATAAAAACGTCATTCTATAGGAAGCGGAGAATATAAAATAATCAAATAATAAGAAATCTCCGCTTCACATAGAATAAAAATATAATCAAATTTATTAAAAATGAAAACAGCAACTAAAGCAACTATTTCAATTATAATTTTAGCCAAGAATAATGAAGCTACTATTGGCAGAGCTATCAATTCGATGAAGGAATTAGTAACGCAAATTGTTGTAGTTGATACCGGATCGACCGATAATACTGTTGCAATATGTACAAGATTAGGTGCGGAAGTTCATTTTTATAAGTGGGTGAATGATTTTTCTGCTACAAGGAATTATGCACTAAGATTATGTCGTTGCAATTGGGTGATTATACTCGATTCTGATGAAGCAATTGAATTAGATTCAATAAAAGAGCATTTAGAATTATTAAAAAATCCAAATAATCATGCAATAAATGTCCGACTTATAAATATAATGAAGGATAGCGATAGTTTAATTGAAACTGAGCATAGATATACACGTATATTTAGGAATAATCCGGCGTTTAAATTCACCGGAACGATCCACGAACAAATTCGACCGTCGATTGAAGAAGCGGGATATGATATAATTGATACAGAAATTAAAATTTATCATTATGGATATTCCTCAAATCAAAGAGAAAAGGGCGAAAGAAATCGTGAAATGCTGTTAAATGAAATAAAAATGAATCCCGGAGATGATTGGTTGAAATACCATTTAGCAGAAACGGAGTTTGCGCTTGCAAATAATGATGAAGCGTATAGATTATATAATCAGATAACAGATTCAGCACAATTATCAGCTGATCAGATTCAGAGAACACTAATCAGACTTGCCCAAATATGCCTTGCAAATGACCAATATGCGGAAATAAATCATTGGCTTGCCTTTAACTCTGATGATAATAACCTTGAAGGAATGCGATTATATATTTTAGCGACGACGAAACTGATGCAAAGGGATTACGAAGCAGCCAAAACTTTATTTTTAAATCCTTTAGTTGAGCAATCAGTTTTAGTAAATAAGGCAAATTGGGAAAAAGCTGTGGATTTAGTAGTTAAAATTTTAGAAAATGATATTCATTAGCCTTGCGGTGATTTCATCACAGATCATGTAGCCTTTAGAAGTGAGTTTAAAGCGATTATCTTTGCTTATCATTAAATTATGATCCATTAATTCTTTGATAAAATTCATTGCTTTAGTATTTTTCTTTTCATCATTTACTGAATTAATAATCTCAAAAGATATTCCCTCAGCTCGCAGGGGCAGAAAAATTTGTTCTTGTTGGACTTTCTCAGAAGTAATTTCTTCCCGATATTCTTCAGGAGATTCATTATTATCTATATATTCAATATATTTGTCAATATCTGAGAAATTCTTATATCTATATCCTCCTACATATCCCGCAGCAGATGGTCCAAACGCATAAAACTCACCATTATTCCAATAATTTAGATTGTGTTTGCTTTTATTTCCATTTCGAGCGAAGTTAGATACCTCATATTGCTCGAAACCATTTTCTCCAAGGAACTCAATTAGATAAGCATACAAATCAGAATCATCATCTTCGGGCATTGGAATTATTTCACCTTTCTCCATAGCATCGTAAAGAGGCGTTTGAGGTTCAAAAATCAAGCTATAAGCAGAAATATGCTGAATAGGAAAATCCACAGCTGTTTCAAGGGAGTATTTAAGCAGCTCTTTTGTTTGATTTGGAATCGAAAAAATAAGATCAATGCTAATATTTTCAAATCCAGCATCGATTGCATCGTTGATTGCTTGTTTTGCAGTAGCAGCATTGTGAATTCGTTGTAGAAAAATCAGTTCATCATTATTAAAACTTTGTATTCCAATGCTTAAACGGTTTATACCAAGGGTGAGAAATTCATTAATCTTTTGTTTTGTTAATGTTCCCGGATTTGCTTCTAATGTAATTTCTGCATTTGAAACAATATTAAAGTTATTATGAAGTTTGTTTAGTACTTTTTCGAGATTTTTAACAGAAAGAAGAGATGGAGTGCCACCACCTAAATATATAGTATCGGCAGGTGGCATTTCTCGTTGGCACACAGTTTTATTTTCAATCTCCTTTAACAGGGCAGCAATAAATTTATTGTCAGAGCTTTTGTCGGTAACACTAAAAAAATCGCAATAGAAGCATTTCTTCTGGCAATAAGGATAGTGTATATATATACCTGCCATCGGTTGGAGTAAACAGTTTATAAAGTTTATGTTTATTTTATTATTAAAAATTTTCTGTAAAACACATCATTTCCGGAACGCAATCTTGCAAAATATAATCCCTGTGCTAATTCTTTGCTATATCTTATATCAGAACTTTTGGAATTGCAATTTTCGGAATTAATAATATCCACTATTGATCCAGTCTGATCAATAATTTCTATTGAAAAGTCCGGTAGTATTGTGTTAGGTAAAATAAAGCTAAAACTTCCGTTCGATGGATTAGGTCTAACAGAAAAACTGCTGTTATCATATTGTTGAACACCTGATTTAGAGGCAAATATTCTTACCAGAGCCAAGGAACATGGATCAACAATAATTGAAGAATCTGGGGGCATTGGAGAATATCCGTCTAAATGAAAGATGGCTCCGTGGATTCTGTCAATATTTGTTTGAACCTGTGCTTGGATCGTAAAATTTAATCCTGCTTTGGTAGTTGTTGAATTGTGGCAACTTACGCAATATTTTTGTAAAATCGGTTGAATGGATTTTGAATAAGTAACGTTTGAAGAATCGCATGGAGTACTGTTTGCGGCATTAGCCCATAGTTTGATTTTTAATTTATTGCAATCATCGACCAATCCAATTGGTGGCATTGGTTTAAATCCATTCAAGTGATAAACTGAGCCATAAATTGCGATAGAATTATCTTTGATAAACTGATCAGTGCTTAAATTTATACCTCCGCCTCCTTTGTTATTAAAGTGGCAACCGATGCAATAAGTCTTTACAATTGATTGGATTGTACCTGAGACAGTTATATTTGTAGTGTCACAATTTTTTGTTTGACAAGAATCATTTTTTGCTCCGTTAAGAATCCAGTTTTGAATTATGTTGAGTTGGGCAGCGGACATTTGAGGATATCCGTTTGGTGGCATTCCATCGAACATTTCGGTATAATAAGAGCTTGAGTTTGGATTACCTGCCTGAATTCCTCTCATTATTAAAGTATATGAAGTGACATTTACTCCTTTTTTCTTGGTAACTGCGTCATGGCAGCCACTGGTTGCGCAGTAAGAATAAAACAGAGGAAAAATATCTTTATTGAAGCATATTGAATCTGTAGCGTTTATCAAAGTTCTATCGTTGCTGAGAGCTAAATTGTTATTAATACTGAATACGGCGATAGTAGCTACCAGTACCAGCAACATAAGAGAATAAAATATTTTCATCAGAACACCTAAATTTTCAAATACAAAAATCCACTTATACAAATTTACGAATTATTTTTGACAATAAATTATCAATTTGTAAATTATCACAATATTTAATTACACAATATTATAGAAGATGTTTGAAAAGCATAAGAAAACACTCAAATGTAAACCCGAAATCATGCAATAAGCGGTTTCAAATCCATAGACCTAATCCCAATATTACAATTTATTTGCACTTTAACCAAAAATTATCTAATTTTGTATTAAATAATTAACAATTAAATAGATATATTATGGATTCAAATTTAAATTCTGATTTTATTATAAAAATTGATTTTAATGAAAAATAAAACCTAAATCTATCGAAGGAGTTTAAAATGTCTAAAATTTTCAAATTTGGTGAAGACGTTGAGGGATACACAATTCCAGTGCTTAATGAACGAGAAATACGTGCTGCTGCCGGAATGTTATTTGTACTAATGTTTATTGCAGTGTCTCAGGCAGCAATGAGAGGAAATTTTGTTCTCTTAAAATATGCAATAGTAATTTTTTTTATGGATATTTTAATCCGTGTTTTAGTCAATCCCAGATTTTCACCTACCTTGATATTGGGCAGGTTGATAGTAAGAAATCAAACACCTGAATATGTTGGGGCTGTTCAGAAAAAATTCGCATGGATAATCGGAATATTTTTAGTTAGCATAATGTTTATCTTTTCTGTTGTAATGAATACCTATAGCCCGATAACCGGAATAATCTGCATGATCTGTCTTATTTTTTTATTTTTTGAATCAGCGTTTGGAATTTGTATCGGGTGTAAAGTTTATAATCTAATATATAAAGGAAAAGCTCAACATTGTCCTGGAGAAATTTGCGATATTAAATCGCGGCATGAAATTCAGAAAACCGGAGCTGCACATTGGCTAATCCTTATAGGTTTTGTATTGTATATCATATTGGTAGTATTTTTATTCGGGGACTGCTTTAAACAGAAATCCTCAGCTCTATTTGGAAAGGAAATCCATACCGAGCAGAGATAGTGTGAATCACGAATAAACGGATGATGAAAAATTGAAGAGAATATCACTAAATGAAGTTCTTTTTAATACTTAGAGATTTCACATTAGTAAATTCAGTATCCTAAATCTACTTTTATATCATTTCCTTAATGAATTAGGAATTCTTGTCATTCCCGCACTGCGGGAATCTCCTTCCAGTGCCAATCAGGGGATTCCTGCATGCGCAGGAATGACAAGAAATTGATGTTTTCACAAGGCTCGAATGCGGGAATCTCCTTCCAGTGCCAATCAGGGGATTCCTGCATGCGCAGGAATGACAAGAAATTGATGTTTTCACACAGGCTCGAATGCGGGAATCTCCTTCCAGTGCCAATCAGGGGATTCCTGCATGCGCAGGAATGACAAGAAATTGATGTTTTCACACAGGCTCATACGCAGGAATGACAGCCTTCAAGTAGGAAACGATCTTACTCCTTATCCTCTCCAATATCTTTTTATTTCATCAATTTACAATCACTGCTTGCGAATATTTCCCGTATATTGTTTCAAAATTTATAAGATATACTCCCGCATCGACTTTTGTGTTTGATCCGTTTGTGCAATCCCAGATTAAATTGATCTTACCTGAATTGTATAATATATTTGGAAATGTCTTCACATTTCTGCCTAAAACATCCAGAATCTTAATATTTATTATCTCATCGTGACTAAGATCGAAACTTATATTTACAATTTTATCTGCCGGATTAGGATAGATACTTATATTTTCAATAAAAGAGAGAATTATCTCACCTTGTACTAAGCCCGGCCTGAAATTATATTCATCCGATCGCACTGAAACACATCCATTCTGATTCGTTACTATTAAAGTTACTAAACCTCTGATGGGAGGCAGAAAAATTCTAAAAGTCGCTCCGTTATATTTCTGACCATCAATATACCATTGATTTCCTGAAACAGAACTCGATATTAATGTATCAAGTGAACGTGATATTGTTGGCTTAGGTGGATTATCATAAATCGTTATATTGGAAGTTATTGAATCCTTACATGACGTCGTGGCATTTGTCTGAATAAGTTTGATAGATCCTGCACCAACTTGATTCCATTGGATTTGTAAACTGGTTGAAGTTTTTGAAAGAATTTTCCCATTTGTTAAAATAAAATCAGATATAATTCCGGCAACCCCATTAAAATTATAAGTTACCGAATCATTTAAGCATGCACTTGAATTACCAGTTAATTGTGGAATTGGTTTAAGATTAACCGTTATTGATTTGGAAATAGTATCTGAACAACCATCGCCCAGAGCGTTCACTATTAGTTTTACAGTCCCTGCCCCTGCATTATTCCAAAGTATCTTGATATTTGGATCAGTTGGATTCCCAAGAATAGTCCCGCCTGTTATAATCCATTGGGTGGTCTGTCCGGCTGTTAATGTCGATGAATAATTTTCTGTTGTCCCCACACAAGTAGAAACGGCTCCCATCATCGTTGCAACTGGCTTACTATTAATAGTAATATTTATTACAGCTGAATCATTACATGACGTTAATCCATTGACTTTAATAACGGTTATAGTTCCTTTGCCAATGTTATCCCACAACACATTTGCAATACTATCTCCAATCGTACTCTCAACTTTTCCGCCGGTAACAGTCCAAGAATTTACCGTTCCAACAACATTATTGCATTTATAGACACTTACACTATTTTTGCATACCTGAAGACTTCCATTAACAGTAACCGTCGGCTGGGGATTAATAGTAATATACTGTAAACTTGAATCTGAGCATCCGCTAATAAGATTTTTCCTGACTAATTTTACTGTTCCGGTTCCAGGATTAGACCATTGAACGGTTACACTTGAATCGTTAATGATTTTTGTTATTCCGCCGTTTATTGTCCAAGTGGAGTTAAATCCTGATGCTCCTGCTGAAGTATAAATTGATTCCGATCCGTTACAAACAGATAATTCTCCATTGATCAAAGCATTAGGGCGTTCAGAAACTGTAATAATCATCGAATCGGCGTCAGAACAACTTGTGCCCACTGATTGAATTAGTTTTACTTTACAAGTACCTAAAGTATTGAAACGAACAGTGTAGATTGTATCATAATTTGAACTTGATTCAAAAGCATTTGTGACAGACCATAAATTATTTACACCACTGGCAGCACTTGTATTAAATGTAATAATGTCACCCTTACAAACAACATTTTTCCCTCTTATCACAGTATTTGGAGCAGTAGAAATTGCAATATTCGATCCGTTATTTGTTCCAACCGATGACGGGTTGGAAGACGTTACTCTTACTCTGTATCCCGTTCCGGTTGAAGTTGCTATCGGTATTGTTGCATTAATTGTTCCTGCATTCGTCGTTGTTAATGTTCCGATATTTACAGGAGAAGTGAAATTCCCGCTTGCATCCGATAACTGAGCTGTGAAAATATTTCCGCTATTATAAGTTGAATAAATCTGATAATTGACATTCAAAGAAGTACCGGAACATAGGGAACTCGTCAAAACTGACGAACTTATCGGCTGCGATACCTGAACTGTACTATACCAGATTCCTCTGCCAAAAGTTGCAGCATAAAGTGTATTTGTATTATAATTATACGCAAGGTCATCAACTACTACACTTGGCATATTATCACTGAAACTTTGCCATGACCCGATTGAAGGATCATAGGTAAATACACCAATATCAGTCCCGACAAAAACGATATCGGAAGTCCCTTCCTGATAAACTACACAATTGACAGGGACATTCGGCAAATTTGCCGATATATTTGTCCAGTTGTTACCGCCATCGGAAGAGTAAAATACTTTATTGCCGGAACTATAACCAGAAAATGTTGCCCACATCTTTTGTGCATCGGTTTGACTATAAATTAAACCAGTCAAACTACCAGCAAAAGGTAAGGCTATTGTTGTCCAAGCTGTTCCGCCGTTTGTAGTTTTATTTATAACGGAACTTACGTAGGCACAGATATAATTTGCGTTTGATGGAGCAACCGTAACTAAACTCAAGGAACTTCCTGAGAAACTTGAAATTTTTGACCATGAAGTTCCGCCATTTGCTGATCTCCAAACATTTACAAATCCCGCAAATAGGACATTATTATTAGATGGACTCATTAAAAATGGGGTAACCCAAGCTCCGTTTTCACCTATTGATCCTTTTATAGAAAAGAAGTTATTTCCTCCATCAGTTGATTTGTTTAATGATCCGTTTTGAGTTGTGCAGTACATTGTGGAATTATTTTGAAAATCAATAAAACACTCCATTCCGTCACCACCATTGACATCATTCCAAGCGCCAGAATTATATAGTTTTGTTCCATTATCCTGTGCACCGGCGATAACCATGACCGGAGAATTGGATGTGATGCCTAATTTATAAAATTGAGTAATCTGCAGATCATTTCCCATCCATGTCCACGAAGAACCATAATCAGTAGTCCGGTAAACTCCACCGTCATTTCCGTTAAATAATGTACTTGTTCCGGGAATAAAGAATAATTCATGCTGATCTGCATGAACAGTCGGCAATGAGCCGTAAGCATACCACATAGTATTAATCGTCCAGTTCTGTCCGCCGTTTGTTGATTTCCAAATATTTACTCCACCTGTAAAAACCAGTTCAGCATTGGAATTTGAGACAGCGATACATAGATCATACCAAGCTTGTCCACCTGAACCGGAACCATTAGTTGTACCGTCGAGGATATTTGGACTTGTTGACCGTGATACCCAGTTATTGCCAGCATCGGTAGAACGGTACATCCCCAAATATCCTGAATTACCATTTGAGATTAAAGCATAAATATATGCCGAATTTGCCGGAGTAACTGCAATAGCTATTCTTTGGATACCGGAACTTGGCAGTCCTGTTGTAAGTTGTGACCAATTCGTGCCTCCATCTGTTGTCCTGAACACAATATTTGATGAGCCATAAATCGTATTGGGATCACCAGGTTTAAACTCAAGGTCTTTTCCAATATAAGATGAAATATTAGACCAATTAACGCCGCCATTAGTAGTTTTATACACACCCACACTTGTTGAAGCATAAATAATGTTCGGAGTAGTCGGATGGATCAATAACCTGTAAATTAAAGTATAACTTGATTCATTAAATGATAAGCCAGTCGGGTTCCATGAGGCGCCACCATCAGAAGTCTCGTAAACACCGATTGAGCGGGTATCGCTATGGTCATTATCTCCGGTTGCAATGTAAACATGATTTGAATTTGTAGGATCAATGCCAATATCAGAAATACCGAGCGATGAAATATTTGTGAGCATACAAGTCCATGATATGCCGCCATTTTGGCTTTTCCAAACTCCTCCAGCCGCTGCACCAGCCCAAATCACGCTTGGAGCGCTTCCCAAAGCACGAACACAGTTTACTCTGCCTAAGCCGGCATAGCCACCGGAACTTGTTGAAGGCCCAATCGGAGCCCAGTTGGCAGATTGAAGCTTATTATTTTTATTTTGCTTATGATTATTTTTATTCCACTTGATCAGTTCTGTCTGATTGATATTTGAATTTGGGAAACTGCCATCTGCGGAAACTCTGGGCTGCCAGAAATTTTCCCATCTTTTAAATATCTTATAACCGGAACCCTTAGTTTTGCTCATTGGTTCAGGATGGGAGGCATCGAACAGCTTTTCATAGTCATAAAAAGATTGTTGAATTGAATTAAAGTTGCTTCTTTCGGACTGGGGCAGAGATTCAACCCATGGTTGTGCAATGAGCTTGGAAGATATAACTAAAAAGAATAGTAGAACAAGCTCAATCAAGAGTATGTCAGAGTATTTTTTCATGGCTGTTCCTTATATATAAAGTTAAAATATTTCAATAAAACGGAAATACAAAATTAATGTTTTTTCACATGAAAATAGCAATGCAATTTAAAATAATTTTATTCTATTAAATAAGTAATTCTCATTTTCTTCTTGGTATTGTGAAATAAAATGTACTCCCCTCCCCTTCCTCACTCTCTACCCAGATTTTCCCACTATGCTTTTCAATAAATTCCTTACATAAAATTAATCCCAAACCCGTTCCTTTCTCCGAATTCGTTCCGAGAGTTGTCACCTGAGTATCGATTCTGAATAATTTATCCCGTGTTTCAAGGCTCATACCAAGCCCGGAGTCCTTTATAAAAATACAATCCTCCGATGAACTGAATTCCTCAGTGGTTTTAGCTCGTATTCCCAGTTCTATACTTCCACAATCGGGTGTAAACTTAATGGCATTCGATATTAAATTTCGGATAACTGTGTTTATCATGTTTTCATCCGCTATTATATCTAAGGAAATGGGAATATGATTTATAAGTTCAATCCTTTTTTTCTCGGCAGTTGGCTTCATAAGTTTGATAATTTCGATTGACATCATCTTTAAATTGAATTTCTCTGGGTTAAACGGGATATTCCCCCTCTGCGACCGTGACCATTCAAGTAAATTCTCAAGAAGAGAGTATAAATTCTTTGATTCTTGACTCATTAATAAGATAAATTCAACTTTATCTTCCTCTGGAAACTCGGAATATGATTCTGCTAACAGTTCAGTTACTTGTTTAAAGCTGCCTAATGGCCCTTTTAAGTCATGCGCTATAATAGAAAAGAACTTATCTTTTGTTGCGTTGAGAGTTTCCAGTTTTTCTTTAGCTTCAGTCAGTTCTCCGATTAATACATGTTTCTCATTTAAGCCGCGCTCTATGATTCCATTCTTCTCTTTTAATTCTTCAAGATATATTTTTTGCTTTTCATCGTGGTTTTTCCGCTCACTAATGTCGATAACTGATACTAATATCCATAATTTCCCCTTATTTAAAAGAGGATTTAATCCTATTTCAATCGGGAACCGTACTCCGTCCTTCTTTATTCCATATAATGTTCTGCCATACCCTATTGCCTTGTGAGAAGGTTTGGTTATAAAGGTTTCTCTTAGCTTTATAAAGATGTCAGAATGTTCCGGAGGGAGTAATATTTCTATTTGCTTACCAATAATTTCATCTCGTAAATAGCCGAATATCTTTTCCGTTTGTATATTTACCATTCTAATGACTCCATTTGCTTCTATAAGAATCATTGCGTTCGGTGCAGACTCGATAATTGATCTTGTGGCATTGTCTTTTTCCACTGTTTCCTCTAATAATTGCTTTTGCTTCTCTTCGGATTCTTTTAGAAACCTGTTAGTCCGTTCAAGTTCAAAGGCAGTTACTATTCCATTGCGCAGCGCCGTTAATGCTTCTAACTGCTTCGGTTTTAGTACACGCGGCTCCCGATCTATAACGCAGAGGGTTCCTAAAGCATAACCGTCATTTGTTACAAGTGGAGCGCCCGCATAAAATCTAATATAAGGGTATTCCGTTACTAATGGGTTATTTTTAAATCGTTCATCCTCCATTGCATTCGAAACGATGAATAATTCCTCTGGAGTCTCGATAGCCCGTGCGCAAAATGCGATCTCTCGTGGTGTGGATTCCACATCTACACCTTGCTTCGATTTAAACCATTGTCTATCTTCATCAATTAATGATATAAGAGAGATTGGTGTGTCACAAATCTGAGATGCTAATAATGTAATGTCGTCATAGATCTTTTGAGGAGAGGTATCTAAGATATTATAGCTTTTTAATGCCGCTATTCTTTCTTCTTCTCTTCTGCTAATAATGTTTTTCATGATTCTTACCCTTTTTATTTTGTATATAAACTGTATATTTTTTTCTTTTTCTGTATCTATTATTCCTTATTCTTTTACTATTGTTTTTTTATATTTCTATTATTATATTCCATTTCCATATTTTTTGTTTTTATATCCATTATTTTTATTATTAGTTCTTTTAATACAAATCCGCTCCATTAAATTATTAATCCGCTGTCCTTAAATACAAATCCGCTGCGCTTAAATACAAATCCGCTGTCCTTAAATACATATCCGCTGTCCTTAAATACTAATCCGCTGTCCTTAAATACAATTCCGCTGCGCTCATTTATTGGATTTCCTTTGTATTTCTTATTTTTTCCTGTCTTCATTAGTTGTTTATTATTATATATTTATGTTTTTTCTATTGCATGCTATTGACTGTTATTTTCATTTTTATATTTATTTATTTATATATTTTATTTGTTTTTCCTTGTTTTGCTATTTTTTTCATTATTATAAGGTCAGGTTTATTCATTTTGGGGATTCCTGCATCTGCAGGAATGACAGCACTATTTTTTCTGTCATTCCTGTGCATACAGGAATCCCATTTTTGATTCTCTCTTTGGCTTCATGTTTATGTTGCATGGTCAGGTTTATTCATTATGGGGATTCCTGCATCCGCAGGAATGACAGGCTTGTTTATTTTGGGGATTCCTGCATTTGCAGAAATGACAGGTTCGTTTATTTTGGGGATTCCTGCTTCCGCAGGAATGACAGGCTTTATTGAAGTATTGATTGGCTTTTTAATAATTTACTTTATGCTTTTAGGTATCGTAAAATAAAAGGTGCTTCCTTTGCCTTCCTCACTTTCAACCCAGATTTTTCCGCCGTGCTTTTCAATAAATTCCTTACATAATATAAGCCCTAATCCTGTTCCTTTTTCAGCATTTGTTCCGGGAGTAGTTACGTTTGTATCAATTCGGAATAACTTATTACACATTTCCTTATTCATACCTAATCCGTTATCCCTTATATATATACATTCTTCCGTCATAATCTTATTATCATTTATATTTTTTAATCCCAATTCAATCATTCCTCCATTCGGAGTAAATTTTATTGCATTGGAAATTAAATTTCTAATTACTGTATTTATCATATTTAGATCGGCATTTATCTCATAATTAACCGGAATATGATTTATTAATTCTATATTTTTTGCATCTGCCGACGGCTTCATTAATTTAAATATATCTATTGACATCATTTTTAAATTAAATAACAATGGCTGAAACGGAATTTGCCCTCTTTGCGAACGTGACCACTCTAATAAATTTTCGAGTAAAGCATATATATTTTTGGCTGAATCGTTCATTAATCCGATAAACTCAATTCTATCTTTTTCCGAAAAGTCTGCATAAGAATCTGACAAAAGCTCAGTAACATTTCTGAAGTTTCCAAGCGGATTTTTCAAGTCATGCGCAATAATTGAAAAGAAATTATCTTTCTCCGAATTAGTTTTTTCAAGGGCTTCCTGCGTTTCAGACAGTTGTTCTATCAATTCATTAGTCTGAAACAGGTTTGTTTCAATCATATCCCTTGACACAGTTAGCTCCGAAATCAAATAAGAGTATTCTTCGTCTCTATCTTTACGGTCTGTCACATCTCTTTGAACGCAAATAAACCCTAAGCATTGATTTTCCTCGTTTAGAAAAGGGTTTGTTGTTGATTCAATAATCAATATCTTCCCATCTTTTGTCTTATTCATGTATTCGGATTTGTCTGCCATTCCTTCAACAATGTTTTTCCAAAATTTTTTATATAATTTACTTGATTTTTCGCCCTTCAGAATAATTGGGGTATGCTTGCCGACTATTTCATCGGGGGTATAACCGTAAAGATCGGTGAACGCAGGATTTATGTATGTTATAATTCCATTCGGGGCAGTGATGAATATGGATTCGCTTGAGGAATCGAGAGCTAATTTATATTTTAGAAGCTCTTCATAAGTCATATTTTCTGTTTTCATGGTGGTTTGGTGATTTAAATGAACTAATTACTTTTGTTTATTTACGAATTTCTCGATTAGGAATTTAATTTTATTTAAATCAATAGGTTTTGAAATGTAATCGTCAAATCCTGCTGTCATTATTTGCATCTTTTCTTCGCTAAAAGCATAAGCTGTCTGAGCTATAACAGGCAATTGAGGGCGTAATTTTTTGATTTGTCTCGTTGCTTCAAAGCCATCCATTACTGGCATTCTTATATCCATAAATACAATATCGATATCCGAATTATGTAATACCATTTCAACAGCTTTTTGGCCATTTTCAGCTAATATAAGTTCGTAATTCTTATTTTTTAAACTTGTTTGTAATAGCCTAAAACTTGTAAAATCATCTTCGGCAATCAAAATCTTAGCTTCAATATTGGATTCTATACTTATTTCTTTTGTCAGAGATTCTTGTTTATTTGTTTTCTGAATTGGGGAATAGGGAATTGAAAATTCAAACTTAGTTCCCTTGTTTAGTTCAGATTTAAAACTAATATAACCACCCAATAATTCCACAAGACCTTTACTTATTGCAAGTCCGAGACCGGCTCCTTCGTATCCTCTGGTGATTGAAAGGTCAACCTGAACGAATCGTTCAAATATTCTATTGTTCATACCGTCCGGTATCCCGATTCCGCTGTCTTCGACGAAGAAAAGTATAAGTTCATCTATGATTTTATAACCAAAATTAATGGATCCGGCAAATGTAAATTTGATTGCATTATTTATAAGATTGGTAAGAATCTGAACAATTTTGGATTCATCCGATACAATTGAGCTTTCATTATTTTGGGGAATGATATAATTCAATTTGAGGCTTTTTAGTTCTGCCATCGGCAGGAAAAATTCATATAGGTCTTCGATAAGTGCATTTAGAGAAAAGGATTGGATGTTTAATTCGATCATTCCTGTTTCTATTTTAGAAATATCAATAACATTATTAACGATTTCAATTAATCTTTTACCGCTTTGTTTGATTACGCAGGAATATTCTGTGATTTCATCTTTGGAGACATCAGCTTCATTAAGTAAATTAGAGAATCCGATGATGCCATTGAGAGGTGTGCGAATCTCATGAGAAATATTTTGCAGGAATGCGGTTTTTAATTTGTCGCTTTCTTCGGCTTTTCCTTTTGCTGCTTCGAGATCAAAATTGATAATACGAAGTTTTTCATTGAGAATCATGTATTCTTCATACTGCGCCTCAAGATTTTTATTCTGTTCTAAGAGTAATTCTTCGGAATTCTTGCGTTCGGTGATGTCGCGAATAGTAACGAGAGTGAATTTTTCGTTTTGGAGATTGTATGACGAAACATTAACTTCCATATCAAACTCATGTCCATCGTTTCGTCGGCCACGAGTTTCGTAAAAAGAAGGTAAATTCTTGTTTGCTGCTCTTAATTGAATCTTTTGCATAATATCATTTTGGAAATCAGGAGCAATATTATCCAAAATAGAGGTTCCGATAAGGGAATCAATGTTATCATAGCCGAATAATTTGAGATAGGACGGGTTTGCAAGGACATGGATACCTTTTAGTGAAACACCGATAGCGTAACGTGAGCTTTCAAAAATGGCACGGAGCTTTGTTTCACTTTCCTGAAGAATTAGTTCAGTCTTTTTCCGCTCTGTAATATCGCGAACAATGCTCCAAAGCGATAATTGTCCGCTTACAGCGTTGCTTATACTGAATGTGCGAAGCTCAACAGGGATTACGGAGCCGTCTTTCTTGATTAGTTCTTTCTCATAAACAGATGAGAAACCGAATGGAAGAATTTCTTCATGCAAGAAAGAGGAATCAATCTTCCACCATTTATCAGGGGTAATGGATTTACTTGTTAGATTTGTGATTTCATCGTGTGAATAGCCCAACATAAGCTCAAAAGAAGGGTTACATTCTAATATATTACCGTCAATCGTCATTCGGACGAAGGAATCCATGATGCTATCAAATAATTGCCGATATTTAAGCTGGCTTTCGCTAAGTTTGTTTTGGTTTGCAATGATTTGATCGAACATTTGATTCATTGCAAAAGCAATTCGGGCAAGTTCATCATTGCCTTGCAGCTTTGAGCGGACGGAATGATCGCCTTCGGAGAAATTATGGGAAGTTGCAACAAGCTCGGCAGCTCTTTTGGAAACAACAAAACGTAATAAGTAGCCGAGAATAACGAAGATAATGATAGAATATATAATATAAACAAAGTGTTGCTGCCATGTTTCATATCTTAGCTTTGCTTTTGGAGTTGATAGATCAACACAAACGTGGAGCACGGCAACTGAAGTTTGCTTCATTTCTTCAATTTGAGGGTGTATAAGTATTGGATAGTTGGCAGAAATAGTATCACCTGTGCTTGAAAGCGAAACAATCCCGCGTCCGCTTTTCCTGCAATCCGCTATTGTTTGTAAGTTAATTGTTTCAAATACTTCGTGCACTAATTTACCGATAATATGAGAGTCATTACTATAAAGTATCTTGTTAGATTGATCAAACAAAGCAATATGAATTAAATTTGGTTCCGATCCCATATCTGCTATAATAGCTTGAATGCCTTCAATATCGCCTTTACGGAATAGATTATTGAAAATACCCTGATAAATAGTCATATCATGAATATGTGTAGTAATTCCATTTTCTTCAAGATATTTATTAGATATACGAAGATTATTTTCAACGGTTAAAACAAGTAGAACCAGCGCTGTTATTAATAAAAATAATGGTATTGTGATGCGTAATGGGAATAGAGTTAATATTTTCATTTAGTCAACCTTTCAATAAATGAGGCATCAAAAAGTTTAACTAAGTCCACACGACCTTCGATGAGCTTCTTTTCATACATTATTCTCTCAAGATGTCTTGCAGGTGCAAGCAGTCCGGGATTTGCTCCACCAAGCTGCATTATATTACTTTGCATATTGGGTATCGTTAACCCTTCCAAAGATAAAATAAATTCTTTATCGGAGATTTGCTCCCTTGCAGCCATAAAACGAATTGAGTTTAAGCTATCTGTCGTTAGTGCTCCTAATGCTTTGAACCATCCATTTAAAAGTGAGATTAATTGTTTATCTCCTTTTTTCAAATAATCAGTTCTTACAACAAGAACATCAACTATTTCTCCCGGTATTTGCGAACTATCAAATATTTTATTAGCCCCGTAAGCAATTAATTTGGTTTTGACAGGTTCATAAGTAACAATAGCATCAACTCGTTTTTCTTTAAATGCTCTTTCATGTTCGGAAATTTCCAAAGGAACAACCTTAATATCCGTAAGTTTCATGCCGGATAATTCCAAAGCACGTGAAATCATATAATCACCGATTGAAGTTGTCTCAACACCGATTTTTTTATTTTTTAGATCCTTTAAGGTTTGATATACAGGATTTGCGAGAATAACATCCCCACCGTTTGAAACATCAAAGACAAGTACAATTCTAAGATCGACTCCGCTTTCTCTTAATTTGGTTGCAACATCAAGAGTCATAGCAGCAGCATCGACAGCTCCATTAACGAAAGCTCTTGATTGGCCTGTAACTGAAGTATAATCGATTAACTTGACATCTTTTTCGGAAAAGTATCCCTTTTCTCTTGCCAAAAACATAGGTTCATAGCCAGGCCATGGGCTAATTCCGATTCGGATAGGTTCTTGTGGCTTTTTAAAGCAATTTGTCATTATAATTATCAAAATAAGAATTACACTTAGTTGTATAGTAAGAATTAGTTTCAAATTCCTTGGTTTTCTTAACCAATTAATCCTCTTATAATCAATATGATAACTCATAACTACTCCCTATTTTTCAATTTTTCATTTCATCACTTGATGAACTTTATAAACTAATGTCATTTCCTTAATTTTTCTCTAATCAAATAAAATAGATTCTCTCGCTCAATCGGTTTACATATAAATTCATCACATCCGGCATCAATAGCATGCTCTTTTTCTTCGCCCTGAGTGTAGGCCGTTTGCGCTATAATAAAAATATTTTTATCAAACTCACGAATTTTTCTTGTTGCATCGAAACCGTTCATAACCGGCATTTTCAAATCCATAAGAATCAAATCATAAGAATTTAGCTGGCACATGTCAATTGCTTCCTGACCATTGCGAGCCCAGTGAATGTGCGAATTGATCCTTTTAAGCAATGATTTTAAATACAAATAATTTGTTTCTTCATCATCAACAATTAGAACTTTTAAACCATATAAATCAAAATATTCTCTTGTAATTGTTTTATTTATAGTAAAACTATCATTTTTTTCAATAAAAGAATCTGGATTAAAAGTCAATGTAAAAGTAGTTCCTTGATCAAAAACTGATTCAACAGAAATTTGCAGCCCTAAAAGTTCAGCCAATCCTTTGGAAATAGAGAGACCCAATCCGGTTCCACCGTAGAATTCCTCAACAAAGGCCTCATATTGCCAGAATCGATCAAATATTTTTTCAAGATATTCCCCTTTTATTCCGATTCCAGTATCACGGACATATATATTTAATTTATCTTTGTCTCTATTAACTCCAAGTTCGATTTCACCCTTGTGAGTAAATTTTGTTGCATTATTCATTAAGTTAGTAATTATTTGGCTTAATTTATCTTTGTCAGTCAATAATTTCAATTCCGAGCATTTATCTTGAATTTTAATAATAAAGTTAAGTCCCTTGGATCGAATTTGAGAATTATACAATGACTGATAATAATGCAACAATTCAGTCAAAAGAAAATCACTTTTATTAATTGACAAAGAGTTTGAATCTATTCTTGAAATATCCAGCACATCGTCCACTATTGCCAATAATCTATTAGATGAATTGACAATAATATTGATATAGTCTTTGCTTTCATCCTGACTTAGATCATCATAATCTCTCAATAATCCGGAGAATCCCATAATCCCATTAAGCGGAGTTCTGATTTCATGGGACATGTTCTGGAGAAATGAGGTTTTAAGTTTTTCGCTTTCTTCGGCATGAGCTTTTTCTATTTCAAGTTCATAATTTGTTTTACGAAGCTGTTCGTTAAGTTGCATATATTCTTCATATTGTGCTTCAATTTCATGATTTTTATCAATTAGTAATTCCTCTGCAAGCTTTTTCTCAGTAATATCTCTAATGGTTCCGATCATTATTATAGGTACATGATTTTCATTAAATTTAAGTTCGCCTATTCCATGAAGCCATCGTTCCGACCTGTCGTTAATTCTAATAATAACATACTCCTTATCAAAAGTAACACCCTTTCCAAATACTTCATTTATCAAATAATCTGTCATTAATTTACGCCAATCCGGATGCAGAATTGAAGCCCAACCTTCGACTGTTCTCTCGAAACTGGCATCTATTCCGAAAATCTCATCAAGAATAGCAGAAGACTCCCACAAACCCGAAATAATATCCATATTATAAGTACCGAGATTAGCAATTTTTTGTGTTTCTTTTAGGAATTTTTCGCTTTTTATTATTGCTGCTTCATAATCTTTACGTTCAGTAATATCCTGAATTACACCGAAAATAATATTTTTCGAACGATCAAATTCCGCCACTGAACGAATATCTATGATTTTATTATCTGTTATTCTTCTAATTTTATATTCGGTATCATAAGGTTTACCATTTACGATAAATTCCTGCAATGCAGAATCAAGATATTGTCTGAATTCCGGTAAAACTACTTTTTGAATTTCTGATAAAGAATTTTGATTATTCTCAAATCCATAAATTTTATTGGCATTTTCCGAGGAGGACATAATTTTTTCATTCAAATACAATGTCCAATAACCTATTTTAGAGACTTGTTCAGCTCTTCTTAAATCAGCATAACTTGCCTTCAGTGCCTCTTCCGCTAACTTTTTCTCAGTAATATCAACAACAAATCCTTCAAAATATTCAAGGTTCCCATTTTCATCCTTAATAGCTTTTGCATCTTCATAAAACCACATATTATGGCCATCGCGATGCTTAACCTGATATTCAAAACCCCGAATTAATCCTTTTTCCTCCATAATTTTAAGAAATTGATTACGGTCTTCTGGGTTAAAATAAGAATCAAATGCTATGTTGGCTCTATTATCCATAAGTTCCTCGGAAGAATCATAACCATACATCTTAGCTAAAGCTGTATTAACAGAAATATAAGAGCCATCAGCCCTCGTTTGGAAGATTCCTTCCTGAGAATTTTCATAAATATTTCTAAACTTCTCCTCGCTTTGTCTTAATAATTCTTCGGCACGCAATCTATCAGTGATATCCTGACCAAGTCCCCAAGATGGCCAACCCGGAATACGGATCTTTTTATAAATATCGAACCATTCTATTGTCCGAATTTCTTTATTTTTCTTCACTAAATCATAAACATTATCTGAATATTTGGGATCAGCAATATCCTTCATCACATTATTTCTATAATCAATATCCGGATATAAAAGTTCTAAAGCCTGTGGATTATTAATTATTTCAACTGCACTATACCCTGTTGCTTCTTCACACGCTTTATTCCAGACGATTATATTACCGTTATCATCGAAAGCATTAAGGAGGATCGGCATATTCTCAAGAATTAGTTGGAGCCTTAGTTCACTTGCTTTCAAAGCATTCTCTGCCTTTTTTCTTTCTGTTATTTCAGTGGCAATATGAACAACTTTTTCTAATTTTCCTCCTGCATCGAAAATTGGAGTGCAGGAAACTATAAAAGTACCACTTACGGCTTCAATTTCCATCTCCTCAGTTTGGCTCGAATTGCTATCAAGTAATTTCGTGAACGGGCATCCGCAAGGTCGCTCGGAATGGGCATTACCATGAAAAATCTCCCAACATTTGAGATCCTTAAGTTCGGATATATTCTTGCCAAGCATTCTTTCGGTAGCTTCATTGATTTCAAGAATATTATTGTCCGGCCCTAAAATTATCGTCGGATGAGATATCCCGTGAAAAATTGCCTCCCATTCCAACTTAGCTTTATAAACAGCTGCTTCTGCCTTCTTCCGTTCGGTTATATCACGGTTGGCAGCCATTCTAAGGTCTTTACCTTTATATCTGATCATCTTTGAAAATGTTTCGACAATCATTTTGGTGCCATCTGCTTTTATACATGGTAATTCAAAATGTCCATCCCTATCTGTTGCCATAGTTTTACGAAGAAAATCGTGCACTTCAGGTGCTGCAAATTTTAGCAAGGACATTCCTATTACATTCTCAGGTTCATAGCCAAACATCCGGCACATCGCATCATTTGCTTTAAGAATAATACCTCTGTCGTGTATAGTAATTCCCTCAATTGTTGCGTTCCATAATTCACGGAAAGTAGCTTCACTTTCTTTCAATTCAAGTTCTGCTTTTTTCCTATCAGAAATATTATGAATAATCGGTAAGAAATATAAGGGTTTATTGTTCTCATCATGTACCAGGGAGATTTTTATCTCACCCCATATAAGTTCTCCATTCTTTCTCACATAACGTTTCTCTGCTTTTACTGTTTTTATTTTCCCTTCCACTAACAGCTTCATTTCAGGCATTGCGATTTCAACATCTTCAGAATAAGTTACTTCCTCAATAGTCCTTCCAATTATTTCAATTTCCGAATATCCCAAAAAATTGCTGAATGCAGAATTACATTTTATAAATTTTTTATCCATTCCAACCAGTACAGATGCGACAGGTGATTCTTGAAAAATAATATTTAATTGCTCTTGACTTTTGCGTAAAGCGTATTCTGCTGCATATCTTTCCGTTACATCGGAAAATACCATGACAACACCATTGATTCTTCCTGCTACATCCTTTATAGGAGCTGCACTATCAGCTATTTGATATTCCTTCCCGTCCCTGGAAATCAAAACTGTATGATTGGCGAGCCCAACAATCTGTCCATTTTCAATCACTTTTTTAACAGGATTTTCAACTATCAACCTTGTCTCAGCATTAATAATTTTAAAAACTTCGTTAAGAGGTTTTCCACGAGCTTCATCAATTTTCCAACCACAGAGTTTCTCGGCTACAGGATTTAATTGTACAACCATGCCATGCTCATCGGTAGAGATAACGCCGTCACCAATTGAATTCAAAGTAATCGATAAATTTTCCTCACTTTTTCTGATAGCCGTTATCATCGGATTTGTTACTTTTATAAAAAGTAAAGACCCAAAAAAAGTTAATAAAATGGCTGGTATAAAGCAATATAAAAGGGAATAAATAAATGGCTCCCGTACTTCTTCTACACTTATTTTGGAAACAATTCCCCATTGAAATGGTGCAAAATATGTGTAACCTGCAAAGACTTTACTTCCTCGATAATCCAAGCCCTGATAATTCCCAGTTTTTTTTGACATTGCCGAGCGCATCGGACCTGCTATTTTATTGGATTTAAGGCTAACACTAATTTTTTCACCATCTCCATTTATGGTCTTTCTCACTATAAAATTTATTGAATCCTTATACAATTCACCTATAACTAATTCCCCTGTACTACCTATCATTCTTACGGATTTATGAACTTGATTTAAAACTGATAATATTGAGTCTCTTGAGAAACCTTTATTGTAAAGTGTTTCAACAAAGTTTTTATCACTTTCCGCATCATCTAACAATGCCTTCAGAACAGTATCAGAGGCTGTGATATAATTTATATAAGTTGAGCCGATCGTAACTATAAAAGTAATACCGGATAAAATCAATGCAAGAAGAATTACTTTTTTTGACAGGAATAGTTTTTTCATAATGTATATGCTTAATTGTTAAATCTCAATTTTATATATAATATCATTTCCTTAAAGAATTAGGAATTATTGTCATTCCCGCGCATGAGACTGTGTGAAAACACGAAAATTCCAATAGAATGTCATTCCTGCGTATGCAGGAATCTCCTTCCAGTGCCACTTTAGCGGGATTCCTGCATTCGCAGGAATGACAAGAAATTGCAGTTTTCACACAAACTCGAATGCGGGAATCCCATTCCATGGCGCAATTGGGGATTCCTGCATACGCACAAATGACAGCCTTAAAGTAGGAAACGATATAAGTTATTTGTTTGTCATCTACTTCATAGATTTTCTTTGCTTGCCTATGAACAATCGAATAATGAATTTTACCAATTGATTCGTACACAGCTTCCAGAGCAACTTTTACTATGAAATCAGAATTAATCAAATGTAAATCCAAAATTACTTAAAAAAATAAAACACCAATTTACAAATTACGAAATAATTTTTAAAAAAACTAATGAGGCTGTCTCAAAAGCTACATATTTAACAAAAATGTCATTCCTGCGTATGCAGAAATCTCCTGCCAGTGCCACTTTAGGGGATTCCTGCATTCGCAGGAATGACAGAAATGAGGCTTTTGAGATAGTCTCATTAATGATAAATATCATTTCGCAAATGAAATCGGAGAATTATTCAATAAAATATTAAAATATTTTAATTAGTAATTTCGTTAATAATTTTTACTATTTCATGCCAGGATTCTGCTTCCCAGTCAGCTTCTATTTGTATGTCAGTATTTTTTAGAACCATTGAAGTTTGGTCGCCAATGAACCGAATAGCTCTCATTGATAAATTTTTTGCTCCTTTAATATCAGTCTGAGCAATGTCGCCAATATGGACAGCATCTTCAGGATTGCATTCCAACTCATTTAAAACTGTAAGATAGGCTTTCGGATGCGGTTTGGACACTTTGGTTTCATCAGAAAAACTAAATGCTGAAAAATATTGATAAATATTAGTTCTTTTCATCAGCTCACGCAATACAGTTCCGGGAGAAAATCCAGTATCCGAAATCAATCCCAATTTAAATTTTGAAGATAAACTTTCGAGTGCTTGAGGAACTCCATCAATTAATTTAGGTGGAAAAACCAGCACAGATTCTGCAAAATTCCAAACAACTTTATCAAATTGCTCGGCTGTGAAATCTAAATGTAGAAAGTCCATAAAAAATTTCACCGTTTCGCTTGGCTCAGGTGTACGGCTGTGATTGAGCCAATTATCATTAAAAAAAGCCCATGATGCCTCCATTGCACTATTAAACTCAATTTCACTTAATTCGGCATTCAGTTTCTTTATTTCCTTAACCAATGACTGGCGGCGATATGTGTTCCGTTCGGTTCCGGCACTCGAATCGAACAAGGTATTCCAAAAATCTATTGTAATTACTTTTACTGGCATTTATTTTTTCATAATTTTAATAAAATATTCCTGAGTTTATCTCGTTATCACTGATTAAACTTACATTTACAAAATTACAAAATCTTAAGGAATTAATATCGAGATTAAAGAAAATATCATCAATGCTTTGTATTTGGTGGCAACTCCCATTGGTAATCTAAGCGACATCAGTTTCAGGGCTTATCATATTTTGAAAAATGTCGATTTGATAGCCTGCGAAGATACACGGTCGAGCGGGATATTATTAAAGGCTCTGAATATAATCGGGAAAAAACTTATTTCTTACCACGATTATAATGAGGACAGTCGCTCTGATTCAATAATCACAGAATTAAAAGCAGGAAAAAGCGTTGTCTTGATTTCCGATGCAGGCACACCCTGTATTTCCGATCCCGGATACAGATTAGTGCATAAAGCCATTGAGAGTGATATTAGAGTAATTCCTATTCCGGGAGCCTCATCAATACTGACTGCATTAATAGCGAGCGGACTTGCAATTGATTCGTTCATCTTTCTCGGTTTTCCACCTCAAAAAAAAGGTCGTCAGACTTTTATCAGAAATTGCATCAAACAAGACCACACCGTAATTATGCTTGAATCAGTTCACCGCATAATGAAATTATTAGAAGAACTATGTGCAGCAGCCGGATCCGATCGGAAAATCTGTATAGCACGGGAACTGACCAAACTTCATGAAGAATTTATCCGAGGAACCATAGGAGAATGCCTGATAACCCTAAAAAAACGACAGCAAATAAAAGGTGAATTTGTTGTAGTACTTGAAAAAGTCAAAAATCTGTAATGCTTGTAATTTCTCTTGCTCCAAATCAGAAGAAACTTCTGACTTGTGGGGAGGAATTAAATATAGAAGTAGATTCCGAGCGTGATTTGGACTTAATCCGTGCAGAACTGGAAATATTAATAGCCAAGAAACTCTATAATCTTACTTCAAGTGACTGGGACTATATTTGTTCTTCATTTGTATTTGGTGAAACCGATACAAAAGCTGAGTTGGATGAGATTATTAGATTGAGTAAAGAATATTGGGATTATTAAGAGTTATAACCAAAAAAAAATGAGGCTGTCTCAAAAGCCTCATATTTAACAACAATGTCATTCCTGCGAATGCAGGAATCTCCTTCCAGTGCCACTTTAGGGGATTCCTGCATTCGAGACTGTGTGAAAACTACCTTTTCTTGTCATTCCTGCGAATGCAGGAATCCCCAATTGCGCCATGGAAGGGGATTCCCGCATTCGCGGGAATGACAGATACGTGAATATTTCGTGTTTTCACACAGTCTCATTCGCAGGAATGACAGAAATGAGGGTTTTGAGACGGCCTCAAGATTATTTTGCAGTCTTTGTAGGATTTATTGTATTTCCAACAATTCTAAATTCTTAATCCTTATTTATAAAAGAGTTGTCTGTCCACTTTCTTCAAACATTTCAGGTGCATTATCCGTTCCGTTTGATTCTTCCACTTCATCTTCCTCTCGCGTTACAAGTGTAATATCGGCAATCGTGTCACCGGCATCGAGGCGGATAAGTTTCACTCCCTGAGTATTGCGGCCAATTGTGCGAATATCTCTTATAGATTGACGAATCGTTATGCCATTTGTAGTCATAACAACTAAATCTTCGGTATCAACCACAGATTTCATTCCAACAACCTTACCGGTCTTTTCCGATACATTCATTGAAATAACGCCCTTAGCTCCACGTTTGGTTAAACGGAAATCTTCATATTTTGTACGTTTTCCGTATCCATTTTCACCAACGACAAGAATCTGAGAATCAGAACGTTTGATCACAACCATCGACATTACTTTGTCATCACCTTCGAGCGATATACCGCGCACACCGATTGAAGCCCGGCCGACTGCACGAACATCTGATTCTCGGAAACGGCAAGCAATACCTTTTGATGTTCCAAGAATAATATCGCAGGTGCCATCAGTGATTTTAGATTCAATCAATCTATCACCTTCGACAAGATTAATAGCAATTATTCCATTAGCCCGAACATTCTGATATTCCGATAAAGCAGTCTTCTTTATAGTTCCGTTTCGTGTACCCATAATAATAAACTGAGTCTCATCAAATTCACGTACCGGCAGATATGCAGTTACGGTTTCATCTGCATCTTTCTGAATCACATTGGCAAGTGATCGACCCTTGGCATTTTTACTTCCTTCGGGCAAATCATAAACTTTTACTCTGAAAACTCGGCCCCTGTCAGTAAAGAACAACAGGAAGTGGTGAGTGGAAGCCTGAAATACATGCTCGATGAAATCATCATCATGAGTACCGGCACCGCTTGCACCACGTCCGCCCTTATTCTGACGGCGGTAATTGGAAACAGGTGTGCGTTTAATAAATCCACGATGAGTAATAGTGACAATCACATCTTCGTCGGCAATCATATCTTCAATAGTAAAGTCCTGAGCATCGCGAACTATTTCAGTACGGCGAGGATCGGAGAATTTATTTGATATTTCAGTCAATTCATCGGCTATAATCTGCATTTGCAGTTCTTTGCTTTCAAGAATTGATCTAAGTCTTTCAATAGTGCGGATAACTTCGCGATATTCATTTTGAATTTTTTCGCGTTCCATACCCGTTAAACGCTGCAAACGCATTTCGAGAATAGCTTTAGCCTGCATTTCCGAAAATTCGAATCTTTTTTGCAAAGCCTCTGAAGCTGCTCTTGGATCGGATGATTCTTTAATTGTTTTGATAACCTCATCAAGATTATTCAAAGCAATAAGGAAGCCTTCCAAAATATGTGCACGTTTCTCGTTGGCGTCAAGTTCAAATTTAGTACGGCGAACCACTACTTCATTACGATGATGGATGAATGCAACCATCATTTCCTTTAAATTGAAGGTGCGAGGGCGACCTTTATCCAAAGCTAACATATTAGCTCCAAATGTAACCTGCATCTGAGTATGCTTGTAAAGATTATTCAGAACCACAGAGCCATTGCCGTCACGTTTTACTTCAATAACCAGACGGATGCCATCACGGTCAGATTCATCGCGGACATCAGAAATATCTTCAAGAGTTTTTTGCTTAACAAGTTCAACTATACGTTCGATCAAAGTAGTTTTATTAACCTGATAAGGTAATTCCGTTACAATGATAGATTCACGGCCGTTTTTAGCTTCTTCAATATGAGCTTTACCGCGAACAATAATTTTTCCGCGTCCAGTTGTATAGGCTTCATAAACGCCGTTATAGCCATATATAATTCCGCCAGTAGGGAAATCTGGAGCAGGAATTAATTTCATCAAATCTAAGATGCTTATATCGGGATTAACTATCAGAGCCTTCAAACCTGCAATGACTTCACCGATATTTTGAGGAGGAATATTAGTTGCCATTCCAACTGCAATACCACTGGAGCCATTTATCAGCAAATTTGGGATCATTGACGGAAGAACAGTAGGCTCTTCCAAAGATTCGTCGAAATTTGTACGGAAATCAACGGTATCTTTATCAATATCACGAAGAAGTTCGGCTGCAATTGAGGAAAGCCTTGTTTCAGTGTATCTCATTGCGGCGGGTGAATCGCCATCTATAGAGCCATAGTTACCTTGCCCGTCCACCATAGGATAGCGCAAACTCCAGTGCTGAGCCATACGAACCATTGAATCATAAACAGCAGTATCGCCGTGAGGATGGTACTTACCAAGCACTTCTCCAACGACTCTTGCGGATTTTTTATGTGGTTTATTATGAGTCAGTCCAAGTTCGGACATTGCGTATAGAATGCGCCTGTGAACTGGCTTTAATCCATCCCGAACGTCCGGTAGAGCGCGTGAAACGATAACGGACATAGAATAATCAAGGTATGAATTTCGAATTTCGTCTTCTAACAAGGTTGTTATTATGTGTTCTTGACCTAAAAAAGCCATATTTTCCCGATTAATTAATATATAAATAATACAGATTACAAAAATACGAAAAAATTTGGTAATCTCTTAATAAAAAGTGAAGATTAAATTATATATCACAGCAAAATATTTTTAATTTGAAACCTGAATTACATTCCTAACTGAAATTTAACTGCATCTAAAATATTGTTTTGAATAGTACTATAATTTGTAAATTAACATATATTTAATTAGTTTCCAAAAATATGAGTAATTGGAACACTCAATAATACTTTAAAAACCATTTCGTTATAACTTGAAAAATTTTATTAAGAAACTAATAAATACCTACAATAACCGCTGAAGTAGATAATCTTTCGAATGCCAAGAAATTTCCTTCCTTATCACCACAAAACTCCTTGAATCTTCTGAGAATTTCCCTTTTCGATAGCAGCATAATAAAATCCTGCTGGAAGAGAAGAAATATTGATTTTAACTTCCTCTCCTTCGGAATATTGCAATGGTGTGAGGTTCATCGGATTTTTCTTCAAAAGCATTATATATCTTTAAATACGTAATTGGCAATAAATTATCTGTAATTTGATTTGTTCTAATTCTCAATAGATAAAACACCCGATAATCCTTTTTTGATTTTAATCATTTCACTTTTTGTTAAAGTTCCAATTTTTCTGATTAATCTCAGTTCTGAGACTGAGCGCACTTGAAAAGTATCTGCTGAGGATTCTTTTATCAAACCATTTTGAATAGAATGTTCAATTTTAACCATCCAGGGTGCTAAAGCATACTTGTCTTTCCAATCTGTAATTGGAACTATTACTTTTAATGGTAATTTCCCAAAAGCATTATCACTTACAATTACTGCCGGTCTTATTTTTTGAATTTCTGCTCCTATTGTAGGATCAAGATTGATCATCCAGACTTCATCTTGGTTCATAAAATGCCTCAATATCTAATGATGTGAACGCAATAAGCTCTGAATCATTATTATAATCATCAATAAATAAATCAGGGATATTCTTCAAATCCAATATAGGCTTTCTTTTTCTAAAGGAACGTATTGCGTGTTCAATTACATACATCCTTTTTTTAGGAGCTAATGTATTTATTTCTTTAATCAATTCAGAGGGACTCATAACTTTAATCCTTGTAATTCAAAATATCAGATTATATTCAACGAAACAACTAAAATTTTAGTGTGAATAGTATCTTTATGGCAATCTACTTTATCACAACAAAACTCCTTGTAATCTTCTGAGAATTTCCCTTTTCGATAAAAGCATAATAAAATTTTGTAATCCCGAATTATTTGTATTGAAAACTGTCCAAGTTTGGGAATTTGCACTTAATCGGGCTTAACCTTGACCTGTTCCAAACCAACGGTTATGTGAACCGTCAATTGCAAAGCAAATAACAGAATCCTGAGGCAGACCGGAATTATAAGCTCTTCATTGAGTCCAAGTGCCGCTATTAAACAGGGTTACTACACGTGCACTTGCACTATCAACTGAAGTCCAATCATCGTGAGTTTGTTGATCTGCTTGAATAAATCGAACCTTGTTCGAGCTAAGAGGCGAATTTGTTTTGTTATACGTTGTCCATGTACTATCTGCATATTTTGCAAAACCGCTATCGGTTGCTGCCCAAAGTGTATTTCCATCGAAACTTAAACTATAAACCATATCGCTTGGGATGGAATTATAGGAATGTATATGTCCAAAATCTGAGTAAGCTTTATTATTTATACCCCTAACATCAATTCCAGTATCATTGGCACCAATCCAATTTTTATCATCATTACTAAATGCTAAGGTATTATAACCATTTTATCCCCATAAATATTGATAATAACTAATTCCATTCCATTTAATTTTAAGGACATAAGTAGAAGTACAAATCCAAACAGTATTGGAGTGATCAACAAAAACAGCATGACTTTCCTCATCTGTTTCCTAAGTTATTGAATTAAAATCGTAAGTTGCCCAATTTGAGCCGAAAACATTAATGCCCCAAAAGAACATCAAAATACTAAAAAACTCTTTCATTTTCATTCCCTTTTCAAAAACTATTTTTTTTTCCTAATCAACAATTACAAACTTAATTCAATTTACAAGTTATATCATTTCCTTAATGAATTAGGAATTATTGTCATTCTTCGGAAAATCATCAATTGAGGTTGTCTTTTATGTTGAATTCCAAGCTTTTTTTCACCTGAGACAGTTTTTTTTTAGCTTTTAAAAATTCAGGGTTCGGAATTTTTAAAAGCTCCATTTTTTTAGCTTCTCAACTGATCTTTTTA
>JAPLFL010000118.1 GCA_026390695.1 Candidatus Kapaibacterium sp. | reverse complement strand
TCTCCATTAATTGTTTATAAATTTTATTTTTACCAAAAACTAAATTAATCAATTTTTGGTTAAGCCTGCTTTTCAAACATACAAACTCAAAAGTCTCATTTCTGTCATTCCTGCGAATGAGCTTGTGTGAAAACTACCTTTTCTTGTCATTCCTGCGAATGAGCTTGTGTGAAAACTACCTTTTCTTGTCATTCCTGCGAATGCAGGAATCCCTAATTGCGCCATGGAAGGGGATTCCCGCATTCGCGGGAATGACATTCCAGTGGAATTTCCTCTTTTTCACACAGTCTCGAATGTAGGAATCCCCTAAAGTGTCACTGGAATGAGATTCCTGCATACGCAGGAATGACATTTTTGTTAAATATGTTGCTTTTGAGACATCCTCCTACTAAGAGTAGTTCAGACATTCTTGTCTGACTTTGTAAGAATATTAATCAAACTCTATTAAAATAATTATTTAATTTAAAATAACAGAATGTTTGATTCGTTAATAATAACTAATAGTTTAGGTTAAATTAAATATAGAGTTTTGATGAAATTATTTGAAAATACAAAAATTGGGAACATTGAGCTAAATAATAGAATTGTTATGTCTCCCATGACTCGCTGTAGAGCTATTGGAAACATCCCAAATGAATTAATAGCAACTTACTACAATCAACGTGCAGATGCCGGATTGATTATAACCGAAGGAGTTTCCCCTTCACCAAATGGTTTGGGCTATTGCCGTATCCCCGGAATTTTCAGCAAAGACCAAATTGAAGGCTGGAAGCTAACAACAAATGCAGTTCACGCTAATGGTGGAAAAATATTTATGCAGTTAATGCACACAGGGCGAATCGGACATGAACTTAATCTCCCATCAGGGGCCAAAATACTTGGACCTTCAGCTATACAAGCATCAGGGAAAATGTGGACTGACCAGGAAGGCATGAAAGATTTGCCTGTTCCTGCTGCAATGACATCAGATGAACTTCTTTCTACAAAGGTAGAATTTATTAAAGCAGCAAAAAATGCAATCGAAGCCGGTTTCGACGGGATTGAACTCCATGGAGCTAATGGATATTTGTTAGAGCAATTTTTATCACCTGTAAGTAATCAAAGAACAGATGAATATGGATCTTCGGTTGAGAATCGCTGCCGATTTGTTATAGAAGTAGCTTCAGAAGCATCCCAAGCCATTGGAGCCGATAAAGTTGGAATACGCTTGTCTCCTTATGGTGTTGCAAGCGATATGCCTCATTATCCCGAAATTGACGAAACTTATTCATATCTTTCAACCGAATTAAATAAGTTAAAACTGGCGTACATTCACGTTGTTGATCATAGTGCTCAGGGAGCTCCTGCAGTACCTCAAACAATAAAAGACACAATACGCGGTAATTTTTCAGGAACAATTATTCTTGCCGGTGGTAATGATGCCACAAAAGCAGAAACTGCTTTGCAAGCAGGTATGGGAGACCTTGTTGCATTCGGTCGTCCGTTTATTAACAACCCAGACTTGGTTAATAGATTTAAAAATAATTTAGCCCTTGCAACCGATCTTGATTTTAACACTTTTTATTCTGCAGATGAAAAAGGTTATACTGATTATCCTATATTTTCTGCATAAATTAAAAATATTCATAATAGATTTAATTAGGGTTGAATGATAATTCAACCCTTTTTTATAATTTTATGAAAAAATATTTTGATAACACTTTTAAATCAATTAAATTAGTATAACTTTTACTTGCTAATTCATTGGGAGTATATATGGATGAAAAAATTAATATATCAAAAGTTTCTTTCGTAACCGGAATTGCACTAAGTTCGGTTGCTTTGTTTTTATTTATTTATGAAACTGGATTTATTAAAATCCCTCTACTACTCGTTAGTATTTCTTTTTTTCTCATCTATCCTTACCGTAAGGATTCAAAATATGTCAGAAGGTTAATACTTCTTTTAGCTTTTATATTTATCTATTGGATGGCTGTGAATCTCGGTTATGCGATGCTTCCTTTTATAATTTCCTTTATTATAGCTTATATCTTTGATCCGCTCGTTGGTTTTTTCGAGAGAAAGGGCATTAGCCGCTGGATAACCACTTTATTTCTAATGCTTTTATTCATTAGTGCGGTGACGGCTATCGCTATTTTTGTTTTCCCTCCAATATTTGTTCAAATGGATGATGCAATTAGAAGGATTTCTCGCTTAGTAGGCGAAGCGTCATCATATCTCGAAAGCAGAAAGTTTTATAATTATATAGCAAGCTTTGGAATACCGCGTGAGACCGCAAAAAATATAGTTCAGAATGAAATTGTCCCACGTATCCAAAGTGGATTTTCTGTCGTTTTAAGTGCTTTGCTTAGTGTGTTAAACAGCTTATCCGTGGTCGCTTCTCAAATATTAAATGCAATTATTATTCCAGTTCTTTCATTCTATCTATTAAAAGATTTTCCTAAAATTAAAGAGAGTATAAGCTCAATATTAATTAGAAAAGATAAAAAGCTCTTGTATGATTTAAAAAGAATTGATAAAATATTCAGAATTTATTCAAGTTGGCAAATCACTTTAGCTTTTGTTATTGCACTTTTAACTTCGATTGTTTTTTCAATATTCGGTTTACCTTTCCCAATTGTTCTTGGGGTTATTTGCGGATTTTTGAATCCAATACCTTATGTAGGGATTTTAGCCAGTATGATAATTTGTATATTAACTAATCTCTTGGTCAATCCTGATAATTTCATAAGCGGTACAATAACTATTGTAGTTACAATCAGTAGTTTGCATTTTATTAATTCGTATTTAATAGAACCTAATGTTGCAGGCAAACAAGTTGGTTTGCATCCTGTTGTACTAATCGCTTCCTTATTCGTTTTCGGCGGTCTATTCGGCTTTATTGGGCTGATTGTTGCTGTTCCTTGTACTGCTGTCCTAATGATGTTTTATCAAGATTGGTTCAGAGATCAGATTGAAAAGTCAACCAATAATATTTCTTCAGAATCAGGAGTGAATAATGGCCAATAATGTAGCTTTTTTTATTGTAGAAGATGAAGAAAATACCGTCAGATTACTTACTTCAATCATCAACAAGGTTTTTACAGAGGTTGATGTTTTTAGCGTAAATGATGGATTATCAGCATGTCAGGTTCTTGATAGAAAGAAAGATCCGATGATTGTTATTCTGGATATAAATCTTCCTCAAGTCAACGGATTACAAATTTTGAAGAAATATCGCAATCCTGATGAGCCAAATGACTTTTACTTTATTATTATTACTGGCAGTACCGATAAGGAAGTAAATTTAAAAGCCCTGCAAGCAGGTGCTGACGATTTTCTCTCCAAGCCTTTTTCAGTAGATGACATTGTTTCTAAATTAAGAAGTGCTCATAGGAACATCTCATTGAAATTGGATATTAAAATGCACCTTGAAAAAGCTAAGGAACTTGAGCTACACCTCAATGCCGATGCTGAGAGGATGAGAAAAACATTACAAAAATTCCAGGAAATACGTATAAATAATTGTGCTCAAATAGTTGATAGAATCATACAAGCCTCTGTCTGGATTGCCTCTCAAGACCCTAATATCAGTACAAAAGAATTAACTGATATTGGGAATGCCGCATCACTCTGCTTTGTTGGTAGATTAGGGCTGCCAGAGAACCTTATTTCAACACCTGTAATGGTAAATGGTTTTATCTCTATCCAGGAGATGCATAATATACCAAAGTATGTCAACGATTTTCTTGATAAAGTCCGCGGATATGAAGATGTAAGGAAAATACTTTATTATATTTATGAAAACTATGATGGGACAGGAATTCCAGAAAATTTAAAGTCCGTTCAAATTCCACTTGGATCCAGAATTTTGCGTGTTTTATTGGATTTCGAGGATCTTCTTCTGAAAAATTCCAAAAATCAAAATAAAGTAATGGAGCTATTGGAGCACGAATCTCACCATGTATATGATTTGTTTATAGTAGCTTATTTAGATCAATATTTTGGTATGCTGAGCTCAAAGGGAAAATCACCATCTGAAGTAATTGTTGAGAAAAAAGATCTTGATTCTACTATGGTTATTGCAAGAAGTCTTTTCACTCAAACCGGCTTAAAACTTGTAACACCCGGAACAAGGATGACAGAGGAAAAAATAGATAAAATCAGAACTATCACAAGAGAGGATCCCATTTTTGGTAAAATCTTTATCAAAAAGTTTTGATAAAGGTCAATGGTTGTGCATGAGACTGTTTTAAAAGTAGTATATTTGCCAAAACTGTCATTTGTGCGCATGCGGGAATCCACATATAGTAACACTTTTGTAGATACTTGTAATTACACGAATTACAGAAACGAAACTTAAAAGACAACATCAAAAATCAGCTAATTTTATTAATTTTTTACTAATAAAACATGAAAAAAACTTTACTAATCCTCGCAATTTTTCTATTGTATAATACTCTTTCTGCTGCACTCCCAAAACGGAATTTCGTTATAGAAGACCATACGGGTGGATGGTGTGGGTGGTGCGTTCGGGGGATTCAGGTGCTCGAAGATCTTCATGCAAATTACAGTGACCGAATAATTCCATTAGGACTGCATAACGGAGATACCATGGCAACGGCTACCCAGCGACAGCTTGCAGATACTTTTAAAATAACCGGCTATCCATCGGGTATGATTAACCGCAAAAATATTAGTGTCGGAACCGTGAGCGGAGTCGTTATTGATCCTGACTACTGGACTGCTTATATAGATGCAAATATTCAAAATGCCACTGCTATAGTGAATGTTACACTTAATTATTCTGTCGATACTGCAAAAAAGACTCTTTCAGCCGACGTTTCAGCTGAATTTTTTGCTGATTATAATTCGACTCAACTATCCTTTAATCTCGCTATTGTTGAAGATAATGTCACCGGAAACGGCACAAGATGGTACCAGAGCAATTATCTGAGCGGTACTGCCGGTTATGAAACAAATCCTTTTTATTATAAAACCAATCCGATTAAGAATTTTATTTTTCAGGATGTAGTTCGCGATATTATTGGCGGAATTTATGGAATCACTGATCCATTGCCACTTGTCATCAAAACAGGTGATAAATTTACCCATCATTTCGATGTTGACTTATCTGCTTATCCGATTCAGCACTATTCTAATCTCTGGTTTGCAGGGATTGTTAAAGAGGCAACAGCCAAGGGGCAGATTATTAATGCCGTTTCAAATGGTAAAAAGCCAACCCCTAAACAAGAAATGTATATTTCGGAAATGGCTTCAGATAGTTTGTTTATTTGTACTAAGACCAATCAAAGTACTGTTCAGACAATTACAGCTTCAAACAAGAACTCAAAAGATGTAAAAGTAATGATAAAAATCAATCCTGATGAGTCTATCATTCCAAACGGCTGGACTTATAAATTATCTGATTCTGTAATCTCAATTCCTGCAAAATCGACAAAAGCATTCACTATTACAACTACTCCATCAGCAACGCCCGGATGTGCAAATTATCAAGTCTCGACCATTGTCCAATCCACTGATTCTGTTCGTGGTTTGGAGATAAGCACAATAGCTGGAGTTCTTTCTGATAATGTAAAATGCGCTGTAATCAGATATAATGGACAGCCTGCTTCCTCTGTCACTTATTTATCCAATTCTGTATCAAAAGTGTCTGCTGTCAAAGATAACTTTGCTTTTATTCCATACACAACAGTTAGCTCAAAAGTCTTTGATTTAAATAAATTCGACATTGTTTTAGATTGTGAAACTTACGCCACCAGAGCCAGCACCTTATCAACCACAGACAGTCTTTGTTTCAATCTTAATAAACTTACTCTCAAAGGGAAACCTGTTCTATATACTTCTTGTATGAATCTTTGGTTTATTGCTGATAATTACGGCCAAATGTACGGACCAAATATAAAAAAATTATATACCGACACTCTCGGTATCACCGGAGCTACATTCGGCTGGGACCCTTGGTGGATTTGGAATGGTCAGGCCAGAAGAGCCGATACCATAAATGTTTTTGGTTTTAGTCCTGAGAAAATCACCGAAGGATTAAGTTTTAATTTAAACGAATATGATTCTACTAATTATATTTATACAGCCTGGTTAGATATGATCAAAATTCTTGACGACAAGAAAGCAAAACCTATTCTCTCATTTAATAATCCTAAAATCCCAGCAAACGGAAATATAGCTGCGGTAAGGATCATTCGACAAAATCCTCAGGCAAAAGCTATTTATCAGGGGTTTGGCTTTGAGTGCATCAAGGACGAAACGGTGCGTACAACTCTATTGAATAATTATATAGTGTGGCTTTTGAGCCCAGTTGATGTGATTGAACCGGGCAGCCTTAATAATGCCGCTCTGAAAGCCTATCCCAATCCTGCAAATGAATTTATTAACTTAGAATTCAGTAACTCCCAAACGATAAAGAATTCTTCAATAGAACTCATATCATACGACGGTGAAAGAGTTAAATTAATTTGTTCAGGAGCCATAGCAGCAGGGAATCAGAAAGTGAGAATTGATTTATCTGTGTTACCATCTGCAAATTATTATATCACAGCAGATTTGGACGGAATAAAATCTATCTGTCCGATTAATGTAGTAAAATAAGTTTAAACGGGTTCGAATGTCTATTTATTTGATTCATTTGTAGTGGCGGGCTATTCGACACTTATGTTGAAATCAATACAATTTTCAATTATGTCATCGGGTTTTATTTATACATTTTATAAGGAATGCGTATAATATAATATCCTATTTCAGAAAAATAGAATCAAGCTCAGACGAGGATGTCTAAACTACTATAAATCAAAGCAGAACAGACGTCCTCGTCTGTTATATCAATTAATTTCAAATAGGAAATGATATAACACAGCCCGGGAGCTTTTGATCGAGAGTAAGTATTGATATTGTAAATTAGAATTCGCTTTGGTATGGGCTTAGTCGAAGAGAATATTTTTCCAATTTTAAATAGAAAAGGTAATAACCCAAAAAGCTCATTAGAAATTTATTCATTAATGAAAGTGATATTCTCAAATGAAGTTACTAAAAAAACCAAAGCAATTCACTTAGGTTCTTATTTTTTCTCAAGCCAGATAGTCAATCAGAAATGATAAATTCTGATTAATTCAAACTCGATACTGCTTCATCAACATTTGAAAAAATTTTCAGAATTTTATCAAGGTGAGTCATTGTAAGAAGATTCATCACTTTTTCCGGCACATTTGCCAATAGCATGTTTGAACCAGCGTTTTTTAATGTGCTCAGTCCGCTAACAAGCATACCAAGCCCACTGCTATTCATCGATTCCACTGAACTAAGATCAATTACGACTGATCCGATTTTCATAGCAACCAACTCACGCATTTTGGAGGAAAAAAGTAGAGCTTCAGTTCCGCCAAGAATCTGTTTTTCCAATTTGATCATTGCAATTGGAACATTATTGCTTGTTGATGTAATTTGTGCTTCCATTATTTTTTTCCATTAATTTATACAATCATCTCGTTCCCAAGCTGGACTTGGGAACGAGATGATAAATTTATGCTTTAACTTTAACCGGCTGATTCTTTTCAACGGTCGTGAAATCCATTTTCTTGAATTTCTCAAGATGCCAGATCACATACGAACTCGCAATATATATTGATGAATATGTTCCGACAATTATACCTACAAGCATTGTAAAGGAAAATCCGCGTAATACTTCACCACCGAACAGAACCATCGTTGTTAGCACCATTACAACGGTCAAAACCGTATTAATAGTTCTACTCAATGTTTCGTTAATACTCAGGTTGATCAATTTAACAAAGTTCATACCTTTATGCTTTGTTTTGTTCTCACGGATACGATCGAACACGATAACGGTATCATTAACCGAGAAACCAATAACCGTCAACATAGCAGCTAACATTGATAAATCGACTTCTAATTTGATGATCCCAGTCTTTTGGACGATGACAAGCATAGAGAATGTGAACAAAACGTCATGCAGAAGAGCTATGATTGCGCCAAGCCCCCAGATAAATTCAAATCTGAAAGCTATATAAAGCAGAATGGCTATAACCGAAAGAAAAACAGCGATAAATGCTTGCTTCTTCAATTCGCCTCCGATTTTCGGGCCTACGTCATCAATTTTGGTTAAACCGGGTATTCTTGCTCCGGGATAATCTTTTTCCATAGCTTCAAAAACTTTATTAGCAGCGCCTTCCGATTGGAGGATTCTGATAATATATTGTCTGGTTTCAGCTTCACCTGACTTGAGTGATTTAATTTCAGCTCCTTCGATACCGATTGAACTGATAGTATGGCGCAATTGTTCGGTTGTTATTGTTTTATTGAAAGTCAACTGAATTTCTGTTCCTCCGCGGAAATCGATACCATAATCAATTCCGATTACAAATACTGCTAATAAACCAAAAGCAGTTGCAACTGCAGAAATAACAAAGAAAAGAAGTCTCTTTCCAACAAAGTCTATATTAGTTCCATGAAAAAATTCCATTATTTTACTCCTTCGCTTGCGTTTTTATAAATTTTCGGTTGTCCAAAGTTGAATTCGGTAGCTCCTGGTGAGAGTATCATTTCAATAATCCTTCTTGAAATAAATATTGCTGTGAAAAATGTGAAGATAATACCGATCATTAATGTCAAAGCAAATCCCTGAATCGGTCCGGTTCCGAAGAAATAGAGGATTAATCCGGTGATAAACGTGGTTACGTGAGTATCAATAACGGCTGCTAAAGCCTTGCTGAAGCCTTCGTCGATAGCCGAGCGTAAGGAACGTCCTTTGCGCAATTCTTCACGGATACGCTCAAATACAAGAATGTTCGCATCCACAGCCATAGCCACCGTCAGGATAATACCTGCTATACCGGGTAAGGTAAGGGTTCCGCCAAATCCTGCTAAAACACCAATCAGCATAAAAATATTCATAAACACGGCAAAATCTGCTACCAATCCACCTTTTGCATAATAAACCAACATAAAGAGGATAACGAGAGCAAAAGCGATACCGGTTGCGGTCATTCCTTTATTAATTGAATCACTACCAAGTGAAGGTCCGACAACACGTTTTTCGCGAACAATAATCGGTGCCTGCAATACTCCTGTATTAAGTGCAATTTCGAGCAAGTGCGATTCAGCTTCGTTTTTCATACCTGTAATCTGTGAACTACCGCCTGAAATCACGTTTTGAACGGTCGGAGCCGAACGAACAGCAGAGTCAAGAACAATTGCAATTCTCTTTTTAATATTCTCTTTTGTAATTGTTTCCCAAGATGCAGAACCTTCGGAGTTCATGCTCATCAGAACCATAGGTTGACCTGTTGTAGGATCGTGAGCAGAGCGGGCTTCAGTAATTACAGTTCCAGTAAGTTCGGGAATTTTCTTCAAACAGTATAATTCATAATATTCTTTACCTGATCTGTCTTTTTCTTTGTTATATCCATGAAAAAGTTCGAGGTCTTTAGGAATAAATTTTGAGAATTCCGGATTTTCAAGAATTTTTCTAACACTATCCCACATTTCTGGAAGAATTGTAAACGAATAGCCATCACCCTGAGGGAAATTGGAATTTATATAGAAAATATTCATTGATTGCTTCTGTTCAGCATCATAATAACCCGTCCCAAATAACGAAACAAAGGGGTGATCGGTGGAATATGCCTTTTGTTGCTGTTCCGGTGTCATTCCTTCATAAGGATTATTCGGATTCTTTTTCTTGTTTGTGTCAGTAGCACTTGTATCGTTAGCAGCTTTTGCAACGGTAGTGGAACTTTGAGCCAAACTGGCTTTTGCAGTATCAAGTTTGCCAAGATTCTTATTTTTCATATACTGATCAAGCTCATGGAAGGCTTTAACAATTACTTCTGTGTTTTTTAGTAATCTAAATTCCAGGAGACCTGTAGTTTTAATAAGCTGTTCTACCTGCTGTTCATCGTTATATCCGGGTAATTCGGCGATAATACGCTGTGAGCCTTGTTTCTGAATACTTGTTTCGGAAACACCCCACTTATTAATTCTCTGTCCGATAACTTCCCTTGCCTGATCAATAGCGATAGTAGCTTTATGGCTAAGGTTTTCAATGATTTTATCATCCGAAGGATCATTAACATCCACTATGGTCATATAATTGCTTAATTTTTTACCCTTTGGATATGCCACATTTTTAAATTGCTTATAAAATATGTCAACAACAGGATCCTTCGATTCGATAGATTCCTTGCGGGTCTGATCGATCACCTGTTTGAACACATCATCTACCAAATCGGGTCGGGCAGTATTTTCGATCAGCTTTACGATATCGACTTCAAGGGTGAGGTACATTCCACCCTGCAAATCAAGTCCTCTTTTTATCTTATTAGTAAAGAGTAAAAAAGAGGCAAAAGCTACCGGAAGTATAATCCATAGCAGTTTCCAGTAATTCTTTTTCAATTAAATCTCCTCATGTTTTAAATATATAGTATTTTAATTTTCATTTTAATATAAACTACAAATTTAGCTTATATTTTGAAAATACACAAGGTCTTTTATAATTAAAAGGTATTATTAAATTGTTTTTTTTCGTAATTTTGAAGTCTGTGAAAGATATAATAATCGAAATATTTAATAAATTTTGAATATAGTCATTGATATAATTTATAAATTTATTAATTTTTCCTTCAATTTAAAATTACGCTTTATTTGCAACTCTGGAAATTATTTGAGGTATTTATATGAAGATAATAAAAACAGTCTTTATCTTTTTTATTATTGCTTTTTCTCCAATTGTTTATGCTAATAGTAACACTCTCAATTTCTTAGATATAAAGAAGCAAAATAATTCTCATTATTCAAAAGTACCAAGAACAAAGGGTTCGGGCTGGAAGAAATTCAAACGTTTTGAATACTTTTGGGGGCAAAGAACCTTGCTTGACGGCAAATTCCCGGATACACGAAATATTTTGAATGATTTAAAAAGATTTAGAAATGCAAAATCCGATAATTTGCTTCAATCATCACTGAAATCAGACTGGAAGCTTATCGGGCCAAAGAATAATCCTGTAAATCTGATAAACGGTGATGATACCGGTGTTGGTAGAATTAATTGTGTTCGCTTTTCACCTGATGGCACTGTCTGGGCTGGGTCTGCAAGCGGAGGTTTATGGAAATCAATAGATTCGGGTTCGACTTGGAATGTCATTGGTTTTTCACAATTTTTATCGATCGGAATTTCTGATATTGCAATATCGGAGTCCAATCCAAAAATCATTTATGTTGCTACTGGTGATGCTGATGGAAGTTATATGTCAAATGTTTATTCAATCGGAGTTATTAAATCTACGGACGGTGGCAATAGCTGGGCTATTACAAACCTTGCATACTCAATAGATCAAAATATGATAATCAGTAAAATTCTTGTATCTCCCGTTAATCCAAATCTTGTATATGCAGGAACTTCCATCGGTATTTATACCAGTAATGATGGTGGCTTAGTTTGGTACAAGTTGCTACAATCGGACTTTGTTTTTGATATGAAATTTAATACTAAAGATCCTTCGAAGATTATCGCAACCTCATCAGATGGTAAAACTTCGTATTTACAAATTACGACTAATTCCGGAGCAAACTGGAAAACAGTTTACACTTTGACGGGTGTCTGCCGAGTGGCTTTGGCTACCACTTCTCTTGATGCAAATTATATTTATGCTGTAGCTGCTGATAAAACTTCACTCGGATTGAAGTCAGTGCTTCAATCAACCGATGCCGGAAATTCGTGGAAAGTTAAATGCACTACTCCTAATATATTAAATATTGAAACTGACGGCTCCGGCACTGATGGCCAGGGAGATTATGATCTTGCAATTGAAGTTAATAATTATGACAAAAAATGGATTTATATCGGTGGTATAAATCTCTGGCAATCAAAAGACGAAGGAGTGACTTTCAATTCAATTTCGGATTGGCAGGGAGATTATAATAAACCTTACGTTCATGCTGATATTCATGATATTCGTTTTAATCCGTATAATGATGTTGTATTTTGTGCTAACGACGGCGGGATCACTATTTCAAGTGATAACGGAAAAACATGGACAGATAAAAATAATAATTTATCTATTACAGAGATTTATAAATTATCAACATCTATCCAGAATCCAAATATGATCTACACCGGAAATCAGGACAATGGCTCGTTTTTATACAATGGGACGAATTGGTCAGTCGTTGAGGGAGGCGACGGTATGGAAAATGCTATTGATCCTGTCAATTCCAATATTGGCTACGTTTCTATGTATTATGGAGATTTTTATAAGACAACTAACGGTGGCAGCAATTTCTCATCAATTTTAAATTCAAATACAACTGGTACCGATGGCGAGTGGGTTACACCATTTATTTTGAATCCTAAAAATTCATCCACGCTGTATGCCGGTTATGATGAGATTTGGAAATCAGATAACTATGGTTCAAAAAAAACATGGTATAAGTTGACAAATCTTAAACTCTCGGAATTAATAGGAGTTTTAGCAGTAGCTCAGTCGGATACAAATTATATATATGCAGCAACTCCTACTGCTGTGCGTTTAAGTACAAACGGTGGCTCAAAGTGGACAACTATTATGACTTTGACAAACCAGATTACTGCAATTGCCGTCGATCCTGCAAATGCTTCAAGGGCATGGATCAGTTGTTCCGGATATACTAAAACTGGTCGAATCTTTGAGTGGGACGGTAAAGCAGTGAAAGATATTTCATATAATTTACCAATTCTTCCAGTTAATTGTATTCTTTATCAGAAAAATACTTCAGACAGACTTTTCATCGGCACTGATGTTGGTGTTTTTTATAAAGAATCGAATATGAACAGTTGGAATGAATTTAATGGAGGATTACCAAATATAGTTATTTTCGATCTGGATTATAATTACACTAATAACATGCTGAGAGCGGCTACCTTCGGACGTGGAGTTTGGGAAACATCAATTTCAACATGTAATATTGATAGAACAAGTCTGAAATTAAGCGGCCCAACTACATTTTGCCAAGGAGATACTCTTACAATAGAGATTAACAATCCCAAATATTCTTATAAATGGTCAACCGGTGAAACATCTTCAAAAATAAAAGTTAGCACGAGTGGCATCTATTATGTCACTTCCATCGATTCGAATAATTGTAAAGATGTGTCAGACGTCGTTTCGGTGAGCGTTTTTGCAAAGAATGACATTATCATTAATACAAATTTAAAACATGGAATTTGTCCTAATGACAGTCTTGTTCTAACAGCTACATTAGGTTTTGCCAAATATTACTGGTCAAATGGTGATTCAACAAAAAAAACAATTATCAAATTACCCGGTATTTATTCGGTTCGTGGTGTTAGCAGCGATAACTGTATTTCAGATTCAAAACCTGTTAATATTCTGCAATTTTCTGATCCGCAGACGCCCAAGATTACACGCAGCTTGAATACTTTAATAGCCAGTCCTGCTGCGCACTATCAGTGGTATTTGAATTCAAATAAACTTATAAACGATACAAATTTTTCTTTAAGTGCAAAATCAAATGGATTTTATAAAGTTGAAATTACCGACTCAAATGGCTGTCGCGGCGTGTCTGACTCAATTCAGATTATTCTTGATATTAAGGAACTTCTGAACGATCCGAATTTTAAAATTAGTTATTCAGATGGTTACGTCGGTTTAGAAGCTATTATAGATCAGCTTCATCCTTTTAATATTGAAATATTCAATTTGATTGGAATCAGGCTTTATTCCTCTCAGGATTTTCCTGAACAGGGAATTCTCAGAAAAAATATCAACTTCATAAATGAACCAGACGGTTTATACATAATTAGCCTCCAATATGGACAAACTAAAATATTCGCAAAATTTATCAAGTAGTATCATTCCTTATTTGAATTCTGTATAATTTTTATTTCGACATTGCTCATTTAACAGACCAGCACAATGAGCAATAACGAAATGAGCAAAAATGATTCTTGTTTCATTGTATTTGTTTTAAAATATCAAATAGTCTGATTTAATTTAAATGGATTTTTCGTAATTTTAAAGTCGTTTAATTTCTATTTAATAATTTGTTATATAGAAAATAAAAGAACAAATATACTTTCAATTGATAAATGTTATAAATTTTAAACATAATTCGATAAAAATCAAGTGATTACTTTAAATCTTTATAAACTTTAAACTTTGTACATATTTGAAGATTATTTAAAAAATGAATAAATTATTTAGAAGATAAAAAATATAGATCTAATCATGAAAATTTTAATTCCATTGTTATTATTGATTTTTACTGTTAGCACGAAAGCCAATACCATTGCTGATTCTGCCAACTTTTTTGATATTCGCAAATATTACACTGACTATTATAGCCATTCTCCAATCACAAAAGGTTCAGGCTGGAAACAATTTAAGCGCTGGGAATACTTTTGGGGACAAAGAACCTTTGCTGACGGGAAATTTCCAGATAATAAAAAAATCATCGAATCAGTAAATAATTTCAGAGATAAGAATCGCAAAAATAATTTACAATCGTCTTTAAAAGCTGACTGGAAGCTCATTGGTCCAAAGAACAGTCCGGAAAATCACCTTTATTACGATGCTTATGGCATTGGCAGAGTTAATATTGTCCGTTTTGCACCCGATGGATCAGTCTGGATTGGCTCTGCAAGCGGTGGACTCTGGAAGTCAACGGATAAGGGGAAAACATGGAATGTAATTGACTTTTCTCAATTTTTATCCATCGGAGTTTCCGATATTGCTTTTTCAGAAGCCAATCCTCAAGTAATATATGTTGCAACGGGCGATGCTGACGGAAGTTTTATGTCTCACGGATATTCCATAGGTATAATAAAATCTACCGATGGTGGCAACTCATGGGCAGTTACAGGTCAATCATTTACACTTGATCAAAATACTTTGGTTGCACGTTTACTTGTTTCTCGGACAAATCCGAATTTAGTAATTGCTGGAACATCAACCGGTATCCATGTTAGCAGTGATGGTGGCAATACATGGACTCGGACACTTGTTTCAGGAATAGTCCGCGATATGGAATTCAGTACTAATGATCAATCAAGGATTATAGCTGCTACTGTCTCAGGTACGGATTCGTATATTCAAGTTTCAACAAATTACGGGAATACCTGGAAATCCGTTAAAACAGTTACAGGAGCCTGCAGAATTGCATTAGCCGTCACTCCACTTGATGCAAAATATGTATATGCTGTTGCTGCAAAAAGATCTTCAAATGGATTGCAAGCCGTTCTACAATCGACCGATGGCGGTGATACATGGCTAACAAAATGCACTTCACCGAATATACTTGCAAATGACCCTGATGGCGCCGATCCGAGAGGTCAAGGTAATTATGACCTTGCAATTGCTGTAAATGCAAACGATAAAAAATGGGTTTATGTGGGTGGAGTTAATGTCTGGCAATCAAAAAACGAAGCTAGTTCATTCTCGCGGATAACGCACTGGCAGGGCTATAATGAACCATTTGTTCATGCTGATATTCATGATTTACAGTATGATGCCGATGATAATCTTTATTGCACAAACGATGGGGGCATCACCAGCTCTACCGATCATGGAAAAACATGGAATGAATTAAATAATACATTATCCATAACCGAAGTTTACAGATTTTCAAGTTCCGCTCAGAATCCAAATATAATATATACCGGAAATCAAGACAATGGCTCATTTGTTAATAATGGTACCAAATGGTCATTGGTCTATGGCGGTGATGGAATGGATAACGCCGTAGATCCTAATAATTCCAATATCGGATATGTTTCGCTATATTATGGATCTTTTTTTAAAACTACGAATGGTGCAAATAATTTTGATAATATTTTGGATTATCGTATTACTGGAGTAGATGGAGCATGGATAACGCCATTCATACTCAATCCAAAGAAATCATCTACACTATATGCAGGTTATAACGACATTTGGAAATCTGATGATTACGGTGCAAACTGGTATAAACTTACTAATCTTAAATTGAATGATTTGATGTCAATCCTGGCTGTAGCACCATCTGATACTAATTATATCTATGCTGCAAATTCAAATACCTTGCGCTATAGTACCAACGGTGGAAGCCAGTGGACAACAATAATGAATGCTGGACTTACCATTACGGGAGTGGCAATCGACCCAACCATTCCAAACCGTGCATGGATCACATGTTCGGGCTATACAAAATCGACAAAGGTTTGGGAATGGGACGGAAAAAGCTTGAAAGATATTACTTATAATTTACCAGCCCTTCCCGTTAATTGCATTGTTTATCAAAAAAATACATCAGATAGAATATTCATTGGTACTGATATCGGGATTTTCTACAAAGACAGGAACTCCAATAGCTGGATGGAATTTAATGAGGGGTTGCCCAATGTCGTTATCATGGATCTCGAAATAAATTATGCAAACGGGAAACTCCGCGCCGGTACTTTCGGAAGAGGCATCTGGGAGTCTTCAATTTATCAATGTAATATCGATAAAACGGTTCTTAAATTAACTGGCAATACATCTTTCTGTCAGGGTGACAGCCTTATTATTGAAATTGTTAGCCCGAAATACAATTATAAATGGTCAAATAATTCAACTGCAACAAAAATTAAAATAACAGAATCCGGAGATTATTTTGTTATGGCAACAGATACTAATGGTTGTTCGGATATTTCAGATGTAATTACTGTAAATTCTTATCCCTATAATGATATGATAGTAAGCAGTATCGGCTCCAGAACTATACTTTGCGATGTTGATAGTATAACTCTATCCGCTTCGTTTGGCTTTGCAAAATATAAATGGTCATCTGGAGATACATTAAGAAAAATAGTTATTAAAAAACCCGGCACATACACCGTTAGCGGTACAAGCAGCTTTGGCTGTGTTTCGAATTCAAAACCTATAACTATCGTTCAGGTGCCCAAACCAGCGGCTCCACAAGTCAATCGTGATAAAAATATGCTTGTTGCAATCGGAACTGCAGCACATTACCAATGGTATTTAAACGGAACGAAACAAACTTCTGATACTAATTCATCAATAGCCTTAATGGCATCTGGATTTTACAAGGTTGAAATAACTGACACAAACGGTTGCAAGGCTGTGAGTGATTCTATACAGATAGTTGTCGATGTAAAAGAGATATTAAATAATTCAGCTTTTAAAGTCTCATATTTTCAAGGTTCGGTTATTATTGAGAGCAGAATTGAACAAGCCCAGAATATAGGAATTGAAATCTACACTTTACTTGGAAATAGGCTGTATTCAACAGTAGAGGCGATTGATAGCGGATTATTCCTTAAGAATATCAAATTTGTTAGCCAACCCGATGGTATGTATGTAATCAGTATTAGTGCAGGTGCAACGAAGATTTTCACAAAATTCATTAAAAATTAAATATGAAAATACTTGCAATCGAATCATCTTGCGATGAGACTTCTGCTGCAGTGATTGCAGACAGCAAAGCTTTAAGCAACCTAATTTCATCCCAGTATTTCCATTCAAAATTCGGTGGTGTTGTTCCGGAACTTGCTTCCCGTGCGCATTTAGAAGCCATAAGCGAAATAGTGGAAGATGCGCTAAAATTAGCCAATTTAACTATTAATGACATTGATGCACTTGCTGTAACTTCGGCTCCTGGCTTGGTTGGATCACTGATTGTTGGCTCAAATTTTGCAAAAGGATTATCTTTAAAATATAATTTACCACTTGTACCAGTTAATCATATCGAAGGGCACCTCTATTCAGGATGTTTGCAGGATAGTTCCGTGAAGTTCCCATTTATTTCACTTGTTGTAAGTGGCGGTCATACCATAATTTTTGATGTCAAATCTTATAATGAATATTTAATACTCGGACTTACTAAAGATGATGCAGCAGGTGAAGCATTCGACAAAACAGCAAAAATGTTAGGACTGCCCTATCCCGGCGGGCCACAAATAGATAAATTAGCAAAAAATGCAAACCCATCAGCCTATACATTTCCCAGATCGATGATCAATAGCGGCGATTACAATTTCAGTTTCAGCGGATTAAAAACATCTGTCAGATATTTTATTGCAAAGTATTTCAGTGATGGGATACCTGAGGTCATGTTAGCAAATATTGCGGCATCTGTGCAGGAAGCAATTGTGGATGTGCTTGTAAAAAAATCCATTGATGCCGTTGTCAATCTTGGATATAAAACGCTGATAGTCAGTGGTGGAGTTTCTGCAAATTCTCGATTGAGAAGTAAAATGAGAAGTGCCTGTGGAGAACATAAATTCAAATTTGTCGCTCCTGAACTTAGTCTTTGCATGGATAATGCAGCAATGATCGGATTCATTGCAGAAAAAAAATTATTATCGGATAACCAGAATTTCCATGATTTAACTTTTACTGTTAATCCAACATCGATACGTTTACGTAAAAATCAATGATCCTTCCGTTTATATATAACATAATATTTATTCCATTAATAAATATTTTAGGCTTTTTTCTGAGATTATTCAATAAGAAGTATAATTCCAGACAAACGCAATGGAAGCAGCTTTTGGATCAAAAAGAATTGAAGAACAAATCATCATTCCGATTATGGATTCATGTTTCTTCAATGGGTGAGTTCGAACAAATCAAACCAGTGATTGAACAAATCAAAACCGAAAAACCTGAAATTTGTATTCTTGTATCATTTTTTTCACCTTCGGGTTTTGAAACTCAAAAAAATTATAAAAATGCAGATTACAAGCTCTATTTGCCCATTGATTCAAAGCGAAATATTCGATATTTTCTTGATAAGGTTCAACCGGATTTTGCTATATTTGTTCGATATGAGTTATGGCTTAATACGCTTTCAGAGCTTAATATCAGGAATATTCCTTTATGGTTAATCTGTGCTACTATTCCCGGTAAAAATGGGAAAATACCCACAATTTTAAATTTCTACTATAAACGAGTTTTCAATTTATTTAATAATATTTTCACAACAAGCGAAGAGCATACAAAATATTTTAAAGCACTTCCGGTATTGCATGTTGAAACTGGCTTTGATACACGTTATGACAGAATCTTACAAAAGGTTGATCAAGCTCGCACTGAGCCTATAATCAATAAAGGATATTATCCTGACGGAACCGTTGTAATAGTACTCGGCAGCTCTTGGGAGCCTGATGAATCGCTTGCAATCGAGGCATGGAACAATTTAGACAATAAACTACAACAAAAAATAAAATTCATTTTCGTGCCGCATGAACCTACAATTAGTCATATTTTATCACTGCAATCAAAATTAGATTCTGCGTTCACTTTGAGTCAATATCTTGCTTCTGAAGCCTCGATTCAGAAGCTCATCCTTAAGGAATCTCATTTAATTGTTGATAGTATAGGCCATTTATTAAAATTATATGCAATTGCAGATGGAGCATATATAGGCGGGGCTTTTGGTGCGGGTATTCATAGTGTAGCCGAACCCGCTGGTTATGGGATACCGCTTGCTTGCGGCAAAGATTACTATAATTCAACGGATGCAATTCATTTTGAGCGGATATCTGCACTTAGAGCCATCTCCAACGATAATGAATTTAAGCAATGGATGATTGATGTACTTGAAAATGATCCCGAAACAATTGATAATGCAAAATTGGCTGCTGTGGTCATTAAAAATGGAAAAGGCTACGCAAAATACATAGCCCATTTATTTTTACAAGAAATTTCTAAAAATTTAGTTTAAAATTACTTATCGCTCACCATTAAGTTTAAAAAATCAGTCGAACGGCGGAATTCTGTTTCTAACTCAAATGTGAACTGCTCTACATCCATGTTATTTAATTCAACAAAAGTTGCGCACAAAACCTTCCATGATTCCTCTTGCTCGATATCAACTGCACGAAATCCTTCATAAAAATCAGCACCCCACATTTCGCATAAAACGTCTGCTAATCTTACTACAGCAACTAAATCCTTACTTGTTTTAGCTTCGGCAGGATGAGTGTGATTTGTAATTATTGTAGTCATTTCATCAGGCAATTTCCAGAGTTTTGCTATTTCCATTCCAACCTCGGTATGAGAAATACCAAAAATCTTTTGCTCGGCTTCAACATCCATTGAACCGGCAACGACCAGATCAACTACACTTTTATATTTTTGAGCGTCAAACTGCAACATTGCAAGTTTACCAATATCATGCACCAAGCCACCGATAAATTCAGTTTCTTTATAATTTTTCTTTATTTTATGAGCTAAAGATTTGGCTACCATACCGGTACATGAGGAATGCCACCAAAATTTCTGCATCAGTTCAGCAATATTGCTATGGGCACGTAATAAAAACCGAGAAAATATGGAAACTCCAAGCACAATATTGGAAATACGATTTAAGCCCAGTGTGACAACAGCCTGACTAATGGAATTAATTTCCGTTCTTGTAGCGTAAAGTGGTGAATTAGCCACTCTAAGCAACTTCAGCGTTAGAGAGGGATCCGTTTCAATAATAACAGCAATGTCTTTTACGTTTACGTTATCGTTATGTAATATATTTAGCAGTTTAGCAGCTACAGGCGGTAGGGTTGCAAATTCCTGCGTTTCTAATAGTGATTCGATAATCGACATATTTCTAACAATAACTTCTTAAATGATTTTAACTAACAAATTTAAGAATAAAAAAACAATTTTGCAAACATTATTGATTATTACTCTTTTTGGTAATCTTCTTCAGCTTAACTAAATCTTTTTTTAATTTTGATTTCTGGGTCTTAGCTGCTTCGATAAGTCCGTCACAGAGCCAGTTTCCAATTGCTTGTCTGTTATTTTTATCAACAAATCTATATTGATCATTCGGATTTTTTATATTCCCAAGTTCGATAAAGACGAAAGGCAGGCTTGTTTCACGAAGCATAAATAAATTCCGAGTTGTAACCGTGCCGTGATAGCCACGTCCTGGCTGATTTTTATCATATTTAATCTTTACAACTTTTTGCAAAGTATTGGCTAAACTTTCTCCGCGATCATTACCTTGTTTAAAATAGAAAAATATATCAATTCTCTCATTTGTAATTCTGGAATCAAGATGAATTTCGACAGCCTGCTGACTTTTAGCTCTGGCTTTATTCTTTTGAACAAGGTTATTTATAAGATTAGTCCTCTGGCGTAATCTAATTTTCTGTACTTCGGAAATTGAATCTCCATTAAGCAACTTCTCGCTCCCATTGCCTATAAGATATTGTCCGTCTCTAATTCCATCTTCGGCATCTTGGACAATAAAATAGACCTGCCCGCCGTTTTCGATGATTTTCCTGCCTAATCTTAAAATAACGTCATAAGCATATTCATGTTCCCACAAATCATGTCCGCTTCTATTGCCGATAGCACCTGGATCCGGGCCGCCATGCCCAGATATAAGATAATAAATATTCCCTTTTAAAGCACTCGAAATAGGAATCACTTTTTCTAATTCTTTACCAAAAATAGGATAGATGCCATTTTTAGGTAAATTTTCTTTCCCAATTTTACTCTTTTTTTGCTTCTTGGAAGATTTATGTTCTGATATATTTTCATTATCTATTAAGCCTTCATTTGACTTCTCATCTGAATTGTCAGTTAATATTTCTTTTTTGTAACTTTTCTTTTTTGGGGCTATAATCTCAGTTACTACTGGCTCACTCTGCACCTGAACCTGTTTCAGAGGTATCCATAATTCTGTTTTTAATCCTTTGCCTTTAGGCTTTAACCCGATTTTTTCGAGCAGTTTGTTGTAATCTTCTACAGTTATTACTTTTTCTTTATTCTTTGTTTTAAGTGTAGTAGCTACGCCTTTAGGGCTCATTTTAAGAATTTTAATAGGAAGATTATATATTTTTCCTTTAATTAATCCATTATTTTTATCAAGATTATTTTCATTTAACTCAACAAATTTTTCGCTGTAGAAGTCATCAGCCGGAAGTTTATACTTAACTAATAATTTAGAAATAGCATCTCCAGCTTTTGCTTTTACTTGAACATAACGACTGGGAGCAGAAAGCAGAGAATTGTTTAATATAAATACAGCAATTACAAAAACTGAGAACGCTCTTAAATATTTTGACATTAAAGTTATAAGTATATTTTGATGTTTTTGTATATTTTTACACATTATCTTTATTTAATTCGTCGTCAAAATGCGATTATAATCAAAAATAAAATGCAAATATAATAATTTTGTTCGTTAATTATAGAATAAAAGCGGCTAATCATGTATTCGAGGAATAAATGGCAATAAAAGATTTTTTATCAGCGCTAAGCACAAAGACGATACTTTTCGATGGAGGAATGGGTACTGAGCTGTATAGTCGCGGTTTTTTCATTAATCGCTGTTATGAGGAAGTAAATTTAACTAACTCCGATATTATTCTTAAAGTCCACAAAGATTACATAGAAGCCGGTGCTGACGTTATTGAAACCAATACTTATGCAGCCAATCGTTTTAAATTAAAAAAACATCAGCTTGATGATAAATTATATGAAATTAATTTGAACGGAGCAAAAATAGCTCGTCAGGCTGCGGGTAATGAGACTTATGTTGCTGGGTCAATCGGACCTCTTGGTGTACAAATTGAACCATTAGGGCCAATTTCCACATCAGAAGCCCGTGCTTATTTTCAGGAACAGATGCGCGGATTGATAGATGGAGGAGTTGACCTGTTCATTTTTGAAACTTTCATTTATGCTGAAGAACTAAAACAAGCAGTAGCAGCAGCTCGCGAAATATGCTCACTTCCTGTGATTGCATTATTAACTATAAATGACGATGCCACATCATTGACAGGTGCAAGCCCCGAAGTTTTAGTCAAAGATCTCGAAATGTCTGGTGCGGATGTGATTGGTATCAATTGCACCGTCGGACCACAGATTATGTTAAACTGGCTTGAAGCAGCCCGTAAGCACACCGATCTCCCACTTGCAGTTATGCCTAATGCGGGGAAACCCAAGAATATTGATGGTAGAAATATTTATTTAACTTCACCAGAATATTTGGGTGAATACGCAAAACATTTTGTACAAACAGGAGCCAATGTCATTGGAGGTTGCTGTGGTACAGGCCCGGAGCATATTAAGCGTATGCGAAATATGTTAAATGCTTTAAACCCTGAGAACAGCAAAAAGAAATTCAAGATAGTACAAGTCAATGAAATTTTAGATGTACAAGTCATGCCGACTGAGAAAAAATCACGATTAGCGCGACGTATCAAGGATGGTCATATAGTTAAATTTGTTGAATTGCTTGCTCCGCATGGTGTTTCCGCGGAAAAGGAAATTGAAAAAGCACGGGAAATGCACCATTATGGCATTGATGTAATTAATATACCTGACGGCCCAAGAGCAAGCGCAAGAATGTCGGCATTGGCTCTGGCTGTACAGTTACAGCGTGAAGTCGGTATCGAAACGGTTTTACATTATGTTTGTCGTGATCGTAATGTAATTGGCATTCAGTCTGACTTATTAGGTGCTTTTGCTCTCGGTTTAAAGAATATTCTTGCAATTACAGGTGATCCGCCGAAATTAGGCAACTATCCTGACGCTACAGCAGTTTTTGATGTTGATGCAATCGGATTGACTAATATATTATTTAGATTAAATCATGGAATGGACATTGCAGGTAATCCGATCGGTAAACCTTCTGCCTTCTTTGTTGGAGTAGGAGCCAATCCAGGGGCAATCAACCTTGATGAGGAAATTCGCCGTCTTGACTGGAAAGTAGATGCAGGAGCTGAATATATAGTAACGCAACCTGTTTTTGATGTTGCAGTTTTTGAGAATTTTTTGAGTAGAATTCAGCATATTAATATCCCTATAATTGCCGGTATCTGGCCTCTGGTCTCATTGCGTAATGCCGAATTTATGAACAATGAAGTTCCCGGTTGCAATGTGCCAGATAAAATCATGAACAGATTGAAGAAATATCAAAATTCAAAGGAAGCAAGTCTGAAAGAAGGCATTGAGATAGCTCGCGAGATAATCGGTGAACTTTTAGGTAAAATTAACGGTTTACAAATTTCTGCTCCATTTGGGCGCGTCCAGTCTGTTATTGACGTGCTCGACGGGGTAAAACTTTATTAAGGTAATGATGATACTTTATACTTTTTGTTTTAATAAATTTTAAGAGAAAAAGATGAAAAGAATATCTTTATATATTGGACTAATTCTTCCGATCCTGCAATTGCAGCTTCATTCCAAGGATTACTGGGAGCAGGTACCGGGAAATCTCGGTTATTCTATTTCCTGTTTTGCGTTTACTGATAAAACTAATATCATTGTTGGTTGTTATGATGGTATCTTTCATTTTAACAGCAATATGTCACACTGGGAGCGTGTTTCGCCACGTATGACAGGTGTCGGTTATAATGCAATTGAAGTTATTAACAACAAACTATTTACTGCCACGGCTACTACCGGTGTTATCAGGGCAGAGAATAATAACTACGATTGGATAGCTGCAAATACAGGTTTATGCCGAAATATCGAGTCTATAGTTTTTGATAAAGATGCTTCTCTTTATGCTGCAAACGATGATCTGCTCTATCGTTCAACAAATAGCGGAGATACATGGAAGCTCATATATAAAGCAACTGCAGGCTTTAGGGGAAGTTCACTTGCCTTGGATAGTAATGGAAATATTTTCTTAGGTGATAAATCAGGAATAATAAAATCAACAGATAAGGGTGAGAGCTGGATTACAATAAAATCTGAGATTATAAGCGATGAAATAAAGAAAATTGCCATCAATGCCGATGGTACTTTATTTGCTGCTTCTGACATACATTTGTACAAATCAGATGATGCAGCCGCTTCTTGGTCTGCTATAGATGTGGATTTCAATAATAATCATATTCAGGCTATTGGCATTAATATAAATAATTTGCTTTTTGTCGGAACGGAGAATAATGGTGTTTTCGCCTCTACAGATGAAGGTGATACTTGGGAAATACTGCGCTCAGGGCTTGATGGTAGCACGATAAGTTCCTTTGGTTTTGATAAAATTGGTTATATTTATATTGGCACTCAAAATGGCAATGTTTTTAGAAGCTCAATAGCAGCACCTTACGTGCAAGAAATTGAAACAATTGCTGAAAATAATCAGCAATTAATTGATGAATTTTTAGTATATCCCAATCCATTTTCAACAAGGACGACAATTAAATTTGTACTTCCTCAACAAGCAGCAGTCAGTCTAACTATTGTTGGTGAAACAGGAAAATTAATTGCTGAGATTATTACATTAAAGCAGATGGAATCAGGAGAATATCAATTCTTTTTTGATGCAGACATGTTGCCTTCAGGAGCCTATTTCTGTACATTAACTGTAAATAATCACTCCCAGTCTATTAAATTAATGCTATTGAAATAGGATGTCATTAAAATTATCAAATAAACTAAATATAACTTGGCATATTATCTGCATTCTGTGCGGCATTGCATGGCTTTTCACACAAATGATCTTGCCTTCGGGCTTAGTGATATTTGGTATTAGTGGATTATTTGGAGAAAAATCAATATTTCTCCAAAATAAAAAGGGTAACCTAATTGCATTTTGGTTTGAATTATTCGGACTGCTTATCATTCTTGTTTATCTGGCTTTCAAAGCGCTGATCGCTTTTGAGATAATTAAATAAATAATAATCTCTGAAAATCCTTTCATTATTATTTCGTCTATAAATAGCTTTTATGGACAGATCTATTATTTGTCCAAAATTAAATAGAATTATAATAATGAATAAATTCCAACAATTGTCCCAACTCCTTAGAGAAAAGATTCTCATCATTGATGGAGCGATGGGAACCATGATTCAACGCTACAAGCTGACAGAATCTGACTTTAGAGCCGAACGCTTTAAAAATTACCATAAGGATTTGAAGGGAAATAATGATCTTTTGGTTCTCACTTGTCCTGATATTATCAAAGAAATTCATTCTCAATACTTGGCTGCTGGAGCCGATATTATTGAAACTAACACATTTAATGCAAACGGTATTTCGCAAATTGATTATGATATGCCAGATTTGGTGTATGAAATAAATTACGAAGCTGCCAGAATTGCCCGTATAGCAGCGGATGAAGCAATGCTTATAAATCCTGAGAAACCTCGATTTGTTGCAGGAGCACTTGGCCCAACAAACCAGACCTGCTCTATCTCTCCTGATGTTAATAATCCCGGTTTCAGGCGTGTAAATTTTGATACGGTCGTTGCTGGTTACTATCCTCAGATACAAGGATTAGTTGATGGCGGAGCGGATATTTTAATGATAGAAACAATTTTTGATACATTAAATGCAAAAGCTGCTATCTATGCGGTATCTGAGTATTTCCACGAAACGGGAAAGCGATTACCTGTTATTATATCCGGTACAATTACAGACATGAGCGGTAGAACATTGACCGGACAAACGCTTGAAGCCTTCTATTATTCTGTTTGTCATGCACCTGAAATGCTGAGTGTCGGCTTGAACTGCGCGCTTGGGGTTAAACAGATGAGGTCATTTTTAAGCGAATTATCAACTCTCGCTCCTTATTTTATAACTTTATATCCAAACGCAGGATTACCAAATGAATTTGGTGGTTATGACGAAACACCTTCCATGATGGCTGCTGAAATTCGTGAATATGCTCAAGAGGGTTTTTTAAATATTGTCGGTGGTTGCTGTGGCACTACACCCGATTATATTAAGGCCATTGCAGATGTAGTAGAGGGAATTGTACCACGTCACATTCCTGATATTGAACCATTGATGAGGCTCTCAGGGCTTGAGCCGCTTGTATTGCGCCATGATACAAATTTTGTGAATATCGGTGAAAGAACTAACGTTGCAGGTTCTATCAATTTTAAAAAATTAATTATTGATGAAAAATATGAACAAGCGCTCACAGTGGCTCGCCAGCAAGTGGAGAACGGCGCTCAGGTCATTGATATAAGTATGGATGATGCCATGATTGATGCTGAAAGCACAATCAAAATGTTTCTTAATTACATTGGCTCTGATCCCGATATTGCACGCGTCCCGATTATGCTTGATTCTTCCAAATGGACAGTGATAGAACAAGGACTGAAGCGCATTCAAGGAAAAGGGATTGTTAATTCAATCTCATTGAAGGAAGGTGAAGAAGCTTTTAAGGAACGTGCAAGAAAAATCATGCAATATGGCGCTGCTGTGGTTGTAATGGCTTTCGACGAGCAGGGACAAGCATCAAATCTTGAAAGAAAAATCGAAATTGCATCACGAGCTTATAGAATATTAACTGATGAAATTGGCTTTGAGCCTCAGAATATAATCTTTGATCCGAATATTCTGACTATTGGTACCGGTATTGATGAACATGCTGATTATGCTATGGATTTTATTAATGCAACAAAATGGATTAAAATAAATCTTCCATTAGCGAAGGTCAGTGGCGGAATTAGCAACCTTTCATTTGCTTTTCGCGGGAATAACAAAATACGTGAAGCAATGCACTCAGTGTTTCTTTTCCATGCTATTCAAGCAGGTTTGGACATGGGAATCGTCAATGCAGGGCAACTTGAAGTTTATGAAGAGATTGCTCCTGAACTTGTGGAACTTTGCGAAGATTTAATCTTTAACCGCAGACAGGATGCCACGGAACGAATGATAGATTATGCTTCTACTCTGAAAGTATCTGACAAAGCGGAAGCAAAAGTTGAAGACTGGAGGCTCGCTTCGGTAGAAGAACGCTTGAAACATGCTTTGGTTAAAGGTATAACCGAATTTATTGATGAAGATACTTCAGAGGCAATTGAACAATATTCAGATCCGCTTCAGATTATTGAAGGGCCTCTGATGGCTGGTATGGATCACGTCGGAGAACTTTTCGGAACTGGTAAAATGTTCTTGCCGCAAGTTGTGAAAAGTGCCAGAGTGATGAAAAAATCTGTTGCATTGATAATTCCATTTATAGAAAAAGCGAATGAGGGCAAAGAAAAAAAAGCTGCCGGAAAGATTCTTTTAGCCACTGTCAAAGGCGATGTCCATGATATTGGAAAAAATATTGTGGGAGTTGTTTTGGGCTGCAATAATTATGATGTTATTGATCTTGGAGTTATGACTAATTGTGAGAAAATTTTGGCTGAAGCCATTAGGCTTAATGTAGATATTATCGGATTGAGCGGGCTTATCACTCCAAGTCTGGATGAGATGGTTCATGTGGCATCGGAAATGAAGCGCTTGGGATTTACGATTCCACTGTTGATCGGCGGTGCGACTACCTCTCGGACTCATACCGCAGTTAAAATAGCTCCTTCATATAATCATCCAGTTATTCATGTTCTTGATGCTGGTAAATCCGTACCGGTCGTATCTAATATATTGGGGCAGAATAAGGATGATTACGTTAAATCAGTGAAAGATGAATATTCGAAAATTCTTGAAAACTATAATAAAAATTTAAGCGAAAGAAGAATTTTAGGTTTAAAGGAATCACGAGAAAATAGCCTCCAAACTAATTGGAACGATCAGCAGATTAATATTCCAAAGAATTTGGGAGTTAAATATTTTATTGACTTCCCTACTGATGAAATTCGTAAATATATAGACTGGACGCAGTTCTTTAATGCATGGGAGCTGAAGGGTAAATATCCGGCAATATTATCGCATCCTGATTATGGTGAAGAAGCCGGCAAACTTTTTGACGAAGCTAATGAATTACTTGAACATATTGTGAAGAATAAACTACTTCGTGCTAATGCAGCAATTGGGATATTTCCTGCAAACTCCAACGGTGATGATATTGAAATTTATGCAGATGAACAGCGCAATTCGGTTGTTTCGGTAATCCATACATTGAGGCAGCAAAATTTTCGTCAGAAATCTCCTAACCTTTCTCTTTCGGATTATATCGCAACAAGAGGTTCTAAAGCCGATTATATAGGTGCTTTCACTTTAACGGCAGGACTCGGAATAGATGAACTGGTGGAGCAATTTAAGCAAAACAACGATGATTATCGTGCAATATTGACAAAAGCATTAGCAGATAGATTGGCAGAGGCTTTTGCTGAATTATTGCATCAATATGTTCGCAAGGATTTCTGGGGATATGCTGCCACTGAAAGTTTAGAATTGGATGACTTATTGAAGGAATCATATTGCGGTATAAGACCTGCTATAGGCTATCCTTCTCTGCCGGATTTATCAATGAATGAAACTGTTTTCAATTTGATGGATGTTCCTAAAAATATCGGGATTCATCTAACTGAGAACAAGATGATGAATCCAGGCGCTTCAGTTAGTGGATTATATTTTGCAAGTCCGCTTGCTCGTTATTTTGCAATCGGCAAAATCGGTCGCGATCAGATGGAGGATTACTGCAAGCGTTGCGGGATTAATATGGCCCGTGCAGAGAAGATGCTGAGTCATGTAATCGGTTATTGATATGTTACAGGTATAAGTAAAGTTTTGGTGATTGATCAATAAGGAGGGAATTATGCTGACAATTGAATACAATACGATAAGCGAAATGTTAGATATGCATTTTGATAATGAAGGTGCAAAAAGATTTATTGAAGATTTGCAATTGCTTATTAAACAGAATCGCTTTGAGCAAATGCACTTACTGTCCGAAGAGTGGGGCGGCGAAGATTTATCATCGGTTAAATTAAGCCTATCCGATGATGTGATTTTAGTGAATCAATTGAGATTGACTTATTGGATGGACAAAAACTGAATTGAACATATATAGGATTTTTATAATATGGGAACGATTCTGCAAGTTTGAAAAATGCAATATACGTCTTCATTAATCCAAAACGTCTGTTTCAATTTTCATTTTTCCTGTTGCTAAAAGTTCTTCGATTTTGTAAGTACCGAACTTGCGTGCCTTGAGATAGCCATTGAAGGCTATATCTGCAAAGTTTCCGTTCTCAATTAATTCAAACAGCCATTCATTTGTAAATTCAAGTGAACCGGGCTGTTCAATTCCGGCATGAATTTTTTTCAGCCATTGTCCATTGCATTCTTCATGGGTTCCAACCGGTGGCATTATCAATATCGGGATTCCTAAGGCAACATAAAATGATAGTTCACTCGGCTTAGTCCAAAGTATGTCGGTATTTCTAAGTGCTTTGTTAAATTTCTCAAAATAAGTATAGATGTCTTGAGAAAATATCAGTTCAATTCCATTATCACAAATATCTTCAAGCTGAAGTTCATGTATATACTTTGAAACTTCGGTAAAAATATGTTCGTTCGTCCCAATAGATATAATAAATTTTAATTTTCTTTCTCTAATCTTATTTTGCAGGCTTTTTAGAACAGGTTTTGTCCATTCGGAATAAACCCCTGACCCACCTATTGCAAGCATCACGGTTGGTATTCCATCTCCGGTAATCGGAAGATCGTCATTTAATATTCTTTGCAAATATTGATTAACATGATCGCCTGAAAGAGCGAAAAATTTCCTTTTCGGATCGAGCCGTAGCAGACGGTCCCACAGATCTTGTTTCAGTACGGATTGGTTTTCACCGATATTATCTTTTGGCAATGGGAAGCCGGTAACAAAAATTCTTTCTTCAGGAACACCATATTTCATTAGTCTGTTTTTTGCATGATTTCCGGGAACAAGATATTTAATTTTACTTTGTGCCGGATTGGCTGCCACCCATACCCTATGTAAATCAGAATCACAAATAAGAATGTAATTATCGGGAGTAGTCGGGCAATTTTTATCCACAGCTAATGCAGTGGCAAAATAAGCATGAATGACGGGCAGATTCTCAGTTTTAACTCTGTTCACAATAGATTTGCCCAATCCATAGTTTGAAATTAAAAATGAGACATACTTTACAGCCAGATTTGGTTTTTCAAGATTTCTTTTATTATGAAACGAAGGAATAAATTGTATTGAATGGAGAAGATTTAAAGCGTACTTGCCGAGAAATGGCACCTGCTGTGCCTTTGATAAGAAATAATAAAATTTTTCAATATTTTGCCATCTTTTAACTTCAGATTTGCTTGTAAATTCATTGGATCCTTCGATTAATATTTGCTGATTGGCAAGATGTCTTAAAGGAAAAACCGCTCTTAAATGACCAAACCCCATTTTGATTGTAACAATCCAAGCTTTATTCATATTTTATTCGTTATCATTAAAAATCTTAGTAGTAACGATGAAAAAATATTATTATTTTTCTTATTTTTAATAAATACTAAACTTAACTAATTTTTAACAATTTAAAATTGGTATTTTTTTTAAAAATAAGCAGGCTTTATAAAACAGACAAATACCCGTTATTGAAGTAAGCCGCAATAAGCCCACCAATCCAAAGCACAGAGCCAATGCTTAATGGGATTGACATATTGTCGTCCACTTGCAATCTTATCGAAGCAGCTTCAACAATTGCTCCTATAAACGAGGCGATAATTCCGGTAAAGTAAAATGTCCAAGGTGCTGAGGACATGTATCCAATAAAAAATATGGCTATTATGGCAGTCAGTACAAATGCTGAAGATCCTTCGAAGGATTTGTCTAAAAATGAATGTTTCCCGTATTTTCTGCCATAAAGTGCGGCTGAAATATCAGAAATAATTAATATAGAGAATGATGAGATTGCAATAATCTTTGGGAAGATAAGAATCGTGCCTACTGCAGATATTAGAACCCATGAAGCACCATTGAGGACAAATTTTTCGCCTTTTTCATGTTTGCGAAGTATTGCACCGAAAACTAAATATATAAACTTTTTTACAGGTTTGAAAAATCGGGCAAGAATATCCGATATTACAAAAATAAACATGAGTGGCACTAATATTTTTAATGTAATTTCTTTCGAAAATATTGAATAAAATACTGGAATACTCAATGAGCAAAGGTGAATTAATTTCCTTAGAATTTCTGAGTTATAGGATATTTCATTATTTTCGAGCATAAATGTAAAAAAAGTATTATATTTATTATTTGATAAATTGCAAGTTACGAAAAAGTTTTGAATAATTAACACTAAGAAATGCGGACATTAATCAAAAAGGCTTATGCCAAAATAAATATAGGACTCGAAATTTTAAACAAGAGGATGGATTTATACCATAATATAAATACGGTTTATTCCAGAATTTGTTTACACGATACTATCACAATCTCTGATCATGAAACATTTGTTTTTGAATCAGATGATCATCTTGATATAGAGCCAACGCTTAATCTTGTTCATAAAGCTGCAATGATGTTTAGAAACACTTTCAATATCAGAGATTTTGATATTAAAATATCCCTCAACAAATCAATTCCATCTGGTGCAGGACTTGGTGGCGGGAGCACTGATGCTGCATCAACGCTTTTGGGATTAGCTGAATTTTATGATATTGAAGTTCAGGACGAGCACTTGTTCAGAATGGCTCTAAAACTTGGGATGGATGTTCCTTATTTTCTGTATGAAGGTTCAGCGGTTGCATCAGGTCGAGGCGAGCAACTTGAATATTTTGATTATAAGGTTCCCTATCATATCCTTGTGGTGTATCCGGCAATTCATATTCCTACTCCCTGGGCATATAAAAATTTATTGAACTACCGCATGAATTCTCAGGCATCGGATCTGAAATCTATTCTTTTGGACTCCGTTGATGATGGCTCAATTCTTAAGGAAATGGTTTTGAATGATTTTGAAGAAACAGTACATACGAAATTTCCAGTTTTAAGGAATTTGAAGGATCAATTATATTCACTGGGAGCAATTTTTGCACTTATGTCAGGTTCTGGTTCAGCTATTTATGCGTTTTTTGAATCTCGTGATGAATTTATTGATGCTTATGATCATTTTTCACAAATCCATTCCTTTCAGGTTTTTTCATGCTCTGGCAATAGTTCTAATGAATAATTACAAAATTTATCATTCTATAATTATTGCTCCGAATGCTTAATAATCAATTTTACATGAAACTATGGCACAATATTTTCTTATTGTTCATTGACTTTTAATAATTGTAAATTAGTTTTTTTGATGAATATAATAATTGCGACAACCGAATTAGTACCTTATGCCAAGACTGGTGGCCTTGCTGATATAACAGAGTTCCTACCTTTGGAATGGCAGAAATTCGGTCAAAATCCTATTATCATTCTACCAAAATATGGCTTTATAGATACGGATTACTGGGGATTTAAACCTACAAATAAAATTTTAAATATTCCAATCTCTTATTGGCATGAGCATCCAAGGCTCTGGCAGGGATTTTTACCTAATTCTAATGTTCCTGTTTATCTTGTTGAATATGATGAATACTTTAACAGACCCGGCATTTATGGCTCTCCTGAAGAATATCCTGATAATGACCGTAGGTTTATTTTCTTTTGTCGGGCAGTTATGGAAACAGCGAAGGTACTGAATTTTCATCCTGATATTCTTCATGCACATGACTTTCACGCTGCTTTTACTCTTGCTTTCCTTAAAACACATTATAAGCATGATATTCAGTTCGCCCGTACAGCCGGTGTTCTAACTATTCATAATCTTGCTTATCAGGGATGGTTCTTTCCGGATAGAGCAATGAATTTGGCCGGATTTTCAAGCAAGGACTTTTATCCCGGATGCTGGTTTGAGCAGAAAGGTATGCTCAATGCCATGAAAACCGGTATTATGTTTGCCGATAAAATTACAACCGTGAGTCAGACTTATGCTGATGAAATTCGTACTCCTTATTATAGCGAAGGATTGCAGGAATCTCTTAATATTCGTGGCGGAGATTTGGTCGGTGTGCTCAATGGCATAGATTATACTCAGTGGTCGCCTGATAAAGATGAATATTTAACCCATAAATACGATATTGATTCTTTAGATAAAAAAAGGAATAATAAATATGCTTTACTTGAAGAATTTGGTATTTCTGAAAATGATAACAGAGATATTCCGCTTGTTGGGATTGTAACGCGAATGACGGAACAAAAGGGATTAGACCTTGTCATGGATAAAATCGAACCCTTTATTGAACATGATCAGATGAAATTAATTGTACTTGGATCTGGCGATCAGAAGTATGTTGATTATTTTAATTATCTTCATTCAAAATACCCCAAAAAGTGCATAACATATATTGGATATAACAATAATCTTGCTCATAAAATTTATGGGTCTGCTGATTTTATTCTCATTCCATCGAGATTTGAACCATGCGGTTTAACCCAGATGTATGCTCTTAAATACGGTACCATCCCTATTGTTCGACAGACCGGAGGATTAGCCGATACAGTCTCCGAGTATTCTTCATTATCTGGCTTTGGCAATGGATTTTCATTTTTTAATTATAATTCCGATGAATTGGCTTATGCAATCAGAAGGGGATTGGACCTTTATTGGTCTGATATACATTGGCATCTGCTGCAGAAAAATGCAATGGCATCCGATTTTTCATCTGGTAAAACAGCTTTGGAATATTTAAAAGTCTTCAAATGGGCTCTTGATAAAGTAAGAAATGACTGATAAAAATTAAATGAATCAAAAAAGAAAACTAACGAGCAACTTTATAGCTCTTTCAATTGGTGAAATTGCCAGTAAGGGGCTTAATATTGCGGTTTTCATTTATCTTGCCCGTATTCTTGATCCGGACGGTTTTGGGATGATTTCATTTGCAAATTCCACAACGTTAATTTATGCAGTTTTTGTTAATCTGGGTTTTGATATAATTGGAATGCGGACAATTTCCAAAGATCCGAATCAAATTAATAAATATGTAAATAATTCCATAACTCTGAAACTTCTGATTTCTGTTCTGTTATTCATGATTCTGATTCTTCATGTATCATTGGTTCACTTGACAATGCAGCAGAAGGTGCTTATTTTAATTAGCGGTCTGAATTTCTTTTCAATAACATTCACACTCAACTGGGTTTTTCAGGCTTATGAAAGAATGTGGCTTATTGCTTTTAGGCAGTTTCTTGCTGGTATAATCACTTTAATCGGAGCATTGGTGCTTGTTCATGGCAAAGATGATATCGTGGCTGCAATGTCAATTACACTAATTGTCAATGTTATTATTGCTGTTTGGCTGATAGTAGTTTATAAAAAAAATTATGGTCCGATTAAATTTGAACTTGATTACGAACTTGGAAAATCTCTATTGAAATCTGGTATAGCTTTCGGTTTGATGAATTTAATGATTACATTTTATAATTCAGCAACAATACAAATTATCGGATATATGACATCGGAATGGGAAACTGGAATTTTTTCGGCTGCTTTAAGATTTTATGCCTTTATGGTTTTACCTTCAACAATTGCTCAAGGAGTCTTTTTTCCGAGAATATCAAAAGCTAATACTCCTGAAAGCAGAGACAGTATAATGAAACAATTTTCTTTTTTCTCAATGCTTTTAGGTTGCTTTATAGGTGTATTTTTCTTTGTATATGCGGATAACTTTACAATAATTTTAGGTCCTAAGTTCAATGGTACTTCCGGGCTTTTGAAGTTTATGTCCATCTCTACTATTTTAGTGTATATGACCGTAACGTATAATTCCGCATTATTATCATGGGGTTATGAGAAAAAAGTAGTTAAATGGATTTTTTTAAGTGCTTTAACAAGTATATCGATTAATATTCTATTAATTCCTCATTATGGTATTTATATAAGCGCTGTTACAACTATTATCAGTGAAATCATTGCAGTGTCGGGGATATTATTTTTATATAGTAAAACCAAACAGAAAATTTACTTTTCCGATTTATTTAAATTCCTTTTTTTATCAGTCGTCTCGGTATTTATAAGTAAAATAGCATGGGACTTGGGACTTCAAATAAATCTTGCAGAATGTTTAGCGGTTTTTATATATATTGCATTATTATTTATTTTCAAAATTATTAAAATTAGCTATATAAAAGAAATATTAACCAATGAAGTATGATTTTTTAATAGTAGGTGCGGGATTAGCAGGATCCGTTTGTGCTGAAAGAATTGCCACATTACTTAACAAAAAGGTTCTGATAATTGACAAACGGGATCATATCGGTGGTAATTGTTATGATTTCATGGACGATAACGGAATTGTTGTTCATAAATACGGACCGCATATTTTTCATACGAATAGTAAAATCGTTTGGGATTATTTATCAAATTTTACCGAATGGCATATTTATTTTCATAAAGTGTTAGCATTGGTCGAGGACTCTTTTGTTCCAGTGCCGTTTAATTTTAACTCCATTGTGCGATTATTCCCAAAAAAATTCGCTCAAAAGATAATCTCTAAACTTCTTCAAAATTATAATTACGGAACTAAAATACCGATTCTTGATTTTCTTGAAACTGAGGACAAAGATTTAAAATTCTTAGCTGAATATGTTTATAAAAATGTTTTTTATGGATATAATATTAAACAATGGGGGAAAAAACCGGAAGATCTGGATCATTCAGTTAGTGCCAGAGTCCCTGTATTTCTTTCGAGGGATGACAGGTATTTTCAGGATTATTATCAGGCAATCCCTTCCTTAGGTTACACAGCCATGATTGAGAAAATATTAAATAATAAAAATATCGATCTAAGGTTAAATTGCAGTTTCAAAGACCTTGCTGATAATAGTTTTGATAAGCTTATTTATACCGGCCCTATTGATGAGTATTTTGATTATTCTTTTGGAGCACTTCCGTATCGTACAATTAATTTCGATATTCAAAATATAGAAAAAGTACAATTTCAGAAGGTTGCTCAGGTTAATTATCCGAATAATTTTGATTTTACCAGAATTACAGAATTTAAACATTTTCTTGATAATAAATCCGATAGAACGACCGTTGCATTCGAATATTCTGCCGAACATCAAATAGGAATTAATGAGCCTTACTATCCGGTACCTATGGAATCCAGTAATTTAACATTAAAACTGTATAATCAGGAAGCTGAGAAATTAAAAAATACATTTTTTATTGGACGACTTGCAGAATACAAATACTATAACATGGATCAGATAATCAGATCAGCCCTTGGGTTTATTGAAAAATTAATTAATGATTAAGGGTAATTATTAATGGTTATTGAAGAAGAAATAGAAACAATTAACCAAAAGCCTCTTTGCGTTGATCTTGATGGCACGATTATATCAAGTGATTGTCTCTTTGAGAGTTTACTGATTTTATTAAAATCAAATATTTTCTATATTGTTCCAATCATTTACTGGCTAATTCATGGCAGAGCATCCTTAAAAAGTGAAATTGCAAAACGTATTTCCTTTAATCCTACTTTGTTACCATATAGGAAAGACCTTATTGATTATATAAGATTCGAAAAAGAGATAGGTCGAAAGATAATACTTGCAACTGCTTCCAATGAGCTTATCGCCCGATCCATTGCCTCTCATCTCGGGATATTTGATCAGGTAATAGCTTCAAACAATATTAATTTAAAAGGTGAGGCAAAAAGGGATGCACTAAATAAAGAATTTGGTGAGTTTGCTTATGATTATATCGGCGATTCCAAATCGGATACACATATCTGGAACTCATGTTCAGCGGCAATAGTTATTAATCCCGATAAATTGAATTTATCTGAAAACATCAAAAACAAGATCACGCGCAGCTTTTCTTATCAGACAAATTTTTTCAAGGATTTAATATATGAACTAAGAATTTATCAATGGGTAAAAAATTTCTTATTAGTTTTACCTTTGATTCTTGCTCATAAGTTCGCAGACATACCATCTTTTATTAATATTATTATAGCTTTCCTTTGTTTCGGGTTGATGGCTTCTTCTATTTACCTTACAAATGATATGGTCGATATAGAATCCGACCGCTCACATCCAAACAAACGTAACCGTCCTTTGGCATCAGGGAAATTATCAATATTGATCGGAATTATTTTATCACCGGTATTGACTCTACTTTCATTTACTATTAGTTACCTGATTCTACCAAGACACTTTTTTCTAATTTTAGTTTTATACTTTGTTATAACAACGGCATATTCATTTAAGTTGAAAAGAGTTGTAATTATTGACATAATTACACTTTCGATTCTTTTTACCATCCGAATAGTAGCCGGAGCATTTGCAGTAAATGTTATAATATCGCCATGGATGCTGGCTTTTTCGATGTTCTTCTTTCTAAGTCTGGCAATAGTCAAAAGATTCATAGAATTAAATTTAATTATTAAGTCAAATCAAACTGAAATAAAAGGGCGCGGATACAGAGCCGAAGACATAGCATTTATTCGCAGTCTCGGAGCTACCAGTGCATATATATCAGTACTTGTCTTTGCATTTTATCTTAACAGCCGAGAGGTAGTGCAATTATACAAACATCCCGATTTATTATGGCTCATACTTCCACTTTTTTTATACTGGATAACCAGAATATTATTTCTTGCCCACAGAGACGAAATTCACGATGATCCGATAATATTTGCTGTAAAAGACAAAACAAGCTACGGCATAGCGCTTGCAATGCTGATAATCATATTTTTATCCATGAGCCTTTGAGTTCATAAAGTTATAAAGTTGAAAGCAAAATCACCCAACTGTCAGAAAATTTTTATAGTTAGTGCTTGATGTTCCCATGCCGGAGAGTTGGAACGAACGTGAAAGCTCCCTCCAGGTTGTGTGCCGGCGGGAGGGAGATTTTTTTGTAAGATTTGATCCAATTGAAATATTACATACCACTAATGAACTTACTTAAATCTCCCCTATAGGCTGTCTCAAAAACCACATATTTAACAAAAATGTCATTCCTGAGTATGAGAGTGTGTGAAAACTCGAAAATTCCAATAGAATGTCATTCCTGCGTATGCAGGAATCTCCATCCAGTGCCACTTTAGGGGATTCCTGCATTCGAGACTGTGTGAAAACTTCAATTTCTGTCATTCCTGCGCATGCAGGAATCCCCAATTGCGCCATGGAAGGGGATTCCCGCATGCGCGGGAATGACAGATACGTGAATATTTCGTGTTTTCACACAGTGTCATTCGTAGGAATGATAGAAATGAAGCTTTTGAGACAGCTACAATTTAATTAAACCCAAATATTTCATTTGGTGAATTAAGAATTTCCATTATTGTCGTAGTGGCACGGCGCGCCGTACCCTCTTTGTGTAAGATATATATTTGTAGTGGCGGGTTCTGAACCCGCCACTATGGCTATTATCAAATTATTATTTTTTTCTATTGAATTATCTGGGTTAATTCCCCCTTTGAAAAATAGGGTAGAGTTGTTTTTTATTGCCTTATGAAATAACTGGGTTTAAGGTACGATAAATCCGAAAATATTTGAAATTTTATCTTTCATTCCTGTCCAAACTTTTTTATTTGAAGTTGTATCTGAAATATTACAAGTAAATGTACCAATAAATACATAAGCACTGTCACCGGATTTATATCCAAGTTCTGTTAACAATTTTCTGCTTACATAACTTATTTTCCCCTGTCCTGTATTACGAGTATCATAATCTTTTGGAAAACAATATTGTGTTTCAACGGAATTATTTTTGTTCATATTTTTCGATTTATTGATAAAGGCAGTGTAACTGAATTGTTTAGCATCAGTTTCAAATTTAAATCCGATATAAACACTATCACGTTCTCGATCCATAGTTTCAATTAGTTTGAATGATGATTTTATTGAAATATTATCATTATTTATAGGACTCAAGGTAAGAACTGAACAATCAAAAATAGAATTTGAAATAAAATTCAAGGAATAATAATTATTATTTGTCATAAACACATTTTCGCCAAGGAAATATAATCCGAAAATAGAGGTAGAATCGTACCCTGTTTTTGAAAAATATATATCATAAGTGCCAATAGGGAGATTCTGTATGTTGAATTTCCCGTTAGCTTCAGTGAGATAAGTTTGGCTTATTCACTTGACTTTCATAAATAAGTTTTTCATGTGGACTCCTATATTTATTAAATAAACGAAACATTAATCAAGTTATAATTAGCCGTGAAAGTTAGCTCTCACGGCTTATATTTAATTTATTTCACTACCATCATTTTCTTCGATTTAACAATTTTTCCATTTATCCTGATTCCATAAAGATAAACTCCGGTATTGTAATTATTCGAAGAAATGATCAAAGATGTTGGTTTATCAAGTGCCACAGCCTTAGTTTCCATGATGGAGGTTCCTTGGTTACGGGACAATAAATCCGACAATATTTGATTCTTAACCTAAACTTTGCCATAGATACATATTAGTTTCTATATTTTTAATATATTTAGGGAATCAGTCACAAACAAAAAAGTAAATTGAATCTCCAGAATTAAAACCTTTATGATAAAGTAAGCTTTTATTTATGGGGATTGTATTTTTATTGATTAAAGAATTTTGAGCGATCCCAAAATAATTTGAATCAGTTTTTATTAATTGTTTATTTTTTGAAAAAAAGAACAGGTAACATTCCGTTGTAAGGTTATTATTAATTACTCTGATTAATAACGAATCATTATTTAACTTTTGGATATTATCTAAGTTAAGTGAATTTAAATTTTTTGGATATAGATGTAATAGCCTACACCCAGCAAAATTAGTTTTTGTTGGAGCTGTGATCCCATTATCAAAAAAACTTTCACTATTGATAAAGATATTATCTCCTAAATAATTAAACCCGAAAATTGCGGATGTATCATAACCATCTTTTGTGAAAAAAATATCATAAATTCCTTTTTTAATCTCTACAAAATTAAACATACCTGAACTATCTGTTTTGGTGTTCAAGTTCAAACTGTTGATAGAAATGTTTACCTCATTTAGATTAAACTCAATTTGACCAGTTATATTGCCACTTTTTTTATATCCAATCACATTATCCTTGCATGAAATAAAAATAATTAAAGATATTGTTAATAAACAGTATAAAATTTTCATTTTTTCTCCTTATATATAATTAACATAATAATAACAAAATTTATATTAAATAGTTACATGAACTTCTAATGCTGGTTTTAGAAGCTAACTATCAAGTTATTTAATAATCATCATCTTCTTTGATTTTATTAAAACTCCATCAATTTCAATTCCGTAAATATATATACCTGTAGTTAAATCTTTAGCAGATATTGTGATTTGACTTGGCTTGCCAAAAATAATATCCCAATTTTTTATTTTCTGTCCACCATATTCATCACTAAAAATCAACTTTGCCTTTCCTTTGAAGCAGTTAGGAATGTAAAAATTGATTTGAGTAGATTCAGAAAAAGGATTAGGATTGTTTTGGTCTAATATAATATTCTCGAAATTTTGATATGACATCAAAGTATTTTTATCCCCTTTATCTCTTTCAATTTTGCTAAAACTATTAATTAGTGAATCAAGTCGTCTTGTTAGGGTATCTATTTTATTTTCTAGCATAATTATTCTTGCACACGCATTACAATTTAGGCTATAAGGAAGTATTGTTGTTGTATTATGAGGTATAAGAATGCCATCAAACATAACAAAACCGTTTTTAACATGAAGCATAGTTTGAGGATCAATTAAAGGGAAACTTCCAATACCGACGTTTCCAGCTCTTGTTACTGTAAATAGCGACTTCATTATACTCTCATTTGAATTATCATCCTCATCTCCCGGCGCATAATTATTTGTCGTACTCTTGATTTGAAGCGCAGTAGAATAATTTACCCTTTTAGATTCCAACCAAAATGGTGCAGCACAAAAGTTATTGCTAATTGAATTAAAACATGTTTCATCATCTGCAGTATTGTAAATTCTAATTGTCGGAAATCCGGTTCCTGTCGATCCCATTCTCTGCCCGGTCAGAGCATAAGCAATCCTTGTTGAATTGTACCAAGGATGTAATTGTACATCAAAAATTGAGTTCGGGTTATTGTAACGTGTTTCGAGAATATTACTTGGATTGTTAAATCCTATACCAACATAACCAAGGGGAGTAATTCTCATACATTCTCTGTCCCCACCTGGAGACCAGTAGCCGCCATTATTAGGAGGTGGTGAAGTTGCAAACCTCAGCAAGCCACACTGACTCTTTGAAGTAAGAATTAAATCACGAACTCCATTTGTAGCGCTTAATGTCATATCAAAGGAGCTATCGGGTTTTGGGTTGCAGAAGATGGAATTTGAAGCAGAACGAAATAGGATAGTATATTGCCAATGACTGTTTAATCAAGTTAATGCTAAATTTCCAAAAATATTACTGCCACAGCCACCTGAAGCACCACTCCATTCCAAACGGAGAGTAGGATCGCAAGGATCACTAATTCCAATAATATGAAGTTCCTTTTGTGGAGCTGTTGTGTTAATTCCAATTTAAGTGAAATTAACAGGAAAATTTGTACAAGATTGTGAGAATAAATTTGTCGTGCTGCCCGCAACGCAGAGCAGCGCCAGTAGAGCCGAGTAAAATAATACTTGTTTCATTAGGAAAAATTCCTTAAATTAATGTAACATATTGTGTGTTATTCTGCTCCTTTTTACAAATCTAACTTTCAGGTCGAGAAGAGTATAGGGAGCAGTTTTTTTTTATTTTAGTTCATAGAGTTCATAATTTCAATGGTCAATTGTCAATTGTTAATGATTAATATTTAATATTTTTGGCATAATAATTGTAATAAAAACTAAAGAACAATTTCTAATCTCTTGTTTCGGGTTTTGGGTTTTGCAAAAATCATGCCAAACCTCAAATCTTCACAATTATCCCAAATGCTAAAATAAACTACAAAAATATAAACAATATTTTGATAATATCCAAATAAATTATTTTTTTTTGACACTTGTACCAACTCCCGAGAGATTGTGTGAAACACAGAGATAATATTGGGATGTTTATTTCCACTACTTTAAATGCGAAGCATTTATCGAAGCAACCCAATGACGATTATAGAATGTTGCAGGGTAGAAAAGTAGAAGGTTGCGGCGAGGTTTATTTTTATTAATAAACATATAGCCACCAACCCTCACAACCCTAATATCAAGTAAAAATTAACCATTAACCAATAACCATTAACCATTATTTCCCAAGCAGTTCTTTCTTCACTCCCTTATCCCTTGGATCCGAACCAATCCAAATACCTATCAAGGCACGTTTAAATGCAAAACCGGGAATAACTCCATTCAACTTATCATTAATATAAATTTTGGTGCCCACACCGGGCTTATATTCAAATTGGAAAATCATATTCTCGTTTATCTCAAAATTAAAATATGACTTAAATTGGGCAATTTCTTTCTGAATCTGACCCGTATTGCCACCAGTAGCTTTTTCAAAACCCTCTTTCCATGCGTCATTGATTTTATCTGCACTTATCCCGCTACGCAAAAAGTGCATTCTTATAGTGTATGGTTTATCGGCATTCAAAATCGCATTTTCATCACCGGATTTTGCTTCAAGGTAGATTCCAATGGCATATACCTTCAGAAAAAATTTTGTTATGATTCCGCAGCCATTCAAAGAGAGATTCTGCCCATCACTTTTAAGAGTTTCAGGCAAAGTTATTCCACCTATATTTTTACCAGCGGCAAAACTAAAGCATAAGAACAGAAGAATTGTAAAATATTTTTTCATAAAGCTCCAAAAAAAAATAAAACAAAATTGAACTCACTTAAATATAATGATTTCTTTTGAATTGCTAATAATAATTTATTAAATGACTTTTAAAAGTAAAAAATAATTTAATCATATACAATTGATAATTGACAAATAAAATATAAATTTGCTTGTAACTTTTTTCAATTATTAAATTTTCTAAATTAGCTAATATCACGGAGAATATATGAAATGTTTAATAGTAATTTTAACTTGTTTACTCGGCTTCAACAATCTTTTCGCTCAACAAGTTGAGAACATAGTCCCAAAGCCATGTCAATCCTTTGAAAAAACACCCGCTGGCAAGCTCAGCATTACTAATGCAAAAATTATTCTCTCGCCTCAAACGCCGGCATTCAAGCAAGCTTACGAGCTAAACTCAATTTTAAGAACGAAGGGATTTGATACTTTAAAAATTTCAATTTTCAAAAATTATTCGGATCTAACAAATAATATTATTCTAAGTTTACCCGAATTGGGTGTGGACTCGATTATCAGCCTTAGTGGCAGTTATTCAATTAATTTCACCAAAGATTACCCCGGTGCCGAAGGATATATTCTTGATGTATCAAATAGTTTCATGATTATTGCAGGATGCGATGCAACTGGCTTGCACAATGGTTTAATGACCGCATCCCAACTCATTTCCGGGACGAAAGCAGATGTATCGATTGTTTATTGTAGAATTATTGATGTTCCCGAATACCCGGAGCGCTGGTACTATTGGCCAACTAATTTTCTTCCGGCTGCAAATAGCGCTAATACCAGAGCAGAGGCATCAATAGCGTCAAAATTCAAATTAAACGGCGTTTTACTTACTGATTCAAAATTCAGTTTTTCAAGTTTTATGCCAAAATATTATTCAGACTCGGTATCTTCATTCGGGCTATTTTCAAAGCAAAACTATTTGAAAATAGCAATGGCTTGCATGTCATTCGGATACTCAAACGATATACTTTTCAATGATCCGAATTACGCTACCGGACTGCCTGTTAAAAATCAGAGATTTATTATAAAAGCAGATACAGCCTGCCTGATACCTTCATCGGCTGCAACAATAAAGAATGGTGATTTTGAAAATCATAACGGTAATAATTTTCCGAATTTCGCATATATTGATGATCCCGGATCAAAATCTTTTGCAGATAATCAAATATTTTTTAGCGGCGCTACCAGTGTGCGCTTTGACCTCGATCCGGCAAAATATACAACAAATAATAATTACAGAGTTGTCTCAAGGACTATTTGCTCACCTTTTAAACTTTATCATGTTCATGCAAACGTTAGGACTGAATCTCTTCAAGCCGATGAGGGGCCGAGAGTAACAATTATCGGCAACCATAATCCAAGTCTTAATTACTGCAATGTGAACGTTCCTTGGGATACAAAAGGTGCATGGCAGGAAGTTGATATTACTTTCAACTCCCTTAATTCTGACACAATCAATGTTTATATCGGTATCTGGGGCGGACGAAGCGGTAAAATTTGGTGGGATAATTTCACTTTGACAGAAGTTCCTTTTGTAAATACTCTCCGACGTGACGGTACACCCCTCACAGTTGATAATCCGCTCCGTAACGGCTTTTCTCCAATAGAAGGAAAAGATTACAGCAGTTTCCAAGATCCTTTAATGGGAAATATCCCATGGAATGGCTGTTATACCTCATGGCATAATCCACCAACTTTTAAGATCATCAAAGGTGGACAAATTGCAAATGGCGATTCTCTGAATATATCATATTATCATGCAGTAATTATCTATGATGGACAGGTTGCTGCTTCTATGTCCGAACCAAAGCTATACGATATTGTAGATAAACAGCTTGGTTTAATTGATAGTTTATTACAAACAAATACTTTTTTTATGAGCCATGACGAACTCCGCACCATGAATTGGGATTTCGGCGATCAAAACCTAAAGATGACTCCTGCTCAGATACTGGCTTATAATGTTAATAAATGCACTGAAATTATTTATAAATATAAACCGAATGCAGATATCTGGGTATGGTCGGATATGTTCGATGAATTTCATAATGCTGTAAAAAAAGATTATTATCTCGTAAACGGCGACCTGACCGGCTCGGCAAATCTTATCTCAAATAAAATAGGGATCGGAAACTGGAACGGTCAGCCTACATTAGTTGACAGTAGCCTTAAATTCTTCTCTTCAAAAGGGTTCCGCCAGATAGCCGCTGTTTATTATGATGCCGATGAAAACCAAATTCGACAATGGAAACAGTGGACTAAAAATGTTCCGGGATTTAAAGGTATGATCTATACTACTTGGACGAACAATTACAGTAAAATGGAACCTTTTTCGGAATATGCATGGAATCATGCTCCATACATTTATCATGAACCAAAAAAAGTTCCCCTGACTGATAAATACAATTTTGATGTTAAAGTCAAAGGTGATAACTGGGATAAAGGCTGGTCACTTGTGGAGACTAAAGTTTTCTATCGCGTTGATCCTTCTGCATATTATGTTTCCGAGATTATTCCTGCATTAGCAGACCTTCTGAAAAACTATACAATCGACTTCCATGCTCCCATTAAATATCTGGAATATTATCTTCAGGCAACCGACAATCGTGGAAATATTACGACTATACCAAGAAACGGAAGATTTGTGATTGAAGGCGATAAGTTCTATTCCAAAACACTGCTCTCCCTGCCGGAACAGGAACTTTATGCTGATGGAAATGTAACTATTTATCCTTCTCCGCTAATAAATCAAGATGAACTGTCAATAAATTTCATTTTACCTGATTATGAAGGAAGACTGGAGATAAATGATATTTTCGGCAATCAGATTTATAAGAGTGCTATCTATTCTAATCAAATGATTGTGGACTGTAGTGGGTTTTCAGATGGATTATATTTTATTACGATAATAAACAAAAGCGGGCGAATAATTAAAAAATTTATTAAGTTACGATAATCCGAGACTATTCAATATGGCGCCTTAGAAAATCCTTTTCATAAACCAAAATTATTAAACATATTGAAGTTGCAACTCCAAACTGAGGAAGCCAGTCGTGTTCAACTTGTTCAGCATCAAGTAAATTATTAGAAATAAAGAAGAACTGAATGATATAGTAAAATAATTTCCCAATATTAATTGTAATTAGCATTGAAAGCCATAATGGAATATTTTTGCTCTTGAAAAATAAAAACACCAAAACAGTAATTTCCATCTCTAAAATCATTATCATCATTTTAAAAAAAACAGGATGCCCGAATATTAAAAATGAAAATATTGGCAGAATAAAGGCATAAAGAAGAGTAACACGCTTATTTAATATAAAGATACTCAGGGTAACAAGTAATCTGATTGGTTCAAAAAAATAAACAGGGCAATCAAATTTATGACCTATCATCATTAATAGATAGAAAAAAATGAAAGATAATCCAAAAAATATCAATGCTTTCGAATTTCTAATATAACCTTTTACATCATTCATCTCAGGTTCTCACATTCTAATAATTGACCATTAACCATTAAATTACCAGCTATTCCCATATTTAAATTTAAATTCGTAATCCTTCTGACCAATAATAGGGGTACTACTCTGGTCTAAATTTCCTGAAAAACCTATATCAATCTGCTGTTTAATTCCAAAAATGGCACTTAGAGGAATATCAATACTAAATTCATTATTTTTTAATTCCGACATAGATCCACTATAATTCCATTTTACATATTTCCCTAATGTCCCTGATAATTTGAGTTTTGCATTGGATAAAGAGCCTCCTTGATAATCAATATCAGCACTTTGAATCATACCGGACTGGCCTAAAATCTGGGTAAGTAAAATTGATGTTAATGTTGATAAAGTAGATTCGCCAACTGACTTTCCAAAATTAGAACCGAATTCCAAAGTACCGCTTACAAAAGTCTCGGATTTTGTTTTACCGGTTAACAGTAAAAAAAGTGCATCAGTAGTGATTTTATTAGAATCACCACTTGCCTCTTCATTATCAATCGAATAGGTTAATTTAATAATTGGTCGGATTTTTGTGCCTGTAATAAAAATTTTAACATTATAGTTCCTGCCCTGTCCAGTATATGAAGCAACCAAATCCAGCCCGGGATTGGAAATTACCCCTGTCGGGAAACTAATTTTACCGCTTGTTGCAAATGTTTTAAAGAATTTAAAGGTCGAGCCGGTCTGAAGAACTAACTCACCGATAATTAAAGGTTCCTTAGCATTTCTGTTTTTAATATAAATAAAAGGCATTGTTTTATCGGCCACAGTGATTTCCGATAATATCTGCGACCCGATGCCAAGATCCATTTTTAATAATAATCTTCCAGGAATTTTAATAGAAAGCTCATAATTTATCTGATCAGCAAAATTAACTTCCGCAGCTGTCGTCTGATGGTGTGTAACGGTATCGATTATTGCTCTAAATATTTTATTCCCACTTATTTGAGAACTATCCGTATTTGGAGTAATTTTAATATTATTACCCATTACTTCATAATTAAATTTCGATTTTGCAGATCGTTGCGATGCAGTTTCTGGCATTTCAAGATCAGCATACTGAATTTCAACATCACCATCAAGTACAGGTTCTTGCAAAGTACCCCAAAAACGCAAAGGATGTTGGCCAGATGATACAATAAATGGCCCGAAAAGAAAAGGCATTGTTTTTTGCGATCTTCTGTTGAGCAATAAGAATTTATTCAGGTTCATTTCTAACATTAGCGAATCAGGCCTGAAATTTCTAAGAGTTAGCCATCCACTTACCTGGCCTGATCCGTTTTTTGAATCATCTTCGTAATTTTTAATATTTACATTTTTTATATCAATATAATTTAAACTAATTCCTATATTTCCATCTGCTTTATATTTAACCCCAGTATTTGTAACAATAAAAGTACCGTTAGAAAAATCAAGATTTCCATAATAATTTATTGAATCGGGTAAAATACCGCCGATATTCAATGTAGCTTTGGCCAGTCCCGTAACATTAGAAATCGCAGGAATAAATTCCGAAACAGTTTCAATTGGGAATTTATCAGCTTCAATATAAATTTTAGCTTCTTTATTAACAAACCTGTTTTTTACATCAGCAAAAGCCAAATTCAATGGAAGAGAATTAATGTCGGAATAAAATAATCTTTCCGAGGAATTCTTTTTTATCAATTTAACATTTCCTTTTACGGTCGAATCAGAATATTTTAAATCGGAAAAAAAGGATCCAAGTAAATAGTTATTCCGTGTCAAATTACTTATAAATAAATTTGATGAAAAAACCGGATTATCAAGTTTACCATTAATTTTCATTTCAAACATATCTATATTACCAGCTAAGTGCCCGACTAAAGATAATTGTTGCTTTGATAATATACTATCAAGCATTGCTAATTGATAATTTGCCGCATTAATTCTTATATTATCAAAAATACCGGCAAAATTATATCTGCCACTTGCCGAAATTGATTCGTTCTGATTCTTGAGTATTTTAAAAGATAGTATATCCATTCCGCTATTATCAAATTGTACACGAATTGGTTCGGCATTACGCCATATATATTTATTAAATAGATTTGTTTCGAGTTTATCAACGATGAAATTTGCAGCTTGATCGCTTAAAATAAATTTACCGGAGCCCGATAAATTAACCATTTTGTTAAAATTAGTTTTTATATTATATTTTCCCTGATTATGTTCCATATCTATATCAATAAGATTATTTGACATAGTATTATCGTTAAACTTGATTGTAGAATCACTACTAAGTTTAATTTTGATATTATTCGGTACATAAATCGAATCATTAGCAACCGAAGCTATCATACAATCAGCATTAATCTCATTAGCTATGAAACGAAGAGAATCAGATGATAAATTTATATATGGAATATTGAGTTTTTCAATTTTAAATATATTCTTCGTCGAATCAGAGAAGAAACTCATTTCTGTGCTTGCTTTAAAATCCAGTGACAATTTATCAACCAACGAACTTATAATAGAAGCATCCTTCACATTAATATTAACTTTGTAATCATTAACCAAAGACATATCTGTCTCATTAAGCATTCTTGAATTAAAATTTTTGCCAATTCCTGTTTCAGGATTATATTGTCTAATTTTATCGAAAATAAAATTTGTAATGATAAAACTATTTGAAATGAGATTATCAACCAATTTTACTGGTCTGAATTTCCCATCAATCATCATATCCACAAAACCGGACAATAGCCTTATTGAACGCTGATTTTCCGCATCCTTGCGAATTTCGGTATAAATTTTAAAAGGAAGCAGAGATTTATCTGAAAAAATCAAGTCACGAATATCTGCTTTGACCTCAGTATTCAAACTGTCAGGATCAATTCCTCTACCATTAATATTTAAATTAGCACTAAACAACTGAGGTGCAATTTTAAGATCAAGCAGATTTTGTAGATTCGATTCAAGAAATTGGATATTTATCGAATATTTAGGAAGCTTTAGATCAGGGAAATCAAAATTCCCGGATAAACCAATTTTTGAATATGCTTCGGAGCTTCTTTCGGCACTACTTTTATTATTCTTCAAGGAAAAGGCAATTGTATCAATACATAGTTTTGAACCGAGATATAATCTGGCTTTAATTTGTCCACTGCTTATTGCATATTGCATAAAAGTAGAATTTTGTAATTTGATATTAAAATCCTCAAACAATCGTGGAAGATCAGTGCCGGAGCCTTTAAATTCAAGATTACCATTCAAGTCGCTATTTAATTCCGGATTATTTAAAATATTTTTTAAATTGAATTTTTCAAAACTTATATTTGAGGAGTAATTTATTTTCTCATGCAGTCCAACAGCACAAAATCCGTTCAAATCAGCACTGGTAGTCTCAATATCAAAAATCGTCGTCATGGAATCTAAAAACCCGAACCCGCGAATTTTATTTATCCGCGCATTGCCAAAATCAGGTATTGCATTTAATCCAAAATCCTTCAAAGTCTCGATAATTGCATTACGAGTAACTTTTGAATGACTCAGCGTAAAATCCAAATAGAACTTCTTTGGGTCAAACAAATTCAGAAGTTTACCGCTGAGATCAAGATTTACATTCTCTCCTTTAATTTTTATTAATTTTGATTGCAGGTCATCAAATTTGCCTTGAATATGGGTTTCGATACTATATGTTCCATACAGTTTGAATGGCAGTGCTGCAAAGTAATTAATAGTTTCTGCATTAAAATTTGGTGCTTTCAGATCAATATATGGTTCCACTTTGTTCCAGTCAATCTTTGTCGGATCACCAAAAATATTTACAGCACCCAATCCAAGGTCAGCAATAATTTCTTGATTTTCGGCAATTGCATTCAGTGAAGTCAATCTTACAGAACTTGTATCCAGAATAGCCGAAGCAGAAAATCTGCTCAAATTAAAGTTAGTGAAAGTTTCACAAGCCGAAAGAGAATTAATATTGACATTGAAGGCTGGCTCTTCCAATTTCAAATAGGCGGACATGTCAAGATTAATAGAATTAAGTCCGAAATGCGTAAAATCTATCGTTTTAGATTCAACCCGTTTCCAAGTGCTATCGTAAAGAATAAACCTGCCACCTGTAATTTTCAATTTTAAAATATTCAAATGGAATTTACTTGAATTTGCTGATGGTGGTTTGTTGCTTGGTTTGGCTATATGAGATACGTTCCAGAGACTGTCAATGCCGGATCTAAGAATTTTAACATTTGGTTGGTCGATTTCGAGAGTAGTAATAACAAATTCATTATTTAAAAGCTTCATTATTTCAAAATCAAGATGTAATTTCTTGACATAAAAAATCGTGTCTCCATCGGTCAGCATTCTGAATTTATATACCTGAATACCAGTCCAGGGGCTGAAATTAAAAGAATCATATTCGATTTTTGCAATCAATTCATTATTAACTATATCCTTAATCTTAGCATTCATCCATTTCTGAAAGAATTCTGTGCGAGAAATAATAATCAGGGAAACTGACATTAAAAGAAGTAACAATAACAGAGTAAAGGCAATTCTTTTAAAGATTGACTTTGGTTTTTTATCCGCTATTTCTATATTTTTCTTTTTAAACATTAAAGATTAAACGTTGATCAGTGCTTTAAATTGCAATAATGAAGAGCAATAATTGTTCCTAAATACACAAAAAAAATGCCTTAATTGAATTAAAGCATTTTTTATATAATATTTGATAATTATCTTATTTTTGCCAGGCCATTTTACCAAGATTGAAATCAATTCCTGCAGAAAGTAAGACTGGATAACCTAAATCAGCTCTGAATGACATGCTGTTTGAAAAACGATAATTAAATCCTATAGAAGCAGTGTAATCAAGCCCTGAGCCATAATTATAACCTGAGCCACCATAAGTACCTGTCCAGCTCGAAGTATATGAAACATTTGCAAAACCTAATCCAGCTCTGACATAAGGGTCAAATGCTTCTTTTGGTTGGAAATGAAAAGCAGCAAAAATTAAAAATGAAGTGTATGACCACTTATCCCAATATCCACCCCATTCATATTTATAACTTGAATAAAATAATTCAGCTCCTAAACCGATTGAACCTTTAAAAGTTCCTACATCAACTTTGTCCATCAAACCATATTCACCCCTTGCACCAAAACCCAAGGTACCGGAAGCGAAGTAGTAATTATAACCTACCGTTGGCCCGATATAAAGATTATCTTTCTGAAAACCGTTTCCAGTGGCTGTGAAAGAACTCGATAGTGATAAAAATAAAGCGACTATTGTTATTGAGAAAAACTTTTTCATATAAAACCCCAAATATTTAACATAAAATAACGATTGCAATATAATTGAATTTATCTTAATAAAAAATAATTAATTAACGAATTAACACAATTCTTTTACTTTTAATCTCGTTTTCGGAGTTTATCGTTATAAAATAAGCTCCAGAAGTTAAGCCTGAGACTGATATTTCAGAATAATTATTTCCTAATTTACTCAATCCGTTAAATATTCTTTTAATTATCCTTCCTTCCATATCCTGCAGCAGTACTTGAATATTGGCAGGTTGAGCTAATTCATATTTTAAAAATATATCCGATTTAATAAAATTATAATAAACATCTAAAGATAAAATATTTCTTGATTTATCGTTATAATCACGCACCCCAAGCAGATCTATTGTCCAAAAATAAAAATTCTTTGAGAATAAGCCTTCTGCATCCGCATCCTTTGCAGAAACGCGCCAGTAGTACTTTTTATTAGCCGCTAGTAAAAAATACGCTTTATTTGTTGTTATATTAGATGAATCAGCTACTAAATTTACAAAAGTGAAACTATTTGCAATCTGAATATGGTAAGAACTCGCTCCCTGTACGGGATTCCACACAAAGTGAACGTTCATTGACAAAGAATCTTTATTATTTTCAGGATATATCAAATCGGGTGATCCGATTGCACTTGTAAATTTCCATGTTTCAATTGAACTGCTTATACCGCCTGAATTGGTTGCAAGAACTCGCCAGTAAAAAGTTTTCAATCCTTGCTCGATACCAGTCACAGGCACTGAATCAGTGGTTAATCCCGGAATTTCATTTATTATATTTATAAATTTATCATCGCTTGCAATCTGAAATTTATAGAAAAAAGCATCAGGCACTTTTTTCCATCTGAATGTACATGTATCCATGACTCCTCTTCTATTATTAGATGGATAAGTCAGACTGGGACTTGCCGGTGATGGAGGCAACTGACTGATGTATGACTCAAAAGATCCGCTTCCATGAGTGCCAACCACAACTCTACCATCATTTTGTCGAACATCTATCATATTGACCACATAATTTCCGATTAAATCCGCTGATTCCTGCATCCAGACAGTATTCATACCGTCAATATAGGCTGTTGTATATAATCCGGTACTTGTTCCCAATAGATAAAGATTTTTTCCTTTAATATTCAATATTTGCAACCAACGGCATGACGGACCCGATCCAGATCCGTTGGAATATTGTTCGAGATTTCCGGATATTGGCTTCCAGTCTATGCCAGCATTTGAAGAATAAAATATACTTAATACATTATAATTAGAAAAAACAACAAAAACTTCATTTGAATTTTCAGGATCAATTCTAATGCAATTAATATAAGCGTTTGCAGGGAAATTCTTTGGTGTAATGTTGACTGGTTGCGGGTTTCCGGTATCTGCACGGTCAATTCTGAAAATTTCTCCATTTGAAGAGCCATAGTAAACAACATTGGCTGGTGTCCGAGAAACATCAGCAGCAGAGATAAATCCGGTTTTTTTTGCAATATGCAAAGACGTATCGATACAAGTGAATTTCAAACTATCCCAGTTAATTGCAGTTGAATCACGAGAGGCTACAAAGGGAATTCCCGAAAGGTCGTTATTCCGCCATAAACTTGTACTACCGCCGAGATACATCCTATTATTATTATTAGGATCAAGCAAAACCGGAACATCCCAAGTTTTAAAGAAACAGGCGGCTGGGTCTATTCTTGTTTGAATCTGAACTTTATCAGAATCATTGATAGAAAAACGCCAGAAAGCAACAACTTTCACTTTCCCACCGTTTTGAGAAGAATAAAAAGTCTTACCGCCATCGGCAATAGTGCAATAGAGGCCGTCACCAAGTGTAGTCAGGTTCCATGGATCGGTTTCTCCACCGTTTCTTGAGTATAGTGTTGAATTATCCTGAAGACCGCCGATAACCTGAGAACTGCCTTTAGTAGCTCTGTCCAAAGCTATTGAGTAAAATTGTGTAGTTGAATATCCTGAATTAAGTGAAATCCATTCCACATTTGATGCGAGACAATCATTGGTCTTATGAATACCACCATCAGAGCCGCTAATCAGCACTTTAGGATTTGAAGGTAAAAACAATAAAGCATGAATATCCGGATGATGGTTGGGATAACGATAATCCTCATAGTTTGTACTGTTTGGATTATATCCACCGATCAGTGTGTAATTATCAGAGCTAAAGCCATCTGTTGATCTATAGACATTGGTTCCTCCGATAAATACTGCATTACTATCATTAGGTTTTACCTTTATTACTAAATCATAACATCCTTGAGAATTAAACATGCCTCGCTGCTTAGCCGCAGTCGGAACATGTGAGCTAAGATCCTCCCAATATCCGCCACTACCGCGTCCATCACCGCTAAGGTAATGATATTTCCATATACTATGCCACTGCTCATCCCAATAAGAATTATATGTTTTCGTTCCTGAGCCCGGAGTTTCAGCTATAAAATAGACCTGTTCTAACTTTGAACTTGACAAACCTATTGCAATTCTATTATAATTTTTAGGCATAAATGATGGGGTAATATCAGTCCAGTTAAATCCATCAACCGACCGGAATATACCTTTAACAGGAGAACTTGTTTGATAGGCTGCCTGACTCATTGTAGCATAGAACACTCCTTGAATATTTACGGATAATTCCGTGTAGGTGCTATAATTATTTCCATACCCACCCAATACAACTTTCCAAGTATTTCCTCCGTCAGTTGAACGTACCACAGCACCCATAGCAACTGAAACATAAATTTCGTTTATATCGGCTCTAACCGATGGATTAATGACAATGCTCCAAATCATTGAGAAAGAGTTAGACCAACTTTGAGGATTTGATTTTGAAGTTGACGGAATTAAATCCCAGCTAATGCCATTGTCCACTGATTTATAAATTCCATCACCTAAAAAAAATGCACCCGGTTGACTTGCGGAATTACCGAGATACTCACCTGTTCCGGCATACCAAGTATTGGTCTTGCCCGGTCTTGTATCTTGGGTAATACAAGTTACTGATGACAATTGATTAGGTTTTAAGGCTCTGGTCCAACTGTTACCGGCATCGGTAGAACGCCATATCCCCCCAGATACTCCAGCAGCAATTATAATATTTTCGTTATCAACATCAATTTCAATTGCTCTGGTTCTTCCTCCAACGTTATATGGCCCCAATCGTTTCCAATTGTTAGCAGCCATAAAATTATTCCGATATTTTAGATCAATCATGGCTCCGGGCAGTGTTTGAGCAAAAGCAAGTTCTCTTGCACGAATATTCTCAGGAATATTTTTTGTAAGTGGATCACGAAGTTTCATCACTTGCAAGTCGTCCATTTCGTTCGGTAAAATTTCATCTGAAGATGCGGTTGATCCGGTTTGAAATTTATAAAATCTATAAAAAATAAATATAGATGATGTTAAAGCTACGACTGATGCCAGTATGATGATATATTTTTTCATTTTGATTTTTATAAAAATTTTGGAATAAATTTCAGTATTAATTTAAGTAAATAATGAGAAAACATAATGGTCATACCTGAAATTCTTTAAATTCAACTATTATCTTATTTTTTGTTAAATTTACATTTTTAAAAGTGCCAAATTATTTTTTATTTGGTTAAGGTGGAGTTTGTATGCCAACAAAGATAATTGAATCTGATAAACCACTTTTAATTGATCCTCAATCGAAATCGGCTTTAACAGAGAAGGAACGGGAGAAGCTTAATGAAGTGGTAAAAAGAAATAAACGATCGGTTTTTCGGGTGATTCATGAATGGATTGGCACTCCTAATGAGATTAAGAAATAATTTAACATAATAATTAGAATAGAAAAATAATAAATTTATAAAATTGAAACAGAGGAATTTATGTCCGGTCATAGTAAATGGGCTAACATCAAACATCGTAAAGGTGCTCAGGATGCCAAAAGAGGTAAGGTTTTTACAAGAATTGGAAAAGAAATAACAATTTCAGCACGCGAAGGTGGCGGTGATGTAGATGCTAATCCAAGATTACGCCTTGCAGTACAGAATGCCAAAAGCGTTAATATGCCCTCAGAAAATGTTAAGAGAGCAATTCAAAAGGGAACAGGTGAAATCGAAGGTTTGCAATACATCGAAATCACTTATGAGGGTTATGCACCGCTTGGAGTGGCCGTTATCGTTGAAACAGTGACTGATAACAGGAACCGTACGGTTTCTGAAATCAGAGCACTTTTTGGAAAATATGGTGGAAACATGGGTGATGCTAACTCAGTTGCATGGAATTTTGACAGAAAAAGCGTACTAACTGTTAAAACAAACAATTTATCTGAGGATGAATTATTGGAACATGTGCTCGAATCCGGTGCCGATGATTTGGAATATGATGACGATACAACCCGTATTATAGCCGCTCCGGACATGCTTTCGGTGGTCAATAAATATTTTCAGGAAAAGAAATTTGAAATTAGTGAAATAAAATTTGAATATATTCCAAAGCAAACTGTAATGATTTCTAATATTACCGATGCAAAACGATTGCTAAAATTCATTGATATAATGGAAGATTATGACGATTCACAAAATGTCTTTTCAAATTTTGAAATAAGTGAAGATATAATCGATCAATTGGACGATTAGATGCGGATTTACCAATATCAGTTTAGTCTTTCTCCAAAAAAACGCGGCTTCCATTTAATTACACGCGAGCTTGAATCGCAGCTCCCTGAGCTGAAATCAATAAAACATGGAATTATTAATATCTTTATTAACCATACCAGTGCTTCAATAACAATAAATGAAAATGCAGATCCTACCGTGAGAGAGGATTTTGAAACATTTTTTAACAGAACTGTTCCTGAAGATTATAAATTATACAAGCATTTGGACGAAGGAGCTGATGATATGACATCACATATTAAAAGCTCAATACTGGGAGCCAGTCTTGTTGTTCCTATAAGAAACGGCAAATTTGAATTAGGTACATGGCAAGGTATTTATCTATGTGAACACAGGAACCATGGCGGATCCCGCAAATTTACAGCAACTATAATCGGAGATGAAATTGATAACTGAAAGACCTTTAGCTGTGGTGCTATTGAGCGGAGGGATGGACTCTGCTGTTTGTGCGGCTATTGCTCAGGATCAAGGATTTGAATTGGCTGCTTTGCATTTAAATTACGGTCAGCGCACTGAAAGCCGCGAACTAACTGCTTTTAATAATTTATGCAAATTTTATCATATTAAACAAACATTAATAACAAATATTGATCATTTAGCACAGATCGGCGGTTCCAGCCTCACTGATAAAAATATCCAAGTTGTAGGTACCGATTTTAAGCAAGCATCAATCCCTAATAGTTATGTACCATTCAGAAATGCAAATATACTTGCTATAGCTACAAGTTGGGCAGAAGTTATAAGTGCCAGTGCAATCTTTATAGGAGCAATCGAACAAGATTCGAGCGGATATCCAGATTGTCGAAAAACATTCTTCGAGGCTTTTGAAAAAACCATTGAACTTGGAACCAAACCCGAAACGAAAATTATTATTTTTACTCCGTTAATTGATTTAACAAAAAAGGAAGTTGTTGAAACAGGGTATAAATTAAACGTACCTTTTGAATTAACATGGAGCTGCTATACTGATTCTGATGCAGCTTGTGGAGAATGTGATTCATGTCTGCTTCGCTTGCGTGGTTTTGAAGCGGCATCAATTTCCGACCCTATTATTTATAAATAATGTTGTAATGTTTTTGTTATATTAAGAAAAATAGTTATTTTTGAAGTTCTTTGATTTGAAAAATAAAGAAACTGAAGAATTAGTAGATAATTATTAACATAAAATTTCATAGGAAAACATGAACTACTCAGGCCCTAAAGTAAAACTTTCTCGTAAAATCGGGATAAATATGACTCCAAAGGCAGGTAAAGTTACCCAACGTAAACCAAATCCTCCCGGTCAGCATGGAGCTCTTAAAAGACGTGCAAAGCAGTCAGACTACGGTCGTCAGCTTTTAGAAAAGCAACGTTTAAGACTTCAATATAATCTTGTTGAAAAACAGATGCTTAATTATTACAAACAAGCATCACACCTTACTGGTAATACCGGTGACTTGTTAGTTCAGTTATTGGAATCAAGATTAGATGCTATTGTTTATCGTTCAGGTCTTGCCCGCACTATTTATGCAGCTCGTCAATATGTAAAGCATGGTCATATTTATGTCAACGGGAAAAAGGTTGATATTCCATCTTTCCACTTAATACCAAACGATATTGTTTCAGTGCGCGAAAAGAGCAAGAAACTCGATTGTTTTCAGGAATCTATTAGAAACTCAGCCGCTCCTGAATATTTATCAGTTTCAAAAGCTGATTTTACTTCAAAATATTTAAACGTACCTTCTCGTGAAGACGTACCTGTTCAATGCGAAGTACCACTGGTAATCGAGTTCTACTCACGTTAGTCGTGATGTTTATTATCTAAATTACCCTAATAAATTTATAAAGCAGCCGAAAAGAAGTTTTCGGCTTTCTTTTTTTTCATTATATTGAATTATGACTATTAATTGTTTGTGGAAAATCATGATTCAATATTCTGTAAAATCCGCTTTTCACTCTTTAACACCTACCTTCAAAAGATTTCCTTTTGCTATTTTATCTGCTATTATAGCCACGATTATAGCAATTTACTCAATTGAATATTCTAAGGAATCCTCACACGAATTTCTTACAAAAATTATGATGATCTCTTACCTTGGAATTTCTTTGTTTTCTGCTTACCATATTTTTACTGAATGCCGATTAAGGAAGATTCAAAGCCGTTCCATCCTGTTGTTGATATTAATAATTTTACTGATTATTTATTATTTCAATATTGATTTATATCCGGCACAGTTTTATAGGTTTTGGTTGTTTGTCATAGCTACTCACTCTTTATTTTCTATTTCATTCTCGGCAAGAGGCGGCTCACAGTCTGACTTTTGGCAGTTTAATAAAACAGTTTTGTTAAGGCTTCTATTATCCGGATTCTATGTATTCATTCTTTGGTCAGGACTGAGCCTGGCAATAGCAGCTATTGAAAATTTATTTAATGTTCATTGGAGTAAAGAAATTTATCAGGATAATTTTATTTTTCTGACTGGATTTATCGGTACAATCATCTTTCTAAGCGGCATTCCAACTATTAAAGAGTCGATTAATGCTGAAATAAAATTCAATAAAGCATTGAAAGTTTTTGTTCAATATATCTTATTCGGAATTTCAGGATTATATCTTATTATACTTTATGTTTACCTTTTTAAAATTCTAATCAGTTGGCAGTTACCAAACGGCTGGGTATCAAGTCTTGTTTCGGTCTATGGAGGGCTTGGAATCCTTGTATTTCTGTTTTTATATCCACTGAGGGCAGATATATCAAGTAAGTGGATAAAAGCGTTTTTAAAGTGGTTTTTTATCACTATGGTTCCGTTATTATTATTAATGTCAATTGCGATTATCACCCGAATTTCAGCCTACGGAATTACTGAAAACCGATATTTTATGCTTCTGATAAACTTCAGCCTCTACCTGACGAGCTTTTACTTTATTTTCTTAAAAAATCAAAATATAAGACTGATTCCTATTGCATTGGCTATTATTTCTTTTCTTAGTGTCATTGGCCCTTGGAGCGCAATTTCAATATCAGAAGCCAGTCAGATAAACAGACTCGATAGAATATTATCTACTAATGGAAGAATAATAAAAAACAAAATCGTCAAAAACAAGGTTGAAGGCGATGTTTACAATGACATCAGCTCGATAATCAATTATCTGGAATTTTCACATAAACTGAGTGGATTGAAAAAATGGCTTTCTGAAAGAACAGATTTCGATAGAAAATTAATTAATGATTCACTTAAATCTGATCAAATCATAAATAGTTTTTTAATTTATACAAAATCAAATCATCGTCCGATTGATATTAATATTTACAAATTAACTTCTTCAATAGACCTAAAGAATATTAATGATTATAATTATCTAATTTATTATAATTATGATAAAAAGCAGGTAAAACCTCCTTCTGATAATAAATTATACAAGATAGGTTATCAATACGATTTCAATATCAACAAAGGTTCGGATTCTGCCATAGTACTATCCATAACTCAAATCAAAGGTTCGGAATTATCTATAAAATACTCTGATATTCTTGACTCATTAAACCTGAAAATCGGTGATTCCCAATTTAATTCCAACCAAGACCAATTTTTATTTAAATCTGAAAATCAAATTTTTAGAGTTATGTTTTTGTTCACATCACTAAATGTCAGGGACGATAATATTAACAGTATAAATAGTTTTCGAGCTGGAATTTACATAAAATTAAAATCTAATAAATAATTAATTCCTCAGTTCCAGTCTTGCTATCGATTCAATGTGAAATGTGTGTGGGAACATATCAACTGGCTGAATTTCGGTTAACCGATATGATTCCGATAATAATTCACAATCACGTGCCTGTGTAGCAGGATTGCAGCTAACGTAAACAATAGCTTTAGCGCCCGAAGCAAGTATATGATTGACTACATTTTTATGCATACCTGCTCTTGGAGGATCAACAATTACCAAATCCGGCTGTGGTAGTGCCAATAGATCATTCGGGATTTGCTTTTTATGCAAATCACAAGCATTGAATTTAACATTATTTATTTCATTAATTTCGGCATTTAGCTTTGCATCCGCAACTGAACTTGCTGCAAGCTCCAAACCATAGACTTGATTAACTAATCGAGCTACAGGTAGTGTGATTGATCCTGTACCGCAATATAAATCCCAAACGATCATATCAGTCGTCAGATGCGCCATTTCGACAATTTTTGAAATGAATCTTTCTAACTGAAATGAATTTGTTTGAAAAAATGAAAATGGTGATATTCTGTATTTAATCCCAAGAATATCTTCATAAATAAATTCGTTGCCATATGTAAAAGTTATCTCTCCAATGGCTGTAGGATTTGTTGTATCATTTTCAGCACAGACAAGGGAATCTATTTGAGGGAACATCTTTGGAAAATCATTTTGAATCCAGTGCATAAAATCAGTACAGTTCTGATTATATGGCTTTTTTGTTAGTAAAACTATCATCAGTCCATCATTATAGCATGTTGTGCGAATAATCAGATTCTTCAGAAATCCATGATACTTTGTTTGGTGAAATGGCTCTACATCTAATTCAATTGCCTTTTGTTTAACTGCTCTTAATATTTCATTCCCGATTTCAGCATGTATATGGCATTGGTCGATATCAATAATTTTATCATAGCGCCCTGAAACATGCAATCCAAGAGCAAAATGTTTATTTTCGATAATTTCGTCAGTATTTATTTCACTCTTTGTCAGCCATCGGAGCGGAGAGAATGAAAATTCCATTTTATTACGATAATTAAAAACTTTAGGTGATTCAAGTGTATCATGAAGAATCGGAATTTCCAAATGAGCCAAACGAGTAAAAGCATCGTTTATATGCTTTTTCTTCCAATTTAATTGCTCGGTATAAATGAGATTTTGCCAAGAGCAGCCGCCACAGTCACTAAAGTATTTGCACTTCGGATCAATTCTGTACTCGGAAGGTTTTAAAACACTAACAAGATTGGATTCGATATAATTATTTTTTTTTCTTTGAATTTGAGCTTCAACCGTATCGCCGGGAACTGCCCATTTTACAAAATGAACCATTCCTTCACGCCGTCCTACAGCAACTCCTTCAAAACCGATAGAATCTATTTCAAGATTAATTAATTCCTGATTTATAATAATGCTTCCTTTTAAATACTAAATTTTTTCTTTTCAACTGAAAATTTCTTTTCAGCATATTTTGATAATCTAACAAATGGCAATCCAAGAAGAAGATAAATTGCAGCTACAATTAGTCCTGTTCCGAAGTAATCAAAACTTGTTGCAGCCACTTGATTGTAGATTTTTGTCAATTCAACCATAGTAATTACTGAAACCAGCGATGAGTCCTTCAGAAGCGAAATAAAGTCATTAGTCATCGGTGGTATAACTAATCGGATAGCCTGCGGAATAATAATGTATCTTAATGCCTGACGACGGCGCATTCCAAGCGACAGGGCAGCTTCCATTTGTCCTTTTGGGACAGAAAATAATCCAGCACGGTAATTCTCGGCTTCATAAGCAGCATAATTTAGGCCAAGACCAAGAATAGCAGCCAGAAATGGTTCAATACTAATGCCGGTTACTTTAGGAAGAGCGTAATATATTAAAAATAATTGCATCAGAAGCGGAGTACCGCGAATAACTTCTATATAAATAATGGCAATTCGTGATAGAAAAGGGCCACCATACACTCTCAATAGTGCAATAATTAATCCGAGAATAATCGCTAAAATCATTGACAAAATCGATAAACCCAGTGTGATCATAGCTCCTTCAAGAAATTTAGGCAGAATTTTCAAATACCATTGAAAAGTCAACGAATCAGTTTTTCTTGAATTATCAGAAATTTCATGTGTATCCTTTACGCTTTCGGATGGTTTATTCACATTATAGCGTTTTTCCATATAATCATTCCACATACCCCAAGAACTCAAAATGCGCTTCAGATCGCCTCTTTGCGACATTCTTGTAAGAGCTGCATTGACTTCCTTTAGCAGCAAAGTATCTTTTTTTCTTATCGCGATTCCATAAGAAATTTGTCCGATTGGGCCACCGGAAAATTTTAATGAAGAATCTCCTTTTAGATAGTATATGGCCACAGGAGCGTCAATCAACACTGCATCAATTCGTTTTAATCTAAGGTCTTCAAGAGCATTTGATTCACTCTCATAACTTTTAACGTTTATACCGCCTTTAACATTCATTATCTTTTCAGCATAAGAATTATTCAATGTACCTACTTTTTTCCCAATCAGATTCTCGAAGTATTCGATTCCCTGCTGATCTTTGCGCACAATAACTTGTTCATAAGTGATATAATAAGGATCAGAGAAGTTAACGACCTTCATTCTATCATTTGTTATTTCCATTCCGTTTACAATAATATCGTAATCATTGCGGTTGAAACCCGGAATAAGCCCATCCCATGCGTTTTGAACCAAAACTGCTGTCCTGCCCATTTCACGCGCAATGGCAGTAACAATATCCATTTCAAATCCGATAATTCTATCAGGATTATCCTTGTCCATAAAAACAAAAGGTGGCCCAAGATCAGCAGCCCATCGTAATTCTGCAGGTTTTTGAGAGAAAGAACTAATTATTGATAGCAAAAGGATTGCTATGGTTGCAATGATAATATTTGGTATTTCTTTTTTCATGTGTTTAATGATGATATTTTTAAATATTGTTTTGTTCTTTCATCCTTAGGATTGTTAAAAAGATCTTCTGGTGCATCTATTTCAATGATTTTACCATCTTCCATATAAATAATCCGATCAGATGCAGTACGAGCAAAATTCATAGCATGAGTGACAATAATCTGAGTCATTCCTTCTTCATGGAGTTTGATCATCACTTGCAGAACTTCTTCGACTAATTCAGGATCCAGAGCAGAGGTAGGCTCATCATAGAGCATTACCTGAGGATTCATCGCCAATGCGCGTGCTATGGCAACTCTTTGCGCTTGACCACCTGAAAGTTGATATGGGTACCGATTTACAAATGTTCCTAATCCGACCTTTTCAAGAAGCTGCACTGCTCTCATTAACGCTTGATCCTTGGGTTCATTTTTCACAATCATAGGAGCTCTGGCTACGTTCTCAATCACAGTCAAATGTGGGAATAAATTAAAACTCTGGAAAAGCATTCCCACACTAATTCGCAGTGAATGCGCTTTTAGCCGGAAATCCTTATCTCCTACTCCATCTTGTGAAACATCATGGAATGGCATCCCTACTGTATCTCGGATATTTTCTGCATTCTTTTTAAATGAGGAATTAATAGAATCTGTAGGACTACGCCTTGAAAGCGATACTCCAGCTACTTCCATTGTCCCTTCATCTAAAATATCAAGACAGTTAAGACAGCGCAATAATGTTGTCTTACCGCAACCAGAGCGGCCTATAATAGATATTAATTCACCTTTCTTTACATCAAGATCAATGCCTTTTAATACGTGAACATGATTAAAATACTTATGGAGGTTTCTTATGGTTATCAGATTTGTACTTGTGTCAGCAGACATATCGGTAAAATTTATTTATAAAAAAACACAAAAAATAAAATTAACTAAGTTTATCGGAAAAACAAATATTTACATCACAAATGAATAAAATTTTCAGTAGGAAATATTTATTTAACTTTTTTGTTTTCAATGTGTATATAAAAATATATTATAGAATTATATTTATTCATTAATTTGTAATTAATTTTTCAACATAATCGGTTCTGAAATGAAAAAATTATACTTATTTATTTATATCTCATTTGTTTTTATTTTAATAAATTTCCCTTTACTTTCACAGCCAAAAACATGGAGTGATCGCGGCACTGGCGGTGGTAGTGCCTTCTACGTCCCATGTTTTCACCCCGGTTTTGATAATATTTTTACAGTAGGATGTAATAAAAGTCAAATATTTCAAACAAGTGACTTTGGTGCATCATTTCAGACCGTAAGCTTTACAACTCTCTGCGGTGGCACTCATTCTTTTGTCAGATTCACAAAGGATGTAAACATTGTTTATGCTATAGATTATTACGGAGATTATACAACCCCCGTTAAATCTACCGATGGAGGCAAAACATGGAGCGAATTAAACGGTAATCCATATATTTCCATTGAACCAATTTTTTCACTTTATGTTGATTACGATAATCCTGGTAGAATCATTATGTCCAGTGCCTATTCCATCCAGTATTCATCGGACTTTGGCGATACATTTACCGATATATATGATGCCTCAAGTTTTCTTTCGGATATTGTAGTAGCTGGCGTATTTTTTGATGGAATAAAAATCTATATTGGTACAAACGAAGGACTGCTCTACTCTGCTAACAATGGGTTAAATTTTGCTAAAATACTTCCAATCGGAATTCCTACCACACAGGTAATGTGGTCATTTAGCGGTGCAAGAGTTGGTACAACTACACGTCTATTTGCATTGACAGCAGATCCACTCGATATATATGCCGGTAAATCAGGTAGCGAATATTATAATTTTTCAAAAGGTATATACGCTTGCGATTTTCCGGGGAATTGGGCTAATAAAGCCGTAGGACTTGATTTAAGCAATAATTTCTTTATGTTTTTAGATATGTCCAAAACAAATATTAATACAGTATATATTGCAGGTAGCAATAGCAGCAGTGCTCCTACTGTTTTTAAAACAACAAATGGCGGTGCAAATTGGTCAAGTGTGTTTTCAACAACTTCTAACAAGAATATTGCAACAGGCTGGTGTGGAAGCGGTGGAGACAAGGATTGGGTTTATGCCGAATGTGTTTTTGGTTTTGCAGTTTCTCCCTCAAATCCTAATAAAGTTGTAGTTACAGATTATGGCTTTGTACACACATCAACTGATGGAGGTACAAGTTGGAAAGATGCATATACAGCAATTTCAGATCAAAATCCTCAAAACGTAGCCACCCCTAAGGGAAAAGCATATCATTCAAACGGGCTCGAAAATTCAACATCTTGGCAATTGGTCTGGTCTGATGCACAGAATATTGTTTCTGCTCAATCGGAATTAACTTCCACCCGTTCGACTGATGGCGGTGTTACATGGTCATTTAACTATACTGGTAATACTGCAAATTCAACATATAGAATAATTAATCATCCAAATGGCTCATTGTATGCGGCTACATCAAATGTTAATGGCATTTATCAAAGCATTTGTCTGGAAGATAAATATCTTGATTCAACTGATCTCATGGGGAAAGTTATCGTTTCTTCCAACAAAGGTTCGTCCTGGACTGATATTCATTTGTTTAATCACCCAGTCTTTTGGATAGCTGCAGATCCTAATAATCAGAATACTATGTATGCAAGTGTGATACACAAAACCATCGGTGGCATTTATTATACAAATGATCTTCAAAATGGGGCAGCTTCCAAGTGGTCGAAATTAACGAATCCCACTCGCACTGAGGGCCATCCCGGAACAATCACTGTCCTCAATTCCGGAGAATTATTAGTAACATATTCTGGTCGTTTATCTTCAAGTACCTTCACAGCCAGTTCCGGTTGTTTTTTGTATAATCCTGCAAACGGTCTCTGGTCAGATGTTTCTGACAATGGAATGAAATATTGGACCAAAGATGTGATTGTTGATCCAAATGATAAATCTCAAAATACGTGGTTAGCCTGTGTTTTTAGCGGTTGGGGCGGAAAGGGAGATTCACTCGGTGGCATTTATAAAACAGTAAATCGTGGAAAAAACTGGGTTAGAATTAATGCTCAGAGCAGAGTTGAATCACTAACATTTAATCCTTCAAATTCAGATGAAATTTATTATACTACCGAGCAGGACGGTCTATGTATATCAAGTAACATACACTCTGCTAATCCGACTTTTAGCTTTATCAATAATTATCCTTTCAGACAACCAGAGAGAGTCTTCTTCAATCCCTTCAATCCTAATGAAGTATGGGTCACAAGCTATGGTGGCGGATTAAGGATTGGTACTCTGGATGTTGCTGTTGCCCCTGCTGTTCCAACATTAGTTTCTCCTGCAGATAAATCTATTGACATTTTATCACCTGTTGTACTCACATGGTCTAATGTAGCAAATGCTAATAGCTATAATGTTCAAGTTTCTACCAATGCTAATTTTACAGGACAATTATTCAGCGATCAGACTGGTTTAAGTGCCACCAGCGTTACAATATCCGCATTGAGTGCAGCTACAGTATATTATTGGAGAGTTTCGGCAAGTAACGGAGCAGGTACTTCTCAATGGTCTGGCGTATGGTCGTTTACTTCAAAATCTAATCCCGTTTTACAAAGACCCACACTCATTTCACCGGTTAACGGATCTAAAATTTATTCTCTAAAATTTTCTTGGCAAACCGATATTCTTGCAACAAAATACAAAATATTCATCGCCAGCAGCTCTGATACTGCAACGTCACTTTTTAGTACAGATACTATAACTCAAGGAGCACTTTCTATTCCTGATATTTTATTAAGCAAAAAGAATAATTATATCTGGAAAGTATCGGGTTATGATGGAAGCAAATGGACTGCCTGGTCTGATGTTTGGACTTTTAATTTCGATATAACAGGTATAATTGATCTTTACCAAAACGATGATATGAAGGTGCAGGTCATGCCGAATCCGGTTAACAAGGAATTTCAAATTCAAATATCATCCCGAATTTCAGAATATATTTCCATAAAACTTCTTGATATAAATGGCTCTGAGCTTGCTTTATTAATGTCTGGAATGATAAATCAAGGAGTGAATAATATTAAAATAAATCCTCATGAAATATATAATATTCCATCAGGATCTTATTTAATTTTGGTTGAAGGGAAAGCGGCTACTATAGCCAGTCCGATAAGAATTATCAGATAGCTGATTAACCGTGACGAACGTTTATTATATCTCCGTTATGAAGAATATAATCACGTCCTTCGAGCCGCAGTAAGCCTTTTTCGCGACATTTGGAAAGCGTTGGATTAGCAATAAAATCATTGTAGCCGATTACTTCTGCTCGAATGAATTTATTATAAAAATCAGTATGTATAACTCCAGATGATTCTTGTGCGTTCATACCGACCCGGATAGTCCAGGCGCGGCATTCGTCCTCTCCAACAGTAAAGAAACTTTGCAAACCCAAAAGTTCATACGCAGCTTTTATCAGCCTTGAAAGCGGAGATTCTTTAAGTCCATATTCTTCCATGAACATTTCCTTTTCTTCATCGGAAAGTTGAGAAAGTTCGAGTTCTATCTTGGCAAAAAATGGCTCTACTCGTATATTTTTAGCTTTTATTTTAGCTTTTATTTCATTTACTATCACTTCTGCCCTTGAAGTATCACTTTCACCAAGATTCAGAGCCAATAGAAGTGGTTTTGCAGATAAAGGCTGATAATTTTTCAAATATTTAATATCATCGGCAAGAACTTCAAGTTCTCTCAGTGGAAGCTCTGCCTGAAGAGTTTCATTCCACCTCTGCATAACTTCAATTTCTTTTTTTGTTTCATCCTTATTCTTTGATTTGAGAAGTTCTTTATCTAACTTTTCAAGACGTGATTCTACGAATGCCATATCGGCAAAAATAAATTCCTCTTCAAGCGTTCTGATGTCACGAAATAAATTTATTGATCCGTCCACATGAGGGATTGTTTCATCCTCGAAACCACGTACAACATGAATCAGAGCGTCGTTTGTACGTACTTTTGTTAGAAAATGACTTGTAAATGATTGTGAAGCCCGCTCTCCACGCTGAATTCCAACCATATCAACTATATCAATTGTTGCATTAACTTTTTTCTTCGGCTGAAATATCTCACTGAGTAGATCCAGACGAGTATCTGGTACTTTTACAATTGCTTGGTTTGCATCGCGCTTCTGCAGTGCATGCATGTCCAGATGTATCTGAGTCAGTGTTTGAAAAAGTGTGGTCTTTCCGGAATATGGCAATCCGACGATTCCTATTTGCATGAATTTGCTCCTATTAAAAAATCAAAATTACCATTAAAAAAGTTAGAGCCCAAATTCTACCTCACCCGGCATACCGATTTTTATTGTACCATCGTTTTTCACTGCAATTTTCACAGCATAAACCATATTTACTCTTTCATCCTTTGTTTGAATAATTTTAGGAGTAAATTCCGCCTTACTCGAAATCCAAGTTACAATGCCTTCAATTTTGTGAAATGAAGAAGCATCCTTATCAACAAGTACCATAGCCTTTTGGCCGAGTTTAACCTTTGGAAGCTCGCCACCCGAAATATATGCTCTAAGATACATGGTTGAAAGATCGGCTATCTTGTACAGAGGCTTTCCAGCAGCGCATAATTCTGAATTCTCAGCAAATTTATTAAGAACCGTCCCCTTCATTGGATTAATGATATTGCATTTTTTAAGCAGATCCTGCATTTGACCTATTTGTGCATCTATCGAGCGAATTTCATTAAAAATGGCGGGATTCTGGACTTCAACGGTTTGTACTTGCTTTTCAATCACCTTCATTGCCCCGCTAATATCATCAAGTTGTTTCTGAGTAGCTGCATTATTTTTAAGTAAGCTCTCAATGCGGGATTTATCAATTTGCAAATTAGTTTTTTGCTGATTCAGCAAATCGATTTGAGCTACTATGTTTGCAGACTTAACTCTCACGGCTTCTTTTTGCGCTCTAATTTGTTCAAATTTTAGTTGATATTGAACAGAATCAATATGGGCTACTATTCTACCTGAATCAATTTCAGCTCCTTCATTGATATTAAAGAAGAGGAGTTTGCCACTTGCTTCTGAAGATACCAGAATTTCTGTTGCCTCAAAATTTCCAAAAGCATCGGATTTCTTTTCATGCGAGTTGCAAGATGCAAGAATGACCATAATCGCAGCCAAAGCTATTTTTTTCATCATGTAATTTTCCTATATTTATTTAATTATTATTTAAAATCGTAATTCAACACTGTTAAAATTGAAATTTTAGCAAAAGAAAGTTCAACTTTTCTGCTCTCTGCGATTATTTCAGCAGTTGAATTTGAATTAAATTCACTCAAATAATCTGTTGCTGTTATTATACCGTTTTCAAGCTGAAAATACGCTGTAGAAGCAATATTTTTACGGAGATTAACTATTTCCTTATCTTTTTGAATAAGAGACTCGAGTTTCGATAAATCTGATTTATATTTAGTCAAAGAGATTTCAAGATTCTTTGTAAATGATTCTTCCTGATTCAGCAGCAGCTCTTGTTTAATCTTAATTATTTCATGTTCATGATTTGCAATCCCCCAATCATAAATATTCCAGTTTCCTCTTAATCCGATCAGAAAAAGTGGTTTAAAATCTGGATCAAGAAAGTTTAGTCCGGGCTTCCCGTAACCAGCTTGAGCATAAGCCGAAAATTTAGGTAAATTTTTCGCATTGATTCGGTCATTATTTAATTCCAAATTATTATGAGATAGTTTAAAAAGTTCGTATTCTGGTCTTAATGAACGTAAGCGCTCATTTATAGCAGCTTTTATATCAATTTCAGGGAATATCAGTGAATCATTTCTATTTAATTTTCTCTCTATAAGAAGTTCAATGGCTTGATATGCAGTTTCAATTCCTGAGGATAATTCTTCAATATTTTGATCTAATTTTAAAATTTCAGCTTTTAATATATCTGCATTCGAACCTAATATAAGCCCTGACTCAATGCGGAAATTCAGAATTTTTAGTTTTTGTTCCAATTCTATTTTAGAAATATCTAATATTCTTAATTTTGACTTTATTAGTACAATGCCAAAAAAAGCTTCATTTATCCTTTGTTTCAGCTTGTATAATTCAACTTTTAAATTCTGATTTTCAAGTTCCGAACCTGTCGATTCCAAACTCTTCAAAGCTGAACTCATGCCACCGTCCCAAACTAATTGATTAACATTTAAAACAAGTTTATATTGATCTTTTGATATTTCAGGCATTTTAAATCCTGGAATATTTAATGGCAGATTGATTTTTGTAACTTCATTTTGCCATTGTAATTGCCCTGAAAGCGATATTTCAGGATAATAAACTTTATCTAAATTGCTAATTGTTAAGTTTGAAGATTTGTAATTCAATGCAATATTTCGTGCCAACGGACATTTGGTTATTGCTTCATTATAACAGTCCTGTAGCCGTAATTGAGCATTCAAAGGGAAATATATTAATAATATTAAAAAGTACTTTATCATTTTTTTAATCCTTTAATTATAAATTTTTGAAGAAATGCAACTCTTTCAGTTAAAAATTTGTCGTATTTGTTATCATCGTAATCGAAAAGTATCTTTAGCACAGGCTGAGCTAAAACAGGGAAAAGGCATAATCCGATAATACTAACAATAATCTGCAATGGATCATATTTTTCAAGTGTTCCGAGGCTTTGTTCTTTTTTTAACTTTTTTATAAATTCAATGGGATACATTTTTATATTTTTTTTGAATAAATCTTCAACCATCTCTGATCCTTGTTGCATTTCATTGATTATAAATGAAGGCAAATACCGATTATTCTTGATAAATTCACTATAAGTAGCAATAAAGTTTATCAGAGTGTTGTCAATTTCTTTTTCGGAATTTAAACTTTGACTGAAAATATCTCGAATATTATTGACTGATTCTGAAAATATTGACTCAAATAATTTATCTTTATTTCTAAAATAATAGTGAAGCATTGCTTTATTTATTCCAGCCTCATCAGCAATATCTTGCATTCTTGCGCCACTATAGCCACGAACAAGGAACACTTTTCGTGCAGCCTCAATTATTTTTAATTCTGTATTTTTTTCTATCATTTTATTAACTGCATAATTTAACTAAATAATTTAACCAAATAGTTGAATACAAAATTATCAAATAAATTGAGTTTTACCAAATTTTTCTACAATAGAAGTTACCATTTCTTGTCTAAACATATTTTATTAGTATTAATGAAGTCAGAAGTGAACATACAGATATTCGGAACTCTGAAATGTAAAGAAACGAATAAGGCGATCAGATTTTTTAAAGAACGTGGAATAAAGCTTCATTTCGTCGATTTAACCGAAAAAGCATTATCAAAAGGTGAACTTGAAAATATTTGCCGATTTATTTCAAAAGAAGATTTAATCGACAAAGAATGCAAAGAATATGAACAAGCAGGATTAAAATTTCAAATATTTGACATTGCTGATAAATTACTGAATAATTCATTACTAATTAAAACACCTATAGTGAGAATAAACAAGGTTCCATTTCTCGGATATCAACCAGAAAAGTGGAAAACTGAACTGTTAAAAAATGCAGTTAAATAAAGGAAGCGTTTATTTAATTGTAACAAATCAATTTCAATAATCTTATTATTACTAAATATTAATTATAGCTTTTGTATAATGAAAATATTTTAGTAAATTATAAGTTTAAACTTTCATATAATAATTATTAAATTTGAAAATTGAAATTAGGAACTAAATGCTTTGGCACGCGAAATCAATAAATGAAACCTTAGAAAACTTTAAAGTTGATCCGAAAATAGGCTTAAGAGAAAACGAAGTTACTGCAAACAGACGCAAATATGGTGAAAATGCAATAATATCAAAAAAGAATAAAGCCGCTTGGCTTCTACTTTTAGAGCAATTTAACAATCCAGTAATAATAATCCTGATTGTTTCGGCAATTTTAACAGCCATATTAAAAGATTATAACGACACAATTGTGATTGCATTTGTTGTAATTTTAAATACAATTATCGGATTTGTTCAAGAGCGCCGTGCTGCAGATGCTTTAAACGCTTTGAAAAAATTAGCCTCACCTGTAGCCCGAGTAATTAGAAATGGCCAGCAAACTTCAATAGCTACTAATGAAGTCGTATGTGGGGACATCTTGGTATTAGAAAGCGGAATGCGCTCCCCTGCTGATGGAAGACTGATTGATACACATAATTTTCTTGTTGATGAATCAATGCTAACAGGAGAATCATTCTCTATAAATAAAAAGCATGATACGGTATTGGAAGATAATCTGGCATTAGGCGACAAAATAAATATGATCTACGGCGGTACAATAATCCAGAAGGGACGTGGATTAGCAGTGGTAACGTCTGTAGGTGAACATACTGAGTTTGGAAAAATTTCAAAAGACATAGCTGAAGCAGAAGAATCAGAGTCACCGTTGCAAAATAATATTGCAAAATTTGGGAAATGGTTAAGCCTTACTATCATTGTTCTTATTTTAGTAATCTTTTTAATTGGGCTGCTTCAGGGTGTAAATTATCTTGTAATGTTTCTAACATCCGTTGGATTGGCTGTCTCTGCCATTCCTGAAGGATTACCCGTTGCCGTAACCATTACTTTATCGATTGGGATAAGGCAGATGGCTAAAAACAAAGCAATTGTAAAGAAATTAGCAGCTGTTGAGACGTTAGGAAGTACAAACGTCATTTGTACCGATAAAACAGGTACTTTGACCAGAAATCAAATGATCGTAACACGCTTCTACGCCGGTGGAAAGCATTATCAGGTAACAGGAGCCGGTTATCATACCGATGGTGTTATTATAGATAAACTTGACAATAAAGTAATTGATTATCAAAATAATGAGGCTGTAAGAATATTTGCAGAAGTAGGTGAACTCTGCACTGAGTCATCTCTTGCAATTAATGAGGATGAATGGGTTATAACCGGTGATCCGACTGAAGGCGCACTTATGATTGCTTCGAGAAAATTGAAATATGATAAAGGGCAACATCATGTAATGATTGATATACCTTTTGAATCTGAAAATCAGTTAATGGCTGTGAGAGTGAAGGATCAGAATAATTATTCAATTTTTGTAAAAGGTGCACCAGAGCAGATCATAAAAAGATGTACCAAAATGTTAGATCACGATGCAAATATACATTCAATTGAAGATAAATCTCTAAAAGATATTGCCTCTGATTTTTCAGATAAAGGTTTGAGGGTTCTGGCTCTTGCTTATTCAAAAAATGCTTCTGAAAAAGTAATTGAGTTCGAAAATCTACATGATCTGGTCTTTGTCGGATTTGCAGGTATCGAAGATTCAGTAAGACCCGAAGCAGTCCAAGCCGTTAAAGATGCTCATAGTGCAGGTATCAGAGTGGTTATGATTACAGGAGATCATATTCAAACTGCAAAAGCTGTTGCAAAATCAATTGGAATCGGCGACCACAATAATGAACCAAAAGCGATAAATGGAATAGACTTGAATAATATGTCCGATGATGATTTGTTCAAAATCGCGCCAGATATAAGTGTTTATGCTCGTGTTGCTCCGCAAGATAAATTAAGGATAGTAAAACAGCTTCAGAAGCATAGCTCAATCGTTGCAATGACAGGAGACGGAGTAAATGATGCCCCTGCATTAAAACAAGCCGATATTGGAGTAGCCATGGGCTCAGGAACCGATGTTGCAAAAGAAGCAGCATCCATGGTTCTTCTTGATGATAATTTTGCCACAATAGTTAAAGCTGTTCGCCGTGGTCGAGTGATTTTGCAGAATCTGCAACACATTCTTTTGTATATTTTATCAACAAGTTTTGGCGGATTACTTACTATTGCCATGTCGGTAGCATTCGGTCTTCCATTGCCAGTTTTACCAGCCCAGTTATTATGGATTAATCTTGTCACCGACGGTACATCGACATTCCCAATTGCATTTGAAAAAGAGCATGGCAATGTTATGTGCGCTCCACCACGCAAAAAAAATGCTCAATTGGTGACAAAAGGGATGATTGTGCGAATTATATTTGCCGGATTGATTATGATGGCCGGAACGCTTGGAGTATTTTACTACTACATTCATGGTTATACCTTAGCTAATGATGTTAATATTTATAACCTTGAAATCATACGGAAACCACAGACTGTTGCATTTTGTATTCTTGCTTTTTTCCAGATATGGAATGTTCAAAATTCCAGATCTGTTAAGCGCTCGCTTTTCTTTAATCTAACATACCCTATTCCCAATAATAGCGATGGAAGTGGATTTCAAGGAAATAAATTAGAGAAAATAAGTATAACTCAGAATCTTCCGCTTTTTGGAGTAATGTTGTTTGCAGTTGCACTTCAATTAGGAGCAGTAATGATTCCATTTTTGAATGAAATATTAGGTACTGTTCCTCTTAATGGCTCTGATTGGGTCCTAATAGGTGTAGTTTCAATATCAATTATTGTCTTTACTGAATTATTAAAATATCTTTTTGCTTTCATAGCCCGCTCAGGGAGATTAAAGCATTATCTTGAAATATAGATTGTTAAATTTTTAGGTATATCATGAATCAATTAAAAATTGCATTTTTATGTGCAGCATTTGTTTTTATTTTTAGTGGATGTAAGAATGAGTCTGCTCTTCCGAATACGGCTGCGAAGCTCTCAATGAACGGCCTTAAGCAAACTTCGGGATGGATGTGGCTTGGTGAAATTTATAATAGTTATAAAACTGATTCTGCTTTGATTTTGAAAATCAAAGCAGCTTTTAAACCGGGAGTTCATCGAATTTATTGTTTCACCAATCTGACTTGTTCCTGTGCACCGAATATAAAGGTATTTGGTAATTGTCTCCGTACAATGACTGACGCTGGTATTAGTGAAACTAATTTTGAAATATATTCAATGCCAGATACAAGTTATTCGTATCCATATTCAACCAAATTTAAAATCAATTTTATACCTGCTGTTTTTATTATGAAAGATTCCATTGTTGTTTATTCGGTAATAGATTCCTTTATGAAAGTTCAGGATATTAATTTAGACTCAAACCTTGCAATAGAACCTTTCCTATATCAAGGCTTATTAAAATAAATAGAATTACTTAAACAATAATATAAATAAAATGGCATTTTGGCTAATAAAATCCGATCCCGAAGAATATTCATGGGACGATTTAAATCGTGATAAGTTTACTGTCTGGGATGGGGTTCGCAATTATCAGGCACGAAACTATTTAAAATCAATGAAAGCTGGGGAATTGGTATTATTTTATCATAGCCGTATTTCTCAGGCAATTGTCGGTATTGCTGAAGTAATTAGAACTGCTTTTCCTGATTTGAATGCGGACGAACCTGATTGGTACTCCATTGAAATTGCACCTTTGAGGTCTCTTAAAAAATTAATCAGTCTTGAGCATATAAAAGCCACCGATGCTTTATCGAAATTACCACTTATACTCCAGCCAAGACTTTCAGTTATGCCGATTTCCGAAGATGAATTTAAATTGATATTAGAATTAAGTAATTAGTTTGATGAAACCGAAACTTAGAATTCATTTTTGTGATTTCTGGAGGTATTTTGAACCCGAAAGCAATCTTTTCACTCAGGTTTTGTCAAACTTTTATGATTTAATTCCTGATGCTAAAAATCCTGATTTATTATTCTTTTCACTTTTTGGCTCAAAGCATAACAGATATAATTGCAAAAAAGTTTTAGTTATCGGTGAAAATGCCAGACCGGATTTCAATATTTGTGATTATTCGTTGAATTTCGATTATTCTGATGATCCTCGAAGTTTCAGGTTCCCTCTATATACCTTATTCGGAGATCCAGAATTGATTACCGTCCAACGTGACCCTCAAAAAATATTATCAGAAAAAACACAGTTTTGTAATTTTGTTTATTCAAACCCGGGTTCTAAACTCAGGGTAAATTTTTTCAAAAGATTATCACAATATAAAAAAATAGATTCCGCCGGTAATTACTTGAATAACGTTGGTACACCTGTCAAAGATAAACTTGAATTTATCAAAAAGTATAAATTTACAATCGCTTTTGAAAATGAATCGCAGCCCGGATATACTACTGAAAAGATTTTCGATGCCTTTCGAGCTCAAAGTTTACCTATTTACTGGGGCAATGAATTAGTGGATCGTGACTTTAATAGCGAAGCCTTTTTAAATTACTACGCTTTCCCAAATGAAGATGCTTTGATCGAAAGAATTATCGAAATTGACAATAACGATGCTCTTTATCTGGATTATATCTCAAAACCGCCGTTTAAGGGCAATATACCCAATGAATTTGTAAATCCAAAAAGAGTATCCGGTATTTTGGAAACTATCGCTAAAACTCCTATTCTGCCTGTTTCCGAACGACTTGGTTTTAGCAGCAAAAACTCTTTTGAAAAATATCTTTTTTTTGCAAAAAAGGATTTAATTTACGAGTTTAGAGTTTTCCGAAAAAAAATCAAAAATTTTAATACTGACCGACTAATTGTCAAATTAAAAAAATTAAAAAATCGCTATAACCATCAGTAGAGTTCATCTTAATATAATAAATTCTCCGGTCTTTAATGTTGTATTCTTAGATTTTATCACATAATAATAAAAATTCGAAGGTAATACTTCGGTATTTATCTGAATATTATCAGTTTCAAGTGCTTGATAATTCCTTTTAATAACTTGAATTCCAAGATTATTGAAAATTTCAATTGATATATCACTCGGATTAGGAAACGAAATAGAAAATGTTATAAGGTTTTCTACCGGATTAGGGTATATAGCAAAATTTGTGTTCAAATCAAAATCATTTATCCTTGAACTATTATATTGAACATGATTTGATGAATCACTTCTGCATCCGGCTGTATCTGTTGCTATCAAAAAATAATCTCCAGTAGTTAAATTCTTTAAAGAAGGTTTATTGGTTTGAGATACAGATATTCCGTTTTTAAACCACTCGAAAATATAATATTTTCCACCAGTTACAATCAAAGAATCAGCATTAAGTGAAATATTTGGTTTGGGAGGTTTGGGAAGTAAATTTATTTTAAAGATTGATTGCCCGCTAATGGGAGGAAGACTGTTATCAGTAACTGTAAGAGTATAACTTGTTGTTAATTTTGGGAAGAAAAAAGGATTTGCCCAAGTCGAATCATTTAACCCTGTTGTTGGTTTCCAAGAATATTTAAAAGGTGGAATTCCTCCGTTAACATCCGGTTTTATTAAACGTAATGTATCTCCTGTGCAAAGGTTTGTAGGATTCTGATCTTTAATTTGAACTGTAAGAACATTAAAATCTGATAAATTTGCTTTAAATACACGCTTTTCAGAACCGGCATAAACCGTATTCCCAAATATCCCAAAAGCATAAGCACTGGAATCTGTCAAACCAGAATTGATTGGTTTCCAGCTTTGTCCGTAATTATTTGAAAAATAAATACCATGTTTCTCTGTTCCTGCAAAAACGAATTTTCCGTTTGTAGCAATTGAAACAACATTATAAGTTTTCAAATCGTTATCTAATTGAGCCCAGCTTGTTCCCCCATTTTGAGAAATAAATATACCGGCTCCCTTTGTACCCGCAAGAATATTACTGTCATTAACTGCAATAGAATATATTATATTTGAAGTTAATCCGCTATTCGATGAAGTCCAACTCGATCCGTCATCATTAGAAACAAATATTCCACCCCCATTTGTTCCAGCTAAAACGATATTATCCAGCGAAGCAAGACATAGCATATTCGGATTAGTTAATCCGCTATTCGATTGATACCAAGTTGATCCGTTCATCATAAAAATACCTCCGGACTGAGTTCCGGCACACAATTTATTATTTACCGCAATCATACATCGGATATTGGAATTTGTAAGACCATCGACATTATAATTCCAACTTGTTCCGCAATTCCCGGTCACATACAAGCCGCTTGCAGTTGCAACCGAGACAGATGAACCGTTAACGACTAATGCGCTAATATAATCATCCTGAACATCAACCGTATTGTATTGATTCCAGCTTTTACCACTATTATCGGAATAGTATAAACCTTGTCCGTAAGTACCGACAATCATTCTGGACTGGCACTGGCCAAAACAAAAGACAACGCTCTGTTTAATACCAAACGAAGATTCCTGCCACTGAGCTTTCAGTGATAAAGAGAATAATAGCAGGAATGAAACGGAACAGAATTTGTAAAAATAATTTTTCATAATTTATCCTATAAACTGAAAAATAAATACAATCCCGCCAATTTACATTGCAACAGGGCTTGAATCAATTTCGAAAAGAACAGAGTCCTTTGCAACAGGATTGCCTTCTTTTATTTTTAAAGTTTTTATGGTCCCAGCACAAGGCGAATTAATAGAGTTTTCCATTTTCATTGCTTCAATAATCACCATTTTATCACCTTTTTCGACACTCATACCTTCGCTGACAAAACATTTTATTACCATACCTGGCATTGGAGCCTTCATAATAACTTTTCCATTTAATCCGGCGGCTTTTCCCTGACTGATAAAACGATTCAGCATCTTCTGTTTTTCATCGCATATTTCAATACTATGAGTCATACCTTCGCTGAATATTGTCAAAGCTTCTGGATCGGAAAAATTGATTTCTACATTATGAAGTTTCTGATTAACGGAAAATGAATGAATATTATCGCCATAGTTTTTGATTGAATCTATTTTAAAGGGTTTCTCATCAACATAAATTATTGATTTATCCTTTTTATCAAAAGAAACGGAAAATTCTTTTTTATTCAGACTGATTGCAAGTTTTTGGTTCATAACTCTATTTTCATTTATAATTAACCATTTATCCTTAAAAATTATCCGAACTTCTTCAAGTCCCATTTAGAGCATTTATTTTTACTTAACCTTTTGGGTATGGAATTTTCTTTACTCAAGCGGAAAATATATGCAGAAATCGCTGCCATAGCCTCTTCGTGCTCTCTATTATCATTTTTAAAAGAATCAAAATCAAAATCATTTTCAATAAATCCTGTATCAAAGTTACCTGACTGATAAACGGGATGATTCATAACTACTGATAAAAATGGGATGATGGTCTTAATACCTTTCACATTATAAGATTTCAACGCTCGTTTCATAAGATTGACAGCTTCATCTCGGCTATTTGCATAAACGATGAGCTTTGCAAGCATAGAATCGAAATGAACGGAAACCTCAGTCCCTGATTCAACCCCACTATCAACGCGAACGCCTTTTCCAGCAGGTTCGCGCAAATATTTTATTTTGCCTGTATCAGGCATAAAATTATTATAAGGGTCTTCCGCATTAATTCTGCATTCGATAGCATGGCCGCGCCAAACTATATCCGATTGAGTAAATGACAATTTTTCTCCGGCAGCAATTCTAATTTGCTCTCTTGCCAGATCAATTCCGGTTACAGCCTCAGTAATCGGGTGTTCCACCTGCAAACGGGTATTCATTTCCAAAAAATAAAAGTTCCTGTTTTTATCGAATAAAAATTCAATAGTTCCGGCATTAACGTAATTGCAGGCTTTGGCAGCATTAATTGCCACCTCTCCCATTTTAGCACGAATTTCGGCATCAAGAACCGTTGATGGAGCTTCTTCGATCACCTTTTGATGACGACGCTGAATAGAACAGTCTCTTTCGCCAAGATGAACGAAATTTCCATATTTATCACCAATAATCTGTATTTCAATATGTTTAGGATTTTCAACTAATTTTTCAATATAAATACTGTCATCACCAAAAGATTTTAATGATTCCCGCTGTGCAGCCTCAAAATTATTAATTAATTCATCAGGTGAATAAACTCGGCGCATTCCTTTTCCACCGCCACCAGCAGAGGCTTTCAATAAAATAGGATAGCCAATACCCTCAGCAATTCCGAAAGCACGGTTTATATCTGTAATTTTTTCAGTTGTTCCAGGCACAATAGGCACTCCGGCAGCAGCCATCAACTGACGCGCCCGTGTTTTACTTCCCATCACCTCAATTGCATGAGCAGGTGGCCCAATAAATTCTATGCCAGCAAAAGCACAAGCAGCGCTGAAAGCAGAATTTTCAGATAAAAAACCATATCCTGGATGAATTGCTTTTGCTCCGCTTTTCAATGCAATTGATATAATTTGCTCAATATCTAGATATGCGGCTTTAGGTGTGGCTCCATGTATTTGGTAAGCAAAATCGGCATGGCGTATATACGGCATTTCCTTATCCACTTCATGATAAATCGCAACCGCTTCCACTCCAAGATCGTGAGCCGCATGCATTACTCTGATGGCTATTTCACCGCGGTTTGCAACCAATATTTTATCGAACATATTCTTCTATTTATTAAAAGCTAAAATACATTTGACATCAATAATATCAAATATTTCTCTATTTCCCAAATCATCATTAAAACGACTGGACATATATGTGATCTTCCATTTTGTTCTATCAAATCCGAAATTACACTTTAAATTAACCATATTATCATTTATATCTGCAAAAATAGTAAAGGATACATTATCGGTTAAACCAGCTAAAGTGAGATTGGCATTGACTGCATAGTTATCAGCTCCTTCTGTTGCATCTCTCAGAAAAGTAGAACCCATGAACTGTAATTCGGCTTTAGGATATTTCGCAACATTAAAAAATTTATCGCTTTTTAATAATTTGACAATTGAATCACGAATCTTCTGATCACTTATATTTGTTATCATCATTGTGTTCAAATCAAATTCCAAGTTACCACCCGCGAATTTATGATTCCCAAGAACAGCATTGCCTGAAAGTATTTTGAAGCGGCAATCGTAGGCTTGTTTTTTATTATGAACAGTCAAGTTAACCATTGATTCTTTAAAGAGAATCGGTATATGGGCAATATCGCCCGGTATAGCAGCCACAGCCATTAATATCATTAATGCAGATAACACAATAAATTTTTTCATATAATTCCTTTCAATTTTTTTTTAAATAAGTTGTATTAAAAACCTAACCTAAAAACAAAATTTAATGTCAAAAGTTACTTATTTGTTAGTCAGTTTCTTGAATGCATCAATAAGAAGCAGTTTAGTAGCCTCAAGCGAATGAGAAATTACTTTTACCTTGCCTGTTACGGTCATAAAATTCGTATCTCCGTTCCAGCGTGGAACAACATGGAAATGTAAATGATCCGGCACACCTGCACCTGCTGATTGGCCTAAATTAGCACCGATATTGTAGGCATGAGGTTTATATGCAAGGTCAAGTGCCTGAACCGAAAGTCTGATTAGTTGTGAAATTTCATTAAAAACTTCCTGATCAAGAGTGATTAAATCTCCAACATGCAGATTGGGAGCTATTAATAAATGTCCGTTATTATATGGATACTTGTTTAGGAGAATAATGCAATTTTTCGATCTGTGAACAAGTAATTCTCCGTGTATATCAGGTTCAGCAGCAGCGCTGCAAAAAAAGCACAATGGTTTTACATCATTAATACCGTCAATATATTCGGAACGCCAAGGTGACCAGATAGTTTCCATGATTTATTCAAAAAAAAAACTGACTCTGGATATTTAGATAAGCAAAGCAAAAATTCATTAGAAATTATGCTTTGCTCATCACCCACCGGAGTCAGCTTAAATACAAAAAAGTTAAATTAGAACGAAAATCCGTATCGTATATCAAGAGCGATCTGAAATGCATCTACGCGCCAGTTTTCAACCGTTGTTAATCTAGTAAGACCTAAATTATAAGTAACGTGTGGAACTATTATTAATCCGTTTTTGGTAAAAAACTCATATAATAAGCTCACTTTGACACCAAACCTCATTGAACTTGATTCAGGGATCTTACCTTTTCTCAAAACGATAGTTCTGTTATTATTCGTATATTCCATCGAAGGATCTTTTTTAAATTGTGCATTTTGTGGCTCAATCAGATTCATCGTTTGATCTAAAGTCTCAGTCAGAATGTAATCCATTGTTGGGCCGATATAAGCTCCTAAACCACCGAAATCGCTTTTGAAGAACATGATTTTATAAAAAGCATCAACCGTGACACCGGAGTAGACAACTTCAAGCCTGTTATCTGTAGTTGTATATTCTGTTACCGGTTCGGTTTTGCCAGGATAATATACGGCAGAAGGCATGTGATCGCCGGTTACGGTAAAGCTGGCTGGATAAGTGCTGTATAGAACCCTCAGAACTAATGATGAATTGGTCTTATCAGGCTCACCGAAGAAATGTTCATAATTTACTCCGGCAAAAAAACCACTCGCACTACCGCTGGAAAAATTTGGACATTTATCTTTATCGGGTAAAAACGAAGAAATATTCGCTGTATGATTAGACTGGGTGTAACCGATTGTTATTCCCGGATAGATAGCTTTTTTTGTATCTCCCGGTTCAAGTGGGTTTGAACCTTGAGCCAACAGAGTTGATCTGAATCCGGATAAAACAAGTACTGCAGCTGCAGCAAAAGTAAGTAATACAATTTTCATAGATTCCACCTTATTTTTTTATAATAATTAATAATGTTTTTTTCATTTCTAAATCAGTTTGCAAATTAAGCAAATAAATCCCATCTGTCAAAATACTATTTTCGAAATTTAATGAATAAGTTCCTCTTTTCAAATAAAAATTTGTAAGAAGGTCAATTTTTCTTGCATTTACATCATAAATCTCCAGATTGACGGGGCTATCGTAAGGCATGACTATATTGGCAGTGAATCTGTCTTCAACGGGATTCGGAGTCACATAAATATCGGTAAAAGTCGAATTAATTTGTACTCCCCGAATATCGAAAGCGCAAATTGGAATAAGATTAGTTTTAATTAATTCTGTGTCTGCAATAAAACAATTTTCTGAATTTAATATGGTATTTATCGTTGGATTATGGTCGAAACCAAGCATGGTAGCGAATCTTAGGTCGATTGACCATTTAGTTGATGGCTCGAAAAGATAATCTGAAATCGAAGGAGTAATGGTTATATGATCAAAAGTTTGTTTGAGTTTAGCAGGAACAAACAACTTATTTTTTCCTTCAAAAATAATATTTGTGTCTAAAGAAGAAAGAATGAAATTTGTTGCATCGAGCCTTAGTTCGAGCGAAAAGCCAGTTTTAATGTAAGTTTCGATAGGGATACTTCCATGAAGATTGAGTGTGAAAGAAGTATTAGGTTTTACATCGAAAATAGGAACCGGATCAATGGTTAATTTTAAGGTTCTTGGATATGCTGTATATAAAATATTGCAAATTATTGAATCATTAAACACTAAACGCGCCCTATAGCTGCTTTGTTTGCCTTTTTCGGAAATAAACGAAACCGAATATTCATAATTTTGTCTTGGCGAAATAGTTAATTTTTTGGGAGCGGCCAATTCGGATTTTGTGATTTTAACATTTGTTCCGGATTCAATTGCTGAATCAAGGACTAAATCTACATTTCCGGTATTTTTCAGAATAATTTTTATAGTTGAATCACTACATGAGATTAATTCATTTGGTGGAAGAATCTGAAATTCGATTCTCGGTGTATCAAGCGGAATACAGAATCCGCGGAGTTTAATGTAAGACAAAGACCGATTGAAAGCCGGATTCGGGTCACTAACCAACGCTATAATCATTTCATGGGCTCCAATTGTTTTTGGTACAAAACCAACGGGAACCAATAGAGAATCATAAAATGGAACTACCTTATTCTTGAATACCGAATAATCGACTGTAAAGGCTGAAGAATCCCCTGCAAAATAATAAGCCGAATCAATAGTCAACTTTTCGTTTCCGGTTGAATATACAAGCCTTTTTTGGAGATTTGTCGTTCTCATTATTCCGGTGGTATCAAAAATTACATCCTTTGTTTTAATAACTGGTACTGTCCCAAGTCCTGAGAATTTTATGGACACGGTATCATGGAATTTCCAATCAACCAGATAATTTGCAAAATAATTATAAATTACTGTGTCTTGAGGCAAAAATGCGCACTGGATGCCAACCGAATCATTTTGTAATATTGTAAAGACTGAATCTATAAATTGAGAATCATTAAAAGCAGCAGAGTCCCTCACGATTTTATTTATTAAAGTAATTTTTCCGGTACATGTACCTGAATTTTTTAAATATAATGTTTTAACATTTGTAGTACCGATTCTCTGCCTGTCCCAGTCATACATGACAGAACTTATTTTAGGTGCAGTACCAATGCCTTTTACATCGGCTGTGGCGTCCAATCCTTCCGAATTAATAAATTTAATAGAATTAGAAGAAGGATTTAAAGTTTGTGCTGAAAAACAAGCTAAAATGTAAAGCGAATCTCCGGGGTTGAATTTAATTGGGAATAATCCGGTAGTATCATAGTAAAATTGCGATGGTTGCGGAAATTGAACAGATGTGATAGTGATTACAGAGTTACCTGTATTATAAAATTTTACATAGCTGCAAATTGTATCTCCAATTCTGCATTTACCAAAATCATGTCCTAAAGTCATTATCTGAGGATTTAATACTCTGCCTTTGATATTAACTACTTTTGTGATATTGCAGTCAAACATTAAATTGAGATTATACGAAAAAGAATTGCTTGTAAAATTCGGAATAAAGCAAAGAGTAACAGGAATGCTATCACCCGGACTTATCCATTTTGGAAGAGTAGTGGATTTCGCTGTCAGCCTTGAGTCCGAATCAAGGGACATTGCGTTGAATTTTACAGAATCTTTGCCTTTATTATAAACATAAATGATGGTACAAGCCGTGTCTTTGCCACGGACATAGCCGTAATCATAGTTATCAATAATAGTCATACCCGGAGGATTATAAGTATATGAATACCTCGATCCATTGCCATTCTTATCGCTATATCCGATGACGATTTTTGCGGGTTTTGTCTTGTCAGTAGGACTGGCAGACACATTCACAACATTGGTGAAATCAGTTAAATTGGTGATATTATATGAATAATTAAAAGTACTGTCCTGATAGACATTAACATAATTAATTCCACTATTTATTGAGTCCAAAGTCTCGCTTATAGTAATTGATAAATCCCCGCAATTGACACTGCATGCAAACTTTGGAGCAATAGTATCTTTTTTAAATGGATTATTCAATGAAGAACCAATATTCATAGCATAAGCATCATAGTTACCTTTTCCGAACATGATACATGAGAATTGACCGGTGTCACAGCTAATTGTATGAGTTCCAAACGGTGAACTCATCGTTACAAAATAATATCCATTACCAAAAATATTCTGGGAGCTTAATTTCGTTGATAAACTAATTAGTGAACCGTCCATTCTTAAATTTGAAACAGCTTCGGCAGTGGCTACGATACTGACATAGTGATTCGAAATACCTGATGCAGAAGGATTATCAGGAGTTGTATAAGTTACACTCTGAATAAATTGTCCTATAGCTGGTAAATTCACCATACAAGGATCGAACGATGTCGAGAATAGTGAGCCAGGGCCCTGCATCATAAATTGACAAATTTGGAATGGTTTGTTAGCCCGCCATACCGCTGCAGAATTAATATAAGCAAATTCGGCAAAGGATCCAGCTTTCACAAATGTTGTATCAAGTGTACCATTATCAGTTTGTAGTGAAATAGTAGTACTATCCTTGATAGTCGTTATTTTAAAAAAATCACCCCAAGTATTCACATTAAAAGGAACCGAGATATACGCATTCCCCCAGGCATCAGTTGGCAGCAGCATTTCAGCGAGATGATTTTTCGAATCATGTCCGTTCAAAATTACAGAGGCTCGAACATGTCCGCTTAAAAATCCGATTGGTTTATTGGAATTAACAATTGTTCCGGTCAGATCATAGCTGCCACGCGGACCATCCATACTTTGTACCTGATAGCATTGTCCTTTGTTCAAAGTCACTTTATAAAATTTTCCGGGCAATTTCCCAGCTGCTGTCGGTACTCTTGGTGAAAATGTAATATCAGTGCCATCTTCGGAAGCAATAAACAAAAATTCACCTCTGCGCGGATAGACCAAAGATGGATCCGAACCAGCATTATACTGATCATTCGGCATTGCCATTGCAACATATTGAGTGCCCCAGTAGGCTATCGGAATAATAGAATATGAATCGGAAGTCTGCTGTTGTGAGTTGAAAGCATAAACAGTTACAGGAGAATCGGATGTAAGCTCTGCAACATAGTATGAGACTATCTCTGATGTGCTTGTTTGAAAATAATTAGGATCAAATTGAATTTCGATTACTTGATTTTTATAAATTGAATATTGTTGTGTTGTCCCGGGATAAGAGATAGTGAAATTAGCAGCAGTGGCAGCAGTAGTGACATAGATTTTCGTTTCAGCAGAATTATCGATCGAAATTTCATTCTGCATGAAAGCAATCATAAAATGAACACCTTCAAATGATGATTTTTTAGTAGCGAATAAACCGCTACTAAAAAACAAAAGCAAAATATTTGAAAGTATAAGAAGACGTACACTTTTTGCCATAAACAACTCCTGATTATTTTTGACAAATTTCAGAAAAAATTGACATTTATCAAAGTAACATTTTCGAAATAACAGTACAAAATCAATTTAATTACTTAATAATGCGAAATAATTATTTTTCAATGTACGAATGTGTACAATAATTTACACATCATTTGTGATTTCGTAAGGATAAATGACTCTTTTGCGGTTTTTTTTCACTCCATCTGAAATTTGGAAGATAGTATGTTTTCAGCGAAGATGAAATCACATTTTCGGGATAAAAATCTCCTTGAGCTCCGCCGAGCCAAGATATTTCAAAAGGTTTGTTATCTTTAAAATCGATAAAGATAGAGTCAGCCATGATTTTAGAGCCTCCGTTCGGTTCACCGTCATCATCCATGAAGTAAAGACTTTTTGCTTCCTGTGAACTTGAAATATATCGCATACTGTCATTTTCAAAAAAAAGAAATATCTTTTTTCCGGATAATTGATCTTTGCGGGATGGATTGGCGCTGTCATTGCAGGATACGGCGATTGCATTCCCAATTGAACTTATTGCTTTTAATCTATTATTATGCAAAAATATAATAGAAGAATCTGCGTAAAGCTGCGTTGAATCGTACCAAATCACTGGATCACCACTTAAAGCAAAGTATTCTTTTCTTTTGTTAAAAACAGCATATTTTGACTTAGTGCATGTGCTATTGCGGACTATCTCAGGATTCCCAATAAATTTGAAGATACTTTCCTCATAACTTCGCATCAGTTCCATTGTATCGCATTTTACGAAAAGAGTATCAAAAGTTAATTTGGAAATACGCTCCGAAGAGTCTAACAGCAGCGTTTTCTTATCCATTTTCATAACAACGGAATCTTTGCGGGAACTTGTATCAATCTGAAATAACCTTGGAGAACCCGTTGCACGTGTGTAGTTTGAAGAAGGTGCGTTATAAACCGTATCACCTGTTAGAATAGAATTAGAGAATTTTCCAAAAACGTTTACATTGCCATAAGCGTTGCTCACACGAGTTTTCCGCTGATAAATAATTCTATCTGCAACAATTAATGATGAGTCATCTTCGACTGTTACATTTTGTAAAAAGTCTGCTATCTTGCTACTGGTGCTATATATTCCACGAGAAGAGGCTAATTTAGTTTTTCCGTCAATTAGATATAAACTGTCCAAAGCCTCAGCTATTCTTGTATTCCCGTTATAAAATATACGTGGAGACTTGAGAATCATTGTATCTTGAGTTACGATAACGTTTCCGATAAGTTCGGCTTTATTCAAATCAATAAATTGAACGGCTTTGTCGCATGAAACCTCCATGCTGCCTTGTCTGAACTTAACATGACCATAATATTTTTTAATTTTTTCACCGATAGCCTCGCTACCAACGAGACTATCAGCATATTTTAAAATTATAGGCTCTTTTTTCATACTTTCCTCATCAACCTGAAAAGCATGTGCAGCAGTTGTAAACGAAAATAGCAGAAATATTCTGAGAATAAACTTCATATAATACGATAATTTTATTTTTTACTTGTCATGACCTATAATAAACGGTGTAGAGCCTTTTGAATTGCCAACAATAATAATTTTTGAGTTATTAGATAGAGCAATTTCTTTTTGCGCTTTGATCATTTCATATTGTAAAATTTTATCATTAAGATTTTCACTCATTATTTTCTGACCATCAGCTATACCCTTGGCTTCCACACGCTTCCTTTCGGCTTCCTGTGTCTCTTTTTGCAAAACATATTTCATTCTCTCGGCATCTTGCTCGGCATTAATTTTTCTTTCTATTGATTCTTTAACTGAGTTTGGCAGCATAGTTTTACGTACTAAAATTCTTTCGAGGATGAATCCCCGCTCCAACAGGTCTTTTTCGAGATTAAGTTTAATTCCACCCTCAAATATTTCACGTTTTGTGGAATAAAGTTCAATAGCATTAAAGCTGACAGCACTCTCACGTATTCTTGTCCTAATTATAGGCCTGATCACGTTTTCCTCAAAATTTAATCCGATTGTTTTCATAATATTCGGAGCTTGGCTTGAATTTATTCTGTAAAGAACAGTCAGATCAATAGCGACTTCAAGTCCATCACGGCTTAAAATCCTGATTGCGTCGTCCCCTTGCTTTTGCCCTTCGTCATGAGTAGCACTCATAGTATAATTTAAGGTTTTTACATTTAAATGCTTCACATCCATCAATGGATTTATTATATTCATACCTTCAGAAAGATAATCTGACTTAACTTGCCCGAAAAGCACTTGCACACCTATTTCACCGGGATCAACAATAACTAAACTCTTTGATAATGCACCGACTATTATAAGAATCAGTCCTATTATCTTAATAATTGACTTATATTGCATAAGCGGGCTCTGAATCTTAGTTACGATAAATCCAACTAAGAAAACTATGATTCCAAGAAATAAAATTGACATTTTACCCTCAATATTGTTTAAAAAAATTAATTTAATTAATAAAACAGTTAAAACCTTGTTATATTATATTTTAGAATACGAATATATCAATAATAAAGTTCATACTTTCGTTATCAAGGTAAATATAAAACTTCCATTTTAAATGGAGTAAATTATGTCCAACAGCAATAGAAGCTATGTTATAGGAGATATTCACGGATGTGCAAAGACATTCAGGGAATTAGTTTTTAATCAGCTTCATGTTATGTCGGGAGACTATGTTTATTTGTTAGGTGATCTTATTGATCGCGGCCCTGATTCTAAGTCTGTGTTAGATACTATTTTTGAGTTAATTTCTAAAGGGATAATTGTAAAATCAATTATCGGAAACCATGAACAATTGCTTCTTGATGCAATTGATTATCCTTACAAGGCCGAAGCATGGCTCTCTAACGGAGGTTTTAAAACTTTAGATAGTTTTGATTTGATAAATTTGAGCCAGATTGATAGTAAATATTACAATTTCATAAAAAATATGTCTTATTACATTATTCTTGAAAAATTCGTTTTAGTGCATGCAGGACTGGATTTTGAGGCAGATGATATTTTTAGAGATAAATCAACAATGCTCTGGCTAAGAAGTACATTTTGTGAACCTGATAAGATTGGTGGCAGACGTTTGATTGTTGGGCATACACCTAAATATTTAAATCAAATTTCGTCCTCAATAAATGATAATCTTATTTACCTTGATGGTGGCTGCGTTTATAACACTAAACCTGGTTTAGGAAATCTGGTAGCTCTTGATACAGGCGCAATGAAGCTATATGTTCAAAATAATATAGATATTTGAAATTATTTATTTGATTGCCATAATTGGCTGTGCTTGTGATATTTGGTATTTTTGTAAATTATTAAATAATTATTAAATACATGAATCCTATTGAACGTTTTGGGACAGGAGTAAATAATTTTTTTGCTGAATTCGGGCAAATTGTTTTACTGCTAATTAACACATTAAGATATTTCCCGAGAGTGTTTAAAGACAGAAGAATAATACTCGAACAAATGGCAGTTATAGGTTCGGATTCTCTGCCACTTGTAATTTTGATTGGCTCTTTTACCGGAGCTATTGCTGCTTTACAAGCTACAAATCTTTTTAGTAAATTTAATCTCGTTGAAATTGCACGTCCTTTTATCGGTTCTTCAATTGCAACTGTTGTATTTACTGAACTGACGCCGGTTTTGACAGCACTTGTTATTGCCGGAAGAATCGGAGGCGCAATGGCTGCTCAAATTGGGACAATGCAAGTCTCAGAGCAGATTGACGCTCTCGAAATGATGGCGATTGATAAGAACAGATTTCTTGGAATGCCCAGACTGATGGCGGCTTTACTTATGATGCCCGTATTAGCTGTTTTTTCAAATATTGTGGCTTTGATTGGTGGCTATGCCCTTACAAGTATAAAATTTGATTTCACTGCTGTTACTTTTTTTGATTCAGTACAAAGATTTTTTACTTTAAGAGATGTAATTATCGGACTTACAAAATCCTTTGTTTTTGGCGGTGTTACTGCTTTAATTGGTTGTCATATCGGATTTAGAACAACAGGTGGGGCAGAAGGTGTTGGAAACAGTACTGTACGCGCTTTTACGATTACTGCCTCTTCAATTTTAATTATTGATGCCATTTTTGGGTATTTATTATAATATGGAAGAAGTAGATTTAAAAAAATATCCTTTTAATCACAGATTGCGTCATCATACCGCACCCAATCTATATTTCTCTATTCAAGAACTTAAATATCAGCCTGAAAATTATCCTTTACCACTTGATTCTGTAAATTGGGAGCAAATCTATTCTAACAAAAATCCACCTGATATGCTTGATATTGGCTGTGGACGTGGAATATTTCTGCTTAATACTGCTTTAAACAATTCTGAAAAGAATATCCTTGGAATTGAAATCAGAAAAGGGCTTACAGACTGGATAAGTGAAATTGTTAAAGGTGAGAATATTGGCAACTGTGCTGTGTTATGGTATAGTGTAACGAATGGCATTAAATTTATACAAGATGAGTCTATTGAATCTGCGTTTTATTTATTTCCGGATCCATGGTATAAAAGAAGGCATGTTAAGCGACGGGCATTCGATCTTGATTTTTTAAATGAAGTGCATCGTGTGCTAAAGCCCAATGGCAGGCTTTATCTGGCAACTGATGTGGAAGAGATTAATGAATATCATAAAAGTACATTGCAGAAATTCCAAAAATTGAAATTTAATATAATTATTGATAACTCCGAATGGAAGCTACTAAGCACAAATAAGGAGAATTTTTGTTCAGCTAACAAAATTCCAATATATAGAATAATAGCAACTAAATAGAAGGTATATAATGTTTAAGATAATGCTTTTCATTGTAACATTGGCTGTGGCAGCGACTGCGCAAGCGCCATATAATAACTTTAAATTTGAACCATCTTATAAAAGTATGTTTTTAATTGAACATCAGAATAATATTATTCCTAAAGACGCTTCTGCACAGCTTCAATCAAAGTTTACCCCATCTTATCAGAGGAATTATACTGTCACCGATTATAATATTTTCTTAGATTGGTATAATGTGCTGAAGTTTTCAAACTTGAACCAGCCTTATTATAAGTTCGATGCAGAGAATATTATAAGCTTAAATATTGATTCTAACAATTCTAACAAAATCACTCTGGATGCGGATACCGATTCATTAATAATTAAATCCGTTACCTTAATTCCAGATAATAAAGCTCTTACTTTCTCCATCAAGTCAGATTCAATGACCATTTCACTTAATAAAACATATCAAAAAGCAACAGGTTTGAAAATTTCTATCAAGTATCAATATAACAGAAAAAAGTTTACGGGCATACTGAGCGCACCAAAGGGGTATGTTGACGGCAGAGGAGCTGTAACTCCCGAAAATTTGATTTATACTATGAACGAACCTGATATGGCTTTCACATGGCTTCCATGCGATCAATCCTCAAATAAAAAACAAACCATGACTATGAATGTGAGAGTTCCATGGGGATTTACTGCAATTGCTAACGGGCTCAGGCAGTCAGTTTTCAGCGATGATACTTCTTCAATTTTCCAGTGGCGTACCGATATTCCTATTTGTCTTTATTTAATTAATGCAACGGCTACGAAATTCGATACTTATTCTCACTGGTACCACAAAGTTACAAATCCCAGCGAAACCGTAGAAGTTCAATATTATTTTTGGCATAATGATCTGGATAGCAGCACTAATAGCGATGGTTATCATGCCAGAAATGTTTATAAAAATGTAACAAAATATATGGAATTCTTAGCCTCAAAATTCGGAGAATATCCATTTGAGAAGTATGGTTTGGTAGCCATCAGTCCGTTTTTTTACGGTGGGATGGAAAATCAGACAATTACAATGCTTTACAGAGATTATTTAAGGAATTATAACGAAGGAGTGGTTGTCCATGAGACTGCTCATCAATGGATTGGTGATTTAACCACATGTGAGACCTGGAACGATATTTGGTTTAACGAAGGTGGTGCAGACTGGGTTACAACACTTTGGGATGAGTATGATAAAGGAAAAAGTGCCAGTGTCGCGGACTTCCAAAACTTTAAGAATCATTATTTAAGCTATCAGGCATTTAGTAATGCTCCTATTTATGGAGTTGATAAAAACGATGCTTTTGGAAATTATGCTGTTATAATTTATGAAAAAGGTGCATGGGTATATCACATGTTGCGCCACTATTGCGGAGATACGCTTTTTATAAACGCAATGAAAGATTTGTTCCAAACTTATCGCTATACAACAATAAATACTGAGCAATTCAAGACTTTTATGAAAAGCAAAATAAAATCACCTTTGATGAATTTGGATACTTTCTTCACTCAGTGGCTCTATTCAGCTGGTCATGCTCAATATATTGTTTATCAGAATACAAATAATTTTCAAAAAGATTCACTATTTAATATTCGATTAGTGCAGACTCAGAGCATGATGAATGCTCCTCCACTTTTTGTAAATCCTATTAAAATTGATTTTTATAAAAATGGCAAAATTTCTCGATCCGATACAATTTTGAATAATAAAAAAGACCAGAGTTTTGCATTGAAAATTCCCTTCATGCCAGATTCAGCCTTAATTGATCAGGATTTTGTTTTATGTGAGGTTTTGCAGGTTATTAGTAGTATCACTGATAATGGCTCAGGCAGCCCTCTTAAGATTTATCCAAGTCCGCTTTCATCAAATTCCAATTTATATATTTGCTTCGATACCGCTGAATTGCCGCAATCAGTCGAGATTATTGATTCTTTCGGATCAAAAATATTTTCAACTGATAATGTCAATTCAGGCATGCTGATTCTGGCTCCGGCGCTATTTCCAAATGCCGGGATTTACTTTGTCAGATTAAATTATATATACAAATCAAAATTAGAAAAAATTTCAGTTTTCAATTAAAAAATAATTATGAATAAATATAAATTAAATTACTCCAAATTCATCGACCCAAAGCTGAGTTTGAACGATCAATTATCAGCGGCACGCTCTATTATGGCAAATGAGCAAACATTCCTTTCATATCAAAGGTCTGCTCTGACTTTTGTAATTACCGGATTATCTTTTATCAAGCTATTCGACTTGTTTTGGTTGCATATTTTTGGGATTATTCTAATTGTAGCAGCAGTAATAACAGGAATTTTGGGAGTTCTCAGATATTCAAGAATGAGAAGTTTGATTATTAATCTTGAATTAGACGGCGAATTTAAGGAGTAGTTACGAATTAAGAATTAGGAATGATTGATAAACCTTTGTGCTATTGCTATTGAAGCTGTTTCAGCTATAAAAAGGATCAGAAATCTATTTTTCCGTCATCTTTCAGAATAATCGAACCTTCAGGGAAATCTGCATTGGTTAAATCTCGGATAATTTTTAATGCTTTATTTTGATTGTCATAAATTGGCGTTCCGGGCTGCTTTTGAATTGTCGGGATTATCTTGCAAATTAGTAGTTCACCCTTCTGATTTAACTTCAGATTAAGAATACAGGCTATTCCACTCGTGCCACTGATATTGATTTGGCGGTATGTGGCAAAATTTCCCAAACTGTATGCTATCAATCTTTTGTGGTAAATTTCAATAGCCCGCAGTACATGCGGCCCATGGCCTAAGACTAAATCAGCTCCTGCATCTATTGCTCTGTGAGCAAACTGATAAACATTGCCGCGATTTTCATCCAAAAAATATTCGGTTTCTTTTACAACATGATTGTTTATGGCTCCCTCTGCACCTCCATGAAAGGAAACTATTACTATGTCATTTGTTGAATCCAGAAATTTTATAAGTTCACAAGCCTTTTTTATATCCCTTAAATCATTTGTTTCGCTGTTTGGGGAAAATGCAGTGAATCCGATTCTGATATTAGCGATTGTGAAACTTGTGTATGGCTGCTGCTTTGCTCCGGCAAAGTAAATTGAATTGTTACCCAGTGTTTTAATTTCGTCTTCTATGGCTTCTGTACCGAAATCTCCTACATGATTATTTGCAATGCTAAGAAGATTAAAACCGGCATCTTTTAAAATTGAAACTGACTTTGATGGCATTTTGAAATTATAGCATTTGGATTCATCGTCGCATTCTTTGCGGATTCCTTCAATATCAGTCAGTACTCCTTCGAGGTTTCCGAACACCAGTCCTGGAATTTTTGAATTTTTATTGAAAAGATATGATTTTATATTTTGTAGTAGTTTGATCCCGCCATCTTTTGGAAGATATTCCTCAGTCGGATATGAACTACCAAGCATAATATCACCTACAGCGATTACAGAGACAATTGAATCAATTTGCTGTTTGTTAGAATCCTGAGGATTTTGATCAGAATTATCTTGACTAATATTAAGTAAGTACCAAAAAAAAGCTGCTAATGTTAGGATAATGAGTATAGATGCAGTTGTTATTCTTTTCATTTTAATATTTCTTCATCTCTCATTCCTAATACCTTTGCCGGGCCACTGAGAATGATAGATTCAATCTTATGTTCTTTGCTATGGATACGCACTTCAAGCTGTTCTCCGCTTGTTGGGATAATAGAAAATCTATTTATCTCTTTATTATTATCCATTAAAGAAATGGCAGTAGCTATTGCACCGGTTCCGCAGGCTCCGGTTTCGGCTTCTACTCCACGTTCATAAGTACGCAACTGAATAAAATCATTATCAAATTCATACAGATTGACATTGACTCCCCTTGGAAAGGAATCATGCCACCTGAAAAACTTTGCAAATTCAATAAATTCAAAATCGCGAATATTGACATTTTGTTTTATTGTGAGATAATTTATACAGATATGATCAGAGCCGTTATTGACGTATGTAAAATTAATTTTTTTATCTTGATAATTTAACAAATTATCGCTTTTGATTTCTTGCGGAGGACTAAATTCAAGTTCGATTTTATTCTCATTTACAGTAGCGCTATAAGTAGTGTTAGCCATACTGAACCGAAATTTATCTCTATTATCGTTCTTCATTATAAAATTATTATTTAATGCAAATCGAACAGCGCAACGTCCGCCATTGCCGCACATCATACCAGCCGAACCATCAGGATTGAAGAACCATACATTAAAATCTTCGGAATCAGAACTGTTCATTACGATTAAGCCATCGGTTCTGCAAGCTGTGATTTCATTCGAAGCACAAAATTTGGATGAATTTCGGGAATAAAAATCAAAATTATATTTATTTATTCTATTATCAATCACTGAAAATAAATTTCCGGCACCTGACATATAAGTTATCATAATGATTAATGGTGAATGATTAATGTTTAAAGAAAAAATTTGGGAACGGATTATCATCGGAAGAGGTTATATTTTATAATACACCAAACAGCTCTCATTCCATCTTTCCAGCCAATTTTTTTTCCTTCTTCATAAGTACGGCCATAATAACTGATGCCAACTTCATAAATACGACACTTTAATTTGGAAATTTTTGCTGTTATCTCCGGTTCAAAGCCAAATCTGGATTCTTCTATTCTAATTTGTTTTAAAATTGAGGTTCTGAAAACCTTGTAGCAGGTCTCCATATCTGTAAGGTTCAAATCGGACATCATATTTGAAAATAAAGTTAAAAATCCATTACCAAAACGATGCCAGAAATAAACTACGCGGTGTGCTTCTCCACCAAGAAAACGTGAACCATACACAACATCAGCCCTATTCATAATTATCGGTTTAAGTAGTCTGGGATACTCATTGGGGTCATATTCCAGATCAGCATCCTGAATAATTACTATATCTCCGCTTACTTTTTCAAATCCTGTGCGTAAAGCTGCACCTTTCCCTTGATTTACAGAATGAAAAAATACTTTGATTTTGTCGTTATTAATTGATTTGAGCAAATCTACAGTTCCGTCGGAAGAACAATCATCGACAATTATTAGCTCTTTCTCAGTTATTCCATCTGGATCTGCTGCTTCGAGTACAACTTTTATGATTTCATCAAGGGTTGCAACTTCATTATAAACAGGCATTACTATAGACAACTTCATAAATCAAATTCCTTACAATTGACAAGCCTGTAAGTTAAGTATTTTTAATTTATCTGCAAACCTGAAATTTTAAGATTGTCCCATTTGTTTTTATAAAATATATTCCTTTTGCAATAGTTCGGACATTGAGTTTCCCTGTATAAATAGTTTTAAGGATTTCAATACCGTCAAAATTTAGTACTGACAATTCCTGATTTAATGGAATATTCAAGGAAATAAAATCTTCAGCAGGATTGGGATATAAATCGAAATTATTCTCATCATTTACATTTGTTAAAGTTCCTTCACCTTTCAAAGTCATTTCTAAAACCTTTATATTATCCGCATCGGAAAATACCTGAATTTTCGAATTATACACTTTACTTGAAGTTGGTAAAAAACTGATAGTAAAATTCTGGAACTGTGCATTAGCTATGGTGAAAGGAGTTGCAATGTTCCCGATTTGGAACACATTATCCAGGTTATTTAATAACTTTATTGAATCTACCTTTAAAGGGAAATTACCATTATTAGAAAGTTTAAATAATTTTGTCGAATTTTTACTAATTAATATTTTGCCATAGTCATAGTCAGTATAATTTAATGAAATATTAGATGTGGCATTAGATCCAGTGCCGGACATAGGAATTTCAAATGATTTGTTTGCTCCATCGGAAAGAATAATCAGGCTGTTTGAATAAACTGAATTGTTTTTTGGTGTGAATTTTATTTTTACAGGATAATTCATATTTGGATTGAGAGTAACTGGCAATGGCACTGAGTTGTCAATAGTAAATGAGCTGTCTGAACTATCTTTTAATTTTATACTGTTTAAGTTAAGAAGAGTATCACCTGTGTTTTTTAGATTAATTGTTGCTGAAGCTGAGTTTTGGATTTTAACTGTTCCGAAATTTAAGGAGCTGCTGTCAGAGCTAATATAAGCGAAATGAGATGACTGATTCACTACAACAGTATAGTCCTCGCACTCACCGTGCTGACCGAGATAATTATTTGAATTCAGATAACCACAAGGATTGGGTAGAATATGACCGTCCGGCACGTCCATATCCTCATAAACTCTCATACGAGTAGGGCCGTTCTTTGCGTTTGCAGGAACTGTAATTATAGCATTAGCATTAATGTATGGATTTGCCAAAGTCACGCTTTTGCAGTTCACTACCATTGAAACGGCTATTTCCGATGGCTCCGAAAAAGTAGAATCCTGATTATAGTCAATCCATACCCTCACATTAAGATTTCCTGTAAACATTGATACCATTGACGGATCATAGTAGAAAGAAAAATAAATTGTTTGCGAACTACCAGGGACAAGATTAGTAGCCGGCACAGTACCACTAAAATCGCCATAGCCGTCATTTAATTTCGATGTGTAATTAATATTGCCTAAGTTGATGCTCTTAATTGCCGTATAGGGGCCGCTCTTAAACTTAGGAGGTATGCAATAATTTGCATAAGAACTTACCGTAAATAAGGCTGATAGAGCAATTACAAGAATTAGTTTAATATTTGACATTGTATTTCCTTTATCAAAAAATTAATAGATTTCAATCATATTATCAGTCCAATAAGAAAGATCACAATTAAATTCATTCAAGGTTCATCATAAACTTTACAAAATTTTTGAACTTTCAACTTAGACATATCAGAGACACATCAAATGATAAAAAGTTACACTTATTCTAATAATTAGAATCAAAATATATATAATTTAATTAATTTTGTAATTCGATTTAAGGTACAATTTTTGCTCATTGAAATTGAATTATTGATTGAGGACAAATAGATCATGAATGATTTTACCTTTAAATATATTTTCGAGTCTCTTTCGGCAATCATGCTGCTAATCGACCCGGAGACTTCTCAAATAAACGATGCAAATAATGCTGCTTCTGATTTCTATGGATATTCACGAGCTGAACTGCAATCTATGCTGATTAGTGAACTAAATACGCTCCCAAGCGACCAGATATCAGATATTCAACAGCGAATTTTGCAAGGTACAGAGAATCATTTTATTTTTAATCATCGCTTGGCAAACGGAGAAGAACGAACAGTTGAGGTTCAATCATCGCCGATTGAATTGGAAGGTAAACATTTGTTATTCTCAATTATTCATGACATAACTGATCGAATAAATACCGAATTAACATTATTAAAAAGTGAATCGCTCTATAAATCAATTTTAAATGCAAGTCCGGATGCAATTGTGCTTACAGACCTTGAGGGCAGCATTAAAATGATTTCATCGGCAACTTACAAATTATTTCATTATCAAAATGAAGACAATATACTAAATCGAAACGTTCTCGAATTTGTTCATCCTAACGATCGTGATCGAGCAAAAATCAATATTATAAAAATGTTCCAGGGTTACGAATTAGGATCTGAAGAATATCGTGTAACCCGCAAGGATGGCTCCTATTTTCATGCTGAAATAAATAGAGATATGATTCGAAATGAGAAAGGTCAAGCAACCGGTATCGTTTATATTATCCGCGATATTAGTGAGCGAAAACTACTCTATTTAGAGCGGGAGCAGTTTTATAAATTCTTTATTACATCAGGTGATATTATGGTGATTGCCAATCCACTTGGTGCTTTTAATAAGATTAATCCAGCTTGTTCTGAACTTCTCGGATATTCGGAAAATGAAATGATTTCTAAACCATTTGTTGATTTTATTATCCCTGAAGATAAACAAGCAACGATAGATGAGATGGCGCTACAAATGCAGAAAGGTTATTCTCTAAATTTTGAAAATCGTTATCTGTGCAAAGATGGGACAATAAAATGGCTTTCATGGCGTGCCATATATGTAAAAGACGAAGGAGTAACCTATGCCACAGCTCGCGATATTACAGATCAAAAGAAAGTTGAAAAATCTCTAAGAGAATCAGAAGAAAAATATAGAGCATTTTTTACTGCTGCATCTGAGGGAATTATTGTCACTAATTTTATAACGAAAAATATTGCATTTGCAAATCCTTCAGCATGTAAGTTATTCGGTTATTCTCATGATGAATTTATTGGTCTAAATATGGCTGATCTTCATCCAAAAGATGATCTTTCACAGATATTACTTGAATTCGAAGCTGCCGCTCATAATGAAAAAAGTCTTTCAACCAATATATCTTGTATAAATAAAAAAGGGACAATTTTTTACTGTAATATCAATGGATTTCCTTTGGAATTTGATAGTACAGTTTACAACGTCGGGTTTTTTACTGACATTAGCGAACAAAGATTATTTATTGAAGAAATTAATAAAAAATCAGAAGAACTTGACTCTTACTTTAACAATGCCCTTGATTTGTTCTGTATCTCCAATACCGATGGTTTATTCCTGAAATTAAATATTCAATGGGAAAATGTTCTTGGTTATAAAATCGAAGAACTTGTTGGAACGAATTTCTTAAATTTGGTACACCCTGATGACATTAAATCCACATTAGATGCGATCTCAACACTTTCAGACCAAAATCCTATATTGAATTTTAAGAACCGTTATAAAACAAAAGACGGCTCATATAGAATACTTGAATGGCGCTCTAAACCATCAGGAAATTTGATTTATGCAGCAGCCCGGGATATAACGGAACGAATTGCCACAGAAGAAGCTCTGCGTGAGAGTGAAGAATTCACAAAATCTATTATCGAAAATGAACCCGAATGTGTAAAAATTCTTGGGCCAGGTGGCATTTTAAAATATATGAATCCTGCTGGCTTAAAGATGATTGAAATCGATTCTCTAACCGAGGTTGAAGGGCAATGTATTTACCAGATGGTAGCTCCTGAACAAAGAGCTGCTTTTATAAAATTAACCGAAGATGTTTTCAGGGGTGAATCAGCTAAACTTGTATTTGAAATGCAAGGTGCAAAAGGCACGTTTCGCTGGCTTGATACTCATGCTGTTCCATTATTTGATAGTACCGGAAAAGTGGAATCTTTATTGGGTATCACAAGGGATATTACAGATCAAAAATTAGCTGAAGATGCACTGCGGGCTAACAACTCAAAAATTTCCGCAATTCTTGATGCAATTCCTGATTTAATGTTCATTCTTGATAAAGATGGAATTTTTCTTGATTACCATTCACCCGATAATTCAATTCTATATTCTGATCCCCAAGTATTTATCGGTAAGAATATTTCCGATGTTTTACCTCAGGAAATTTCTTTAAATATTAATAAAATATTTAATTCAGCTATTCAATCAAAACAAATACAATTATTTGAATACACATTACCTTTGGCTGGAACGGATCATTATTTCGAAACAAGAATATTTGCGTTTGAGCAAGATAAAATTTTATGTATGGTCAGTGACATTACAAAACGCAAATTATCCGAATTGGAATTAAAAGCCACTATCACCGAAAGAGATAAATTTTTCTCTATAATTGCACATGACCTGAAAGCTCCATTCAATGGATTTTTAGGCCTAACCAGAATCATGTCAGAAGATATACAAGATATGACTTTGTCAGAGATGCAACGTATAAGCACCAATATGCAAGAATCTGCTTCAAATTTATATGCCCTTCTCGAAAATCTCCTTGAATGGTCAAGAATGCAGCGCGGTGTGACTCAATTTAATCCCGAAATCTGCAATCTCTCACTATTAGTGAATAATATTATTGATGTTAATAATTTGTTTGCAAAACAAAAAATGATTAAACTTCAAAATCATGTACCATCAAATTTCAAAATAAAAGCTGATATTCCGATGATAAATACAATTCTTAGAAATTTAATATCTAATGCAATAAAATTTACACCAACAGCCGGTAATATTGAAATTGGTGTAAGTAAATCAGCAACTGACCAAGAAAAATCCCATGATATTATATTTATCAAGGACAATGGGATTGGTATGAATCAATTTATCATAGAAAATTTATTCCAACTTGATCAAAAAGTATCCCGCCCTGGCACAGAAGGTGAACCAAGTACAGGATTAGGGCTAATTTTATGCAAAGAATTTGTTGAAAAGCATAGCGGAAAAATTTGGGTTGAAAGCCAGGAAGGCCAAGGAAGCACATTTTATTTTTCTTTATAAAGCGTAAATTAGTTTTTTGACTCTTGTTCCCACACAGTCTCAGGAGTGTGGGAAGTATCCTCAATATTATAAACTGAACGTACTTTTCCTAAACTCTCAGTTTAATGTAATTTTTAAGACTATCTGCAGAAATTCTTTCCTGTTTCATTGAATCACGGTCACGAATTGTAACAGTATCATCTTCGATTGATGTTCCGTCAATCGTAACACAGAACGGTGTACCTATTTCGTCCTGACGGCGATAACGCCTTCCTATAGCACCCGATGTGTCATACATTGCTTTGAATTCAGTTTGTAAATCCTGATAAATCTTCTCAGCGAACTCTGGCATTCCATCTTTATTTACAAGCGGAAAAACCGCAACCGTCATAGGGGCAAGTTTCGGGCTGAGATGAAGTACTGTTCTTTTCTCCGATTTTTCTCCGTCTTCGGAAATTTCTTCTTCGTCATAAGCAGCACAAAGGAATGCCATAAATGAACGCGAAACTCCGCCGGATGTTTCTATTACATAAGGCACATACCGCTCATTTGTGATATTATCCACATATTCCATTTTCTTGCCGGAAAACTGCTGGTGAGCGCTAAGATCGAAGTTAGTACGGGAGTGAATTCCTTCAATTTCGCCCCAACCGAAAGGAAATAAAAACTCTATATCAACGGCATGATTGGCATAATGAGCTAACTTCTCATGCACATGAAATTTAAGATTTTCTTCCTTCATTCCGAGATTCTTGTACCAATTTACACGCTGTTCCTTCCAGTATTCAAACCAATCAAGCTCAGAACCGGGCTTTATAAAATACTGCATTTCCATCTGTTCAAATTCACGTGTACGGAACAAGAAATTTTTTGTGTTTATCTCATTACGAAAAGCTTTACCAATTTGAGCAATGCCAAATGGAACTCTCTGGCGACTGGATTCCAGAATATTTTTAAAATTAACAAAGATACCCTGAGCTGATTCGGGTCTTAAATAAACAACAGCACTCGAATCTTCGGCGGGCCCAATGAAAGTTTTGAACATCAGATTAAAATTTCTGACCTCAGTCCAATCATTTGTTCCGGAAACAGGATCAGGAATTAAATTATCAAGGATTATTTTTAAGTAATCGGCAGGCTGTTTTGCCTCTACCAATTGATTTTCTATTTCGGTAGCAAGCTGGCTCTTACCTTTTTTCTTCATTCTGTCAATAAACTCTTCTATCAGATTATCAGCACGAAAACGCGCTTTACTTGTTTTATTATCAATCATTGGATCGCTGAACTGAGCCAAATGTCCACTTGCTTCCCATGTGCGCGGGTGCATCAGAATCGATGCATCAACACCTTCAATATCATCACGGTAGGTCATAGCTTTCCACCATTGGTTTTTTAGACGAAGGAGCATTTCCACACCTAATTGGCCATAATCCCAGCAACCATTGAGGCCACCATATATTTCAGAAGACTGGAAGACAAATCCCCTTCTTTTGGCAAGAGAAATTATTGTATCAAGCTTTATCATAATTCATTTTCAAATTAAATTTAAATATATTTATTCTCACACTTACTTTAAAAATTTTTGAGTTCGATTAATAATCAAATCAACCGAACTCAAAAATATTTACACAACATTATAAAATTTCAAAATCTATTGTGGTGGTTGCTGTGGCATTCCCGGAGGAGCTGGCACAGATTTCTCTAATGATAATAGTTCCATATCACAAATCAAAGCGGTATTTTGTGGAATTGTTGGGTTTGGTTGATTGTCGAAGCCAAGATTTGAAGGCACAACAACTCTCCATTTGGAACCAACAGGCATTAAAGTAAATGCTTCTTGCCAACCTTTTGCAGGAAGTTTATCGAGCGGCATAATAACTGGTTCGCGTTTATAAGTATTATCAACCTCTGTGCCGTCAGCAAGAGTAATTATCATATGGAATTTGATATTATCTTTAATAGTAGCTCTTTTACCTTTTCCGGCGGTAATTACCTCATATTGAAGACCTGTAGAAGTGACTTTCACGCCTGGTCTTTTGCTGTTTTGCTCAATTAACTTAGCGCTAATATCTTTCATCTTAGTGCCACGTTCATTCATTTGTTTCTGTTGATCAGCAGTATTTGCTTTATTGCGTTCGGACATTCTTTCCTGGAAAACTCTTTGAATGGAATCCTGTTCAGCTTGCTTCAAAAGAAAATTATTTGTATCTTTCTGCAATTGTTGATTGATACCTTGATAAAAATATTCAACATTTAATTTTAAAAGTGTATCGCGAACAAAGTTTTTACCAATTTGAAGACCGATCATATAACTCATCTGATCATCAATATTAGAAGGTTTAGCAAGGTTTTTTATACTGGCTTGGTCTTTACAACCCATGAAAGCCAGAACAAAAAGTATTGCAAGGCAAGAGATTTTTTTCATATAGTATCCTAAATTCAAATAATTAATAAATAAACTTCAAAATTAATAAAATTTTTGTTCTTAATAAGCATAATTTAACTGAAAAACTTTATCAGGATTCGATAATTTGCTTCGCTAAATTGATAATAATCTGAGTTTGCTCCTGAATTGTCAGATTTGATGTGTCTATTTCTAAAGCATCTGCTGCCTTCCTCAATGGGCTTATCTCACGTGAGCTATCATAGCGGTCACGCTCGCTGATTTCGGTTTTTAAATTTTCAATATCAACTTCAAAACCCTTGTTCCTCAGTTCTAATCCGCGTCTTTCAGCTCTTGCTTCGATAGATGCAATGAGAAATACTTTCAACTCAGCCTGTGGAAAAACGATTGTACCAATATCACGGCCATCCATAACAATTCCGCCATTAGCACCCATTTCACGCTGCTGTTCTACCATTTTTGTTCGCACAAGTTCCATTGCGCTTACCGGACTAACAAGCCGAGTAACTTCAGGTAGTCTAATATCATCACTTACATCCTCTTCATTTACAAAAGTCCGCTGACCGGAAGATGATTGCTTTAAACCAACCTTTAATTTATCCAAAACTTTGTAAACATTTTCTTCTGTAAGCTCGGTTCCTTCACGCATCCACGCTAATGTAACCGCCCTGTACATAGCACCTGTATCGATATAAATATATTTAAGAGTTTCCGCTACTACACGGGCACTTGACGATTTTCCCGATCCTGCAGGGCCATCAATCGCAATTATTATATTCTTCATTAATTTATTATTTCTTTAAAAGGGATTGAAAATGTAATAGTAGTTCCGTTATTCAATTTACTATCAGCTCTAATATCCCCATGATGCATATCAACAAATTCTTTGCACAAATGAAGCCCCAGACCTGTTCCTTTTTCATTATTTGTACCATAAGTTGTCACTGCAAATCCTTTGGTAAACATTTTTGGCAGAGTCTCTTCGCTAATCCCTATCCCTGAATCAGTGACGCTGATTATATGATAACTTCGATTCTGTTCATGTTTTATACTGATTATACCTTTTGAATTTGTAAATTTGATAGCATTGGTCAACAAATTTCTAATAATTGTATTTATCATATTAGAATCAGCAAAAAGTTCTGTGTCTTCGATCACATCAACCTTTATTTCAATATTTTTAATCTCAGCATTAAACGAGAGCAGATCAGTGATTTTATTAATCATGGAATAAAGATTAAATTTCTCAGGATAAAATTCAATTCTGTTCGACTGTACCCTTGACCACTGTAGGAGATTTTCTAAAAGATCCGATAAATTTCGAGATAATTTATTAATATTTTTAATATTCGATTCAAGCGAACTATGATCTAATCTTTCAAAATATTTTAAAAGTAAGTCCGATGAAAACATTACTCCATGAATAGGATTTTTTAAATCATGGGCAATAATTGAGAAAAATTTATCTTTTGTGGCATTAGCTTTACTTAATTCAACTTCTCGCTCCTCCAACAAAGTTTTCTGTTCGCTGATCTGAATGTTTCTTTCGGATAAGTACTCGTTCAGATGCTCCAACTCTGTGTTTTGCATAGAAATTCTGGTATTTTTTGTGGACAGTTCATCGTTGAATTGCTCTAATTTTATCTTTTGGTTAGTAATTTCAATATTTTTTTCAGTCAAAGCATTATTAAGCGTCTCTAATTCTATATTCTGATCTTTTATCAATTCAATTTTTTCAGACAATTCGCTATTCAACAGTTCAAGTTCAAGTTTCTGAAAATTTAACTGATTATTAGCTTTCTCAACTTTTTCTCGTTCATCCTTGTAACTCTTTACAACACTATAGATTAAGAAATAAATAATAAATAGACAATATGTTCCTGTGAAATAAATATCCCAGAATTTTTGATCACTATTCTGATAAGGAGTAATTAATTGAGGATAAGTTTTATGAATATAAAATAAGGAGCTAATCAAAATAAACATAAATATTATCGAAATGAAGCTGCCCTTTTTACTGAATATTGCAGTGAAAATTATTGCGGTAATAAAGAATAGATACAGATTGGGGCTATCATAACCGGCATTGAAAAACCAAATGATCGTTAAAATGACATAACAAAGAATATAAAAAGGAATTATAAATTGACGAGCCTTTTTTTTAACTCTTGAATAAAAATAAAATATTGAAAAAACTACAATACCGGTAAGAGGTACCATTGTAGAGCCAAAGCCAATCTCCAAATAAACATTATTAATTGTTCCAATGATTGCAACCACTAATCCAAAGAAAATGGCTGCCATGGACAGCTTTTCTTCAAGAACAAATTCACCGGTTTTACCAAGTATGAGTTCGTTAACAAAGTTTGTGAATTTCCTTAAATCAGCCATGCGCCTCTGTATTTTATTTAAAATTTAGAATCATTCAAAATCCGGTATCAAAGCGGTTTTATGGATTCAGAAAATATTCTATAATTTGGAAAACCAGAACCATCGCTATTTCCCAAACATTTTTTTATAATTTCTTTAATATTGCGATAAGAAATTATAATTAATTGAATAACTACAAAAAAAAATTACTAAAATCAATCCAAAATTAAAACGGTACGTCATCATCGGAAAAATCAGGCATAATATGCTCGTCTTTTGGCGTAAAACGTTGTCCCCCATTATCATTAACAGATGAAACAGCTGGCTTCTGATCACCGTATTCGCGAGATTGACTGCCACTTTGCGCCGCACTTAACATAATCATTGAGTTCCCCTGCACTTCTGTAATATATCGGGTATTGCCATCTTTCCCTTCATAGCTTCTATTCTTTATTTTTCCTTCAATAAAAATCCTCGAACCTTTTTTTAAATATTGGTGAGCGATTTCGGCCAATTTGTCCCATAGAACTATATTATGCCATTCAGTGGATTCCTGATTGCTCCCATTTTTATCTTTGTAGGAATCGGTTGTTGCCAGACTGAATGAACAAACTGAGCTTCCAGATGGAGTAGTTCTCATTTCTGGGTCTTTCCCGAGATTACCGATTAATTGTGCGCGATTTAAACTTTTGGACATGAAATACTCCTAAATATTTTTTGATCTAAAAAAAGACAATTTAATATTAATTATTAATAATAACAAATTTAAAACATAACTCTAAAGCCAATTGCAGTATTTTTCCTGCCCTCATTAAAAAATTCACCGAAATAACTTCTGCCGTAGTAATAATTAAAATAAAGATAAATCCCATTTTCCTTATAAAATTTAAAATACATTCCAAGCTCGGAATTAGAGCTAAAAGATGTATTCGATGAATCAAGAATATTTGCATTCAGACTTGCGTATCGCAGATCAGAAGCCGCTTTTAAAAATATATTCCGAGTCAGCGGGAAATTATAATCAAACCCGATTTCAGGAATAATAGTCGAAAAATCGTCCGGAATTGAATGATACAGTATCGTAGAACCCGCATATACTCTACAATTTCCTATTTCAATAGCAAAACACAAATCAATGAACTCGCGGCTATAAACATAAAACGGCTTTTTGAACTTACCGCCGGTAGTATATCCATCAATAAGATGAGATGAAATATGAGCCAACCTGAAACGGGCACTGATTCTATTTGCAGACAGATAACCAATTGTTGAAGTTGAATTAATACCAAAATAAAAGTCTTCGGTTTCAACCGGAAATTTAAAATTGGCATCCTTGCGTAATAATGTAAAAATAAAAAATTCACCTCCTATTCTTGGTTTAATAGAATCGGTGATAGAAAATTCAAAAAGATCAATAGAATTACCGATATCCAAGCGTAATTTCCCATCGTTGAAAAAGTTCATACCTACCTTTGGTTCATAAATATTGGCAGTCAATGGCTTAAATAGCGACTCTTGGGAATAAGTCATGTGTGGAATAAGAGTAATAAAAAATAACAATTGAATTATCAGTCGCATTTTAAATCTTAATAAATTTTAAAATATAATATCCACTTATTGTTTTAATTCTAATGAAGAATATTGTCTCATTTATCTGCTCTGAATCAATGTCTGCATAATTTTGATTATTAACATTAGTTGAAATCAACCTCTCCCCTAAACTATTAAAAATATCAATATTGGAGATCTGGTCATCATTTTCTGATATTATATGATAATTTCCATTTTGCGATATAATTCTAAATCCGCATTGCAAGCGACTATCAGAAACTTTATCAATGATATAATAAGTTTTATAAATGACATTTTTTAAAAATATTCCATCATAATTGTTATTTTTATCACTTAACAAATGGAATCTTATGTAGTAATCGCCGTCATTGAGGCTGTCCAATGATATTTCCTGCTTCAGCCATAGCGGATAATTGCCATGAAAACCATAAGTGCCGTACTTTTGAGAAGAACCATTACCTCCATCGGTTAAAAGAGCCATACGTGGACTCCTTAAAGGTTTCCAATTGCTATCGATGCTTGATTTGTATTCTAAATAAACAACATCATAATTTCTTTCAATGCTCCAGTGAGTCTCGAATTCAAGAGTTGCAGGAAATGGTTTTACTATTTTAATTGGAAATTCCAATTGTGTAAAATTATTAGCAGATGATTGATAATATGAATCAGGACTATCGCAAAGCACTGTATCGGTACCGATATTATCTTTTTGTACTCCCCAAGGCGATCCTGTCCAATTTTTAAACTCCATAGGAGATGTATATAATGGAACAATATCCGGTTTAAATAGCTGTAGTTCTACCGTATCAGCTCTTAGTATATTCTCCTGATTAATAACTATTTCAAATAAATACTTGCCGCCATTAGGTAGATCATAGTTTAAAGGAACTTTAAATGTATCGATTTGAAATTCTGCGCTGACAAGTGGCTTTAGAACTCGCTTTGGATTAATTATTTTAATTTCAGGAGTAAGTGAATTTATAGAATATGAACTCAATTCACCATTTGGATAAACCCCAAGATTTGTCATCTTGCAAATAATCAGAGCAGAACGAGAGATTGGATCATATTTAGTGTAAACCTGATACGGATGGAAGTTAGATTCTGCACTCCATACTATCTCATAATTAGCTTTCAGGAAATTATCACAAATAGGCTTAATCCTTGCAGGCGACGGCCAGAAGCCATCGGTAGATGATCCAGCTTCAAAGGTCATTGCCACTGTTTTTTCTTTGTTCACATCCGGCATGCACAGCCAGTCGTTCAGCACACCACGAGCGGCATAACCGACTTGTGCCGAATCCACACCGAAGCAATATTTAGTATCGTTTGTCAAATAGGCAGCAAGGTAGCGATAAACTGCAGAATCAGCCGTTTCTCTGCGCTTGTACGAATATGGATAGATAAGGACATTCTGATATGTATGATAATTCATCGCAATTCTGAACTTATGCTTCAGCACAAAATCACGAAGAGCTTGATTCTCCGGTTCGGAAAATGGGCTTGGACCGCGATAGATGTCACTTTTTTGATCAGTGGACGATCCATCAGGATTAGGAGCATTCCAGTTTTCATCCGGCCCATAATTTCTATTTAAATCCACACCATAATCAGTGTCATTGAGTTTTTTTCGGTTTTTGCGCCATAATCCGCCACCGTTTGGATAATTGAACTGGTTAAAATAATATCCGTCAGGATTGGCGCAGGGGATCACAGAAATGGAGCGTCTGTTTATCAGATAAACAGCTTCGGGATCATTAGCTTTATATTTCCTTGCTAGATCACAAAAGAAATTTATTAAAATAGTTACTGAAAGCGGCTCCCTGGCGTGCTGAAGAGAAACAAATAAAATTTCAGGGTTTTTCCCGTTATTTACTCCGAAATTATAAGCATACATTTTTCGTTTCTCGCAGGTACTGCCGATTTCCTCTTTTTTAGAAAAACCGGAAAAAACATTTAGTAATGAATCGAAAGTCTGATAAATTTCATCCAAAGTGAAATTCCCAGCCATAGAACCATATTTAAAGTTGCTATCAAGCACCTGAAGTTGAGTTGCCTTATAATAATTATTCAAATTGAGTGCAAAATATTTCTCTGCATCAGATGCGACAATAGAGTACTTTATACCTGATTTTATTATTTTATCCATTTCATAATTATTACAAATTGCCCTGTATCTGCTGCTATTGGCAATTGCATCATGCACAGAGAATATCTCACATAGATTGAGATTTTTCAAACTTAGTGCATCAGTATTTTCAAGTTGAATTAATATATAATTAGGATTGGAAGCAGCTTCTGAGCTTAGGGGGTATATAAAATATGAAATAAAAATAAATATCAAAGTCAAAATCAATATATTTATTTTTGAAATTGTATGATTAGAGAAAGATTTTTCAGAACTGCACTGCTTCATTAAAGATTTTCTAAAATTCGATTTAACGTTACTAATGGAAAAATATTGATTTATATATAAATAGATTATTTATATTCGTAATTTTAAAATCTAATTTAAATTATATTCGGTGATTCAATGGAAAGACGTGATTTTATAAAAGGCTCAGTAGGAGCAGCAGTAACAGCATTTTTTATTCCATCAGCCTTTAATGAAATTAGCGCCACTGCGCCAATTGATTTGGTTGCCGTAAAAAATGCAACACCCGATATTTTATTCGATCGAGCTATAGAAGCACTCGGAGGAATGAGTGCTTTCGTAAAAAAGAATCAAACAGTAGTTGTAAAGCCGAATATCGGCTGGGATGTGCCACCAGAACGAGCAGCTAACACAAACCCACAATTAGTGCGAAGAATTATTGAGCATTGCTATAGTGCGGGAGCTAAAAAAGTCTATGTATTCGATCATACATGCGATGACTGGAAAAAATCTTATGCCAATAGCGGTATCGAAAGAGCTGCCTTAGATGCAGGTGCAGCCATCATGCCTGCTGATAACGAAAAGTATTACATTGACATTAATATTCCAAAAGGCAAAGTCCTCAAAAGCACAAAGGTTCATCATTTGATAGTAGAATCGGACGTATTCATCAATGTTCCTGTTTTAAAAAATCATTCATCAGCAAAATTGACAATTTCTATGAAAAACCTAATGGGAATAATGTGGGATAGGAAATGGTGGCATCGAAACGATCTGCAGCAGTGCATTGCTGACTTTTGTACATGGAAATGTCCTGATTTGAATGTTGTCGATGCATATAACGTACTTTTGAGAAATGGCCCACGCGGTGTATCAGTTGATGATGTATCAAATATGAAATCACTAATTGCATCCAGAGATATAGTGGCTGCTGATGCTGCTGCTTCAAAGTTATTCGGTATGGAACCAGATAAGGTAGATCATATAAAAATAGCGGCTGCGGCTGGAATTGGAAGAATGGATCTTGATAAATTAAATATCAAAAGAATCAAGGTAAGTTGATATAATAGATTAAAATGGCTGTGGCGGCAGATTGTTAAAATCCACCTTCATATTTGCGGTATCACTAATCTGAGGTTTGATGTAGATTTCGGATGGTTTACTAACATCTCCCGAACGCGTGAAAACTCCGATCACACGCCATTCCAAAAGGGAACCATAATTTTGTGCAACGACAATATATTTTAATGTATCCGGCGGATTAGGAATTTCAATTTGATATTTACATGAATCAACGAAAAAAGGTAAGGAATTAGCTGAGTATAAAGCTCTGCTTGCCAAAACCTCCGAAAGTATGTCCGTAGGTGGATAATTACGAAATGCAACCACACGAATATCTTTTACAGAATCTGCAACAGGCCAGGAAGATTTACCTCCAATATATTTTATAGTCCCAAACAAATATGTTCTAATCTTAGCAGGAGGCGGTGCTATACCTTGGTTGCAGGAAATCAAAAATGCAAATCCAAAAATAAAAATATAACAAAATCTAATTTTTGAACTATAATAAAATTTTAGTGCAATATTTTTATTCACCTATAACCTTCAATTTCATAACTTTCAGCTTCATTCTCTTTAATTTCACAACTTTATAATTTTATAACTTTCAACTCACTTAGTACCAATCCAATTTTTGAGGCTCAAATCCATGGATTCCGCTCCTATTCTAAGTGGTACTTTAAACAGAACACCCAATTCGTGCAAATATGTACCTTCGTGATAAATCGAAAAATTATAATATGGGTATAAAATAGCACCCAAATACGATCCAGCACAAGCTCCATACAAAATATTACCATTATCAATAATCAAACTTGGTCCGAAAGTAAATCCCGGAATAGCGCCATACTGGTACTCATACGAGATACCGGTTTTAAATTTGTTTCTTGAAATAATTGCAAAATCCGCATTTATTCCCCAATATTTATACACAGGATCCAATCTGTTAATGTATATAAAACTGGCTTCAAATCCAACTATGCTGCCACCCTGTTTACCCCAGAAACCAGAATAACTAATTCCAAAACTCAAATAAGGTACACTTGCATTCTGACATAGTAGTTGATTGGAATTTGACAAAAAAATAAAATAATATAAAAAACCTGAGCAGAAGATAATTTTCAGATATTTCAAAACCATTGATCCCCTATTTTGAATTAATTAATTAAATTGCAATATACGGAGAAATTACATTTTTAACAAAGATAAATTATGTCAGAACTATTCAATCAATTTGATTCATCTAATAAAAACACACTGATGAAACCGCTTGCAGACAGGATGCGACCAAATTCTATTGATGATGTTTTCGGGCAGACCCATCTATTGGGTAGTGACGGGCCACTACGCAGCTTTTTTGAAACCGGTGATTTCCCTTCTATGATTTTCTGGGGACCGCCCGGTGTTGGTAAAACAACATTAGCTCTGATAATAGCACAATCAAGCGGGTATCATTTTATTAAAATTTCTGCTATTGACTCAGGTGTAAAAGAACTGCGGCAGATCATTTCAAATGCAGAAAGATTGAGAAAAGGATCCGTTAAAACATTACTTTTTATTGACGAAATCCATCGTTTTAATAAGACTCAGCAGGATTCTTTGCTGCATGCAGTAGAGAATGGAATTATCATTCTTATCGGCGCTACAACGGAAAATCCATCGTTTGAGGTAAATTCCGCTTTATTGAGTAGATGCCAGATTTACAGACTTTTAAATCTAACTGATGAAGAAATTAAATCGATTGTACTTCGCGCACTCAGCACTGATCTGCTTTTATCTAAATTTAATATTAAAATCGAATCTTTTGAATTTCTCAATTCTATAGCAGGAGGAGACGCAAGAACTGCTCTCAATGCTATTGAACTTGCAATTAAAATTGCAAATAAAAATGATAATGGTGAATTAGTTATTAACCGAAATATTCTCGAAAAAGCCCTCCAGCAAAAAACTGCTGCTTACGATAAGCATGGGGAGCAGCATTACGACACAATATCCGCTTTTATAAAGTCAATACGTGGTTCAGATCCCGATGCAGCGCTTTTATGGCTTGCTAAAATGCTTGATGCAGGCGAGGAGCCGCGTTTTATTGCAAGACGTATGGTTATTTTTGCAAGTGAAGATATAGGTAATGCCGATCCAGGCGCTCTTACTCTTGCTATATCAGTATTTCAGGCTGTTGAGATGATTGGATTACCTGAATGTAGAATCAATCTTGCACAGGGAGTGACTTACCTTGCTTCCTGTCCAAAATCAAATGCTTCGTATATGGGTATTAAACATGCTGAGGAAGCCGTGAAGCGAGCAGCAGGGTTAATTGTACCACTTCATTTGCGTAATGGTGTTACTAATTATATGAAAAGTGAGGGCTATGGCTCAGGATATAAGTATCCTCACGATGTTGCAGGAAATTTTATTGACGAGAATTATTTCCCTGATAGATTTGAACCTCGTATTTTTTATTTGCCCGGGTCTTTTGGCAAGGAAAAACTCTTTAAAGAGCGATTAGAGTTACTCTGGAAGGGAAGATACAAAAAGAGTTGAAGATATATAATTATTTCATCTTTTTATAAATAATATCGTTAATCATCCCCCAAAGCTGTAAACGATGTTTTATAGAAGTCGCTATTACACCTAATCCGTATTTCGTACTGCGTTTGAAATTTATTGAGGAAGCCTCCTTGAAATACTTTGTAGGACAGGTTATTTCTGCAATTTCAAAACCTGCATAAAATATCTGGGAGAGCATTTGATTATCAAAAATAAAATCGTCTGAATTTGCCTCAAAATTAATAGAATTTAGAACATCAGCACTGAAAGCGCGATAACCTGTATGGTATTCGGATAATTTTTCACCGATTAATGTATTTTGAAATAATGTCAAAAATCGGTTTGCGATATATTTATATTTTGGCATACCGCCTTTGAGTGCGCCTCTGCCTAATATTCTCGATCCAAGAACAACAGGATAAACTTCATTGGCAATCAGCCATATAATTGAAGGAAGTAGTGTGGGTGTATATTGATAATCTGGATGAACCATAATTATTATATCAGCTCCTAATGAAAGTGCCATTTTATAGCATGTCTTCTGATTACCGCCGTAGCCCTTATTATTTTCGTGTTTTAATACATGGTGAATGCCAAGGGATGTTGCTATTTCAACGGTCTTATCACTGCTGCAATCATCGACCAGGACTAATTCATCCACCAAATCCATCGGTATTTCCTGATAGGTTTTTTCAAGTGTTTTTTCTGCATTATATGCCGGAAAGACAACTACAACTTTTTTCCCTTTTACCATATTTTTTCCTGAACGTTTCTATTTTGAAATATTTACAAAATTATCACTTTTTAATAAATAATTAATCCCTTTTAGCACGAGATTTTCATCATAAATAATATTGTCCGCTGTATTTTCAAAATATTTGAGAATAATTTTACTTAATCCCCCAGTAAAAACCAATGTTAATTTGTTATTAGGTATGAGCTCTGCGGCTATAGTTCTGTTTATAGCTTCCTTAATTGCTCCAACGGTTGAATAAATTACTCCCAGTCTAATGCAATCATCACTATTTTCACCTAAAACTGATTCATTAAAAAACAATTCTGTGTCTTTCAATCTATCGGTATGCTCTGTCAAAGCCATTATCTGAGTTTTCATACCTGCAAAAATTAAACCTCCGAGACACACAGAATCCAAATTAATGAAATTCACAGTCGTCGCTGTACCACAATCGATTGTGATCAGTGGCGGATTAGTAATGGACAACGCACCAATCATACCCATCAGCCTGTCTGAACCAATCCCTTTGATATGATTATATTTTAATATTTTTTGATTTTGAAGTAAAATATCCACAGATACTGGCTGTAGATCAGCATTATCATCTATTATATCAAGAAATTTATTATAGATAATTGAATTCACTTGAGATATTCCCAAAATCTGTTTACCGGTTATTTTTGACAAAAAGTATCTAAGAGAATCAAACCAATTCTCTTTATACTCGCTACTAAAATAATCAGACTCAGTCAGTATTTTGATTCTGCTGTTTCCAATATCGATGGCAATTAAGCCAGTAGCCTTAGTCAAATTCATATCTGATTGATTGGTTGTCATCAATTATTTGTTCATGATTTGTTTCCGGATCGGTTAGCAGCAATCTTCCATCTTGTAATAATTTAACAAAATTGCAATATTTTCCGGTTGAAACTAATTTAATACGCTTATTTTTCAAACTGAGAGCCATTTCCCATTGCGAGAAAATCTCAGAGTTATTCAATTGATAATATTCAAGAAAATGATATTTCACAATATTAAATAATTGCGATACATCTGTCTGGCAGCCAAGTAATGCCAAGGAAACCGCTGTTTCGGATAAATCTTGATTAAAATTCATCTGATTAACATTGATACCAATTCCAACAATAGAATACTTAGGATTATCGCCTTGGAAGCCATTTTCTATCAATATGCCAGATATTTTTTTATAGTCATTCCGTTTATTCAAAGCAAAAATATCATTTGGCCATTTTAATTTAAAAATATCTGTTCCATAGCAATCAATCAAGCTTTTTTTAACTGCTAATGCAGCGATTGCCTGAAGCAGAAGAATTTTTTCGGTTTCATTTCCATTTTCGTATTTTATTCCGAAACTGCAATATAAATTAGCACCTGATTCTCCTGACCATACCCTTGAGCTACGCCCACGGCCATGTGTCTGATAATCGGCACTAACGGCAATCATCGGTGCAAATTCCAATAAATCTTTAGCAACTTCATTTGTCGAACTTACTGATTGATAATGAAAATGTTTCATTTTTTTAATTAAAGATTTATTAAAAATTAATAAAAATCAAGATAACTATTAATCCTATTATTAATATTGCAATAAAAATAAATAAAAAAACCACAGTAAACATCAAGTTGACTGTGGTTTAGAAAATATATCAAAATTCTTATTTATTCTTTTTTGCAGCTCTGATATCTTTTTTTGCTTGCTTTATTTCCATTTTGCCTTCTTTAATTTCTTTCTTGCCAGCTCTTGTTTGTTTTTTCCCTTCCTTTGCTGCAACCGGATCCTTAGCGGCTTTTGCTGCTTTTACTTTTTCTTTCCCAGCTTGAATATCAGATTTGCCCTTTACCAAATCGCTTTTAGCTTGTTTAAGTTCCTTTTTAACTTCAGATCTTGGCTTAGGATCATCTGCATAAGCAGAGATACTTGCAGCAAGAATAATAGAAGCTAATATTGCAAACAGTGCTTTTTTCATTGTAAAACCCCTTAAAATGTTTATTAATAAATTTAATAAGCCTATCGCTTATTCTAAATTTTAGACTAAATTTCTCTCAAAAAGGTTTAATAGGATTTTCACTTATGAAATATATATGACAAAAAAATAATATTCTTAGGAAAGGATTATTCATTATTATTTAATTAAATAAAAAAATGTTAATTTAGTTTAACTACTATTTAGTATAAACAAAACAATTAAAAAATATGCCTCCTCCATTAATTTACACTAAAGAAGCAATGCTAAATAAAGCATTAGTTTTTGTAAATGAAACCGGTATCGAGATGTTAACTGCCCGGAACCTTGCTTCAGCACTGAACATTTCTACTGCTCCAATTTATAGTATTTTTTCATCTTTACAAGAGTTGAAAGATGAGGTAATGAGAATGGGTATAAATCTTCTTATCCAATACACAAGTAATAATTCATGCGAGAATGAAATGCTCAATATTGGTATTGGCTATATACGTTTTTCCCGCGACTACAGCAAGCTTTACCGATCAATGTTCCTGTCTGGTAATAATTACAAAGAACTTGCGGATGAATTTGACCAAATTGTTCTTGAAAAGTTCAAAGCAAATCCATGGACTGCAAATTATACACCTGAAGAAATCAACATGACTATGGAGCAGATGAGATATATCATTAGTGGAATGGCTGCACTTATCAGCAACCAATTAGTTCCACCGCCAAGTGACGAGGAAATTGTTGCAAAGATAAGCAAGACAGCACTTTCAATGGCCAGGTGTATTCAATTTGAAAAAGAATTATTAAAAAATGAAGCCTGATTTTTTTAAACTTCTTAAAAATGATTTAGAGCTACAAAAGAATAGTCAGATACGCGAATCATTAATTGAGGTGCCTGCACTGTGGGATTTCACTGAAAACAGCAAAAGTTATATTCAATTTCAGGCAATAGATTATTATTTAAAAAAAATTAATGATATAGAGATTTTAGCTAAAAGTAGTCCTTTATTGTTTGCAACAGATAACTGGACAGATGAAGCAATAATTTATAACATGCTTATTCGTTTTACAACTGCTTATCATTCCTTGGATATTCGCACTAAAAGCCAAGATGCTAGAATTGAAAAACATTTTCATTCAGGAACTTTTTTATCAGCAATTGCTATTTTGCCTTACCTTCACAAGCTTGGGTGTAATACAATCTATCTTCTTCCTATAACGGAAATCGGTAAATATTCCGCTAAGGGCAATCTTGGCTCTCCTTATTCTATACGTGATCATTATGGAATTGATTCTAATCTCCGTGATGATCGACTAAACTTGACAACTGATGAGCAATTTGCGGCTTTCACCCAAGCAGCTAAAATGTTAGGAATGAAGATTGTTCTTGAATTTGTTTTTCGCACATCGAGTCTTGATAATGAATTGGCTATTGATCATCCTGAATGGTTTTACTGGATAAAAGATAATGTCGAGATTCGCAAAAATAGTGATAATGATAGCAGTAAATACGGGCCTCCGGCTTTTACAACTGATGAATTAATTGAGATTAAAGATAAAATAAATAATTCGGACTTTAATAATTTAATCGCACCAAATCATCAATTCCAGCAGATGTTCACAGAAACTCCTGCTTATGTTGAACACTGCACTAATAAATTGATTGGCCATTGCAGCGACGGGACTACCTGCAAGATTCCACCGGCTTTTGCAGATTGGCCACCAGACGATACTCAGCCACCATGGTCAGATGTTACATATCTTAAATTACATGATCATCCTGATTTTAATTATATAGCTTATAATACCGTTCGAATGTATGATCAGGAATTATTAGATGAAAAGAATAATCAAATTGACCTCTGGGACTATCTCAGCAAAGTTATTCCAACTTATATTGAGAAATTCGATATTGATGGCATTATGCTTGATATGGGACATGCTTTGCCTCATAAATTAAGAGAGAATATTATAAGCACAGCTAAAGCCTCAAAACCGGAATTTGTTTTCTTTGAAGAGAATTTCAGTTTGGATAGAAAATCCGCAATAGATGGATTCAGTGCGGTTGTTGGTTATATGCCATTTGATAATCATATCCCATATAAAGTCAAAGAAATTATTAGGATGTTGGAAAACGGCGATTGTCCAATTTTATTTTTCGGGACTCCGGAAAATCATAATACTCGCCGTGCAGCAGCTCGTGCAGGAGGATTGCAATTCTCAAAAGTATCATTTATTATTAATAGTTTTCTACCTATTATTACATTTATACATAGCGGATTTGAATTAGGTGAGAAAAGCCCTGTCAATACAGGTTTAGGCTTTGAACAAGAAGAATTGGCTAAGTTTCCTGCTGAAAATCTTCCACTTTTTTCAACTGCGTCTCTTGATTGGACATCTTCAGGGGATTTTCCGATCTTAATTTCTGAAGTCAATTCTTTCAAGAGAAATAATCTTGATTTTAAATATCCACTCGCTAATGCTAATGTAAAATTAATTGAAACCGGTGACAGCCCTGTCATTGTATTTTTTAGAAAAACCAAAGATTCAGAGAAACAATTAATAATATTAGCTAATCTTAGCAGTAATGCTTATCATTTAAATCTTGATTTAGGAATGAAGATATCTCCTCACGAGATTCATTTCTCAAGCGATATGTACTTTGGCGCAGATACTGATTTGTCTGATGGCAGTATAGAACTCCACTGCGAGCCTTTTTCATTTATAGTATTATCTTTTTCCGATTTCAACCATAAGTTAAATTAGGTATTTTTACTTAATTTATTGGAACTGGAATTTAATAAGTTACTTTATATTTTGTGTATTTTTCGGATAAACAATTGCTTAAATTTTTCAACATATTGATATTGTTCTTTCTTATAATTTTTACAGAATCTTCCTATTCTATCGAAATTCGCATTGCCGACTCACTGGTCGTAGCTGTGGAAGATATTGTAATAAACAATACATCCGATTTTATTGTCAGCCGGTCTTATGAAAAAATTATTGCTCTTTGGGATACAGATAAATCTAATTGTAAATTTTTACAAGGCCACTCTGCTGAAGTTAAAACAATAGCATTCAATAATTTCTCCAAATACCTGATTAGTGGCTCTTGGGATAATACTCTGATCCTTTGGGATTTGGAAAGTGCAAGCGTTAGGAAAGTATTTCGGGGACATACAAATATATTAAATGATTTAAAGTTTGCTCATTCTGGAAAAATTGTTGCAAGTGCTTCTGACGACCGATCCCTTATTATCTGGGATTTATCAATTTATAATTTGATGGCTTCAAAGTCAAGTCAGATGGGGACTAATCAAAACATCAGTCAAGCCGAAAAGTCTCTGATTAGCAGTTCTAATCAATTTATAAAGCTATCATCATCGGATGAGAAAGTATTTCGTGAAGAAACTGTTTTGACTGGACATAAAAATAGCCTTGGGTCTTTAGACTTTTCTGCAGACGATAAATTCATTATCAGTGCAAGTAACGATAAGAGCATTAAAATTTGGGATGTCGAAAAAGCAATGTGCAAAGCTACAATAGTTTGCGATAAACCTATAGCAATTGTCAAATTTTGTTCCGATGGTATTCATTTTGTCAATTTTTCCAATGGTGATTCCGTTCTCAGAATTCGTAATTTAAACCAGCTTGACTCTTTAAAGACCATCAAAATAGGTAGCAATAAAATTACTGAAATAGGTATTAATCCTGTGAACAACACAGTAGCAGTCGGAGATAAAAGCGGGAAAATTGTAATTATTGATATTGACAAAAATCAAATTATCCATACCTTAAATGATTCACAAGATGGAATCAGGGCTCTTGAATTTTCTGCCGATGGTAAATTATTAGCTGCAGGTGGGAGAGATAAGAGAATCTTTGTTTGGAATACAGAAAAATATGAATTAAAAACCTCATTTTCAAACCATTCAAATTTTATCAATTGTCTTACATTTTTTCCTGATAATAAGTATTTACTGAGTGGTTCCAAAGATGGTTCGGTAGTTATTTCAGATTTAAGTAATGGAGATAAAATTTTACAATTATATTCATTAAAAAATAATGAGTGGATTGCTTTATCCGGTGATGGACGTTTTGATTGTTCGGAGAATGCACCATACTCCGCAGTATTTTATGATAAAAGCATAGAGTTCAAAGCTGACGATTTCACCAGTCATAATTTTGAAAAAGGATTAATAAAGAAATTATTAAATAAATAATCCTTTAATCGGCAGAAACCCACAAATCTCAATAATAATTAACAATTGACAATTATCTCATTCGTCAATATATCACTGTTTTTAAACTTTTGAATTTTTAAATATGAGTGAATACGTATCTTCTTATAAAGTGATTTTAGATAGATTGGAAGCCGTCCGGCGCAGAGAAACATCTTTTTTATTCCTTACCGGATTTTTCAAAGCCATTGCCGCTTTTGTAACGATTCTTTTTTTATTCACCGCAATCGAAGCAATTGCAAACGGCGATAAATTCTTCCGCTCGATTCTGGCATTATTACTTGGTTTGAGTTTCCTAAGCTCTTTCATTTATTTTAACCTGCCTGCTTTTGCCAGATTTACTCATAACCGTAAACCAAGTTTTGAACAGATAGCTTTGCGTATAGGTGATTATTATCCAGACCTGAAGGATAAATTATGCAATATCATCCAACTACTCTCCAATATTGACGATAAATCCGTTTCGCAGGAACTGACATTTGCAGCTTACGATATAGTTCGTAAACCAATTGCCAATGCAGATTTTAATGTAATTATTGAAAAAAATGAACTCAAAAAATCTTTTATATTTTTCCTTATTCCACTTGGATTAATACTTGTTTCATTTATCGCATTCCCAGCAACAATGGGCGCAAGCCTCGGTAGGATAGTAAATTATAATAAGTCATATTTACCTCCGCCACCTTTTACTATTAATATTGATCCTGAAAATGCAGTTTTATTGCACGGTGAAAAAGCGGATATTATTGTTCGTGCTAAAGGGACAGCACCCGATCAAATCAGTTTGTTAATAAAGGAAGAGAATCAGGAAAATTATGACGTATTTACTCTGAAACTTGAAAAGAATAATACTTATATCTATCATATTGCATCGCTTAGAAATTCACTTGTTTTCTTTGGCAAAGCAAATTGGTTAGGTTCTTCGGTAACAACGAATAATGGTAAAATTAAAGTAATTGAACGACCTCTAATTAAATCTTTCAGTGGAAAAATTATTTTCCCGGCTTATACTTCTCTGGCAAGCAAAGAATTTACCGAGCAGACAGCCGATATTGCAGCAGTGCGCGGCTCGCAGGTTGAAATACAGATGCTATCAAATAAACCAATCAAATCTGCAAATCTGATTATCGAAAAATACTCCGCTCCAAAAGAAAATGATTCGAGTTCCCGTGCAGTGACCGATAGTTTAAGTATTCCGATGAAGATTGATGGTCAGCGTGCTGCCGGAAACTTCCGAATTAATCAAAGCGGTTCGTATTATATTTCAATAACAGACATGGACGGGCAGCAAAATGTTGATCCAATAAAATATAATATTAGTGCCTTGCTTGATGCATATCCCACAATTGCCCTATTGATGCCACAAACCGATATTCAAGTAAATGAAAATGCTATGCTCCCAATGCGCATTGCAATCAGTGATGACTTTGGATTTTCTTCACTGAAACTGCATTATAAATTGGTGGAATCCCGCTATACACAAGCAGATGCTAAATTTCAATCAATAAATATTCCTTTAAGTGTCGGTGAATTAACTCGTGAGGTGCCTTATCTCTGGAATCTCCAGGAAATAGGGATTTCACCAGAAGACAAATATGAATATTATTTGGAACTTTTTGATAATGATGTCATTTCCGGTCCAAAATCGGCTAAAACCCAAACCCTTTCCGTCCGTATGCCTTCTCTCGATGAAGTTCTAAATACTGCCGAGAAGACTCAGAAAAATGTTGAGAAAGATTTGGAAAAAATGCTAAAACAAACCGATGAACTTAAAAAAGAGATGGGTGAATTAAATAAAGAACTCCTGAAAAAACAAACAGATAAACAAGTTGATTGGAAAGAACAGAAAAAAGCGCAAGAAATTATCAAAAAACAACAGGAATTAGCCGATAAAATGAATAAATTGGCTGATAATCTTAACAATATGTCCAAGGATTTGCAGGATAATAAAGCAATTTCACCTGAAACCATGCAGAAATTCGCCGAATTGCAGAAACTTATGCAAGAAGTGAAATCCCCTGAACTTCAACGTATGCAGGAACAAATGAAACAAGCCATGCAAAATGTAACTCCCGAACAATTACAAAAGGCAATGAAAGAAGTTCAGTTTAATGAAGAAAAATTCCGAAAAAGCATTGAAAGAACTTTGAGCCTATTAAAAAAATTAAAAGCCGAACAGAAGTTAGATGCTCTTGCCAAGCGCGCAGAAGATTTACAGAAACGTCAAGAAGAATTAGAGAACAAAACCGATAACACCAAAGCGAACAGCGAACAGAATAAGAAAGATATAGCCGACGAGCAAAAATCTTTGCGTGAAGATTTTGATAAAATGAAAGATGATCTCAATGATCTCGAAAAATTAATGAAAGAAATCAAGCAAGATATGCCACTTGACGAACTTGCTCAGGCTAAAGAAGATATGAAACAAGATGCTGCCGATCAGGATATGGACGAAGCTGAAAAACAAGCCAAGAACGGAAATATGGAAAAATCTAAACAAGCACAGAAAAAAGCAGCAAAAAAAATGAAGAAGTTCGCCGACAAAATGAAAGATGTGAAAAAGGAAATGTACAAAAAAACAAAGAAAGAAGCTATCAAACAATTGCAAAAGAATATTAATGATATGCTTTCTTTGTCTAAAGATCAGAACGACTTACGGCAAAAAACCGAGGCCACGGATATGAATTCCACTCAGCTCCCCGATTTCACCGATCAGCAATCAAATATGCTTGAATCAATGGCTAATATAGCAAACGGAATGATGATGTTAGCTCAGAAATCATTTGCCGTTACACCCGAAATGGCTCAAAATATGGGTGATGCCATGCAGTCCATGCAAAATTCTGTTGAATCATTGTCCGACAGACATTCTCAAAATGCAGCCGGAAACATGGCTGGTGCAATGGGGTCCATGAATCAAGCTATATCACAGATGCAGAAATCACTTTCGCAACTCCAAAATCCGGGCAGTGGATCGTGCGAAAATCCGGGTGGTACCGGCGAGGGACAATCTGGTGATAGCCCCGGAGGTCAGCAGGGAATGGCTCAAAAACTCCAGCAATTAGCTTCGCAACAGCAAGCTATGAATCAGGCTATGAAACAAATGATGGGCAATGGTCAAGGCGGATCAATGACTCAGGAGCAGCAGGCTGAATACGGGCGTATGGCAGGCAATCAAGGCAAGGCACAAAAATCGCTTGAGGAGCTTGCAAAAGAGCAAAAACAAATTGGTGGTAAGCGTGAAGCCAATGGCAATCTCGATAAAATTGCTGAGGAAATGAAAGAAGTTATTTCTGATATGCAATCGGGTAAAATTACTCAGGAGACTATCAAGAGGCAAGAGAAAATTTTGTCCCGCTTGCTTGATGCAACCCGATCGATGAATGACCGTGATTTTGAAAAAAAACGTGAATCTAATGCTGGTAAAGATATTTTCCATCTCACGCCGGATAATTTGGATATGAATTCTCAAGAAGGTAAAACTCGTTCTATGCAGGATATACTTCGTTCGATCCGTTTGGGTTATACCAAAGATTATGATGCGCTGATTAAGAAATATTTTGAAACTATCTCGAAAAAGGCTCAGTAGTTATGAGGTATGAGTTATCAGTTAGGAGTTATAAGTTAAAAAGAAAATTTGCTTCTACCTTCCAGAAATTATTCATCCTTCTTCTCCTATCTTCCTTTCTTTTAATGTCTTGCGGATCAATTAATGTTAAAAAATTCGAAGCAAGACAAGATTTATTTTCAAAGAATATTGAAGGAAAAAAAATTATAGGTCATTTCAAGGAACGTGTTGGTTATTGGTATGCTTTATTAACTTTAGTTCAATTAAATGATCCGGATATCGAAAAAATTCTTACTGAAAAGATTATTTTAAATAGTGCCGATGGAATATGTAACTTAAAAATTAACGATAGATTTCTTGGCAGTGATTTCTTCATAGGTTTATTGTTTGGCTCGCCTGGTTTTTTAATAGGTTATCACTATAATATTGAAAAAGCAATACTTTATTCTTTCGTAACTACTTCAATCATATCAACAAGAACCCTCGTAATTGAAGGAGACTTGTATAAGAATGAGAAGCTATAAGAAATGTCTGAATATTGATTTTTAGGATTTATATTATTACAGGATTAGAATAAATTTAATTCTATCTTCATTCAAATTCTAATATTTCTTATAATATATCCCTTATATCATTTCCTATTTCTGAAAAATAAAATCAAGCTCAGTCGAGGACGTCTAAGCTACTATAAATCAAAGTAGAACAGACGTCCTCGTCTGTTCAATCGATTAATTTCAAATAGGAAATGATATTATTTATGTAATAGAACTCATTCTTTGATTTAAAGAATAGCTTGAAATATATTTTGAAATCATTATTTATGATTTCGTAAAAGTTAAACCCAAATATTTCATTAGGCAATAGAAAATCTCCCTACCCCCTTTTTCAAAGGGGGATTTAACTAAATTCCCCTCACCCGCGAAAGAGGGGTTGGGAGATTTAAGAAAGTTCCTTATTTGCATATAATATTTCAATTACGTTAAATCTTAATGAAATATCTGGGTTAAATACACTTCTGTTTACATTCATAATATTTCTATAAGAGTCCATTATACTTTCGTATGCGTTCGTTGCATTTTCGTATGCGTTCGTTGCACTTTCGTATGAGTCCGTTGCTGTTTCGTATGCGTCCGTTGCTATTTCGTATGAGTCCGTTGCTGTTTCGTATGCGTCCGTTGCTATTTCGTATGAGTCCGTTGCTATTTCGTATGAGTCCGTTGCTATTTCGTAGTCTTACGGAACTGCAACGGAACCTTACGACACCTTAACGGACGTTTACGGAACTGCTACGGAACCTTACGACACCTTAACAGACGTTTACGGAACTGCAACGGAACCTTACGACACCTTAACGGACGATTACGGAACTGTAACGGAACCTTACGACACCTTAACAGACGTTTACGGAACTGCAACGGAATCTTACGGCACTTTAACGGACGATTACGGAACTGCAACGGAATCTTACGACACTTTAACGGACGATTATTGAGAAATATCAGAAGCTTACACTGCTTTAACCGATATTTATGATGTTGCAAAAAAAGATTATGTAATCATAGCTGATGTTTACAAGAACAGTTCTGATGATTACAAAGGCATAATACAAATGAATTATAATACTATTTAATATCATTTCCTTAATGAATTTTAATATCATTTCCTTAATGAATTTTAATATCATTTTCTTAATGAATTTTAATATCATTTCCTTAATGAATTTTAATATCATTTCCTTAATGAATTTTAATATCATTTCCTTAATGAATTAGGAATTATTGTCATTGACTTTTTAGTTAACGAAGTTAATTTCTACTTCCTATCGCCCGTTCAATCCAATAAGTCTTAACGCTTCTTTTGCAGTCTGAACCGGCAGTTGACATGTACCGTTTGAACAGACATAAATATTAATTTCCGAATCAATTGGTTTTGAATCCATGAGCGGAAGTTTGCTATGGTTCTTACTTCCACCGAAAAATATAACATTGGGTGTAAATGTTTTTGTAATCTCATCGCGGATGATTGCAGAATTTTTCCCGATAATCCCAAATTGATATAACGGATATGTAAACATTAAATTCAATATTGCCCAGTTTGAAAAATAAGCTGGATTCGATTTCATATTCTGATAAACACGCGAAAGCATTTTCTCAGCCATTACTTTATATTCATGTTTTGCGAAATATTCTCCTAATTTGAAGAGAGATTTACCCAATACTGAATTCGATGAAGGAATTACATTATCGGCTACTTCGGTTAATCGGGCAATCAATTGTTTATCATTGTCGGATGTATAATAGAATAAGGAAGAATCGGAAGACTGAAAGTGAGCGATTACATATTTGCACAAATTCAATGCTTCGTTCAGATAATTTTCTTCAAAAGTAATTTCATAAAGAGAAATAAACGCCTCAATTGTGAAAGCATAATCATCCAAAAAGCCCTGTACTTTGGATTCGGATGTTCTCAGAATGGAGTGGTCTTTTTGAATAAACTTTGTACGAATAAACTTAGCATTTTTAATCGCAATTTTTAAAAATTCAGAATCACCGAAAGCACGATACGCATCAATATATGCTTGAAGCATCAGAGCATTCCATGAACAGATTATTTTGTTATCAAGCCGTGGCTTTTCACGTTTATTTCGTTCAGCTAATAAAATGTCTTTGTATTCGGAAATTTTCATCCATAAATCATCTTTGGAAATATCAAAATCTCTTTCAATTCCAGCTAAATTATGATTCAGAGTAAGAATATTTTTGCCTTCCCAGTTCCCGTATTTTGAAATACTAAAAATTTTAGAAAATAAGGGGAAGTTCTCCTCATCAATTATTTTTTTCAAATCATCAAAGCGCCAAGTATAATATGAACCTTCTTTTCCTTCGCTGTCGGCATCTAATGAAGAATAGAAAGCACCATCGGAATTTGAAAGTTCAGTCTGAATAAAATTTGATGTTTCATAGACAATGCGTTTATAATTTTCATTTTTAGTTTGCTCGTAGGCTTCCGAGTAGAGTGAGACGAGTTGAGCATTATCGTAAAGCATTTTTTCAAAGTGAGGAACAATCCATTTATTATCTGTGGAATAGCGCGAAAATCCGCCGCCAATCTGATCATAAATCCCGCCCTCAAGCATTCGCTGCAAAGTAAGATCGACAGCTTCGAGAGTGGAAGCATTTTTATTAAAAAAATAATCTCTCAATAAATATTGATAAATATTGGGCATTGGGAACTTTGGAGAGCCGCTCATGCCGCCATAGAGGTTATCCACGAGAGTTTCGAATTTTTTTGAAATATCATAAACAGCGAGATTATCAAAGGATTTAATTTCATTACCAAAACCGACATATTCATTCTGGGAAAATCCTGAACTAATATGCTCTGCCTGGCTGAGTAGGCGCTGCTTTTCAAAGCGATATAGGTCATGGAAATACTGAAGCAGTCGAAGCCAGTTTTTCTTAGCCATATAAGTAACGGCATAGAATGGTGTTCCGTCAGGCAGAGCCAGAGCGTTAAGCGGCCAACCACCCGAAGCACCTAACTGATGAATTGCGTTCATATAGATTTGATCAACATCAGGGCGTTCTTCGCGGTCAACTTTAATGCAGATATAATTAGCATTCATGAATTTTGCAACAGCAGCGTCCTCAAAGGATTCATTTTCCATAACGTGGCACCAGTGGCAGGCGGCATAACCAATACTGATAATGATTGGTTTATTAGTCTGCTTGGCAAGATTAAGTGCTTTATCTCCCCATGGGAGCCAATTTACGGGATTATGGGCATGTTGGAGTAAATAAGGGCTACTCTCATTAATGAGTTCGTTCGTATATTGATTTGTATTTTCCATTTTAAGATTCTCTATTTAGCTATACCTAAATTACGAATTTTTTATGAATAAATAGCAAATAAATATTAATTTGAAAATATTTATTAAATATTAATGATCAGGAGTTTTAAAATTGGCAATTCGTTTGTTAATATTTCTACGACTATTTCTTACAAATAATGCTTCTTTTAACAGGGAGTAATTCTTTTATAGAAAGTATTATGAATATTTGCATCCACATAGACAAATAAACCATTTTCCAAAATTCCCTTCCTTGAGGAAGGGTTAGGGAAGGTGTTAGTTTAAAGGAATTGTTTCAATACGCTTTAACCCAGATTTTTCAATAAGTTTTAATGCAATTGAAATATTAAATGCATAATGAACTTATATAAATCTCCAATAGAGACTATCTCATAAGTTTCGTTTCTATTATTGATGTCAGTGCAGAAATCCACAAAAGTGGAACTGGAAGTGGATTCCCGCATGCGCGTGAATGACAGATAGGTAATTATTACGTGTTTTCATACAGTCTCTCCAGCTTTGGAACGCATTAATAATCCCAGCGGGAGATTGGGAACAAGGAAAAAAAGAATTCCTGAATCCTTATATATTATTGGATCATAAACGAAGTGGATTCCCTCATCCGAGCTTGTGTGAAAACTGCAATTTCTGTCATTCCTGCGAATGCAGGAATCCCATGATTGGCACTGGAAGGAGATTCCCGCATGCGCGGGAATGACATTTCATTGGAATTTCCTCGTTTTCACATACTTTCATCCACAGAAATGACAATTATTACAAAAATATTTACCATCAACTATTAACTTTCAACTTTCAACTAAAAAGTTACACTAATCATAATTTTTATTCGTCACAAGATCCATTATAAATAATATTATTTTTAGAGGACTTTATGAATAAGTTAATCATTTCTTTAATTGTTTTAATTGCTTTTTTTGTTGTTGATTGCAATGCAGATCAAAAAATAGAAGTAAAAGGGCCAAAACTCGAAATCATTGGTGGCGATACTTATGACTGGGGTAAGGTCAAACCAAAAGATTCACCATTAAAATCTAAAATAAAAATTATAAATACCGGAACCGAAAAACTTATCATCCAAAATGTTAAACCCGGTTGCGGCTGTACTACTGCCCCACTTGACAAAAGTGATCTAATGCCTGGTGATACTGCCACATTAGACGTTAAGTTAAACATCGGCGATCATCCGGGCATGCTCTCCAAATCGATAACCATCACAAGCAATGATCCCAACAACACGACAAAAATTCTTAGCCTTAAAGCTGATGTCGTGAAGCCGTTTACATTTGAACCCGCTCAGTATTTTTCATTCGACAAAATGAAGGTTGGCTTTGAATCAATGGCTAAGATTACAATCAAAAATATATCAAACGAAGATATAACTTTCTCTGATTTTTCCGCTACACCCGAAGAAGTGCGTATAAGCAAAGGCTTAAAAAAAGTCCTCCGTCCAAACGAAACTTATGATTTGGAAATCAAAGTCAGACCAAGCAAAACCGGCTATTACAACTGCTCTGTCAAGATGAAAACCAACCTTGCTGATTATCCCGAAGTAACTTTAACAGGCTATGGCACCGTATCGGATGCACCGATATTTAACGAAGAAAAGTAGTCCTTACAATTAATGAAATTATACTTATATATAGCAAGAAGGTACATCTTTTCATTTCGTTCGTTTCACTTTATATCTATAATAACTTTTCTGTCAATTGTCGGAATAACCGCAGGAGTGGCTGCTTTAATCTGTGTTATGTCCATATTAAACGGATTTCGTGATATTACCGAATCACAGATTGTTGGCTTTGATCCCCATTTTCGAATAAGTACAAAAAATAGTCAGACAATAAAATTCAATGACTCTCTTTTAAATTCAATTAAAGATGCAAGTGGAGCCGAAAGTGTTTATCCTATCATTCAAGGCAGAGTAATTTTATCAAATAAGAAGAACATCCAGCCTGCTAATTTACTTGCTCTGGATCCGAAAAAGCTCAATTATACCAAGGGCTTGCCAAAAAGAATCGTCCATGGCACGTTTAATCTTTTAGAGCGTAACGGATATCATAATATTGTGGTTGGAATATCTTTAGCTGATAAATTAGAAGCCACTTCAAACGATACTTTACAGATTTATACACCCAAACATATTGAAAATGCTATTAGTTCACTAAATATCAGCGGTGGAAAAAGTGCACGTTTATCCGGTATTTTCCGTTCCAATGTTAAAGATTATGATCTGTCATATATATTTATGAATTTTTCAGTAGGAGCGGATTTATTTGCTATCCCCAAAAATACTGCAAATTTTATTGATCTTCGTTTTCCCAGTATAAATGCAGCTTTGGAGGCACAGTCCAAGATTGAGAAGCTTATTTCACCCGATTGGAAGTTTGAATCATGGAAAGACCTGAACAGTGATCTATACAAGGTTTTGCAGTTTGAGCAAATGGTCTCGTTCATTGTACTGAGCCTGATAATTCTCATCTCCGCATTTAATGTATTGGCTTCCTTATCAATGACAGTTTTCGAGAAAAGAAGAGATGTTTCATTGATCAAGGCTTTAGGAGCAGATGATAAGTTTATAAGAAAAATATTTATTTCTGAAGGGATTATAATCGGTGCAATCAGTACTATTTTGGGTGTAATTCTTGGTTTGATTTTATGCTTTGGGCAAAATAAATTCGGGTGGTTCCATGTGGATGAGACAAAATTTATTGTTGCAAGCATACCAGTCCTTGTAAAATCGACGGATATTGTGATAATCGCTGCTACTGCATTTATATTATCTTTACTTGCCACTATATATCCCTCTCGCAGGGCTGCATCATTTGGCTTAATTCAAGGACTTAGAGAGGAATAAAATGAATGAATTAAGAGAATCAATATTGAGATCAAATATGGATATTGCAGGCAATCCCGATAATTTAAAAAGAGAATACGACGCGAATAGCGGCTGTCGGGAATTTAATATGGCAAAACCGCTGACATTAGCCTCTTATAGCTATCTGAACGGATTAGTCAGATCATTTTTAACAATCATTTTTTTAATTTCATTCACTGACCATACTAATGCAAGCGATTCATACTTTCAAATTTTAAAAAACGATATTGATTCTACCATGACAGATGCTTCAAATTTTGGAAGTTTCATATTAAATTTCCCTCTGAATCCAGGACTGAAGCTTGCCGGAGCCACTGCCTCAAGTTTAATTGCAATGAGTGCAGATGAGTCGGTTAGGGATATATTCAGAAGGAACCACAGTCAAACTGCGGCTAACTACCTGAATTTCACAAATAATTTTGGTGAAATAAAATACTCTGCAATTTATTCATTCGCGCTTTATGGTACAGGTTTTGTATTCAAGTATGAACCACTCAGGAGAATAGGAAGAAAAACAGCAGAGGCTCTTGCTCTGTCCGGTTCAACTGTAATGATATTAAAATTTATCATGGGTAGAGCACGCCCCTTCAATAATCTTGGCGCTTTCCATTATACACCTTTTAATATAAAAGATCAATATGAATCATATCCTTCGGGACATTCCGCCGTTGCCTTTACGATTGCATCAGTTCTGTCTAATGAAGTAAATAATATATATTTTAGTGCTCTGATATATCCTTTAGCCGCATCTACTATGGTTTCCCGGATGTACAAGGATTATCACTGGCTATCAGACGTAATGTTGGGAGCAAGTATCGGCTATTTTTACGGCTGGCTTATCGATAATTCCTCAAATTTGAAAACTCAGTATGGTATTTCAAATTTAAATATCAATCCAACACTAAACGGAATTTCCCTAAGCTATCAATTCTAAATTTTTTCATGTTGTTTTATGGAAAATAAATATCAATCATGGGGCAGAACATCTGAGGCCTCAAAACATGCAGTCAAACTTTTCTGGCGAGATGAAATTCCTGATTTGAATTCATTTTCAGAATCGCTTCTACCGTATGGTTATGGCAAAAGTTATGGCGATTCCTGCCTGAATGCAAAAGGTAGCCTGCTTATTACAACTGCAATGAATAAAATCATTTCTTTTGATGCAACAAGTGGTATAATACGATGTGAAGCAGGAATTAGTCTTGCTCAACTTCTGGATTTTCTTGTTCCACGCGGCTTTTTTCTTGCATCAACACCCGGAACAAAATTTATAACGGTCGGTGGAGCAATAGCCAATGATGTACATGGCAAAAATCATCACCGAATGGGCACTTTCGGTACAAATCTGATAAAATTTGAATTATTACGTTCAGATGGAAAAAGGTACATTTGCTCCGAAACTGAGAATATTGAACTTTACCGCACAACAATCGGCGGATTGGGGCTGACAGGGCTTATTCTTTGGGCTGAATTCAAAACCAGACCATGCAAAAGCCCGTTTATTGCCATGGAGAGTATTAAATTCGAGTCATTAGAAGAATTTTTTGAAATCAGTGCAGAATCAGACACGGAATTCGAATACACTGTATCATGGTTAGATTGTGGCAGCAGTATGGGCAGAGGTTTATTCAGCCGGGGGAATCATGCCGATCCTGCGAATCATAACCTTCCCAAAAAAGTGAAAACCGGTACCCTGCCTGCTCCACCAGAATTTTCTTTTATTAATCCTTATTCCGTTAATGCCTTTAATATTTTATATTATAATATTCAAACAGAAAAAAAAGTTGAAAAGATAATTGATTATAATCCATTCTTTTATCCCTTGGATGCCGTCTCAAACTGGAATCTTGCTTATGGTAAACATGGTTTTTTTCAGTACCAATTTGTTCTACCATTTGAAAATGTATTATTCCATCTTAAAAATATTCTAAATAAGGTTGCAAATTCAGGTATGTCCTCATTTTTAACGGTACTGAAAACATTCGGAGATAAAAAATCACCCGGATTGCTTTCATTCCCCAGACCAGGAGTTACTATGGCAATAGATTTCCGAAATGATGGATCCAAAACATTAGAATTTCTAAATTCATTAGATAAATTGGTCAATGATTCAGGAGGAGTGCTATATCCAGCCAAGGATTCGAGGATGAGTGCCGACAATTTTAAATTATATTATCCCCAATGGGAGCAGTTCTCTGGATATATTGATCCAAAATTTTCGTCAGATTTTTGGAAAAGGGTGATATAATCCCAGATTTTTCTGAAAGATTTGACGTGTTTGAAATATTATATGCAAATAATGAACTTACTTAAATCCCCACTGCCCCGGTTATAGAAGGTAGAAGAGTAGAAGGTAGAAAAGTAGAAGGTAGAAAAGTAGAAGGTAGAATTGATGAATAAAAATCTCATGTTTGCAAATGATGGGCAGGGGAAATTTTCTAAGAGGGGCATTGGTAAGTAGAAAAGTAGAAGGTAGAATTGATGAATAAAAATCTCATGTTTGCAAATGATGGGCACGGGAGATTTTCTAAGAGGGCCATTGGTAAGTAGAAAAGTAGAAGGTAGAATTGATGAATAAAAATCTCATGTTTGCAAATGATGGGCACGGGAGATTTTCTAAGAGGGCCATTGATAAGTTCTTATTGTTAAAAAAAAGACCTACATGTATTCATCAAAAATTTCCTCTTTCATTTTAATCCTCCATTAATTTTTATGGTGTACATTTCACCGGAGTCCAAATACTACACAAAAATTTTCTCCTCATAATTTTCCAGATATTTGGTGCGTCGTTTGAGAGCGGTTCTCTTGATACTTAAATCTGAACTAATGGTTTTGCGTTCTTGTTTATTTATATTTTGTAAAGTTATTGATAAAAATTTTAAAAAGTATTGAAAAGTCTTTATTAATGGCAACAGCAGCGCATTTCGGGGCTTCTTGCATAATTGCGCTTTAATTCGATTTTATTGATAAAGGCATATAACACACTGAACAATTAGAATAGCAGCGATTTTACGTGTTTATTGTTGATGAGATGTTCAAATATTCATTAGCTCAAATTCAGCAGCAGCACTATATTTTTGCTAATTGGCAAGATATTAAAACCGAAACACTAACCAACAGCATACTCATAAAAAGAAATGAAAGTCAAAAACCTTCATATTTTATTTTTTTCAAACTATTTGGCGACCATTTGATAATTAAAAAAAACTATATTGTTTATTGATAACCAAGTACCAGTGCAGAAAAAGAAGTATAAATATTCTGTAAAGTGTAAGTAAAATAGTAGAACTTTTACACTTTACCCTTAAACTAAGCAAATATAAACTATTAGGTCTGATTATAAAGTATATTATATGCACTTTTTCCTACTACTTAGGAAATAATGAAAAGTGTTTGCAATATGCCTGCCTTTAAATAAAAAACCCTTGCAAGGATTTTATTTACAAGGGTTTATAGTCTTATCGCGTGGTCGAAGTGGGAATCGAACCCACACGAGATGTGAATCTCACAGGATTTTAAGTCCTGTGCGTCTACCAGTTCCGCCATCCGACCAGCAATTACAAAATTAGCTCTTTTTTCTGAAACCTGCAAATAATTTTTTCTTAAATCCCATTTTTCATCTAATTATCATGTTGAATAAATAATTTTGTATCTATGATTGACATTAAACTTTTTTAATATTCAAATCGTCAATCAGATGAAGTTGATATTTACTGAAATAGTTATTTGAAACAAAATTTACTGCAAACCGTATTAATCGGTATGGAGGTTTTTATGAAAAAGAAAATATTTTTAACTGGCTTGGCTTTGGTCGCTACCTTTGCTTTAAATTCATGTATCGTCGTCCGCGATACAAATGATGATTATTTCGGCTACACTCCGAGACAATCAAGAGTGGTTGTGCAGGAAACTCGCGTTGTTCAGTCTAATTCTGCCAAAACCGGAGATTCTGCAAATTCTCTTAAATCTGACAAACAGTGGGTTAATCCTCTGGCTAAGAAAGACAATAATAATGTTCAGGATCAGAACACTGAAAACGTTGTTGAAGAAGAGACAACAGATACTCAATATCGTTATTATACCAGTGCTGTTTATGTTCCAGTAATTGTTCCATGGTGGGATAATTATTATGGCTGGGGCTGGTACTATCCTCAACACAGATATTATCGCTCGGTTGCCTATCTGGGTTTCTGGGACTATAGCTGGTATTCACCTTGGTATGATTATCATCCTTATTATGGTTATTACTGGCCAGGTTATCCCTGCTATGGCTATGATAGCTGGTATTACAGACCATATTACTCATATCGTCATTATGGCGGACCTGTTTATGATAATCATTATTATGGTCATGGATACAGCCATGGAAGAGATTCTCACAGACCGGATCATTTTGGGAGCAATTACGGCGGCAGAAAAAGCACTTTCGGCTCAAGCAGCTCTGGATCAAATAGAGCAAGTAACGGTTCTAACTATGGTGGCTCCGGAAATCGCCCTACACGCGGTTCAAATGGTAGTTCATCAAATGCTGTGAAATACGGTGCATTAAGAAGTACAGTTGTTGCAGCAAATAATAGCTCATTATCAGGCTCAAATTCAAGATTGAGCAATTCTAATAATGGGACGAACTTTAAAAATACGGTAAATATTTTGCCGGTGTCAAATAATACTTCACGGAATAATTCAGTGCCGGTAACTACCAACGATAGCCGGAAATCAAATGTAAATATTAATACTGGCTCTCGTTCTGCATTACGTTCGATTGATGCTAATCCAAATTTAGGAACGGGCAATAGTGCTGCACCGGTGAAGAAGAGTAATGTAAATTCTAATTACCCATCGAATAATTCAAAAAATTCTTATAATAATAACTCATATAAGAATAATTCTTATAATAATGATTCATACAACAGTAATTCAAGTAAAAACAGCAATTCTTCAAAATCTAATAAATATTATGATTCCCCGAAATCATATTCGTCTCCAGATCAGGGACAATCCCATAAAAATTCAGGTTCAGGATCGGCTCCTGTTTATAAAAGTAACCAATCACAATCTTCTGGATCAGGATCGGCTCCTGTTTATAAAAGTAACAGCACGCAATCTTCAGGATCGTCATCAAGGCCATCAGGTTCAGGGTCAGGATCGAATTCAAATTCGGGATCAGGTCGTTCGGGTTCAAAATCCGGGAAATAAACTTTATATTTCATAAAAAATAACCTTAATTAAATTAAGGGAGAGATTACTATGTACTTAAATAAATTAAAATATATCTGCTTAATGGCTATCAATATTTTCTGCTTTACTTCAATTATGCAAGCTCAGGAAATCAATGATGCAATACGATATAATAATCCGACGGGTTATTTTTCTCCACGGTCAGCAGCTCTTGGATTGTCATTCAGTGGAATCATTAATGATAATTCCGCTCTGATTTTTAATCCTGCCGGTTTATCTTTAATTAATAAAACAGAAATAGGACTCGGAATCGGATTGCACCGAAACAGCACTGAAGCTACATACCTTGGTCAAACATCAAGTCTGAACTCAAATTCTCAGTTTCTTTCCAATTTGTCATTTGTTTCTCCTTTTCACACTGGTATTGGCATTGCTTCTGTCGGAATTGGTTATTTCCTTGAACAGGATTTTAATAATAATTACAAAATTAGCGCTTTTAATAATAATAGCTCATATATTGGATACCGTGCTCAAAACGATCCCGATACACTTGACCTTACAAATTTTTTATGGTTGAGCAAAAGAATAAATGGCAAGGCAACAACTCCTTTAACAAAAAATCTTCAACAAGACGCCTTGGTTCAGGAATCCGGTGGCTTGCATGATATTATCGGTTCTGTAGGACTTGAGCTTTCTAAAAATTTCGGTATTGGAGTCAGCTTGATTTCCAGATGGGGAAATTACAAATATTCTAAAATTTATACCGAATCGGACACAAAGCATAATTTCGAGACCTTCGATACAAATTATTCAAATGTTGATCTGAACGTTTTTACAATGAACGAAAACATGGATGAAACCGTTACCGGATTGAGCGGAGCAGTCGGTTTTGTTGCTAATTTTTTAAATCAGTCAATGCGGTTAAGCGTAAATGTTAATTTTCCAACCGTTTTTAATTTTAGCACGGAAACCGATAAAGATTATCATGCAACTTTTGATGATAAAACTGTACACCCGCCGATTGCATACGACACCACTATCAGTAATTATACGATTACAACACCTTTTATCTTTTCTTTCGGATTGTCAGCAAATTTAGGAAAAATTGTGCCTTCGATCGGCAACCTTGTGGTGACGAGCGGATTCAAATATTCCGATGCAAATGAATTAAAATATAATGATGCCGCAGCCGATATTCTTGCCCGCAACCAGTGGATTTTATTAAATCTAACAGGTCAGATGGTATATAGTTTCGGTATAGAATATGATTTGCCCAAAGATATTGTCCCGATTGTTATTCGCGGAAGCTACACTCATACTGACACGCCATATTCAAATTCAAAGTATTCTACCGCCACAACTACATTAGCGGGCGGAATCGGAATATACCTTGCTCCGAATATACGGCTTGATGCCTACGGACGCAGCTATTCTACAAATCAGTTATTCATCAATTACGGCGATATTAATACATCCTCCTTCCAACTAAAGAACAGCCCGATTGATCTTGGATTATCTCTTGTGTTCAGGTTCTAAGGTAATGGTTACTTTTTTTATAATTTTGCCTTCAGAGGCTGTCTCAATATAGCCTCATATTTACCGAAGATGTCATTCCTGTGCATGAGACTGTGTGAAAACAATCATTTTCTGTCATTCCTGCGCATACTGGAATCCCCTGATTGGTACTGGATGGGGATTCCTGCATTCGCAGGAATGACAATTCAGTAGAAGTTGTGAGTTTTTACACAAGCTCGCATACAGGAATCCCCAGACGCGAATATTGACCCGAATTAGTGCCCCATTTAATCTCCACACGAAAAGCCATAGCAGGAATAATCTCTTTCAAAGCCGTAGATTTCTCATTCTTCGTCGCCGTAGCAATCATTACATCGCCCTGAAGCATTTCATCCGAAGGAAAAATCTCAAAAGTATTCCCAAAAGTCTCTAAATTAGTAATAATAGTAGTAGTAATACCAAAAATAGCTAAATTAGTCAAATCGCGCGTCATATCTGAGAAAAGATTGGACGTAAACATACACAAATTAGCGTCCGACATGTTGTAATTTCTTGTATAAGATTAAGTTGCCATTGTAATAATTCTTAAATTATTATTAAATAAATGAATTAAGACTATAAAAATAATATATTAAATATTAAAAAACCCGATCTTATTGTCAAAAAACTATCTTTCTACCTCTTTGAATATTCTTTCTGACTCTTTGAACTATCTTTCTGCCTCTTTGAACTATCTTTCTGACTCTTTGAACTATCTTTCTGACTCTTTGAACTATCTTTCTGACTCTTTGTACTATCTTTCTGACTCTTTGAACTATCTTTCTGACTCTTTGAACTATCTTTCTGCCTCTTTGTACTATCTTTCTAAGCTTTTATTTTCTATTTATCCAATTTTCTCGACCATAATAATAAAAAAAGTAAGGATGAAAGAGGATTTGTTTTATTTAGATTGATCCATAAAAAAATAATTTTAATTATATCGTTTTTTAAAATCCTTATTTCACTTCTTCAACCTTAGTAGAAAAAGTCCCGCTACCCAGCCCCCAACCTTATTAGCTTATTTATTTTTGATTGTATCGTTATAAAACTTGATGAATGCCTCATATTCCTCCATAAATGTTTGTTTTTTGTGATGTTCCGGCTGATTTAATATATATTTACATACTTTATTCACATCTGCTTTTGAAACCGAAAAGGCAGAATAGGAAAGTTGTCATTGAAAATTATTCCCGCAAAGCCTGTTTTCATTTATAAATTTTGATGAACTCTCAGCAATTTTATTTGCCAAACTTTCTTCATCAATATTTGCAGCTCGTGAGATCAAAAAATGAACATGCTCAGGATTGGCATAGATTGCATATAATTTGCAATCAATATTATTTACAATTCCTGTAATATATTTTTCGATTCTTTCGCGATTCTCCTCAAATATTCTGGGTTCGCGATGCATTGTTGTAAATACAAAATGTGTATGTAAATTATTGAACTATACTTTCATGGCAGGTTTTAATAAGGTAATAAGGTTGTTGTGTTAGGTGCATTATTTTTTCTACTAAGGTTGAAGAATTTGAACAAATAAGGTTTTAACTTATCCAAAGAAATATATTTTATTAATGATTTCAACCGACACCTACTCATTTTCAACTATTTACTTTTCTCTTTATATCTCTTTGTTTTATCTTTCTGAGCTTTTATTTTCTCTTTTTCTAATATTCCCGACCATAAAAACCATAAAAGTATGGACGGAAGAGGAAAAATTATATTTGAAATATATGAGGTGAAATAAAAAAGATTCTGCTTTAATTCTCTACATACCCCCTAACCCCCTCTTTTTAGAGGTGGAACAAGAAGTTGGAGTTTTGTTCTCTCTTCTTCCAATTCCCCCTCCAAAAAGAGGGGATTAGGTGGTGTGTTTCCAAGGGAGAATGAGATAATATTTCAACTTTCCACCCTTAATCTGGCTTCCATTGCTACTAATATGTATTCACTGCGTGATATTGGAATGAATATCTATTTTCAAAGAACAAAAAATGCCTTAAAACCTCATCCTAACCCAGAAGAACCTCACCCTAACCCAGAAGAACCTCACCCTAACCCTCTCCGAAGGAGAGGGAATAAACCCTGTTCCAACTCCCTCTCCTTAGGAGAGGGATGGGGTGAGGTTCTTTTTTCATTTTAATCTACAAATATGTAATAACTACGTGAAATAAGGAAATATGATTTATTTCAAAAAGGGATTTATAATTTATTTTATAATTTAATCTTCTTTATTAGGGGCTCTGCCGCTCTTTTCCACCATTTTATCTCTTATTTTTATAATTTCATTAACCATTAATATCAATTAAACAATTCTACAAATTTAGTAATTCTTTATGAATCAATAGTAATGTTTTTTATGATCTTTCTTCCGGTCAGATTTTTAATCTGATCGGGCAGGAAAAAGTTAGTAATCAATTCTGGTTTTAGCGAAAATGTTAATTTATGCAGCAGTTGTTTGTTTTTCTTTCCCAACTTGATTATAATAAATATGATACTTTTGTCTAATTTCAATCATTTCGTTTTCAATGAAATCTATGAAATTATCAAAATTGCTATTTTTAAAATCATTAGTTAATGAATCCTTCATTTCCCATACCTTAAGAAGAGCATCATCAGTTTTATTCATAAATAACCTCTATATGATTTAAAAGTAATAATTGCTTCCTATAACCTTGTGAAATGCTAAAAATATTTATTTTTTCTTGTTTGTTGATATTGGATAAATGTATGAAATTCCAAGACAATAGAATATCAAAATTCAAAACTTTATAGACTTCTAACCTATATTTGTCAATCAAACTGAAAAGTATATCCCACATATTTCACAAACTATTTTGTGCGTCGTTTGTGAGCGGTTTTCTTGATATTTAAATCTGAATCAATAATTTTGCGCTCTTGTTCTTAAAAGTTCGTAAAGTTAAAGGTTGAAGGTCAATGGAAATAGTTAAAAATTATGCAAATGTATGCAAATGGCATTGAGAAGTAGAACAGCAGCGATACTTGCTTGCATAATTCACTATGCAAATGTATGCAAAATTAAATATCAATTATGCAAGAGGCATCAATGATAGCAACAGCAGCGCAATTTTCTTGCATATATGAGTATTTTAGTGGTGAATGGTTAGTGCTTATGGTTAAAATTATGCAAAAGTATGCAAATGGCATTGGGATGTAGAACAGCAGCGGGACTTGCTTGCATACTCCACTATGCAAATGTATGCAAAATTAAATATCAATTATGCAAGAGGAATCAATAATCGCAACAGCAGCAAGACTTGATTGCATAAGACAATATGAAATAATATTAGATCAATAATCTGATAAACTTTATAAACTCAATTCCATCAATTGATAATTACAAAGGTTATCAACATTTATAAAAAAAGCTGTCTATACTTTGCTCATAAACTTAAATTTTCATAAATTTGTGATTCATGATTTTTACAATTTACAATATTCATTTTATCTTATATATTTTAGAAATATTTATTCATATTCAATAAATTCAAAGGATATTCAGGCATGAAAGAAGGCTCTATAATTCAAGTAATTGGTCCGGTCGTGGACGTAGAATTCCCTGGCGGAGATATTCCGGCTGTTTTTAACGCTTTAACAATTTCAAGAAAATCTCCCGAAACCGGCGAGGAATCACAACTTGTGTGTGAAGTTCAGCAGCACCTTGGTGAAGATCGAGTTCGTTCCGTTGCTATGGATACAACCGATGGTCTTGTCCGTGGTATGAAAGTTATTGATACAGGCTCACCTATCAATATTCCAGTCGGTCCAAACGTATTAGGAAGAATGATTAATATCACCGGCCATGCAATCGACGGAAAGCCTGATGTCCAGACTGACACTTATTATTCAATCCATCGCCCATCACCTGCATTTTCCTCACTTTCAACTAAAAATGAAATGTTTGAAACCGGGATTAAAGTTATTGATTTGATCGAACCCTTCACCAAAGGTGGCAAGACAGGTCTTTTCGGAGGTGCTGGAGTTGGTAAAACTGTTATTATACAAGAACTAATACATAATATTGCAAAGCACCACGGCGGCTATTCCGTATTCGCCGGTGTTGGAGAGCGTACCCGCGAAGGTAATGATTTGTACCTTGAAATGAGTGAATCCGGAGTGTTGGCAAAAACAGCACTTGTGTTCGGTCAGATGAACGAACCTCCCGGAGCACGTTCCCGCGTTGCTTTAACGGCATTGACGGTAGCAGAGTATTTCCGTGATGCTGAAGGACGTGACGTACTTTTATTTATTGACAACATTTTTCGTTATATTCAGGCAGGATCGGAAGTTTCAGCATTATTGGGACGTATGCCTTCAGCAGTAGGTTATCAGCCGACCCTTGCAACAGAATTAGGAATGTTACAGGAAAGAATCGCATCGACCGATAAAGGCGCTATCACCTCAGTTCAGGCAATTTATGTACCGGCAGACGATTTAACTGATCCGGCACCGGCAAATACTTTCTCCCATCTTGATGCTAAAACAGTACTTTCACGTCAGATTGCTGAACTTGGTCTTTATCCGGCTGTAGATCCACTTGATTCAACATCACGTATTATGGATCCGAATAGCATTGGTGAACTTCATTATGAAACAGCAACACGTTGCACAAAAGTGCTCCAGACCTATAAAGATTTGCAAGATATTATCAACATTCTCGGTATGGACGAATTATCCGAAGATGATAAATTAACGGTAAACCGTGCCCGTAAAATCCAGAAGTTCTTCTCGCAGCCATTCTCAGTTGCAGAGCAATTCACAGGTTATCAGGGCAAATATGTAAAAATCGGAGATACGGTTGCAGGATTCAAAGCCATATTAGATGGTGAATGCGACCATATACCCGAAGGAATGTTTACTTATAAAGGCTCTATCGACGAGGTATTTGATTTTTACAAAAAAGAAATGGGTAAATAAACAACCTCACCCCCAACCCCTCTCCAAAGGAGAGGGGAGAATCTAAGAATTTGAAGAAAGAAAAAAATGAGCGATAATATTTTAAATATAGAAATAGTTACTCCAATGAAAGCGGTTTATAGCGGCCTGGCAAGTTCAATATCAGTTCCCGGATCGCAGTCACCCTTTCAAGCCCTTGTTAATCATGCACCGATTGTTTCTGCACTTGATGAAGGAATAATTAAAATAGTTGAGCAAGACGGCACTGAGCAATATTTCGTATCGACCACCGGATTTGTAGAAATTAACAAAAATCAGGTATCAGTTCTTGTCGAAAAAGCAGATAATGCAGCAAGTCTTGATTTAAGTACTTTAGAAGCCGCTTTAAAAAAAGCTGAGGAAAAAATTAATATGAATACTTTAGACATAAATGCTGCTGAAGCTGCAAAAGCCGAAATCAAATCAATTGCATTACGAATTAAAGCGGTTTCCAAATTGTCTGTGAAATAACTTTGATTTATATTTATTTAAAAAGGAATGCTTCAATTAAGCATTCCTTTTTTTATCTGCGGGAAATGTTGATAATTTTATGTTTGTTAAATAAAATTTAAACTCTAAATTAGAAGCTAAAGAAAATGATATTTTATATTGCAATTTTGTTAGGATATTAAGAATTAATGAGTAATGTTGAGGATTTTCATAAAAGAAGGACTGCAGGGAATGAAAAAATTCTAAAAGAAGATTTTCTTCCATTCAAGCGCTTCTATGGCCTTGATAAACTCGCATATCAAGAAAGTGAAATCTCGGGGAAATATAAGGAATTGATGGGATTAGTGGCTTCCATGGCTCTTAGATGCAATGACTGCATAAGTTATCATATTGAACAAAGTATTGAAGCAGGAGCTACTCGTGGAGAATTGAACGAAGCCATGAATATTGCATTAGTTGTGGGTGGATCAATTGTAATACCACATCTCAGACATGCTTTTGAAGTGATTGAAGAACTGGATAAAAGTAAAAATTCGGAATTAATCTAATAAATTTAGATATATGGATAATATAAAAAATACAGATATTGAAAATCCGATAATAACTGAACTTAGGTCAAGAATAAGTGAATGCCGGAAAGAATTACTGAAATTATTAGATAATTGGCATTATTTGCAGAATATAGTACACCCGCAGATAATGTTCGCTTATGATAGTTTATTCGGTGATCTGGAAATTGAATATCAGGAAAAAAACCGCAATGCCGCAGAGTTAGACAGGCGAGTTGAGCTGCTGTCAATCAGAATAAATAAAGGCGAAAAGCTCACCGAGCATACAATCCGGTTCGTCAATACTATGGTTCAGAGCGAATTTCACCGCCCAGACCGCAGTGCAGCAACTTTTATTCATAACCGATATTGCAATGATGTTGTAAATGCAGAGTTTAAAGAAAAGAATGAATTGCCTTTGATTTACAGAAAGATCGTAAAGCGCCTTCATCCTGATATAAATGGATATACAGATGATTTTCATAAATTCTGGGATAATATTCAGGAAGCATATAGGAGTGAAAATCTGCACAGGCTGAAGCTCTTCCATCAAACACTTTGTTATGATGAAAATGAGGAACTGGAAGATATTAGATTAGAAGAGGCTCGGTTGAGATCTGAGATTCATGATCTTGAAATAAATATAGCATCCGAAAAATTGAGAATCCAGCAAATGAAAGAGCAGGAGCCATTTATATTTGAAGATAAGTTAAATGACAGATTTTGGGTAGCACGCCGAAAGCGTAAGCTACAAGAACGCATTTTACAAATAGAAAAGCATATTCAATACAATAAGAAATTATTATCGACAATGATGAGTGACAAGAGTCCTGCAGTCGAAATTGAAATAACAAGAACAAATTATAATCAGTCAAAGTACAAGGGAGCCTATTGAGGATAATTTACCCTTCCTTATCAAAATGATGATTGTCCTTATATTGTTTGAATTTTCCACCCCAGCGCCAGCCAAGACCTTCAAATTTTTTAACAATCTGATCAGACTCGCGCAATGTTCCTGGGAAATTCTTATTATATTTTGCCCCTTTCGGATTAACTGACCCATCAAGATGAATAACGGGATTAGAAAATGGATTCAAATCCACTGCCCGCCCAAATGAATGATTAGATAATCTGTCTGTACCTGCAATATTGCGGTAATTGAAAGCAGAAGTATTATTGTCAGCCATAGAAGCGTCATCATCCCAGTTATATTTTACAATAGGAATAACTTTCTTGACAGGGAAACGAATTTCACAAATTAAATTAAAAACCGAACGTATATCTTTTTCAACGGCTTTATTTATTAAAAGCTGTCCCCTGTGCAGCTTTCCGTCGTAAGAATAATAATCAACGGTTAATAGAATGAGGGAATCAAGAACTTTTTTAGGTGCTTTAGTGCCTGCTGTAGCTTCTGTAAAGGTCATAGCGCTATCAATAACAATTTTTTTTGAAGCCCCTTGCTCTGCAATAATCGGTGAAATGAAAAAGAAAATTAATAAGAAGGCAAAAAGTTGTGATTGTCGAAATATCTGGTTCATAAATACACATTTAAAAGAATAATAAAAAAAACAGCTTGTTAAAACCAAAATAATTAATAAATTATAAGTTCTTTTGTAACTATTTATTGAAAATTCGAGTTTTATTCATAATTTATTAAAGTTACCGGAACAAGTTTAACAAAGTTAAAAAAATAATGGCTCAAAAACATTACAAGAAATCAAGTCAGGAAAATTCAAAAAAAATAATTCAAAAATCAAGCTCTAAAGTTGGCTCTGAATCAGACATTAATATAAGTACAATACAAAATTCAAAGTCTGTTAAAGCGGCAGTTAATCCAAAGAAAATCATCTGGATTTCAATATTAGCATTAGCAGTCATTATTTATTCATTACTGCTTGTTGACTGGGGAGTAAAAGTCGTTGATCCCTGGTATGCAGCAGCTCTATTGGTTGACTCATCTCGAAAAGTTACAGATCCTGCCCTCAAAGCCAGCTTATTAGAAGAAGGCGGAGACAAGTTACGTGTTTTAGCAAAAGACTTTCCCTCTCACGCAAGGGTTCATTTTCTTCTCGGCTTTTATTACTTAAACTCTGCCAAATGGGATTCTGCAATTCCGGAATATCGTCAGGCTATCAAGATGGACAGCGGTTCAACAATAAACTCAGTCTGGCCACAGGCACAGCAACATTTGAGTGTAGTCATTCAAAATAAAACAAACGAATTTGCTGCGTCGAACCATTTTCAGGATATTATCAAATTAATGGATTCTTTAAAAAGTGCTATGTTTAATGATCCTGAATTTGAGTATAGATTTGGCGTTATTTATCATCAGCTCAATCAGCAGGATTCGGCTTTTGTTCACTATCAGCAGGCTTTGAAATATAATCCTAATTATAGTAATCCGGATTTGTTCAGCAATCTTGGATTGATTTATCTGAACCGTCATCAGTTCAAAGAAGCAATAAACGCATTATCTCGTTCATTGGCACTAAATCCTAAGAATAAAAATGCTATCGGGATTATGATAAATGCTCAACAATTAGCAGGGAATATTTCAGAAGCAGATAAATACAGGAAAATGTTAGCCGGACTTTAAATAAGTTTATAAAGTTGAGGGTTAAATTTTATTGAAAATATAGTTCATTTGTATAATTAATAAATCATTTTTTTATAATGGGAGAATATATGTCAGAAGCAAAGAAATTTGTACCATTTGTCTCTAATGAATCGACTATGGCTGAATTCACTTTAAGAGCTTTACTAATCGGTCTTGTCATGTCGGTTATTCTTGGTGCGGCTAATGCCTATTTGGGATTACGCGCAGGAATGACAATTGCAGCCACTTATCCGGCAGCCGTTATAGGTATGGCATTATTGAAAGTATTGAAAGGCTCTATATTAGAGGAAAATTTTGCACGTACAGTAGGTTCGATAGGCGAATCTGTAGCTGCAGGAGCTATATTTACATTACCTGCATTTTTTATTTCAGGTTTGTGGAAAGATGATTTCAGTTCATCTGGTCATTATATCACAGCATCATTGATTTTAATAGTCGGTGGTATTTTGGGAATTATGTTTGTCGCTCTATTGCGCCGTGTAATGGTTGAAGATGCAGAGCTTCCTTTTCCGGAATCAGTTGCAGCAGCAGAAATTCATAAAACTGGTCGTACCGGTGGAACCGGTTCTGTTTATTTATTCAGTGCCATGGCTGCAGGTGCATTTATAAAATTATTAGCAGAATTTAAATTTTTTGCTGAAAGCTGGAGAGATTTTCTTTATTTCTCAAAACAAACAATTACGGCTACTAAATTCAGCGGCCAGGGCGGATTATTACTCAGTTCACCTGAAATTAGTCCAGCTTATATGGGTGTTGGCTATATTATCGGTCCAAAACTCGGTGCATTAAACTTCAGTGGTGGGCTTATTGCATGGGGATTACTCGTACCGATTATCCTCTATTTTTTAGGACCGAATCTTGATATTTCAGGAATGGCAAATGGTTTTATGCAATCAAATCCCGGTTTGTCTATGCAAGACGCATATAACAAAGCCTGGATTAGTACTGCCGTTTCGATATGGAAGTACATCGTAAAACCAATCGCTATTGGCGGTATGTTGATGGGTGCAGGTTTTACTTTGTTTAAAATGCGTAAAAGTTTGATTGCCGGTATTGGCCGTTCAGTAGGTGATGTTAAAAAAGCAGCCTCAGGATCTGCAGTAGTTACTGACCGGACAGACAAAGATATTAAATTCTCTTGGATAATGATTGGAATAGCCGGTGCAGCTATTGCTACATTCTGTATTACAAAATTTATGTTTCATACCGATTTTGTTCCTGCATTAGCAGCGGCAACCGCCTTGATTGTGTTAGCATTTTTCTTTGCAGCAATTTCCGGTTATTTAGTTGGTATTATGGGATCAAGTAATAATCCAATCAGTGGACTCACATTGACAACATTGGTAGTAACAGCCTTAATAATGGTCTTATTAGGTGTTGATAAACTTCATGGCGGAGTTGCGGCTGTACTTGGTGTAGCAGCTATCGTATGCGTAGCAGCAGCAGTTGCAGGAGAAATGCTTCAGGATTTAAAAGCCGGACACATTTTAGGTGGAACTCCATGGAAAATGCAAGTTGGTGATTTAATTGGAGTAGTGCTATCGGGCGCTGTTATGTTTTTAGTTTTAAATTTCCTAAATCAAGCCGACATTGCAGAAGGTATCCAAAAAGGTTATGTCGGTGGATTCGGAAGCGAAAAATTATCCGCTCCTCAAGCCGGATTGATGTCAATGCTATCCATCGGTATTGTTGATGGGCAAATGGCATGGCCGCTAATTATAGTCGGGATGCTGATGGGCTTGGGCTTTATTTTGATGCAAGTTCGCAGCCCTATGCTTGTTAGTGTGGGTATGTATTTACCACTTGGCACAACTTTCGCAATTTTCTTAGGCGGTCTGGTTAAAGGAGTTGTCGATATGATCTGTGCTAAACGTGGTTATAATGAATCCCAGCGTGCAAGAATCGAAAATATTGGAGTACTGCTTGCAGCGGGATTTATTGCAGGAGAGGCACTGACCGGACTTGGTATTGCTCCTTTCAAAATTGCAGAAATTAAATTTTTGGAGATTTTTGCTAATCCTCCGTTTGCCATCAGTCTTGTAATTTTAACAATCATTGCCTTGGTTATGATTTTCATACCTTTGAAAAAAGCCGGTAGCCCGGATGAACCAGCTACACCGATGAATATGTAATTATTTCCATTGGAAAGATAGTATATCTTTAACGGTAATTATTTCTCAACCCTATGCTTAACCATAGGGTTGATTTTTTTTATTATATTTGATTTCTGTTAATAAATAATTTTACTTTTATGACAAAAATAGCCTCACGACGCATTAACAGCCCGTTTTTAATCGGACTTTTCGTTACCATCGGAACATTTGTACTTGTTTTAGCTATATTCTGGCTCGGTGCATCCCAATTTTTAAAGGAACGGATTTATTTCGTCACATATTTTGAAGGATCCGTTGAGGGCTTGGAGACCGGATCTTCGGTTAAATATCTGGGAGTACCAGTAGGAACAGTAAGTAAAATTCGCGTTGCAACTGATGGTAAGTTGATTGAAGTTATTATGCAAATTGACAGAATATTAAATATAAGCGATTCACTCAGAGTAAAAGCTGAAATAGCTGGTATTACCGGAGGTAAATTCCTGCAATTATTCTATCCGAATAAAACTTTCCTTTTAGAACAACATCCTTATTTAAATTTCAAAGCTCCTTTTCCATTGATTCATTCATCCCCATCCGGTATCGATGAATTTGAAACTGCTGCCAGACAAGTTATGACAAAGCTTACAAAATTTGATCTTGAAGCACTTACCGGTGAAACTATCAACTTTTTACAGAGCACGAGTGATTTTTTCAAAAATCAAGATATGATTAATGCACTGGCAAATATACGTCAGTCGAGCGAACATTTGACGGCTATCATGGCTCGTGCAGATACAACTCATATACTCGGAAATGTGTCAAAAGCGAGTACTGAACTTTTGGAAGCTACTGAGGATCTGAAGAAATTCACTTCTATTCTCAATAGGAATATGGATGATTTTAAATTAAACAGCTATTTGAAAAGTGCTTTTATGAAGTACGATTCCACTTTAACAGATGCCAGAAACTCACTTCAGCTCATGTCGTACAGCTTTGAGAGCACAATTTTGAATTTCAATGATGTACTGGAACAATTGAAATTATCAAATAAACAATTTAGACGTACATTGCGCACTTGGTCTGAAAATCCTGGCGAACTGCTGCTACGAGAGCCACCGCCGGTAGAGAAGTAGGAATGATTTAGTTCCAAGATATAAGATATGAAAATCTGTTTCTTAGAATGATGTACTGTTGCACTACTTCTTACGGATTTTTGTAATTTCGATAATATTTGAACAGTTGCTTGTATTCTTATTAAATGAAATCAATACTTCCAGCGGCAACGAAGCTGTGTCGATTTTATAATTTCCATCTTGTGGTATTTGTCGTACTTTATATTTAATATCATCAACCATTATAATCCAACCTAAACAACATCCGCAATAAGTATAATCAAATCCAGTAATTGTTGCAGAAACCGGCCTATCATTAGCAGATTGATTGTCGCAAGACAATAGTATTATAACTGATAGCAATAAAAAAACTTTTTCCATAGATTTCTTTAGTTTTGTCATTAATTATAAATAAAAAATAGTTTCAAATAAATCAAAACCAATCCACAATAATTAATTTATGACATTAAAAAAGTTAAATCCAATAACTGATGAAAAATTTTCGTCAATATATATTTTATGTTCAAATTTCTTGAAAATATTATGAAAAAATTCACAATATTTATGCTGATCTTATTATATGCAGCTCTGAATGCCAAATTACAGGCTGATAATATTGAAGTTCATCTTCGTGCAGATACTAATCAGGGCTTAATAGGTGATCATATAAAATTGCATATAGAACTCAAATATGATAAAAATTTACATGTAATATGGCCTCAAATTCCTGACTCAATCGGAAAAATTGAATTTCTCAACAAATCTAAAATTGATACACTTGATTCAGGAAAAGTCGGATCAATGCGACAAACCCTTATTATCTCGAGCTTTGACAGCGGTCAGGTTGTGATTCCTCCATTCACATTCATGTATGAGAAAAAAGGCTTTCAGGAACCATTTCCTCTCCAAACTGAGTCTTTGTATATTAAATTTTTCGGAATTCAGGTTGATACCTCCAAAGCATATAAAGATATTAAGCCGCCTTTGAAGGAATCACTTATATGGAGCGATTTGCTCCCATATTTTGGAATTCTATTAGGCATAGCTGCTCTTGTAATTATTATATTTTATCTGATTAAACATTTCAGAAAGAAAGAACAGAAACTGGATTTGAAATATGATCCTTCAATTCCAGCACATATCATGGCTCTTGAAGCACTGCACCAATTAGATTCAGAAAAGCTTTGGCAAAAAGGTCACGTTAAACATTACTATATTCGACTCACAGATATTATTAGGCTTTATATTGAGCGACAAATGGGCTTCCCTGCTCTTGAGATGGTAACTGAAGATATCGAACAAAATCTAAGTAAAACTCAAGTTGAGATGAAATTAATTAATAAATTCAGTAGTATGCTTAGATCTGCTGATCTGGTCAAATTTGCCAAATTGCAACCCTTACCAGATGAGAACTCCATGGCAATGAAAATTTGTATTGAATTTATTGATTTGACAAAAACTGATAATCCAATGCAGGAGTAATTTAAGTTGAAAGTTGTAAATTTTATAAAATAATAAAGCTGAATGTTGATATTATTGATTGAATTTTTATTTATATCATTTCTTAATGAAATGTTTATAATATGAGTAAAACAACATATATTTTTTTTGTTATTGTTAGCATTTTATTGATTTCATGCACTTCTACAAGAAAATATATTAAACCTAAAGAATATTTATTTTCAAGTGACCGAGTTTTTGACCAGAGTTTTGATTCAGTTAGTAAACGGCTCTCAGAGTGGTTATCAATCAATAATTTTACAAATAAAATTTCTACTAATGATTCAAATAAATCTGGTAGAGAATTGTATATCACCTGCAATGAAGATATTACAATTCTATCTGGAGTTAAATTTGCCGTATTACATGGATATAAGGTTAGTAAAAGGTACTTTGACTGCGGTATTTCGAAAAATATTGAACAGGTTGCACGCAATTTGCAGCTTAGCCTCCTATTAAAAGGTAATGATAAAACTTGCAAATTAGAAATTATGCTTATTTTTAAAAATCCATTTCCGGACATTGAAGGGGAAGTGTATTGCCTATCAACAGGACTACTTGAAACAGAGATTTTCACTTATATTGGAAGCAAAAAGTTTTGGAAAAAATAGGGATTTTTGGTGGAACATTTAACCCTGTTCATAAAGCACATCTTAAAATTGCAGAAATTTTTACTGAACAACTTAATTTAAATTTTTGCTTTTTTGTACCTGCATTTATTTCCCCTTTTAAGGCAAATTCTGACAACAAAACTATAATGACGGCTAAACACCGGCTTGCTATGTTAAAAGCGGCTATTGGCACTAATAAGCAGCTTTTTATTGAAGACTATGAAACCAATAGATCATGTATTTCATACACAATTGATACAATAAATTATTTTCATAACAAATTTCCGGATTCGCAACTTTTTTTACTAATTGGTTCAGACCAGTTCTATGATTTTCAGAAATGGAAGGATTATAATAAAATTCTTGACTTGGTTGACTTATGTATAGCCAGCCGCCCTGGCGAATTTCTGGGAAACCAATATAATAAATATTTGGATGATTTATTTTTAAAGAGTAAACCTCCAATTATTTTAGAAAATGAGTTAATGGATATATCTGCTTCTGAAATACGCAGGAGAATCAGTATGGGAGAACCTTTTAGTGAATTAGTTCCTGATGTGGTTGAAGATTATATTATCAGAAACAGACTATATCTTTAGATTTTCATATCCCGATATTTTAAATTGAACTAATATCTACAATTTCCGGATGTTCGGTCGCAAAGCCAAGAAAACGGAGTGCAGTATCTATAAACTGGGTTGGAACATCCGTTACATAAAATTTTATTTCAGGTTTTTTTAGAAGTTCAGTACTTTCTCCAGACAAAAGGTCTAACTCAGCAAGTTGACGCAATGACGCTACGGAGGCATGCTCACCGGAATCAATGAAAGTCACTCCCAGCATTAGTTCGTTCAATAAAGGCAATAGCAGTGGATAATGTGTGCATCCCAATATAATAGTATCAGTTTTATTTTCAATTAGAGGAGACAGATATTCAACAGCTACCTGACGAGTTACTGCATGACGGAGCCATCCTTCCTCTACCAATGGCACAAATAAAGGACAAGCAACTGAAATTAATTCAACTTTATTTGAGTCGGGCAAACCCAAGATACCATTTGAATAAGATTTACTCGCAATAGTGGCTCTTGTGCCAATAATCCCAATTTTTCCGTTATTAGTTGCACGAATGGCTGCAATTGCTGCAGGTTGTATCATTCCAATTACAGGTACATCTGAGATGCTTCTAATTGCATCTAACGCGACAGATGATGCTGTATTGCATGCTACGACTATTAATTTCACACCTTTTTCAATTAGAAATTTTGTGCATTCCTTTGAGTATTGTCTGATTATTTCCGGCGTTCTATTACCGTAAGGCACACGAGCAGTATCACCTAGATATATAAATTTTTCATTTGGTAGAAATCTCATTAATTGCTTTAGTACACTTAATCCACCGATTCCGGAGTCGAAAACACCTATTGGGCTTACTTTATTCACTTAAATTTCCTAAAATTAAAAATCTGTTAAAACATCTGCAAACTCTCTGAAATTCAGCTCATAGCAAAGTCTTCTGGCTGTTTCAGCATACCTTCTGTTATCTTTATCTTTGTTTTCTTTCATAATAATTGCAATGTTAGCAATTGTAAGTAATCGGAGTTCGATTGGCATTTTAACTGCTTCCTTGGCTGATTTTACAATAAATTGATGAGCGGAATGATAACCTCCTTTTTTAAATTCAATAAGAGCCTTTGTATTGAGAGCAAAGCAAAGAGCTGCCGAATCTTTACAATTATAAGCCAGATCCAATGCTGTCGAGCATAAGTTAGCGGCATCAAGGATATTGCCACTATCAAACCGAGCTTTGGAAGCAATGGAATATAATTGGGATTTTTGTGAATCATCGAGGTCTGCATCTTTCTTTTCAAGATAAGATTGTGCTAAATCGGCTACCACAGTAAATTTATCTTTTAAATATTCTGAAACTAAAACTTTTCTTACATCGTTAAAATTAACTGCTTTTGAAATAATTTTACTGAAATCATCCTCTTCCAGCTTTGATACTGAATCTAACAAATTAGGATTTTGAGCTAATGATTTACGAATTAATTCCTGAAAAGCAAGATTTTCAGTGTCTTCCTTATCGTTAGGAGTTTGGGAATTTTGTATAATTTCCTGATAATCTTTATATGCTGCTAATACTGAGTCAGTGTCCCCATATTTTTCGGCAGCTTCTGCACATGCTAAAAGTGCTTGTTTTGCAGTTTCATTATCTCCTGATTCAGCACTGTGTGCTGCAAGGAAAGGAGCTATATGCTGTTTGACTTCCTCATTTTCAGCTTCTTCGTATTTTTGTTTTAATAAAGCTGTAATTTGTGTTTGAAGAGCAATATGTTCTTCATATTCCAAAGATTTTTGAAAATAAGAATGATAAAATCCTTGAGTAAAGCGATAAACAGTAGTTTTGATTCCATATCGAATTTTGGTCCCAATGCTAAGAATAACTCCGGTTTTATTCTGAAGTGCTCGAAGTTTCTTTATTGTTGTTAAAAAATCCGAATTTAAAAGATTTGAAACAATAGAAACAGTAAACTCAACCCCTTCGGATGAGCACACAGATAATGTATTACGTTCTTCTTCGGTCAGAATTTCAAGATTCTGAGCAAAAGCGGCATGGAGACTTGCAGGGACGAAATCACTATTATAAAAATTTTCTGAAAGACTACCGTTTTCATTGAAAGGATTATGGTTCCGAAAAAAATTGCAATATTCAAGAACAACTGCTGGGATGCCATGAGTACGGCTTAACAGCCATTCTTCAAATTCTTTATTAGGTTTATAATCAACAAATTGTCTTGAACATACCGAATGAATCTGTTTGAGTGAGAATGGTTCTAACTGAACAAAGATTATTTCATTATTATTTTTTGAATACTCATCAATAAATGTAAGCATGGGAGAAGCACTGCTCTGCAAAACACTTTGTCTGAACGTTAATACGAGTGTGACTTTACTTTTATTAATATTTTGAGCAAACAGATTAATAAGTTGTATCGTCTGGATATCGCTCCAGTGAATGTCATCAATCAGAATTAGCAGTGGGGTTTTTTCAGCAATCAAAGAAATTACATTAAAATAATCCTTAACAACATCAGTAGATGTATTTTCCTTCTTTGCCTGTTTTTCACTTTTTAATTGTTTATAATCTTTGGATATTTCTTTAAAAGCATAAAAAAGTTCACCTGCTATAGGGAGCGACGCAAGAACAGTCATACCTGTACTGATTGCGAATTTTTTTTCAGGAGAAGATTCCTTATTTGTAGCAAGTTGCTCAATAACCTGAATAATCGGGAGTAATGGCTGAATCTGAGCAAGTTTGAAGTTGCCTATTGGCGCTAAACACTGTGACTGAGCTATAAGTGCATGCGGAACTTTTGAGCCTAATTCTTTTTCTAAAATATTTAATAAATGCGATTTTCCAAATCCCTGTTCTCCCGATACGCATATAATGGTGCCAATCTCTAAGTTCAAATTATTTGCACATAGATTGATTAGTTCAATTTGTTGAGCATTTTTTTCAAGATTAAAAATTTGGTTCATCACTTCTTGAGTTTAAAAAAAAATAAAAATAATGAAAAATGATTAAAAAATGATTACAATCAAGAACTGTAACTTTTTTTAGATTCAAAACGTCTATAAAAAAGGTTATTTTTCATTATTGGAAAATAATTTTGAATAGTGAAAAAACAGATGTAAATTTGTAGTCTGTAAAAATGTAAATAATTTTTGTTCTTTAAATAATGAGGTTATAAAATGAAAAAATTAAGCTTACTAATAGTTTTGAGCTTGATCTTAACGATGAATACTTTTTCGAAGGGAATAATTTCTCAGCCATCCAAGCCAATTTACCAGTGGGATTCGAGGATAACTCCTGATCGAGTACCAAATATTTTTATCAATTCAAATATTGAAAAAGATAATTCAAATAATCTTCAAGCAACTTATACAAAAATCGGAAGTGGATTTGCCGATGCCAGATGGTCATTTGCAAACGATATAATTCCGATTTATTATGAACCTATCTCCGGTTTTACAGCCATTGTTGAAGCAGGTAGAACTCAAGGATCAGCATATATCAATGTCTGGACAAGTTCTGATATTTCTAAAAACTCTGCTGTTAAGAAAGCACTTTTTACCAGTTCGAATTATTCAATGCCTATTTGGCCATCAATTACAATGACCAATCCCAAAGGCACCAAAGTTCTCAATGACCTTGGCATTTATGTTTATTCGCCAATGTTCAGACTTAATGCAGATCAAACAATGTATGAATTAAAAGCTGGTGAAGCTTATATCTGGAGATGGAATAACAATAAAATTGACAGTACAAAAGTTCCTTCAATTACCAAACCAGGTTACAAATGGTATAGCGGTCGATTGAGCTCTTTTTATAGCAGTACTGACAAAGCCTCAAATATCATTGTAGCCTCAAATATGTTTCAACCTGATAATACCAAAGCTATACAGGCTTATGCAACATGCTTTTATTCAAGTCCAGATAATAATGGTACTACTGATATTTTTTCATGGGTTCCAGCTCAGATCGACAATGACAATTTTTACGTTAGCGATCCTACAAAATCCTATTTCAATCCCATATACACCAGTATGGACGCAAAAGGTATTGCTTATCTTGGTTGTGCTAACTTTAAAGACCTTTCAGTTTCAAACATGAGACAACCTTTTGTTACAAAATCATCCGCTGATTATATGTCATTTGACAATCTTAATAGTATGGGTGATGCTGACATACAGCAATTTCTTATAGATTTGGGCGGAGCTGATAATCAGCATATTGGTATGTTCCCTTATGAATCTTATGGTTTCAGAGCTTATGGTGATAATAAATATAGCATGCTTGCAAGATTTTATTATTCTGACGGTGCTACTTTTGCAAATGCTGTAATTGGAGAAATGGACTTTGACGGCACTTCTTGGTCAATCAGAAAAGTAGGCGATGTGGATTATACTGCTCCATTTGCATTATATAATTTAACACCACAAGGTGAAACCGTATTAGTGGACTCATTGTTAGAACAACCACTTGCAGACGAAGTTCAGCTTTCAATAACCGCCGATGGTCAGTATTTGGTTGCAAAATGGGTTGACTTTAATCCAAATCGTCAAATTAAATTTCCTGCGAATTTTAAACTTTCTGGTGGACAAGCTATAGATTCCTTGCCTGCTTCTGATGTTTATATGTCTTATAGAAGAATTAACGAATCTCAATGGCATACTCCAATCAATGTTACCGATGATGACACTTGGAATAAAAACACTTGGATTCCGGAAATTGTTCCAAATCTTGACTTTTTACCTATGGTTAGTCTTCAGACAAAAGTTGCTTCAATATCAGCACAAGCTGAAGCACAGGTTTGGTCAACTTATCCAAGCTTAATCAAACAAATGATTCAAGCCTCAGGCTATCCTCAGGATTTATGCCTCACAAAAGTTAGTTTAACTGGTAAGGGTGTTGATCAACCCTTACAAAACTTTAATTTTGAAATTAAATCAATTACTCCTAATCCAGTTGAAGATCATGCTGTCATTTCATTTACACAAAATATTGATGCAAATGTCAGTCTTGAACTTTTCAATTCAATGGGTCAGAAAATCACAAATATTCTTGACAATCATTTTCAGAACACAGGCTTCCACTCAATGGGAATCAATACAGGAAACCTTTCTGCCGGAGCATATTATGTGAAAATGACAGCTAATGGACAGACTGTTACCAAATTGATGAATATAGTAAAATAAATTTTTTGCTTTAGAATATCTTTCACAAGATTAAAGGGGGGTTCATGTAAATGACCTCCTTTTTTTTATTCTAAAATTGTCTCAGAAAGTACTTTAATTAGATCCATTGCTGCTCTATAACGATGACTGATTTTATTCTTTAAATTATCGTCCATCTGCGCAAATGTTTCGTTATATCCATCAGGTATAAATATTGAATCATATCCAAAACCATTGCTTCCACACTCCTGCTCTATGATTACTCCATCACAGATTCCCTCGGCAAATATAACTCTTTCTTTATCTTTATAGCAAAATACAGTGCGGAATCTTGCAATACGGCGATCAACACTAATTCCTTGAAGTTTTGAAAGTAATTTCTCACGATTATTTTTATCATTTGCTGGTTCACCGGCATAGCGAGCTGAATAGACACCGGGTTCACCATGGAGAATCTTCACTTCAAGTGCCGTGTCGTCAGCTATACAAGGCATTTTTGATTGTTCATGGAATGCTATTGCTTTTAAGAGAGCATTCTCTTCGAGGGTTTTTCCGTTTTCTTCAACTGAAATTGGGTTTATCAATACTTTATTTGGGGTTAATAGTATAATCTTCTCTGGCTGCCAGAGCTCAAAGATCTGATTAATTTCATGTAATTTATGTTGATTATTACTTGCAAGTAAAATTTCCATTTACAACTTTCAAAAATCCAAAAAACAAATCTAAAAACTTTAATTGACTAAGCAAGGCATGATTATTGATTTATATACATTTCATAAATAAGGTAAGATTATGAAGAATATAATAAATGAAATAAATGAAATAATTTCTGGAACGAATTATATAGTTTCTATTGGCTCTGAAAGCGATATTTACCCAAGTATTGGAATGAATAATAAAGCTTCTCACTTTTTTTTCGATAGAATAGATTCTCATGAAATTATCCTTGATAAGACATTAAATTTAATACAACAAGCAGATTATTTAAGATTTAACAGCCTTTCATCCGCATTGGAAGCTCTTGTTTATATAGAATTAACAGCAAATATGATTTCTGTTTGCATTAATGGAGAATCCTTATTGATAATCAAACAAGTTCTTGATATTTTCCATAAACTTCAATACAAATTTAATATGTTTTCGCTTAATTCAGAATCTTTTATTTATCAGAACTGGCGCGATGCTTCTGATATATTCAGATATATTTTACTCAATGGAGGATCGTGTAAAAATATTGAACTGTATTGTATTTCAGAACAAAATATTAAATCTCAAAATCATATTATTAATGGAAGAAGCAATTCAGAAGCCAATTATCAAAATAAGGTTGCTACAATAATTTCTGAGAATAAAAGCAATCCTATTATAGTTTCATTTGTTATTCCAGTATTAAATAATTTAAATTTTACTAAACAATGCATTGAATCTATTCGGAATACATGTAAAAAACTTTCTTATCAGATTATTATTATTGATAATAATTCTGATGATGGAACTTTCGAGTGGCTTCAGGAGCAACTTGTTCACAACAAAGAAATAATTGTTATTCAAAATGAAACAGGCAGAAATTTCTCAGAATCTAATAATCAAGGAGCCAAATTAGCTATTGGTGAATATCTAGTATTTTTGAATAATGACATTTTAGTTTTTGAAGATTCCATTCAAGCCATGATCCATGAGTTTGAACAGGACGAACTGGTAGGAATTCAAGGTGCAAAACTCTTATATCCTAATAATACAATCCAGCATGCTGGAATAGTATATGGCAAAATTCCAAGTGGTCGGACATTGCACTACCACATATATTTAGAGTCTAATCCATATTTACTTTGTGTGTCAAAAAAGCGTGAATTTCAGATGCTAACCGGAGCCTTCCTCTGTATAAGAAAAGCACTTTTTGAAATTATTGAAGGATTTGATGAAAACTTTATTTTTGGTCATGAGGATCTTGATCTATGTATGAAGGCTCGTAATGCTGGTTATAAAGTTCTATTCAATCCTTCAATTGCTGCATACCATTTTGAGTCAATAACGAAAAAACTTAAAGGAATTGATCACTTTCATAGGAATATTGATGATCCCAATAATCAAGATACTAAAAATGATAATTATTTTAAATCTAAATGGAAAGATATAATCATTGAAGATGCAGATGATTACTATATTGCTGACGGTCTAATACAATTTGTTTCTGATAAAACACGATTAACAAAATATATTTTAAAAATTGAAAAGTTGATAAAAGACATTTTCTTTATCCTTAAAGAAGGATCTTATAATACTGCTTCAAAAATGTCAATGGCCTTATTTGGAGTAGAGCCACAGTTCATTGATCCACAAAAATCCAATCTTCTTTCAATTGATGAATCATGCATTAGTATATCAGAGCAAATTTTAAATGATTACAATATCGAATCTACTGAAATAATTATTCAGAATCAAATTTTCCAAGAATTAGAGAGTAATCAGGATGGAAAATTAAAGATATTGATGACTATGTACGGTTGGGGCGAGTCTGGAGGTGGTACTACATTACCGAGGGCTATTTCAAAAAAGCTGGTAGAATTAGGATCCAATGTTGTCGTATTCTATGCTGCAGCTAACAGTCAGGAAAGCAAGGAGCCGTATTATATAGAACAGAGGATTGAAGATGGAGTAAAACTGATCGGAATTTTTAACAGACCTACAATTTTTCTTGATCCGGAAAATCCCGACCGTGAGGTTCTTGAACCTCGCATTTGTTCTATCTATGAGAAAATATTAGATATTTATCAGCCTCATATTGTTCATTTTCACAGTTTTTTAGGTTTATCCTTTAGTCTTGCTGAAAAAACAAAGAATAGAAATATTCATAGCTTTTATACAACACATAATTATCATTTGGCAGATCCACAACTTTATATGATAAATCATCTGGAAAGCTGGGGCAGTCCTGACTTTTTTAAATATTCTGAACTTGCAGCCAAACGCCCTGACTTGATTGATTCATTTAAAAGGAGATTTGAGAAAGCAAGAGAGTTGGTAAATAGTCAAGTAGATTACACATTAGCAGTCTCTTCAAGAGTTAAGGATATTTTGGTGGATTTTGGCACTGAGCCTAATAAAATTGCTGTTGTTAATCAAATTCATGAATCACTAAATACTCTTATAAATGAATCAAATTTAGTAAACCAAATTCACAGACCTATTAGATTTGGCTATATAGGCGCTGTTCTGCCAAATAAGGGTGTACATCTTATCGTTCAAGCAGCACAGCAGATTCCAAGTATTCATGCGGAATTTCGAATTTACGGGTTTATTAATGAGAGCTATAAAGTACAAATGATAAATATTGATCACACCAACCCAGTCAGCTTTATGGGAAATTTCACAAAGGAAGATTTATCAAGAATTTCTAAGGATATTGATATTGCAATATTACCGAGTATTTGGGAAGATTGTGCCCCTATTGCTATTATCGAGTGTCTTGCAATGAAATTGCCAGTTATTTGTCCAAACATAGGAGGATTTAGCGATTTTATAACAGATAATTATAACGGAAGATTTTTTGAGAAAGGATCAGCATTCTCATTAGCAGCCGTAATTAATGAATTGATTGCAAACCCTGATAAGATATTAGAAATGAAGAAGAATTGTACAGTACCTTATAATTTTCAAGATTTTGTAGAGCATTATATGAAAATATATAATATGATTATTCAAAATAAAATTTCAAATTATAAAGACTTAGAACTTAATTTCAAAAAATAAATAAATATAACTTGCATTATTGAAATTAATTCCGTAATTTTGAAATCTAAATATCGCGGGGTGGAGCAATTGGGAGCTCGTCGGGCTCATAACCCGAAGGTTATAGGTTCAAGTCCTGTCCCCGCTACAAAAAACATAGTCAAAGCCCGCTGCCAGTGGGCTTTCTCATTTTATACTGGACACATAGCGGACAAAAATTTTCAGTGCTGCCAAATTACGGATATAATCTTTACTTGATTTCTAAGAATGAGATGAATCTCTTGACCATATTCAACATCTGCATCAGGATTAGGAGTATGAAATTATTTTCTAATTGATTCCAGGAGATTCGGTTTGTAGTGACACATTTAATCATTGAATAGAAGCGGGCGGACATTGTTATTTCTGTAAATAATCATATAAGCTACTTTCAAAAAGTCCGGTTGATATACATTGTTGGTCATAAGCATAATTAGTAAAATTCGGTTCCTTTTTACATTGAATATTTACTTTGCATGAACTATTATCAATTTCATAAACATAAATTATTATTTCACCGGTTATTATTAAGTCATGTCTAATATTTTGTTGAAACGAAAAATATCCGCAATCAATTACCTCACTATTCGTAGTGTCATTGCCGTTTTCATCAAGATAAATTTTTAAAATCTGAAGGAAATCACCTTTATAATGGACTACTCCATTTTGTTTGTCTATTACTTGAGGAAATACCTTACGTTCTATCATAAATTTAACACATTTATCAAAAATAATTGTTTTAGACAGTTTATAAGTGGTTTCATTTATGGAACGTTTTTGCACAGGTGGGAAAAATTTAATATGACATCCTCCAAAAACAATTATTAAAACTAAAAATATTATCTTTTTCATAAGTCACCTAAAATAATTAAAATTTGTTTATTCGAATTGCAATTTACAATTATTTTTAATTCGTTATCCGTTTTATAAATAATTATTTTAAAGTTTAATAAATTTCATGTTTAACCGCTTCCAAATACGTTTAAAAGGGTGTAGTTTAGTATGGCTCAGTAAATTTAAAGCCGATTAAAACGATTTATGAAGGTCGAATATTTGCAAATTTTGTGCTGCCAGTGTGATTATTGAAGGAAGGGAAGTATTAACATCAATTCCCTTTTTTATAGTGTCTAATTTGTATAATTAACTTAGATATTTACTCATTTTCAAGTAAATATGCTTTTGCCATAGCTGAAATTTGTTCTTTTGTATATTCAATTGCATTAGTGCCATTGGTTACTTCAATTTCTTGTTTCTCTGTGTAACCTCTCTTTTTTCCTTTTGTTTTTAAGAAGAAAATTATGGCTGTTATATTCCCTTCATCAATAGCCTTGTACAATTTTGATTCCACAAAATCAATTGCAATATCTGTAATGGTGTCAACTTCATTAGCAAAATCTTTGTCAGAATTTTTTAAATTATAGAATGTTGACCGGCTTATATTTGCAGCCTTACATGCGTCTGACACAATTCCATAATTTTTTTCAATCTCCCTGAGAAGAATCTCTTTCGTTTCACTCATGATTATATTTTATATTTTAAAATTCCATTATTGGAATGATTGCAGAATCTGTAATAAAAACAACTTTTTCATTGATTATACTTCCAAGCCTGTTTTATTTGGGAATCTAATTCCGTTATCAGTTCGTTCTCAGTAGTAAATAATGTGTTCTTACAGGCATCAGAAGCAAGTTTTCTCAATCTACATGCTTCATACGGTTTAAGTATGCCTTGTTTCTGTGCTTGGGTTATTCGATTTAGTTCTTCAACTAAACCGCCACCGCTTTGGATGTCCTTTAGCAGTGCATGTGCCAGCCTTTGTTTTGTGGTTTTTACCATAGTGTAATCCAAGTTAATTTTTTTTATTTTATAAATATTTTCATAATTATCAAACCATACATGATTGAGTTTATTATAGAAATTTTCTTCATAAAGATTCCCAACTGTAATTTCATTTTTTCCCAACTGTTTATTTATCCTATGTTCAAATCGTATCTCATATCGTAAATAGTTAGAATTTTGATATAAAATAGGAATTGGGAATTTTTTATCCTTAGCTTCCTGATTCTTATCGTAAAATATCAACTGCCTCTTTTTATTCCGATAATACAAACTTGATTCATTAGGAAGTCGCTCATAATGACGACAAGTCCCTAAATTTGGCAAATAAATGGTCGGGATATATTTCATTGCCATATTATGTGCAACATCAATACGGGTAATCCTTGCCTTATCTAATGGCAAGGAAATTGTATCACTGATTCTCTCAAAAGCATCTTTAACATTAATTCGAGTCATTGTGTCAAAATTATTCCCAAAAAAATATTTTGGCAAACTATTCCCATAAAATTTCACACAATTTTTTGAAACAAAAATCTTTAAATTTTCAATATATCCCGTATAATAAACTTCATCTTCAGAAGAAATAATTTTTCGCATCCTTTCAAGTAATGGAGTGACCTCACTTAAAAAGTCATTGTCAGGAGTATGGTTTTTATCTAAAATCCAATTTATGTTGTCGTACATATTATTGCAGAATCTGTAATGAAAAACATCTTATTATAAGAATTCAGAGTTTCGGGAATATTTTTAATTATTTTCAGCATTAGATTTTATTCAAAGTGCAATAAGTATCTGCATCGGCTTGTATCTGTTTTGTGGTCTTAACAGGATTTCTCATTAGCCACGAGTCAACATCTGATTTTTTAAAAAAGATAAGTTTTCCGGACGGTTTGGAGTGAGGAATTTTACAAAGAGAAGTTAATTTATAGGCATACCCTTTGGAAAAACCAGTGTAGGAGAGGAATTCAGAGAAGTTTAATACTTCCTTTTCGTTGATGTTTAGATTTAGATTGTTCATTTTGCACCTTTTTTGTTTATAATTGTAATTTGTATAAAAGCAAATTACTATACTTTAAAGGGCTTGTCAAATCGTATGAGTATGTTTTGAGCGACTGTTCTATTTACTTAGGGTTACTTTTATAGTTTTTACTTTCTCTTATTCCTTGATTCTTTTAGGTTTATTGGAATGTATTTTTTTTTCTTTATAAAATATGATTTCGGTTAAATGATTCATAAGCATACTACTTGCCTCTATAAATAAAAGTGGCTAAAATCGGCTTTAAAAGCTGTTTTAGCCATACTTTATAATGTGCCATGTATGTTTATTTCTTCTTCCCCTTCATATAATTTCCCGAAACTAGCACCATATCAGGCAAATTATGAATTGCTTTACTCTTTTGTTCGTCTATAACACGCGTATATTTCTCAGTATGCTTCAGGGAGCTATGACCAAGTAAAGCGGACACAGTCTTAATATTCGCACCACCAACGTCACCGGTTAATAAATTGACAGCAAAAGAATGACGGGCACTATGCCAGGTGATATTTTTATCAATCCCCGCAGCAGCAGCCCACTTTTTAAGTGATATTAAACATGATTCTAAAGTTGGTAAATTGAAAACAAGCGCATCCGGTCTGCCTCTTGTACCCAATACACTTAGTGCAGTATTATTCAAATCGTTTATAATTTGGGAATATTGTGAGGAATGTTGTACCTTTGATTGAGATAGAATCAGTCTATCATTATCAATATTTTTCCATTGCAGAACTTTCACATCACAATATCTAAGACCGGTATTGAGACAAAAGAAAAAAGCCCGTCTGACTTCACCATTAATCACGTCCACAGCGGATAACTTACGGATTTCATCTATGTTCAAAATTTCCTTTTTCAATCCAAGTGCTTTTGTATTCCTTACATTGGCATTAGGATTGTCATTAATGATTTTATCCGTTATTGCTTGATTGACTACTCTCTTAAACTTGGAAAAATAGTTGTATGGAGTTTCTCCATTTAAATGATTATCTAAGAATTTTTTAAATTCTTTGCATATTTGCTCTGAAAGCTGTTTAGCAGTTAAAGAAGAAATATTCTTCACTGCAAGGAATTCAATAAACTTTTTTAAAGTATTGGTGACAAGTCTTTTATCCTTGTTTGGGTATTTATCCGCGAATTGTGTAAAATATTCGACAAAATCAACATTTTTCTTGTGTTTAACTTCTACATTGTAATCAATGGCAGATAGTTCCAAAGCCCGTTTATGTGCAATTTCTTTAGCTTCTGCAAGAGTTTCTTTATTCTTCTGTGTAGTCAATGCAGACTTATCAGGATATAGATACAATTTGAGGTACTCTTTTTTCCTTTTTCCTTCATGGTAAATATCAATAAACAGCATTTTTTTTCCTTCTGCAAGGTCTAATGTTCGTACCTTCACACTCATAGCGGCTTTCCTTTTTTAATCTTGGACAAAAATTTCTTATATCAAAATTGGAACTTGGCTCCGCTACAATATAAACATAATTTTTTTACTGGACACATAGCGGACAAAAATTTCCATACTAAGGGAAAATAAGGGAAAACAAAGCAAGGTCGAATCTCTGATAAGTCAGATAGAATCTATATATAGTTATTCATTGTTTTCTCATGTTTGACCTCAAAAATAGCTGTCCCCGCTACAAAATTAAATTAGCCTTGATGATTATAAATCAGGGCTTTTTTATTTCTAAAAATAAAATAATAAAATAAAATTAACGTTCTAAGATGCAATTAGCATTAATTATTTATCTAATTAGTGTGGGCTAATATTTTACTTTTATAATTTTATCATGGTAAACTACTTTTTCAAATACTCTTTATTATTAATATTTTTTATATTATTTCTTTACTCCTGTAGCCATACTTCAACTAATCCTCAGCAAAATAAATTAGATTTGAAAGCAACAAAAAATCCTGTTATTACTGTTACTATTCCATCCGGTTCATTTAATATGGGTAATACTGGTTCTTACAGCGGATTTGATGACGAAAAGCCAATTCATAAAGTTAATTTTATGCGTACTTTAAATTTTGGAATTTTTGAAATAACTCAAACCCAATGGAAGGAAATTATGGGTAGCAATCCAAGTAGATTTATTGGAGATTCGCTACCAGTCGAAAATGTTAGTTTTCGAGATGCTATCAATTTTTGCAATAAACTCTCAGTAATTAATGGTCTTCAGAATTGTTATAAAATTTCCGATTCGATTGTATATTGTGACTGGGGTGCAAATGGTTGGCGGATTCCCAGTGAAGCAGAGTGGGAGTATGCTTGTAAAGCTGGTTCAAATACTGATTTTTATAACGGGATACTTACACACCCTTCATTTAGCCCATTGGATGAGAATTTAGATAAAATTGCTTGGTATTCTGGAAATGCTGCTTATGGTCTTGATACCGGTAATTATTATGAAGGAACTCGACCTGTTGGGCTGAAGCAAGCAAATCAATTTGGTCTATATGATATGATTGGAAATGTATTAGAATGGGTCTGGGATGAATATATGCCTTATAAATTCGGTGATATTTACGATAATCCCACAACTCTTACAAATATAAATGCACCAAGAACACCACGTGGAGGATGCTGGGACGGCAATGCCGATGTTTGCAGATCTTCAAACAGACAATTATCATCAGGTTGTGGGAATGGACTTTGTTATGTTAGTTTTGGATTAAGAATTGTTAGGAAAGAATAGAAATTTTCGATCAGTTTATTAAATTGACAAAAAATCATTAGATTAATTCTTTATATTCAGCAATTCTCGTACTTCATCATAACTTGTACATTGAAGTGCAGCTTGTGCAATTCTTACCGAGTCCTTATAGTTAATACTTCTGATTCTGTGCTTTAATTCCAGAAGAATGGAAGGTGAAACAGATAGTTCATCAACACCAAGACCAACAAGAAGTGCAGTTGCACCTGCATGACCAGCTAACTCCCCACAAATAGAAACAGGTAAATGATATTTTTGAGCTGCTTCCACACTTAGTTTAATAAGTTGAAGAACTGACGGATGCAAAGGATTATAAATATCGGAGACCATTTCATTAGTTCTATCTGCTGCCAGTGTGTATTGAGCCAAATCGTTAGTACCGATACTGAAAAAAGAAGCTATATTTGCTAATTTATCCGCAATCAAAGCTGCAGCAGGTGTTTCAATCATTAAACCAACAGAAATATCCTCATCAAAAGAAATATGTTTTGCTTTTAATTCTTTTTTATTCTTCTCGATTAACTGTATAGCGCGGTCAGCCTCGCTTTTATGAGTAATCATAGGGATCATCATTTTGATATTTTTATTTCGTGAAGCTCTCAAAATAGCCCTGATCTGTGTTTCAAAAATATCCGGCCTTGATAGTAAAAATCTTATTCCACGAAGCCCAAGTGCTGGATTATTTTCGTGATGAAGAATACCTTCTGAGTATTTATCACTACCAATATCAAAAACTCTTATAGTTACTGAAGCAGGATAAATCCTGTCAGCAAGTTCACAATACCAGTTGTATTGTTCTTCCTCATTCGGATAATGCTTCAGGTTTATTATCATATTCTCTGTTCTTACCAATCCGATTCCTTCGCTGGCTACCTGAATACTGGTTTCAATGTCCTCCATGAAGTCAATGTTGGCATATAGCTTTATCTCCCTCCCATCAATGGTTTTTGACGCTAATTTGACAAGGTCTCGCAGTTCAGTCCGGTGTAAATCTTCTTTTGATTTTCTAAGTTGGTATTCTATAATTGTTTTTTGCTTAGGATTACAGAAAATTTTACCGTAATATCCATCTATTATTAAAGGTGAATCATGTTCAATCATCTCGGTAGCATTAGTTACACCAATGACAGCAGGGATCTCAAAAGAACGTGCAAGAATAGAAGCATGTGAAGTTATACCACCAACTTCAGTTATAATCCCTTTTATTCCGGCTTCCCGAAAATGTACCAAATCAGCCGGTGTTAGAGACTGAGCCACAACAACGGATTGTTCATCAACCGGATAATATATGTTTCGCTTACGAAGAAATGACAGAAGCCTTTCTTTAATATGATCGATTTCCGCGGCACGTTCTCGCAAGGTACGATCATCGGTTAAATTGAAAAAAGATTTTTGTTTATCAAATTCTTTAATAATTGCGCTCTCAGAGCTATAACCGGAGAGAATAGTATTTTTTACGGTATTATTAAAAATATCGTCTTTTACAATGAGAAGATCTGCTTGTATTATTGTCTGAACATTATAAGATTCAAAACTGACACGGGATAGAATGAAATTCAGTTCGGCTTCAAGATCATGCAAAGCACCGTGAAACCGGTTTAACTCCTCTTGAATTCTGCTTTCATCAATTTTCTCATCAGGAATGATAATATTGTCGGGGCTGATAATAAAAGCCCTGCCAAAGGCAAGTCCGGGAGATGATGGAATACCATCAAGTGCTTGTTCCGGTATTTTCTTTGAATATTGAATTGTTTTTCTTATCATGGATGAATATTCAAATTAAATAGCTTCACCAAAACCTGAATCAATAAGTTCTGCTATTGATTTCACGGCATTGTCTTCATCAGGACCTTCTGCGCGGACAATGAGTCTGCAACCACGTTCTGCGGTTAAGGTCATTACACCGATTATACTCTTAGCATTAATCAAAAAACCGTCACGAATTAAATAAATTTCTGATTTATATTTTGCAGCCATTTGCACTACCATTGCAGCGGGTCTGGTGTGCATACCTGCTCTGTTTACTACTGTTGCTTCTTTTTCGCTCATCTATTCTAATTAAGAAGGAATAATTCTTTATAAAATACAAATATAACTATAACAACTTTATAAAAAAATATTTCTTATAAATGCTTACCACGTGCAAGCGAAGCGAAAATTCCAAGAATACAGAGACCTCCGAAAATTATCATATTCAGGTGGAAACTTGACATTAATTGAGCATGATAAACAGGACTAAGTTGAACATTTCCGACAAAAATTGAAATTAGTAATGTAGCAATTCCCATACTCATCATCTGTCCTATATTTCGCATTGTAGATGTTGTTGCAGACGCAACCCCAAGATATTTTTTCTCAACTGAGCCCATAATTGCATTGGTATTCGGTGAAGAGAATAGCCCGAACCCAAGACCTAATACTGCAAGACAAAACATAATATATGTATTCCCAGATTGTTCATTTAAAAACGAAAGCATGAAAAGTCCGGTTGCAGATAGACTCATACCAACGCTTGCAATTATTCGAGATTCTATTTTATCCGACATCCTTCCGGCAATTGGAGAACAAACAGCCATCACAATAGTTTGAGTAATTATTAATAAACCTGCTTTAAGAGGACTAAATCCTTTAATATATTGCAAAAATAAACTCATTAAAAAAGTCACTGCGGAGGTGGCACTGTAGTTGATCAATGCCGATAAATTTGATAGTGAGAATACCAAATTATTTCTAAATAAATTTATATTTAAGAGTGGAAATTTAACACGTGTTTGAACATAAATAAAAACTATCAGACCAACAATTCCAGTACTTAGAAAAATATAACCGCTACTATGAGGAATATGAGAAAAACCATACATCACTGCTGCTAATGAAAGTGCATATATAACCGAGCTTTTATAATCAAATTTATCGTGAACCCCTGCTGTCCATTCTCCTTTCAATTTGAAGAATACAAAATAAACACACAATAGTCCGAATATAACTCCTAACCAGAAAATAGAACGCCAACCTATAAATTGAGTTAAAATTCCGCTTACAAAAGGCCCTGCTGAAAGCCCAACATAAACAGTAGCTATTAGATAACCCAATATTTTCCCACGTTCATTTGATGGCACTACTGAGGCTATTAAAGCCATTCCGGTTGCAAATATCATGGCACCACTAATTCCTTGTAATATTCTTGCTGCTATCAGCCAATATCCATCAAAGGCAATTGCACTTAATAAAGAAGAAACAACAAACAGTACTAATCCTAATAAGAATATTTTCCTCCTACCGTAAATATCTGCGATTTTACCTACCGGAAGAAGAACCATAGCAGAAGACAGTGAGAATGAGGCAGCTATCCAGCTTGTAAGCACCGCATTCATGGCAAATTCTTTGGATATTGTCGGTATAGCTACATTAGTAGCAGATCCCATAAATGCACTCATAAACGAGCTTATCAATGTTGAATAAATTGTAGCGTGTTTAATTGAAAGCTCTTTATTTGCCTGCATATTTTTTTTGAGGAATTAAGGGAGGGTTTTAAAAATTGTATATCTGAAAAGCAATTCAACAGCCAATAATATAAATGCTACAAGAGCATAAGGGAAAAATAATTCGGAATATCGACTGAAATAAGCCACATCTATTCTTGTTTTTTCAAGTTTGTCTATTTCTGAATAAATTTCTTCTAATGCTTTGTTACCTGTAGCACGATAGTATTTACCACCAGTTAATGAGGCTATCTGTTTAAGTAAATTTTCGTCCAAATCAACATCAATATTTTGATACTGAGTAATAATATTACCCGTGAAATCACGCATTTTTACCGGATAAGGAGCCTTACCATGAGCTCCTACTCCAATTGTATAAACTCTAATACCAAATGTTTTAGCTATTTCAGCAGCAGTAATAGGTGAAACCGAACCCATATTATTAACACCATCAGTCAGAAGAATTATTACTTTACTTTTAGCTTTGGAATCTTTCACACGCGCTACTGCAGTCGAAAGTCCATTACCTATAGCAGTTCCATCTTCGATCATGCCTGATTTGATGTTGAAAAATAAATTTTTAATAACAGCATGATCTATTGTTATTGGGCATTGAGTAAAAGATTCACCACTGAAAATAACAAGACCTATTCTATCATTTTCACGATTTTCAATAAATTTCATTGCTGTTTTTTTTGCAGCTTCTATTCTGTTAGGTTTGAAATCTTCAGCGAGCATAGATGTTGAAACATCAATAGTCATTACAATATCAATCCCTTCGGTTGAAACAGATTTTCTGCTCGAACTCGACTGTGGGCGTGCTATTGCAACAATCAGCAATACTATTCCGACTAATCGGAGAACAAATATCGAGTGACGGAATTGTACTTTCAGACTGGGTGCAATACCCATAAACCCTGAAAAAGACGATAAACTAATAGCTGGATTTTGCTTTTTATTCCTTAAAACATACCATAATATCAGAGCAGGTATAATTATTAATGCAAAAAAATATTCAGGATTAGCGAATTTCATAATTATTTAAAACGAATAATACACATAAAGAGTTTTTAACGATTAAGAATCCAAAAAAGTGTATTTATTACCACAACACTCATGAAAATTAATGTCCAGTCGGTTAATAAATATTAGTTGACAAAACTCCTTAGTCGAATATTAAACTTCTGTCCTAAAAAAACGAATTGTTTATAAAAGTGTATTAATGATATCTTCTTCTTTTCGACTTCGTTCAAAGAACTAAAATAATAAAGTCATTGCATTGTTTTATAGCAATCAAGGCTGGTTTTCAGTATCTAAGAATGTTTATTAGATTAAACACCAACTTTACAAATATTATGAATTTTACGAACTTAATAAGCTCATTCCCTGACAACTTTTATATTGACTCTTCTTTTTAGATCATTTTCAATTGAATTATTAGGATCAATACCGCGACCGACCACTTTCCAAATAATTTTATCTTTATATTTATTATAATTTTCTGATTTTTCCAAATCCTTACGGAACTGATAAACAGTAAAATAAGCTCTTAATTTAGAAATCATTTCATTATCAATCGGATTACCAGGATTGATATTTATATTAAATTCACTACTATTTACAGGTGGCCCCTCATATTTAGATTGTTCTGAAATAGGCCGTGGATCTGAAAACCCAATTACAGTGATCCTAATTTTTCCAAGCTCTTTTCCACAAGTATATTCAAGAGTATTAATTTTACTCATTATAAAATCCTCGGCACTTTTGAGAGCTTGATCAACTTTTTCGGCTAATTGGTCATAATTTTCTCCGGGTTTTTCGATGTATCGCGTTGAATCGGCGTTTCCTAGTAAATTATAAAGGAATTTAAGTCGTAAGGCATTTAAATTTTCTTTTGTATTAGGAAAATAATAACCGGTAACAAAGAAAGGGATTTTATATTGTTCAAAAGTGAAAAGCTCGGCTGACTCTGGGATACGGAACTTCGGAATTATTTTTACAGCACTTGTATCTGAACAAGGAGCAGTAAATCTTTGTTCAAAATTCAAATCTCCACGGCATTCATTTTTATATTTAATTAAATAATCTTTCCCAGCAGAAATTGATAATTTAAACTGACCGTTTTCAGCAACCTGAAATGATTTTACTTCTTTTTCAAGGTCTGACTTAATTTCCAAAGTTCCATTTAGAGGAGTTTTGTCATCAAGTGAAACAACGGATCCTTCTAACACAACTGGGCCACACAGCGGTATTGCATATATATCAAAGCCACCACAACCTCCTTCACGATTCGATGAAAAATAAATATTGCCCTCATAAATAAATGGGTCCATATCATCGGCTTCACTATTAAATGGCTCTGCTATAACTTTAGGACGCCCCCAGCTTGCTTCTCCGGTTTTTTCGGCTTTGATCAAATCAAAACCTTTATCTTTTCTGAATCCCTTTGAAGCATAATACAGCGATCCATCATCAGCAATAAATGGTGACATTTCCTGAGCTGGAGTATTAATTTCATTACTCAAACATTGGGCTTTAGTCCAAGATCCGGTAGGAAGACGTTTACATACATATATATCAGTTTCTCCGCTGCCACCGGGGCGATCTGAGACAAAAACCAGCAATTTGCCATCAGAGGATATATTTGGATTCGATTCATAATGTTCGGTATTTACTTCAGATCCGAGTGGAAAAGGTTGACTATACATATCACCCTGAAACCGAGAATAATAAATATCCTTATTTTCTTTTTTATTCTTAATAAGAGGAGCTGCAAAGTAAAGCTCACTTCCCTTTGTGAAGGAATGCTTATAAAAGCACATTGAGCCTGAATATTCATATTTTGAAGGTGGAATTATTGTATCAACTTTTACAGGAGTATATTTATCGTCAAATATTAAAGATTTATAATATTGCTGTTTTGGATCTTCAAGACGATTGGACTGGAAATAGAATTTGTTCCCGTAAATGACAGGAAAAAACTCATCATCACTTGAGTTAATAAAAGAGCCGAGATTGCCATTATCGGGATTGGGTGGGCATTCGGTCTTGGTTGTGGTACATGCTGAAACAATAAAAGTAAAAATCAGTAGAACCAATTTCAATTGATTGTAAAGAAAATTTTTATTCAAGTTGAGACCTCTATTAAAAAATCAAATAATGATGGTTAAAATTGTTTTTCGTTAAGTATTTTTGCAAGTGTAAATTTACGAATTTGTTTGCAAACTTAATCATGGGACAATTTCAAACATCGTTTTGTTATACATTTTTAATTTATCGGCAAAAAGGGCAATTTCTTAATGCGATCAACAGTGGCTATAATCAATAAATCCAATCTGAATCATAATCTTGAAATATTACGTAAAATGGCTCCGGCTGCCGGTGTTATTGGGATTGTTAAAGCAAATGCGTATGGTCATGGAATGAATGAATGTGCTCGGATTCTTCAGGATTCCGGTATTGAATTTTTAGCTGTTGCTTATCCGGAAGAAGGAGTTGAACTAAGAAATGCAGGAATACAATGTCCGATTATTGTATTAGTTCCTGCTGAGTTATCTTCGGCACAATTATTTATTGATTATGCCCTTCAGCCATCAATTGGTGATTTTGAAATATGTTCTACACTTGAAATAATTGCTAAAAAAGCTGGAAAGACCATTCAAGCACATCTTTTTTTAGATACAGCAATGTATCGTGATGGCATTCTCCCAAATCAAGCCACTGCACTAATGAATCATGCTTCACAATTTACTTCATTGAATATTAATGGAATTTGCACTCATTTTTCAACTTCCGACGATCCTGATGAATCCATAACTCAAGAACAGATACATCTTTTTAATGAAACAATTATTGATCTTTCCAAAAACGGTTTTAATTTTAAATATATTCATGCTGCTAATAGTGCCGCTGCTGTTAGATTCAAGCAGTCGCAATTTAATTTGATTCGACCCGGTCTTGCATTGTATGGTTATAGCCCATATTCTACAATTGACTTAAAGCCAGTTCTATCCCTTAAATCACATGTCAGAACTATTTATCAAGTTCCTGAAGGCTCATTTATTGGATATTCCAAAAAGTTCAAAACAAACAGAGACTCAAAAATCGCAGTTGTTCCAATCGGATATGGTGACGGCTTTTTCTATAGTCAAAATGGACGAGCCGAATGCCTGATTAGAGGCAATAAATTACCGATTGTCGGAGCGATATGTATGGACCAATGTTTTGTGGATATAACAGAAACTGAAACTGAAATAAATGACGAGGTAGTAATAATCGGTCAACAGTCTGATCAAAAAATTTCAGCAAAAGATATAGCCGAAAGAATCGGAACTATTCCTTATGAAGTGCTGACAAATATTTCTGCACGAGTCCAACGCTTGGTGGAGGATTAGTTTGTATGTATAAGATAGTTTTACCAAATTTTTCCGGCCCCTTCGACCTTCTACTTTATTTAATAAAAAAGGAGGAAGTGAATATATATGATATTCCGATTGCAAAGATTACTCGTGAATTCCTTAATTACGTAAGACTGATGCGGATTTTCGATCTTGATCTTGCAGGAGAATTTCTTGTTATGGCTTCAACTCTTATGTATATTAAGATTAAATTATTACTTCCAAAAGACGAAACAACATCAAATTTAGATAATCCTGAAGATCCGGTTACCGAGTTAACAAATCGGCTTCTTGAATATAAAAAAATCAAACATTCTGCCTCTGAATTAGCCGCCTTAGCCGAAGGTCAGCGATATACATACTATAGGAAATTATTTGAAGCAGAACATTATCAAGCCGAAAAACAACATGGTGAAATTTATAAAAATGCAACAATTTTTGATTTGTTGACAGCTTTTAATAAGTTACTTTCAAGAGCTAATCAAAATGTGAAAAGTAATTATCTGATTCAACTTGTTAATGACAGTGTTGATGATTTTAACGAAAAAATATTCAAGATTTTAAAAATGAAGAAACGTCTGTCATTCATGGAATTATGTGATGGAGCCACCGTGCGTCAAATTGTAGTTAGTTTTCTTTCAATTCTTGATTTACTTAAAAAAAGGATGATTTTTATAAAACAAAGTGATTCTTTTGATGAGATAATCATTGCAATAATGCCTGAAAGCAAAGAGCCAGTCGGAGAAATTGAATAAATTATTACTAAAAATTTATAAGTTGGAACATTTTAAATCATTAATTTTAAATTTTACTAATTCGTTCCATTAAATAAAACAAAAAAACCATGGAAAGTACGCAACAAGTTTTATTTATGAATCTTTCACGTGATGAACAGCGCAAAATTGTCGAAGCTCTGATCTTTTCATCCGAAGAAATTATTAATTCAAAAACTTTATTTACTCTGTTAACAAAAATTGAGCAGCCCGGAACAAAAGAACTGTTTAATTTAATTACGAGTGAAACAGAAGAAAATGATGAAATAGTTGAAAAAAAAGATACTAACATCCCGGTTTTGAGCGAGCAGCTCTTTCACGAATTAGTTGATGAAATTAATATTGAACTGCTCGAATGTGATCGACCATATAGAATCGTAAATTATGGCGGTGGCTGGCAATTTGCAACGCGTTCCGAGTTTGGAAATATCATTAGGAAATTAATAAAATCGCGCACTAAACGCCGTCTTTCGCAAGCAGCACTTGAAACCCTTGCTATTATTGCATATAAACAACCTGTGACAAAACCTGAAATAGAACAGATTAGAGGAACTAATTCTAATGAAATTGTAAATTCACTTCTTGAAAAGAATATAATAAAAATATCTGGAAGAAAAGAAGTCTTGGGTAAGCCGCTACTATACAGCACCACGTCAGAATTTTTAAAATTATTCGGTTTGACTCAACTTGGAGATTTGCCCAAACAACGTGAGTTAGAGGAATTAGTTACTGATCTTGAAGAATTAAATCCGGCAAATGATTTTACTATAACTCTTTCTGATGAAGATGTTATTAATAAAGAGGGTATCTTGCCTGGTGCTTTTGTTGAAAGAATCGGTTCTTCGTTAATTGAAGAAATTGACGAATCTGATAAATTTATAGAATCTGGTGATGAATTACCGATTCAAGTGCTTACTGAGCCCAAAGATGAAAAATATTCCGGTATTATTATTTTAGATGATGGAACTGAAATAGAGCTCGATATGCGTGATATTACTGAAAAAATGCTAACTAATGATTAACGTTAAATATTAAATTAGCTTGAAACACAATTATTAAAATTTCGTAATGATCTTTATTACAATTTAAATTTGAAAGTTCAATATGAATCATACAATTCTTGGAGCAGGAGGCTCAATAGGAAACTCATTAGCTTATGAATTATTAAAAGATAATGAACCTGTACTTCTGGTATCACGTTCAAATTATGCAATAAAAGGAGCTGAATCTTTTAAAGCTGATATTTCAAAGTATGAAGAAACACTTAAAAGTGTTCAGGGATCTGATATTGTTTATTTATGTGTAGGTCTAAAATATGATATAAAGGTGTGGGAGGAATTGTGGCCAAAAATTATGCTTAATACAATTGATGCCTGTAAAAGTGTAAACGCTAAACTTATTTTTTTTGATAATGTGTACATGTATGGAGCTGTTCAGGGAAAAATGACTGAAGATACTCCGTATAATCCTTGTAGCCGTAAAGGAGAGCTTAGAGCACGAATTGCCACTACGTTAGAAAACGAGATTAAAAAAAAGAATTTAATAGCTAATATAGCGCGTTCAGCCGATCTATATGGCCCCAATATTACCACTAATTCAGGACCATATATTCTTGTAATCGATAAATTGATGAAAGGTAAGAATGCTCAGTGGATGCTTGATGCTGAAAAGACTCATTCTTTCACTTATACGATTGATTGTGCCAAAGCTATGAAAATATTAGCAAAAAGTGAGGATTCATTCAATCAGGTATGGCATATTCCTACATATAATCCGGGTATAACCGGAAAAACTTTTGTTGAATTGGTTGCCAAGGAATTAAAAAAAGCCCCAAAATACATGATTTTAAAAAAATGGATGCTTCAACTTGTTGGAATTTTTGATAAAACAGTTTCTGAAATAAATGAAATGCTCTATCAGACCGAGAATGATTATTATTTTGATTCTACAAAATTCAATAGGACTTTCAGTTATCAACCAATCACTTACGAAGAGGGGATACATGAAACAATTAAGACTTTGTTAAGAAATTCAAAGTAATCTTCTCATCTCGGTATTGAAAAAATAAATGTTGAACCTTGACCTAACTGGCTTTCTACCCAGATACTTCCACCAAGTTTTTCGATAAATTCTTTGCAAAGGATTAGACCCAGTCCGGTTCCAGATTCATTCATTGTACCGGGTGTGCTAATATTTCTTTTAATTTGGAAAAGTTTAGAACTTGTTTCCTTACTCATTCCAATGCCATTGTCACAAACACTGATAATTAAGTAATTAACATCAATTTTTAAACTTAAAGAAATTCTGCCATTTTCATTTGTAAATTTAATAGAATTTGAGATTAAATTTCTGAAAATTGTAGAAAGCAGATTAATATCAGAGAGGACTGTACTGTCTTGTGTGATATAGTTATGCAATTCAATTGATTTATTTTTAGCAGACACTGTAAATAAATCCAATATTTTATCGGACAATGCTTTTATGTTTATTTCCGTAATTTTTATTTTAATTAATCCACGCGGTGAATTAGACCAAATCAGAAGATTTTCTAAAAGAGAATAAATATTTTCAGAGGATAATTTCAAAGTATTAATAAATTCTATTCTTTCTTCTTCCGAAAAATCATCATAAGAATCAGCCAGCATAGTAGAAATTTGTTTAAAATTTCCGAGTGGATTTTTAAGGTCGTGAGCTATTAATGAAAAAAATTTATCTTTAGTTGCATTTATATCTAATAATTTCGACTCATTTTCTTTAATTCTGTTATATTGTTTGAATGTTAATGTAACAAGATAAGAAATTAATGATGAAATTAATACTGAGAATACGAATACTAAAACTGATAAATTCGAGTTGTTCCACCCATTTTTAGGAACAATGCTTAATGTCCATTCTCCATTTGGTACTTGAAATGAAAATTGAACGGATGAATCCCATACTTCACGATTAATATTAGTCGAAAAAGAATATGGTTTTGCAGAATCAGGATGAATTCTCCACAGTTTATAAAAATATCCGGAACTATCTAAAATATTTAATCCTGAATTATTTAAAAGTTCATCCAATTTAATTAGTACAATAGTAAAGCCCCAAAATTTAACTGAATCTGATTGATTATGAACGAATACCGGAAATCTTCCTATTGTTCCTATTCCACCCTGTTTTAATTTATAAGGACCAGCAAGAGTTAGTTTCTTGTTTTTAATTGCCATTAAGCATTCTGTGCGGCGTTTGGGATCGTCTAATAAATTTCCCTTTGCGTTTTCGTTACCTTTCATAGGATAAATTTTAGTGACAATGCCATCAGGTGCTAATTGCAATGAACTTATCCCATCGTAGATACCAAGCATGTGTGAAGCAATCGAATCAAATTCCTTTATTTCGCCATATTGCACAATGAGTGCTCCTAAAGCCTTGGTTGCAGAAAGTGAAGTAGATAGATTTCTTTGAATTGAATAAGCTACATTAGAAGATAATAAAGTTGCAGCTTGTTTCTTAGATAAAACTGATCTATCAATTGCTAAATAGGAAAAAATTATTGCCGTTGTTAAAACAATTAAAAAAATAGAAATAGGAAAAAATAGATTCTTTATAAACTTAATTAATTTAATAACCAACCCTTTAATACAACAACAATCCGAATAACAAAATTAAGAAAAAAAATTTAGATTAGTCCTTCTAAACCTTTATATGAGATAATATTAATCGTATAATAATTTTTAATTAATAACATCAACCAGTATTTTCATAGATTGAGTGTCATAGTTCAGAACTCTTGCTGCACTATCGCATTTATTAATAAATTCTTCTTTATTTTCAACATTACAAATTTTATTCAGTGCTTTAGCAAATTCCTCAGCACTGGCGATGGGAGAGAGAATTTCTCCTATCCCATATTTCTCTATATAAGGTCTCATTGCAGGAAGATCACTCACAATAGATGGGATACGTGCCATACAGTATTCAAATAACTTATTGGGTAAAGCAAGTGAGTATGAAAAAGTAATCGGCTCAATAAAAGCAAGTCCACAATCAGCAGAACAGGTGATCGAATGTAGATTCTGATATTGAGTTACCCCATAAAAAAACACTCTTGAAGAATTTGCATTATTTTTAACAATTTCCCTGAATTTTTCTTCGTATTCTCCATCACCAATAACACAGAGAACGAAATCTTCAGCAAATTCCAAAGCATTCAATGCTGGAACAAGTCCACGACCACGGAGTATTTTACCTTGATAGATGAGTATTTTTTTTTCTTCATCTATATTGAATTTTTTCCTGAGAATATTAGTTTTGTTGAATTCTTGGTAAGGCGGAAAATTATAAATCTCGGTAAAGATTTTATTTGTTTTAAAATGTTCTTTGAGGAAATCTGAATCATCTTTCCCAGATGTCACGAAGCTATCCACATAAGCAACTAATCTTTTCTCAATATAAGTAACAGCTGCCTGTTTCAAAGGTTTTCCTGATAACGGGCCAAGTGCAGAGAATATTTCCCTTGAATCATATACTATATGACCACCATAAGTCTTTTTAAAATTAACTGCAGGAGCAAGTGAATACAAATCGGCTGCCCAATATGTTTTTGCTTCGATAAACGGATAATGATTTTTTATGTATTTGTTGAATGCAAGCCAGTTTTGATAATTTCTGGGCATATTAAAAAATGGAATAACATAAAAATTATTCTTATCAAAAGCATTTTCAGAAAGATTTACTTTATTACCGAAACTGATAATTGCAACAGATTTTCCGGCATTTTCCAGGGTTCTGATAATATTAAGGCTTCGGGCATCGCATGAAATGTCAGAAAAAGAAATCAGACAAACGTCATAAACTATTTTCATTTTCTTAATTTATCTGAATTTGAAGTGATAAGTAGATCGTAAAATACCACGTGAATCAAATCTTTCCTTGAAATTTATCAAATTGATTGATGGTGTCATTGGATCGTCGGCTGAAGTATCCTGTGAAACTCCAATATCGACCCAACGATAGCCTTCTTCAATTCCGCGGCGAACAGTTTCGTACATAATTAAATATATTGGACGAAGATGTTCGTATTCAAATTTCATCATATTATAAAAGCACAGTACAACTTGATTATTACAGAAAAACAGCCATGAACCAGCAATTGCTTTTCCTTCATAATAGACTAAATTTAAACGAACGTTTTCAGGTAAAAGTTCGGCTATACGAATCATATCTTCAAGCGAATGAGTCGGTTTTACGTTATGACGAGCTTTATTTTCTATTAATATTTCATTAAACGTAGCATAGTCCTTACTTTCACGGATTTCAAGTTTACCTTCGCGAAGAATTTTATGCAATGATTTACGGGATGTTTTGTCAAAATGCTTTAAAAAATCAGCCCCATGGCGGAGTTCAATAGCATGAGAAATATAATGGTATTCAAAATCAAACTTCCGATAAAGCATCGCGTATTCAAAATGCTGGGCTATATTCCTGCTATATATGATTGGTGGAGGAATCAGGAAAACTTCATCTATGTTATTTTTTGGACAATATTCCATGAATGAATCTACAATTTCCAATGATAATTCGAAAGGTATATCGTCAGCTACAAACGAGCCATAACTTGCACCGACAGGGGACCAAAATTGTTTTGAGTTCTGTTTTGAAAAACCACCGGGCAGCAATGCGACAAGTTGATTATCTTTTCGAAACATAAAATGATGGAAATTGAATTTTCCTTGATTATGATAATCAAGAAAAGCCTGAAGTTGAAACATTGTGCCGTTATCGGAATTTCTTACAAATTGTTCCCACTCTTTGCGATAGCAAGGCTCGTAAGGATGAATCTCAATGTTGGACATAAATTAGTTCGTAAAGTTTTTAAAGTTTTTAAAGTTCATAAAGAAAATTTCACACAAACAAATGAATTTTATCATTCCTCAGAAAATAAGTGATTAAGACAACTAAAATTCGTTGTTTTCTTATCATTTATGCGAATGAAGGAATCATGTATATTTCAATAGAAGTAGATTCCTGCATACTCAGAACTAACAGATTCAAAGGTTTTATTCTATTTTCAAACATTCTCATTGGCTGGAATGACCTTTGAAATACAAAATCTACTTTTGATATAGTATCAATAAAATTCTCAGTAAGTTTATATAAAATATTCTATAATCAGTTCACTCTTGGAGATCCACCTGGAAATCCTGGGAAATCATTGGGCATTCTTTGATCAACATGAATTAACCCATATTCCTGTTCATAACGCTGAATATTATCACCCAAAGCATGTAAAAGTAATTTTGCATGTTGCGGAGTCATGACTATTCTTGCATGAACTTTCGCTTTTGGGACACCGGGTAAAATTCTTGTAAAATCAATTACAAACTCGGCAGGAGAATGTGAAATGATCGCTAAATTTGAATATATCCCTTCAGCAACAGATTCATCTAATTCAATGTTAATTTGCTGCTGGACAGGGTTTTGATTTTCATTTTCTTTCATTATTTTGCTTTATTAATAATTAAAACTGTTAACGTCTGTTTTCATCGTATTTCTGACGATAATAATTAAGTTTTTCCTTATACTGAGGATCCAATTTTGCTATCCGATCGAACATTTTATAAAGAGTTTCATAATAAATATTTTTATCAGCAACAGAGTTTTCCAAAGATACAATTTTTTGAACGGCTTTTTGCAAATTATCTTTATCATCTAAAACTTCATAGCAATTGATCAATTCTTCCATAGCCTCTATATCTAACTTCCCTTTTTCAGTAGCCAAATATTTTACATTTATATCTCGTGATTTTTCTATAAAAGGGAAATACTGCTTTGGATCCATCTTGAGATTTGGGTCCTGATCCATTTCTTTGCGTTGTTTTTCCTGAATAGCTCCAGCTTTATTTTTAAAACCGATTGCCATATTTTTCATTGCTTCTGCAAAATTCGCATCAATCTTGAGAGCTTTTTCATATTGCTGAATAGCTTCATCATAATTCTTATTCATCATTAAAATATCACCGTACTGGGCTGTAAACCATTTATTTGTTGGATTTTTTTCAGCCATTTCTTTAATTGTTTTCATAGCAACATCATTTTTACCAGAACGCTGATAGAGACTAATTAATAAACTATTTGCCTCAACATTTGAAGGCTGAATAGTTAATAATGATTTTAAATACATTAATGCAGTTTCATTTCCGTCATTAGTATTTTTTCCAGTATAGTACGAGATTAAAGAGGCATAAGGCCCAGCAGAAATTTGACTAAACTGGCTGCGTTCGATCAAAGGCATTGCCTCAGGTGGATCAAAGCGCCATCCTTTTATTAAAGCAGAAGATTGTCCTTTTGAGAAAGCAAATATATACAGTTCTTTACCTTTTATCGAATATTTACAAGTATGCAATGAATCTGGTGATTTGTCATCCTGAGGGAATACGGCAATTGGTTCTGAGGGTTTGCCTAATTTTGATTGTGCTTCAAGAAGTGGCATATCCACATAAAAGCCCTTTTCTCTGGCAATCGAAATATTTGGTTGTTCAATATCAATAAATTTTAAATAATTTTCTATACTTCCGGCTGTATCGCCTTTTGCCTCCAGAGCCATTGCTTTGATATTATAGAACGAGCTGTTATTCGGACGTAAAATCAGAGCTATGTTTATCAGTTTCAAAGTTGAATCAAGTGAAGCGGACTGTTTGAAATTCAGATAATTTTCCCAAGTATCAATTGAAGCATTATATGATTTACGCCAAAGATTACTTATATCAATATCCAATTTTTGTTTTGAAATCGGATTAACAACAATTTTTTCTGCTTGTGAGAAAGATTTAGCAGCTTCTTCAAATTCATTCAATTGAGTATAAACTTCACCCAATAAAATCCAAGCTTCTTCACTCTTAGGATTATTTTTAATTTCTTTTAAATAATAATCACGAGCCTTAGACCAATCCTTGTTCTTATAACTTAGATTACCATTTGTCATTTCATAACTCGCACATTGGAAACTTTGAGCTAAAAGTGCACCGATTATCAGATAGAGTGCTGAATAAAATATTTTTTTCATTTTCTTTTCTCCGGTTAAACTATTTATAAAATACAAAAATATTAAAACTTATCTGGATGTAAAAGCTGAATTTGTACTTCATCCAACTTTAATTAATTTATAGTCTCTTTTTTTAAGGGAAAAGTTACAAGATCAATTATTTGTAATAAATTATTAGTTATGGATCTGTCGATCTACAGCGGAGTGTCAATATAAGTAGTAATTTTGCGCAAAGAAAGTTTATTCAAATTTAAAATTTTAGACTTTAAATCATTAGTTATTTTAATTAATAATTCTGAATTAAAAATGACGCGCTTTGAAGCGATGAATCGCTGATTTGCTCACCACTCAGAAGTCTGGCAATTTCTATAATTTTTTCATTATGATTTAAAGGTTGAACTGAAATATATGTTTTGCCTGATTTTTCTGATTTAGCAACATATAAATGTGTGTCGCTAAGTGATGCAATCTGTGGAAGATGTGTTATAGTTATGATCTGACGTCCATGGCTCAGTTCTTTCATAGCAATTCCGGCTTTCCGTGCAATTCTACCGCTGATACCAGTATCAATTTCATCAAAAACCATCACCGGAACATTATCACGTTCTGCAATGATGCTTTTTATAGCAAGCATTACTCGTGATACTTCGCCACCGGAGGCAACTTCTGTCAATAATTTTGGCTTTTCACCCAAATTTGTTGATATATAAAATTCCAATTTATCAATTCCATTTTGATAAGCAGTATATTTCTTACCTTCGTAATATGCAGCAATTTGATAGGTTTCTTCGCTTTTAAGCGTTAGAACATCTTTTTCTTTAAAGTTCACCATAAAGATTGAGTGCTTTATTCCAAGATTGACAAGTGCCTCCTGCACAGCTTTTTCGATGATTTTGGCTGACTTTTTTCTTAAAGTTGTAATCTCACTTGCTATTTTCCCAAGTGATTTACGGCTTTCTGAAATATTAGAAGTTATGGAACTTATTACTGAGTCGATATTAAAAGCTGTTTCTATCTCCTGACGGTATTCTTCAGCTTTTTCGCATGCAAATTTAATTGATCCGTATTTTTTCTTTAAGCCGCTTAATTGAGAGAGTCTGAGTCTGAGTTCTTCACTTCTCATAGGGTCAAATGACAGCGAGTTCTTATAGTTCGCAGCAAAATTAGCTGTTTCTGAAACAACATATCTTGCACTTCTGAGTTCATTTTCATATTCAGCAAAGGATTTATCAATCACAGCCAGAGAATTTATAATCTTTTCTGCGCGTGCCATTGCGTTTGTAACGGCTTTTTCACCATCATAAAGCAATTCGAATAGTTCTGTTGATTTATTAAATAGAAGCTCTGAATTTTCAATAATATTCAGTTCAATATTGATTTCTTCATCTTCATCTGGTTTAGGTGATATTTTATTAAATTCATTAAGTTCAAAATTCACATAATCCATTCGCTGAGTTAGATTCTTGGCTCTTTGTCTAAGATTATTCAATTCATCCAAAAGCTTGTTTTGATCGGAAAATTCATTTTGATATAAGTCAAATAAATCTCCATAATCCCCGATTGAATCTAAAATTTCGATATGTTTTTCAGCGGATAATAAGGACTGATGGTCATGCTGACCGTGAAAATCCACTAAATAATCACCAATTTTCTTTAGGATTGATGCTGTAACAGGGGAATCGTTCACAAAACAGCGAGAATTACCTTTATCTTTTATTTCGCGACGAAGGATGAGGTTGTGAGGATTAATTTCAATTTCATTCTCAGTTAGGATTTTACTAATCTGTGGGTTCAAATTAGTGGAAAAATAGGCTTCCACTGTAGCTTTGCTTGTACCGCTTCGAATATACTCAGAATTGGCGCGTTCTCCCAAAGTAAGCAACAGAGCATCACATATAATAGATTTCCCTGCTCCGGTTTCACCACTAATAATATTCAAACCTGAAGAAAAAGTTATTTCAAGCTCATCAATCAGTGCAAAATTTACTATTTTTAGAGTTTCAAGCATAGATCTGTTAAAAATTATAAAGTTGAAAGTTGTAAAGTTATTGGTACATATTTATTTCTTTACAAAATTACGAATATTCGGATGCTTGGAACAATATATTTAATGATAACGTTCAAAAAAATTGGATGACTTTCCTTCGAAAAAAATTCATCCGACGACTCTCAGTCATCGGATGAATAATATAGATTCAACTTATGTTTCCCTATCGTCAGATATTTCTTCAGGACAGTAGGAAAATTCAGTTTATTTTGTCATAGGTGTTTTTATGCGCACCTGCACTGTACGATTATAGAATCTACCTTCAGGTAAATCATTAGTATAAAGTGCTTCGTCTTCACCTACACCACGTTTTGTGAGTTTAGCATATTTACCTTTTGTCTGTTTATCAATTCCAGCATGAACCGTTCCGGCTCTTCTTTCGGAAAGTTTTTGATTATGGTCATAAAGTCCCACTACGTCTGTGTGTCCATCAACTTCAATAAATGAATTTGGTTTGCATCTTTCATAAACATATTCGCGCATGATTCTGTCATTAATTGGGCCTGCTTCGAATTTATCGAATGGGAAAAGAATCAGGTTATATGTTTCATAAAGAGTATCATTCAAGAAAGTTTCTGTTTTCTTTTCCTGAGAAACCTGCATTACGGGTATTGTTATAGGATCGGCAAGACATTCTTTGCCTGAATTTGTAGTAATAATGAGCTGGCATGTAAAAGCAACTTCATCAGTTGGATATTTACCTTCTTCGCTCTTCCAATCCCATTCAAATTTATCATCTGATTTACCTACATTGTTTAGAACTTTCCATGGTTTACCATCACGAGTGATTTCGATTCTTCTTTTAGCTACAAGAACATCCTCAACACCGTTTTTCGGATGGAATACCATTGTGACTGGTTCAGGCTGAATCTGGGCTTTTTTATCAAATATCGGTTTCATGACTTCCCAATCCTGACATTTAAGCTCAACACGCCAGTTTTCCTGAATACCAAATGAATCTTTTAAATTGGATTTAATTTCAGGTTGGTTACGATATGTAAGCTTCATTTGTGATTCAGGAATTTTCCAAACGTTTTTGAAATAAGCAAAAACATTCTGAGCGCGATCTTCAGATAGTTTTGGTTTCTTTTCTTCAGTTGAAACACCATCATTGCAGCCAACAATCTCAAGTTTGGATGTAGGATTTCTTAAAAGTCTGAACGCATAGATATTCATGACATGATAATATTTGTCGAGAGTACCACCTGCAATAGTTGTATCGGAGAAGCTTGACAAATCTTCTGGAGTTAAAATATTATATCTATCGAAATATTTCGAACTGCCTATAGGAAAGAAAATATAGTTTAAAAGAGGATAAAGATCCCATTTAACGACTTTTTCCATTACAAGACCACTGTAACCGGACAACTCAGGTTTATGTTCTTTATAGCGGCTAACGTAGCTTGCTTCTTCGATAGTAGTTGTTAGTTCTGGTTTTGTTCCAAGAGGAATTTGAACAAACAGCTCTGCATCGAATTTTTTTAGTTCATCGGTATCTTCTGTTTTGGCAGGTTTTCTAACTACCTGTTGTTTGATTTTGGCTTTGTATTTCGGATTTGAGCCAGTAACTTCAAGAATAATTTCTTTGACAGAATCTCTTGGATTTCCAAAATCCCTTTCGGTAACAATAATCTGGAATTCTTTGTGATCATTTGACAATGTATCTCGAATAATTTTTTTCGTTTGCTTATTTAAAATGGAAATTGTTCCGGGAATAAAGTCGCCGCTACACTCGTCAATAATTGTTCCTTTGACGATTGTAGTTTTAAAAAATGAAGGAACAAAAGCCATGAAGATATCCTGATCGCCCTGATAACCGAATTTATCTTTACGTGTGGATGAAAAATAAACTATATCACCGCTTGCAGGCATTGTTAAGAAAACTTCATCACCTTCAGTATTTAAAGGTGCACCCAAATTAACTGGTTTAGACCACTTCTTTGTGTCAGGGTCATAGCGAATTTGATAAAAGTCGTACCCTCCGATTTTATCTTCATAACCATTAGATGAGAAAAACAAAGTAACACCGTCAGCTCCAATGAATGGAGCTCTGTCATTTCCTTTTGTATTTACTTCAGTAAGGGGTTGAGCAGGAAGGAAATCATCTCCTACTGCGTCATAATCACAGAACCAAATATTTTGATCTCCCTTTTTATTACCTGTACCAGGAAGTGGTCTGTTAGATGCAAAATACAATCTATTATCACCAAGAGGTGAGATTGATGGCTGCGAATCCCAAAATTCAGAATTAACATTTTTCCCGAGGTTGATTGGTTTACTCCATTTATCTCCTTCGATTGTTGTACGATAAATGTCGCAATCACCAAATCCACCGGGACGTTCGCATCCGGTAAAATATAATGTCTGGAGATCAGCAGCAATAGATGAGGCTCCTTCATTATTCGGAGTATTTACACCCAACTCACCATAAACAGTTGAGGTATCTAAATTATGAGGTTTTTCAAAAATTGTATCTAAACGATCTTTTTTCTTAGCAAGCCAGAAATCATGCGATGGTTCTCCATCCTTTCCTAACATACTACCTGGCCGATTAGAAACAAAGTATAAGGTTTTACCATCAACGGCTACCGTAGGAGCGTAGTCAAGACCTTTCCAGTTTACAATTGGCCCCAGATTAATAATCCTTATGGCTTTGCTTGATAAAATTCCACCACCACCTTTTGAATCTTGACCAGTGGCTGTTGTAATAATAGCACTCATAAGATATTTAGTGTTGGCAATAGATTTGGCTGATCCATCTCCGCTTTGATCAGCGGCTGCTCCAAGCTTCAGGCTTAATATTAAAAATATAGCCATCAGTGTTAAGTAGGACAAAGAAGTAGCTTTTTTTTGCATATACATAGTTCCTTTAAATAAAAAAAAATAAACTCTCTATCAATTTTTCAGAGCATTTTTTCAGAGTGTGTAAAAAATCTGACACATACTAAAAAAATGCCAATTACGAATTTATAATTTAAACTAAATAATAATAAATACATAGGTTTTTTTGATTAATTTTATATTAAAATTATTTAATTGAGTTACATTGCAAGACTTTACTGTTTTATTTCTTTGGTTTTTTGTAAGTTAAATCATACCTAAGTTCAAGATTAATTCTCCAAGCTTGTACTGAAAAATTGTTCCCATTATCCGAAAGTGTATTCAATGGGAAGAAATATTCAAAAGTTGGGGAGAAATAAAATCCTTTACCAATAGATAAATTTAGTCCCATTGCAGGCATTAAGGCAAATTGGAGTGTTTTTATTTTTGGGAAATCACTGTCCTGTCTCACCCACACACCATCAGAGCGTAAATATCCAATATTTTTTGTGGTATCATCAATAAAGCTGATTGATGCAAGAGTTCCATCAGATAAAAGTTTAACTCTGTCAATCGGTTCTATGGTATGAATAATGTGACCTTTGGCAACTATACCTGAATATACTCCAAGCCTGAATAGGAACGGTTTTACGTTGGATTGAACAAAAGGTATAAATTCAAAATAATTAAAACTGGCTGATCCCAAATAGTTAAAACTAAGGTTTGTGTAAATTTTATTAATTACTTGCTTATTATTTACATCAACTTTATTTAAAATAACCGGGTCTATTTCAATGAATTTAGATGTCAAGGTTCTGTAATCATAGCCAAGTTTGGCTCCTATAGTTAGGTTTTCCATTAATTCCATAAGAAAAACACCACCTAACGAAAAGCCATAATCCCATGGTTTTTTAAATGAGCAAGTTTTGCAATCAACAAAAAACGCTCCGCCACTGTAGTTATATCCTAATCCGAAATATACACCAATTTCTCGCTTTAGAGGTTCGTCACCGGGTACGAGTGGATTTGAAATTTTTTGATCACTTAATAATTGAGAATTGCATACAATTAAAAATAATGACACATATAAAATAAATTTTTTTAACAATAAATTCATTTGCTTCACCGTATCTACAAAATGGTTAGTTATATTTGTATAAATTAATAATAATTTCGATTATCTACAACATCAAAAAAGAAATAAAACACAAAGATGGAAAATGTTGGTGAAAATTTAAAATTTAGTGAAAAAAATTATGATTCAGATTTTGTCAATGCTCGTTATACGGCTGTTAAACTACTAAGTAGATTTGAAAGAAGTGATTCATACATTGATAAACTCATTGAATTTGAACTTAGGATGAATAAGTTTATTCCTCAAGATAAGGCTCTGATTGTAGAACTTGTAAATGGAACAATAAGATGGCGGAATAAACTTGACTGGATCCTAACCGGCTTCTATCGCGGAGATTATCAGAAATGTTTAAATATTGTGAAAAACGCACTAAGAATAGCCGTTTATCAGATATTTTTTCTCGATAGGATCCCGATTCCAGCAGCTATAGACGAATCTGTAGAAATTATTAAGAGGATTCAAGGTGAAAAAATAGCCGGAGTTGTTAATGGTGTGTTAAGAAACATAGTCAGAAATATTAATAATGTCCGCTATCCTGAGCGTGACAGTGATCTAATTTATTATTTGTCTGTGCTATATTCCCATCCAAAGTGGATCGTTAAAAGATGGGTAGAGCGTTTTGGGGAAGATTTCACTGAAAAATTGCTTTTTGCAAATAATCGCAGACCTTATGTGTCATTGCGTGTAAACACACTGAAAGCCAGTATTGAAGATGTTGAAGCATTTTTACATGAACTTAATCTTACTCACTACAAGTTGCCATACTTAGATAATTCAATTCTTTTAAAATCTCCGAATACAAATTTTGCTGAACTTGCAATATTTAAAAATGGGTTGATCACCGTTCAGGATATTAGTGCATCACTGGCAGTCGAACTTGCTGCTCCTATGGAGGGCGAATATGTAATTGATTTATGTGCTGCCCCGGGTGGGAAGTCCTTTTTCTTAGCAGAATTGATGCATGATAAAGGAGAAGTATTAGCTATTGAAAAATACTCTTCAAAAATTAGATTTATTGAAGATGGTGCAAAACGATTAGGCATAAAATCTATCAGTCTTTTAAATAATGATGCTTCAGAAGTGAAGTTAGACAGACAAGCCGATCTTGTTTTTCTTGATGCACCTTGCTCAGGTTTCGGAACATTATCAAAAAAACCTGACATAAAATGGAAAAGGGAAATCGAAGATATTATCGGCCTCCAAAATCTTCAGAGGAGTATTCTGGCAAATGCAGTCACATTAGTTAAACCAGGCGGAAGGCTCGTTTATTCTACCTGTACTATTGAGAAAGAAGAGAATCAAGATAATATAGAATGGGTTTTAAAGAATTACCCTGAATTTGAAATTGATCCTGCTGAAAATTACTTACATAAAGATGTTTGCAAAGATGGTTTCCTTCAGACATTTTCAAATGAACATAATATAGACGGCGCATTTGCAGCCAGATTAGTAAAAAAGATTATTACATAGGAAATTAAAAAATTGAAAACAAATATTTTACTTGAAACCGGAACAAATGAGCTTGAAGTAGTTGAATTTGTACTTGCTTATATAGATGAATCAAAAAAGCAAAAATCACAATCATTCGGAATTAATGTTGCAAAGGTAAGAGAAATCATCAGAATGCCTGAACTGACGCGGCTTCCGGGTTTATCAGACACTGTATGCGGTATATTTAGACTTAGAGATGTTTTAATTCCTGCTATTGATCTAACAAAATATCTTTATTCAGTTAATTCTTATAATAAAAATTACAAAATGATCATCGCTGAATTTAATAAAATCAGAGTAGGACTTATTGTTTCTGATGTATCAAAAATTCACCGAATCTCCTGGTCGCAAATAATTTCTCCTGAATCTGTTAATGAAATGGAGAGTGAAAACTCTACAGTGGTCGGGATTATAAAAGTAGAAGATAAAAATATTTTGATGCTGGATATTGAAAAGATATTATTTGATATTGATCCAAGCGGATTGAATAAAATTCAGGATGTCAACATTGAAGTAAAAGGCAAACCAGTCGCTCTTACGGCTGAGGATTCCTTTACTGTCCGTAAAATGGTAACTGAGAGGTTAACCAAAGCGGGGTTTGAATTGATTCCATTTAAAGATGGTTTAGAAGCATGGGAGGCTTTAGTCGCGCTTGCTGAAAAATCTGATGATATTTTTGACAAAGTGAATATTGTCATTACTGACATTGAAATGCCGCGAATGGATGGATATACTTTAACTAAAAATATTAAATCACATCCTAAGCTTTGTAAATTACCGGTTGTGATTTTTTCATCGATTATTTCCGGAGAAATGCTACACAAAGGCCGTTCCGTTGGTGTGGATGCACAATTGACCAAACCACAGATTGGCGAATTACTCGAAACAATAAATCTACTTATAGAACAAAAGTCAGATCATTAAAACTTTTTTCTTATTTTTGTAGTTTGCAGAATTTTGAAATTGTCCCCCATTGAGGAGAATATGCTTAAATTATCGAATAAACTGATTTTTATAATATTTACTTTTCTAATTACAAACCGGGCTTATTCCGATTATAATAATTTTGTTCCTCTGACTGACAATCAGATACATACGATTATTAATTCCCCGACACGAGTTTTGGTTAATCTCAGCGGGAACTGGGAGCGTTCGTATAATGAGTCCGATTGGGAGCAGGTTAGTGTGCCATGCTCCGAAAATTTTCAATCTAATGTTAGTTACAAAAAATCTTTTACTATTGATAAGAATAATTTAAATAATTTCTCATGGAATCTTTATTTCCTCGGAATAGAGGACGAAGTCAAGGTTTTTGTGAATGACAGGTTTCTTGGAATATTTTTTTCAGGAATGACTCCTTTGAACATTAAAATTCCAGAAAAAACGATCCTACACCAAACTGTAGAAATTAAATTATCATTTTCACAATTGAGTCCTAACCTAAGGATAGCTCGTTCACATTTCCCATTTCAAAGAAAAACCAATACTGGAATTATCAGGGAAGTATATTTAGTCGGCACACCACATGTACGAACAAGTTCGATTCAATTTAAATATTCGTTTAATCAAAGCCTTAGCGACGCTGACATCAAAGCATCCATTAATATATCTGCAACTGAAATTTCAAAAATATTTTCTAAATATGTTGATTCTGTGAAGGGGACAAATAATCTAAAAGTTAACTTATCAATTGAAGCTATTATTAAAAAGAAAACTGGTGAAACTGTTGCTCAGAGCGGTATCCGTCAATTTGAAATTGAATCCGAAAGAACAATTATCCATAATATTAATATGACTGTAAACTCATTACAATTATGGTCACCTGAAAGCCCGAATTTATATTTATATACTGTTAAAATATCTCGAAATGGTGCCCTTATAGATGAATTTACCGAATCTATCGGATTCCGAGATATTAAAGTAAAGAATTACAACAACAAACCTACAATTTTTCTGAATAATCATCCTTTTGAACTAAAAGGTACTGAATATATTGAAGATTACTATTATACAGGACAGTCGCTGTCCGCCGAAAGAATGGAACAAGATATTCAAATTATGAAAACCTTGGGGATCAATGCCATTAATTTCAAGTTTTCTCCACCACATCCATACTTTGCCGAGCTTTGTGATAAATACGGACTTGTGATGTTAATAGATTTACCTGTTTATTGTCTTCCCAAATCTGTTGTCAATCTTGATGAAATCAGAGTTAAGGTAAATAATTCCGCCAAACAGATACTTCAGTCCTACGATCTACATCCATCAGCTTTTGGATATGGGATAGCCTCCGGTTTACAAGAAAATTCCCATTTAACCGATGAATTTATAAATTCGATTATTGCTATTTTCAGAAAATCTTCTGCCAATCTAATTTACAAGATAATCTTTATCAATTCCAAAACTTGTCAAACTGATAATTTTGATTTAATTGGTATTCATGACCAACATCTAAGTAATAATTACATTGCAATAAGAGCCAACTTACAAAGATTGTCTCAACAAATTCAAAGTAAACCGTTCTTTATCACTTATGGTATTCCAATCGATCCGAATAACCACAATGGCTATTTGGAACCTCTTTCTATTGAATCACAAGCAGATTACGTTAGAAATTATAATTATATAATCCGAGATTTTCAATGCTCAAGCTTCTATTCCACCTTTAATGATTATCAGCTTGAAAATCCATTTTTAATCACTGGATATTTTGATCAATATATCTGTACAAGTGGTTTAGTTGATCGATTTAGACAACCTCGTTTAGCATATAATGTTTTACAAACTTTTTTAAATCAGGAGAAAGAGCCAATTCTTAACCCTGGCAGCCAGAATACTGGAACACCACTATCTTTTATTCTGATTGGATTTTTTATAGCTATTGTCATGGTATTTATGATAAACAGGTTCCGCCGTTTTCGGGAGTATTTGTTCAGATCAATTCTCAGACCTTATAATTTTTATGCTGATATTCGAGATCAACGAATAATGTCAACTTTTCAGACAACTATATTGGGAGCTGTTTTTTCGATTACATTAGGAGTTTATTTTTCGTCAATTTTTACTTATTATAAATATAGTATAGTTTCTCAGGATCTATACATGATAATATTTCCTTCAACATTCATACAGGAAATTCTATTTAAGATTGTTTATATGCCAGAAGTTTTAATTCTGGTCCTATCACTTTTCTTCTTCTCACTGGCATTTCTTCTTGCGTCAGCTCTGAGAGTATTTTCATTTCTTGTCAAATCAAGAATAATTTTTTACGACACTCTGACGATTATCATCTGGTCTGCAGTACCATTTTTATTGCTATTACCTCTTGCAATAGTTCTGTATCGTTTGTTAGTATTTGCTCCTTCAGCAATTTGGTTTATTATTTTATCAACTTTCATAAGTGGAGTATGGGTATGGCTTAGGATATTAAGATCCACTGGTGTTGTTTTTGATGTGCATATGAGAAGAGTTTATATTGTGGGCTGGTCACTATTTGGCATATTTTTATTTACGATATTAATAGTAGCAGACATGTATTATTCTGTTTTCTCATATATGCAATATTTCATTTCGGTTTTTTCAGGAACTTAAATTGGAACTAATGATTAAAGTAAAATATCATATCGACGGCTTGGTTCAAGGAGTAGGATTCCGCTATTTTATTTATCAAAATGCAGTCCAATTAGGATTAAAAGGATTTGCAAAAAATAACTATGATGGCTCAGTTTCTGCGACAATAGAAGGAGCAGTGGAAATTGTTGAAAAGTTCGAATCATTAATTAAGTTAGGTCCCTCAAGAAGCCAAGTTAGGTCATTTAAACGTGTGGAACAAAGTTTTTCCGGTGAATTTACCAGATTTGAAATTTATTGAATTTATTATGCTTTTAAAGAAATACCATATTCTCTGTTTTTTTTTTTCATAATAATTGAAATTTATCCACTTTATTCCTCTCCAATCACTATTTTTCCAGATTCTATTCGACCAAAAATCGCATTAGCTCTTAGTGGAGGTGGTGCCCGTGGAGTTGCTCAAATTGGCGTTTTAAAGGAATTTGAAAAAGAAGGGATAAATATTGATATTATTGCAGGAACAAGTATAGGAGCTATAATAGGAGGGTTATACTGTTCAGGAGTTACTATCACAGAACTTGATAAAATTATTTGTAAGGCAAATTGGGATGAGATTCTAACCCTACACGAAGAATCTGATAGAGAGAGACTGTTTTATAGTCAAAAAATTATTGATGATCGTTCGCTTTTTACATTACATTTCAAAAATTTTAAATTAATAGTACCTGAAGCCGTTTCTTACGGTTCGAACTTCACTTCTTTTATTCAAAGAATTGTTTGGAACGCTCCTATTCAAGATTATCAAAGCTTTGATGATTTACTTATACCCTTTCGTGCTGTTGCGACTGATTTAGTAACAGGAACAACGGTTTATTTAAAAAACGGGAACCTTGCTACTGCTATCAGAGCAAGTGCTACTGTTCCACTGCGACTTTCAACCGTAAGAAAGGACTCAATGATTTTAGTTGACGGTGGGATCATGCAAAATATTCCTATAAATGCTTTTGATCCGATGAAAAATAAAATCACCATAGCTGTCAACACAAGTTCACCAATACTTAAAACAAATGAATTGAATTCACCATGGAATCTTGCGGATCAAGTTATCTCAATTTCTATGAAATATTTCACTGATTCTGCTCTTAAAAAAGCTGATATTGTAATAAGCCCCGAAACCTCGCATTTAAACAGTGATTTCACTAATCTGGATTCACTCATTTTTATTGGGTCACAAAAAGCTCGTTTAAAAATTCAAGAAATTAAGCATAAGACCTTTAAAACAATTTTAGATTCACTAAAAAGTTTAAATATAAATTCTGAATTGATTAATGCGAACCACTACCGAAATCAGTACAGAGGCTTTTCTTTTGAAGATTCATTAAGTCTGGTGAATGGATCTGTTACCATTGAAAATATTATTTCTGGAATCGGTCTTTCATATCCATATCAGAAAATTCAATTTGAAGGTATTGATAATTTCTTTAAAATTACTGCATTTCCCTTTCCTGAAATAAAGGGGATTTTAATAAAGGGTTCAAATATCGCAATGGAAGCTGATAGTACTTTATACTATATGAAAAATAAATTTTATTACTCAAAAAACTCTAAAGAATTATTTGTAAAGATTTTAAATCTACTTCATTCAAAAGGATATGATTTTATCAGGATATTAAAGTATGAATTTGATTACAAAAACAATTATCTAATTATAGAAATTGATGAAGCTAAAATTCGGAATATTTCAATAAGTGGCTCTGAATCATTAAGCAACTATTTATTAACTCGTGAACTTACTTTTCATGCTTCTGAATTACCGAAAATTGACAATTTTTTTACAAGTTCTGAAAACCTCCTTAGTTCGGAATTAATTAAAGATGTTGATCTTATAACCAAATATCCGAAGGATACAAGCGGTCTGGATCTAATTATTAGAGTTCAGGAGGCTGAAGACCAATTGGTTAAATTTGGCGCAAAAATTGACAATGAAAGGAATACACAAGCAGGACTGGATTTAATTCAGAATAATATACATAATACTGGAGCCAGAGCTATTTTCAGAATTGCAGGTGGTAATCGTAATGGCTTTTCATCTTTTTCTATCAATGTACCAAGATTACTTTTCTCTATGATTACTCTGAATTTGAATATATATACGGAACTTAGAGACTACTATTATTATGCGAACAATGAGAATCAGCCATCAAACAGATTTTTAAGAAATATAGCTGGTGAATTACAAGAAAGTCGCATGGGCACTAAATTATCTTTTGGCTCACAAATAGAAAAAAAGGGAAGTTTATTTGCCGAATATCGCTTTGAACAGCAAAGGACATACGATTTAGCTGCAAATCCAACACCTTACTATTCTATTTCCTCATTAAAATTTGCAACAATCTTCGATTCAGAAGACGATATTCAATTTCCAAGAATTGGGCGATATATAGACATGTCGCTTGAAACATCTTTTCTGGAGCCAAAAGATGGTGTAGGTTTTTCAAAAATTAACTATTTCCATAGACAGAATTTCAGCATGGGAAGGCACACAATTTCTACCTCGTTCATGTTTGGATTTGCAGATGCAAGTACGCCTGATCCCGAATTATTTAGCATAGGAGGAATAGGAAATTTTTATGGTCTGCATGAAGATGATTACCGTGGAAGACAAATAGTATCTGAATTATTGGAATATCGCTTCAGGTCACCGATCAGTATATTTTTTGATACTTATTTTTATCTTCATTATAATATCGGTGGTATTTGGTCATCCCCGGAAGATATGAAATTAACCGCACTTAAGCAAGGATTAGGGCTGTCTTTGGGTTTGGCTACACCAATCGGGCCTGCCAAATTCTCATTCGGAAATTGCTTCTATGCTAATAAAGGATACAGTAACCTGATTTTTGGACCACTTATGTTTTATTTCTCATTAGGGACAAAAATATAATTTTCAACTGATTTTAAAAAGAGTTTTTATAAATGTTTGAATAGAATGAAATGAGCGAACAAATAAAAAATATGTTTTCACGAATATCTCAGAAATATGATTTGATAAATGACATTCTTTCATTAGGAATGCACCGGCTGTGGAGGCGCAAAGCTGTTAAATATTCCGGTATAAGAAAAGGCGAATCAATTCTCGACTGTGCATGTGGTACAGGAGATTTTGCCTTTGAATTTAAACATCAATTAGGTGAATCCAGTGAAATATTAGCATGTGATTTTTGTGAAGATATGCTTGTTATAGGCTCTGCTAAAGCAAATCGATTAAATTTTAATATAAAATTTGAGCAACAAGATATTCTTGCATTAACATATCCGGATGATTCATTCGATAATTCTTGCATAGCTTTTGGAATCCGCAATGTAGATAATACAGTTGAGTGTCTGAGGGAAATGGCAAGAGTTATAAGGCCGGGTGGGAAAATAATTGTATTGGAATTTGGTCAACCTACTGGTCTGTTTGAGAAAATTTATTCGCTGTACAGTAGTTACTATATCCCTTTTATCGGGAAATTAGTAACTGGTGATAAAGCTGCTTATGAATACCTACCTCGCAGCACTGCTGCTTATTATGCAGGTTTTAAATTTATTGAAAAAATGTACGAAAGCTCTGTTCTGGAAAATTGCCGTTTTAAAAAAATGACGGGAGGATTAGCATATATTTACATAGCTGAAGTAAAAAAATGTATAAGTTAAAAAACAATTAATGTTTTAAGTGAAAATATTTGAATATTTTTGTAGAATGTTTTTAATCTTTAATATATAATGTAAGCAAGTAATTATGATGAAGAAAATTACTTTATTCCAAAGAATACGATACATGTTCGACAATTTGATGTCAAGAGGTATGTCTGCCCCGATTATTTTATTAATTGCAGCCACAGCCCTTGGAATCGTATTTATTGCCTTTTTTATGTGGATAACAGGATCAGTTCCTCAATTAGACGGTTTGAACGGACTCCGTGATAAAAATTCAATAAATTTTTTCGATGCTTTGTGGTTAACATTGCTTCGTGCTCTTGACGGAGGTGTCCTTTCACAGGATCCGGCAAATAATTGGAAATTCCTTGTTTTCATGACGGCAGCTACTTTCGGTGGAATATTTGTAATGAGCACCTTGATAGGTATTGTCAATAACAGCGTTGTATCGAAGCTGTCAGAGCTAAGAAAAGGGAAATCCTTAGTTATTGAGAAGAATCATACTGTTGTATTAGGTTGGTCATTTCAGGTATTTCCGATTATATCCGAACTTGTTATAGCTAATGAAAATCAAAAAAATCAGTGTATTGCAATATTAGCCGAAGACGATAAAGTTTTTATGGAAGACGAAATCAGGGTTAAAATAGGAGATACAAAAACAACGAGAGTTGTCTGCAGGACTGGAAATCCAATAGATCTTCGTGATCTTGAAATTATTAATGTTCATTCAGCACGTTCAATTATTATTATTGCTCCTGATATTAAAGATCCTGATTCAAGTGTAATAAAAACTATTCTCGCAATAACAAATAATCCGCACAGGAAGCCACATCCACATAAATATCATATTGTTGCCGAAATCCGTGATCCTCGAAACGTTGCAATAGCACAAATTGCTGGTAGAGATGAAGTACAATTAGTTATTTTTGATTATGTTATATCAAGAATTACAGCTCAAACCTGTCGCCAGCCTGGGCTTTCTGTTGTTTTTACAGAACTTCTTGATTTCGATGGTGATGAAATATATTTCCAGTATGAACCAAAGATAATTGGCAAAACCTTTGTAGAAGCAATGTTCTCATATGAAAACTCTGCTATCATTGGAATCAGAAGGAAAAACGGACAAATTTTACTAAAACCCCAGATGAGTATAATAATTGAAGATGGAGATAGAGTCATTGCTATCTCTGAGGACGATGACACCGTGATAGTATCAGGATTATCTGAATATGGTATTGATCCGGGTGCTATTAGAAAATCTCCAAAATATGTTCAACCATATCCTGAATCTACACTCGTTTTAGGATGGAATCGCCGTGCCCCACTTATCATTAATGAATTGGATAAATATGTATGGCCAGGCTCAAAGGTAACTGTTGTAGCCGAGCATCCGACAGCAGAAAAAGAGTTGCTGCATCATTGTGCTGATTTAAGTCACCAGAGCGTTTCTTTCTGGTTTGGTGATACTACTAACCGTGGCATTCTTAATGAATTGAATGTTGAAAGTTACGATCATATTATTGTTTTATCTCAAACCGAATTGACGGACGTACAATCTACCGATGCCAAAACATTGAGTACATTACTGCATCTGCGTGATATTGGTGATCTGCTCAATCATAAATTATCTATAGTCTCGGAAATGTTGGATGACAGAAACCGTGAACTTGCTGAAATTACTCATACAGATGACTTCATTGTTAGTGTAAAATTAGATAGCTTATTGCTTTCTCAAATATCCGAAAATAAGGAACTCAAAACAGTATTTGAACTTTTATTCAGTGCAGGAGGACCTGCAATTTATATTAAACCAGCCGAATATTACGTAGAACTTGGCCGACCGGTTAATTTCTATACCGTCATTGAATCGGCTCGTCAACAAAATCAAATTGCAATCGGATACAAAATGAAGCATTCAAAGCCACGTTTCGAAGGCGAAAATATTTTAGCACACGGAGTTAAAGTAAATCCGAAAAAATCTAATCAAGTTTTCTTCTCAGAGGGCGATAAGATAATTGTAATTTCAGATGAAGAACAAATAAATTTTAATCAATAATAAAATGAAACAAATATTATCAATTTTTTTTAATTCAGACAGAACATATTTATCTATTGTTGAACCTACACGTAAAGGCTTGAAATTAGTTGATATTTTTGCAACAAATCAGTCAGTCAACTTCCAGCTTGCAGATGATTCCGAGGTTTTTGTTGCAGCGGCTGAAATTGAAGCCATTCTGGGTGAAACACAGCGCGAAATTGAAGAAATTAATATTGTCTTTCCGACCGATCAAGCTATGCTAAGGCAACTGCCAAGCCAACAAGGTTTATCAAATAATGAAATTATTAAATTGGTGAAACTTGAAATTAAACAAGAGTACCCGAATATTAATTTTGATGAATTCAGTGCCTATGTAACTCCTTTTAAACCCTTAGCAAATGAACCGGAAAAAATTTTAGCGACTATAATTCCAAAAAATGATATATCAATCGCTAAAAAATTACTTGAGAACCTTCATTTACCAATTAATCGTATCGAAGTGAGTCAATTATCAGCTCATAAAGCTTTTTTATATAATTACCCCGAATCTGCAGAGCAAATTGTCGCATTTCTCGCAGTTCAAAAACAATTTATTGATGTAAGTTTGATCTCAAAAGGCGAGCTGATTTACTATAATCTTGTAGCATATAATAATGAAAAACAAATCGGTGAAATATGCGAGATAGAATTTAATAAATTATTAATGGGGCATGTTTCATGGATTGATTTTGTCTATTTCTTTGGCTCGGGATTAAATAAAAACATTTTGAATTATGGAAATGAAGCCCTTGTTAATCTTGGATTATTTTCTGGGCGTTTAAATCCGTTCAGAATGTTTTCAACCAATTTGGATGAAAGAGTGCGCCAATATTGTGACCGAACAGCACATATCTATGCACCATGTATTGGAAGTTGTATTCCGGATTATCATCCTACAATCAAACTTGTTTAATGAGAATAATCGGCGGAATTTTCAAAGGTCGAAATTATAAAATGATAATTTCTGAAAAAGTTCGTCCAACAAGCGATTATTCACGTGAAGTTATTTTTAATGTTTTAGAAAATCTTATTGATTTTGAGAATATTATTTTTGCTGATGTATGTGCAGGCAGTGGTTTGGTCGGCTTTGAAGCATTAAGCCGCGGTGCCGGACATTGCTATTTTTTTGAATCGGATAAAAAAAACTGCACTGCTATTGAGCTCTTTGCAGAATGTTTGAATATATCTGACAATATAAATTTAATTGCTGGTGATGCTTCTAAAACAATTTCCAAATTCCGTCAGAATGATCCAGAGTCAGCTTTTGATATAGTCTTCATTGATCCACCGTATGCATCAATAGTTTATTTCAAAATAATAGAACAACTTCATTCTGAACATTTCCTTAAAGAAGGCTCAATTGTCGTAGTTGAACATGATTCCACAAAAACTATTATCTACCCTTTCCTGAAAAAAATAAAAGAAAAGAAAGCCGGACAAACTCTGATTGATTTCTTTTTGTATATCAAATAAATTTCTAAAGTTATCGGCTGATTTTTATTGAATTTTGTTTATATTTTTGTCATTTCATCATAGAGAATAAAACAAAAAATAGTAAATAATATCATTTACTTAATTAATTAGGAATTATTGTCATTCCTGCGAATGAGACTGTGTGAAAATGATGAAATTCCAATGAAATGTAATTCCCGCGAATGTGGGAATCCTCATCCAGTACCAATCAGGGGATTCCTGTATTCGCAGGAATGACAGAAATTGAAGTTTTCGCACAGTCTCATACGCACAAATGACAGCCTTCAAATAGGAAACGATATAACTTAAATCCCAATTCTATTTCAATATTTCTTTTTTAGCTCATTAAAAATTCTTATTTTTGAAGTCTTTAATTATGTTATATACTTTGGTGATTTAATGAACATTTTAGTCTGTGTATCCCGTGTTCCCGACACTACTACTCGTATTCTTGTCGGTCCAGACGGAAAAACTGCCGATAAAACCGGTGTAAAATTTGTGTTGAATCCATTCGATGAATTTGCCCTTGAAGAAGGTTTGCGCTTGCGTGAAAAAAATGGCGGCTCTGTCACGGCAGTTACTGTCGCCGGAGAAGTTGCAAAAGATATTCTCAGGACATCTCTGGCAATGGGAGCCGATAAAGTTGCTATAATCAAAACAGAAAATGAATTTGATTCATACTTTACTGCTCAAAATCTGGCTGAATTCGCCAGTAATCGTGCTTTTGATATTATTTTACTTGGAAAGCAGAGTATTGATTATGACTCATTGCAAATACCGGCTTATTTAGGCGAATTATTAGGTATTCCATCAATTGGGGTTGTTTCAAAGCTTCAGATTGAAGGCAATAATGTTTCGGCTGAAAGAGATATAGAAGGTGGTAAAGAAATTGTATCAGCGCAACTGCCGTGTATAATTTCCGCTCAAAAGGGACTCAATGAGCCTCGTTATCCTAAACTTCCAGATATTATGAAAGCAAAATCCAAGCCTATCGAAGAAGTTGCAGCTATTGATTGTCAACCACGTACCACAATTCTTGAAATGAGTATTCCATCCAAAAAACGTGCTGGCGTTATTCTTGACGGATCGGATGGAAGTCTTGATAAATTAGTCACTCTTCTTCACGAAGAAGCTAAAGTAATTTAACCCAAATAGGAGAAAAAAATGAGTAAAATATTAGTATTCCTTGAATCCGGAAAAGATTCATTTAAACGAACTTCATTTGAAGCAGCTACAGCAGCAGGTACACTTGTCGCCTCTGGTGGTGGACAGATTATCGGAGCCGCAATCAATGCTGATGATAATCAAATTCAATCTGCAAAAGATTATGGAATTTCTGAAGTCTATAATATCAAATATGAAAATTGTGATAAAGTATCAACAACAGCATACTCGGCTGCAATTGCACAGTTAGCCAAATCACTCGGAGTTGATGTGCTTTTGTTTTCGGCAAATTCACACGGTATTGAAATCGCTCCACGTGTTGCTGCAAAACTTTCTGCAGGATTTATTTCAGATTGTATCGGACTTGAAATCTCCGGCACTGATATTATCGCTCGCAAACCGATCTATGCCGGTAAAGCACAAATTAAAACAAAAATAAACACAGATGTTAAAGTCTTTTCATTGAGACCTAACGTTTTCACGGCTATGAAAAACGAATCTTCAAGTTTTGAAATCAAATCTTATGATGCAAGCCTTGAAAGCAAAGATTTCTCTTGTGAAGTCAGCTCGGTTGCTAAAAATGAAGGCAAACTTGACGTTTTAGAAGCCGATGCAATTGTATCAGGTGGACGTGGAATCAAAGGTCCCGAAAACTATCATCTTATAGAGAGACTTGCAACTACCCTGCATGGTGCTGTCGGAGCATCACGTGCCGTAGTTGATGCAGGTTGGCGTCCACATGCAGAACAGGTCGGTCAAACCGGAAAAACAGTATCGCCGACACTTTATATAGCCTGTGCAATTTCCGGAGCTGTTCAACATTTAGCTGGAATGTCCGGCTCGAAATATATTGTAGCTATTAACAAAGACAAAGATGCACCGATTTTCAAAGTTTGTGATTATGGAATCGTCGGAGATATTTTCGAGGTATTGCCGAAGTTGAACGAGAGAATTGCAGCGAGTAGATAGAGTTTTAAACTATTCTTAAAATCATTCTCAAAAAATTATAAAATGGATGTAATTAGCAACAACAATTATAATTAAATACTGGATGTCCTATACTTTTTGGTGTAGGACATTTTAATAAATGAAAATCATATAAACCCATGAAAAATCAATCAAATTTCGTTAAAATAATTGTTTCAATAATGGCCGTCGGATTCATATTCTGGTTTGTGGGCTCTCTTTTGCGCGGAGCTATTGCATATCAGGTTTTTGAAAATGGACAAACCTTGCACATTAAGCAATGGCTACCAGTTTCAGATGTATTGCAAACAGTCCGAGTCTATGCTTCGCTGGCAATTTATACAGGAATAGGATATATAGTAACTTATTTGCTGTCGATCGTACTAATAATTGCATTGAGAAAGGAAATAAAACAGCAGGGCTGGTTATTTATGGCTCTGACCCTTTTTTTATTAACCGGAGTAATCGAATTTTACCTGATGTATTATGATTTTCAGCTTGGAACCGGTTTATTGTTTGATCCACAAGTACGCTTTGATGATTATATAGTCCAGCAGTTTTTTGTCTCACGTATAAAAAATCTAACAGTAGCAACAATGTCAGCATTATCAGCACTTGCAGGCCTGACTGTAGTACTTTTTGTTATCTGGATGCCGCTACAGAAAGAGTTGAAAGTTAAAAGAGATCAAAGTGAAAGTTAATTGTTAATATTTTAAATGAAAATAAACGATATATATGATGAATTAGCCGATATTGCAAAAACAATCGGGATTACAGTTCGACGTGAAAATGGGAATTTTAAGTCAGGATTCTGTGTTGTAAATGAACAGAAGCTGATCCTTTTCAACCGCAATGCAACTGTAGAATTAAGGGCAAGCGTACTTGCACGCTGCCTGTCCACACAGAGTATAGAGAAAATGTACCTCAAACCGGTAATCCGCGAGTACATAGAAAAAGAAGTAGCCTCAGCCGAGAATATCAAAGATTTCGAGCTGGTGGTGAAGTATTGAAGTTAGAGGTTAATATTATTTTAAATACTTTAAAAGCCTGCAACCCTCTCTGAAAGAGAAAGAGTTTGCAAAATTGTTTAAATTTGCCAATATTTGTTGTGATTAATCGACTAAGGAAAAATGTTTATATCCCAAGACATAATGAGTATTAAAGAAGCCAGCGACTGGGCTACAAGTTATTTGGGCAAATCAGTTACTACTTCTAATATTTCTTATCTGATTCAATACGGTAGAGTTCGTAAACTCGGTGATAATGGATCTTCTCAAATTTCCAAACAAGATTTATTGGATTACTACAAATCATATAATGGAAACCGTGAGCTATCGTGGAAAGATCAGCTTGGTGATGATTTGAACTGGGCATTATCTTTTGATCAATATAAGGAAGCTGAGACCACGAAGCATGTTCACCGTTTACATCCTTACAAAGGAAAATTCATTCCACAGCTTGTTGAATATTTTCTTGATAGTCATACAGATAAATTTAAAAAAGAAATTTATTTTAAGAAGGGGGATATTATTCTTGATCCATTTTCTGGGTCTGGAACCACAATGGTTCAGGCAAGTGAACTCGGAATGCACGCTATAGGTGTGGATGTTTCTGTGTTCAATTCTTTAATCGGGAATTGTAAAATAAGTAAATATAATTTATTTGAACTACAGAAAGAAATTGATAGAATCACAAGAGCTTTAAAATTTTTTTTAACAGATTCAAAAACCATTGAGTTTGAAGAAAAGCTTTTGCAGGAACTTTATAAATTTAATAATGAATATTTTCCTGTTCCTCAGTATAAATATAGACTCAGGCAAGGTGAAATTGATGAAGACAAATATGGTGCTGAAAAAGAAAAGGAATTCCTTCCAATTTTCAATAAACTTGTAAATGACTATAATATCCAACTCCGTCAAGATAAATCCGATACTTTTTTAGATAAATGGTTTTCGAATCATATTCGCCATGAAATTCAATTTATTTTTGAAGAAATCAAGAAAATTGAAGATACAAAAATTAAAAAAATAATTGCATTAATCCTTAGCCGTACAATTCGTAGCTGCCGTGCCACAACACATGCCGATCTTGCTACTTTACTCGAACCAATAACTACAACATATTATTGTTCAAAACATGGCAAAATGTGCAAACCGCTCTTTTCTATGCTGAAGTGGTGGCAAACATATTCTAAAGATACAGTTATTCGTCTTGGTCATTTTGATAAATTAAGAACAAAAACTTTTCAAGGATGTTTGACTGGTGACAGTCGGAATATTGATATTTTTACTGAACTTGATAAAAAGAGTCCTGAATTTTCGGAACTTGCCAGAAAGCAGAAAATAAAAGGAATATTTTCGTCACCCCCTTATGTTGGATTAATTGATTACCACGAACAACATTCGTATGCTTATGATTTATTTGGATATGAGCGAAAAGATGAATTGGAAATCGGGCCGCTTTTCAAAGGACAGGGCAAAGAAGCAAAACAGAGTTATATTCAAGGAATCAGTGAAGTTTTAAATAATTGTAAAAAATATTTCGTTGATGATTATGATGTTTTTTTAGTTGCAAATGATAAGTACAATATGTATCCTATAATAGCTGAGAATGCGGGAATGCAGATTGTAAACCAATTTAAAAGACCAGTTTTAAATCGCACAGAAAAAGATAAAGGTGCATATTCTGAGATTATTTTTCATTTGAAGGGGAAGTAGGTATGGCTCAAAAATTTGATATTGGTCTAAATGCCAAAATTAATGATTTTGCAAAAAAGTTTTGTATTACAAGAACTGAGGCAAACGATGAAGATATTTTTGAGGATTTTGGCAACTTTATTATATCTTCAATTTTATTGGAGGAGGAACTTGATAATGTCAAATCTGTTTCAACAAATAAAGCACAAGGAATTGATGGAATAGTCATTATTGTTAATAACAGGTTGGTAAATGAAGAATCGGATTTAGGAAAATTCGGTCCAACAGAATCAATAAAAATTAAAATTGGATTTATACAATCTACAACTCAAAAAAGTTTTGATGAGCAGAAGTTTAGTGCCTTTATAGATAGTGTTGTGAAATTTCTAACTGGAACATTTGAGATTGAACCTTATTCAATGATTTATAAGAAACTACTTGATGAGTCAGGGGGTTTCTTAGACCGAATTGAAGAAACTCCGCATGTATCTTTGTTCTTTCTTTCTGCCAGAACTTCGCATCATTTTGATGAAGAAAAAATGAAATCTGAAAGGACAAAGATTACCTCAAGACCTGAAATTGAGAATAAATGTTTGTTAGATAAAATACTAATTTTACAAAAAGATGAAATAAAAGCTGAATATGAAAGAATTTCAAAATTTCATTCAATCCAGTTAAAATTTGAAAATAATATTCCTCTTTCGTCTACAGAAAATGTTGAGTTAAGTCTATTAGTCACTCTGAAGTTTTCAGAATTAAAGAAATTGATACTTAATACTGATAAAAATTTAAAGGATAAATTATTTATTGAAAATGTTAGAAATTATATAGGACTTACGCCTGTTAACCAAGATATAAAAAAGACACTTGATAATGATTCAGAGAGGAAGTATTTCCCATTCCTTAATAATGGATTAGCTATTATTTGTGATAAAATTGAGCGCCATCCTGTCAAAGAGAAGGATTTTACATTAACTTTTCCAAGGATAATTAATGGTTGTCAAACAACAAATGAACTATATAAAAAGTACAGAGAATCTTTTGACGAAAATAGTATTGATAATGTTGAAGTTATAGCAAAAATTATTTCAACGAACGATAATCAATTGAAAAAGATGATAATTTATGCTGCTAATAATCAAAATTCCATTGATAAAGACTTACAAGCGCTTAATGAATTTCACGAAAAAATAGAAACTTATTTCACTGGAAAAGATGAATCAGGGTTTCACATTTATTTTGAAAGACTAAGAGGGCAACATTCAAGTGTTAATCCTCCATATAGTCGGGTTAATATCGAAACATTAGCAAGAGTTTTTATTTCAGTATTTATAAAAAAACCTCATGAAATGAAAAGTAATGCAATATCAGTAATTGATAAATTTCAAAAAGAAGGAAAAGTTTTAAATAGTTCAAGCAATGCCCCTGCTCAATATTATTACTGTGGAGTTTTATGGTATTGGTTTAATCATTTATTGATTAATAGTAATATAGTTATTAGTTCCAAAACTATTGATATGCATTTGTTGATGACTTGTGACTTACTTTTAGATAATAAAGGGTATAAAGGGATTGAGTTAAAAGTAAATTATTTAGGAAATGTGCCTAATGCAACAGAACTTTTTAAAGACGCTATAACTCTTTTAAATACTAAAACTTATCTTTTCGAAAAACGAGGATTTTACTCAAATCCAAAAACTGAACGGCTAATTAGTGAATTAAGATAATGAATTATATACAAATCACGCAAATTGAATCTGTTCTAAGAAATAGCCTTAGGGCAAAATTTCAGAAATACAAGCCCGAACCTGCTTCTATGCCGTTTCATACAAGACTGCTTGGTAAAGATAGAATGGCTTTATTCTCTTTTATTCATTCATTAAATACAAATTTTGGTACAAGTATTTTTGAACCTGTTGCACTTACCCTTGCAAAAACCAGTTTTAAAGAGGCAAAAGCTCAAGCTACTGCTGGAGCCACTATCAGTGAATCAGCTCAAAGAGAAATCCAAAATATTATGGATAATTTGACTGCGGCAAGTTCCCGACCAGATAAGGAAGCAGAAATTGAAATTATCAGAAAAGTTTGTAGAACTGGAAAAATGAAAACTGTCAAACCAACCAAAGTCGATATTTTTCTTCAAAGCAATTCTGATGAAATATATCTTATTGATATAAAGACTGCTAAACCAAATAAAGGTGGCTTTCAGGAATTTAAAAGAACTTTGCTTGAATGGGTCGGAGTAACACTTGCAGCTAATCCTGATGCAGATATTAAAACTCTTGTTGCAATCCCATATAATCCTTATGAACCAAAACCATATAGTCGATGGACTATGGCTGGAATGCTTGATTTACCAAATGAATTAAAAGTTGCTGAGGAATTTTGGGATTTCCTTGGTGGCGAAGGTACATTTCTTTGTTTACTCGATTGTTTTGAAAGAATTGGAATCGAATTACGCCCAGAAATCGACAATTACTTTGCAAAATATAATAAATCATAATTTCCCTCCATGCGCCCAAAAATAAAAATAAAATCAACACGAACAGATAAAAGTATCGAAGCAGCAAGTATTATTGCCTTATTGTACAGCCTATATGCCATATTAAATGGTTTGATAACACTGCCGGCTACAATTCCTACTCATTTCGATTTCTATGGTAATCCTGACCGTTATGGCAGCAAAATGATGATTTTAATACCAGTAGTTATTATGGGTCATGTCAAATTTTTGGGGATTAAGAGTTATTTTTGTAAAGTATAAATTAACAAATAAGGGAACAGATGAGTAAAGAAATAATAAAATATATGCTTCCAAACGGGATGCTTGATCATTTTGAAATTACAAATT